>JAPOWG010000081.1 GCA_026707745.1 Chloroflexota bacterium
CAGTGCCTTAGGCTACCTGACGCCGGCAGAATACGAGGCGCAGTGGTACCAAAACCCTCCCTCTATTTCTGGGAATAAGTGTCCAGTTTTATAGAACCACTACACTCTCCCCCCAGCCTCCTCTCCATTGCAATGGAGAGGAGGAGCGCTAATAGCGGGATTTGGATCAGATCCAAAACTCTCGCTATAAATGTGGTTGTTTCTCATTGATTTCTTGGTACTACTGAGACAGATTCCGGCTCATTCAACGCCGGTGATAGCCGCGCTGAATTCCCACAGCCGCCGCTGCTGCTCTCGATCGTAAGAGATCTCGCTGGAACGTTCCTGGGTTTTGTCTTTCCAGTACTTTCCAGTAAGGCCGGCCACCTCTGATGACGAGGCCAGGTAAACCAGCGTCTCCGCGCCTTTTTCGGGCGTCCGGGCGATCAGCCTCTGCAAAACCTTGACAGCCAGACCGGTAATGCCCTTCATATTGTGCCCAAAGCCTGTGTTGACGAAACCGGGATGAAGGGCATTCACGGCAACGCCGGTTCCTTCCAGCCGCCGCGCCAATTGATAGGTGAAGAGCACATTGGCTAATTTGCTATTGCTGTAGGCGCGGAAGCCGGCGGATCCGCCGGAATCTCGCAGGTTGTCCAGACGAATGCCGTCCCGGGCCGAGAAATGCGCGCTTGACGACACATTGACAATGCGCGCTTCGCCCCGCTCCGCCGCGGTTTTCTTCAAAGTATCCAGCAAGAGCAGCGTCAGCAGATAGTAACTGATGTGGTTGAGCGCGAAGGTCATCTCGTAGCCGTCGGCCGACGCCCGGAATTCGGAAAAAGCCGCGCCGGCATTGTTGAGCAGAACATCCAGCCGGTCATGGCGGGAGAGATATTCTATCGCGATCGCTCTGACGTCGTCGAACGAAGACAAATCCCCCAGCAGAAAATCAAGTTTGGTATTGCCGCTCGAGGACACGAGGTCCTGCAAAACCGCACGCGTCTTTACCTCGTCCCTGCCAACGATCAGGACTTCGGCGCCCATCTTCGCCAAGTCTAGCGCGGCGGCTTTGCCAATGCCGTTAGTCGCTCCGGTGATCAATACACATTTCCCTCGCATCGTCGTCCTCCTGCTTTAGGTTTTGGCTCTGTCCCCAGTTTTTTCTGACGCAAGACCCAGTCGCCTGACTATGAAGGCGCAGCGCTCTTGAAGCGCCGACTGAGATAAATACGCGCCACCGGCGCGAGGGAGAGGCTCGCTCCTGTCAAGGCAATGCGCAAAGAGAGCAAATTCGCGAGCGCGCCCCAGACCGGCGCCGCCAGAATCTGCCCGAGGGCGTTGGATTGCCAGTACATGGATATCACGGTGGCCCGCACCGCAGAGGGCGTATGCTCGTTGATCCAAGCCATGAAAAGTGGTTTGGTGACGGTCCGAAGCGTCTGGCCCAGGCAATAGACAGTGGCCACCAGATAGAAGTCTTCCGCCCAGACAAAGGCGAGATTGCTCAAGACCGTTCCCATCGCAAACCAAGCAAGTATGGTCGCTGTCCGCCGCTGCCGGCTGGCTTGCAGCCATCGTCTCACCAGTTCCAAAACCGGAATGCTGAGTACGGTGACACAGCCAAAGAGTATGCCAAACCAAATCACGGGCTCGAATAAGGGCATGACATAATTCCGCAAAATGTGCGGCGCGTACAAGGCGTCATAGCCGCCCACGGAAACGCCAATGATCAGTCCAACAAAGACCAGAGAACGAAGCGCGGCACGGTGTCTTAATTCGCGCAGACTCGCTTTAAGCGTCGCCGCAAGCGCGTGGGGCGTCGTGTCTTCTCTCCGCGCCGGCTGGAATCCATTCTCGGGCATGATCACCCCCAGCAATAGCGCGAGAAGCATCGTAGCGATGCCGCCGACGGCAATTGGCAAGGCAACGTTTATCGTCCCCAAAACTGTTGCGACAACAATACCTACAGCCGTGGACGCCTGCCCTATTTGTGATCCGCGCAATAGCAATGGCAAAGCCTCATCCTGGCCCAATTCATCAACCAGCCAGGCCTCGGGCGCGCCGCTGACAAAGGTGAATCCCAAGCCCCAGACGGCCTGAGATAATAGAACGATCCCGTAGTCGGGGGTCAATGCCTGCAGAAGATATCCGCCGCCCCATATGAGATAGCCGATGACAATCGACCACTTGCGGCTAAAGCTGTCCGCAAAGACACCGGTCGGCACTTCAAAGAGGAGCGTCGCCGCTTCCAGCATGACTGCCAATGTGGCCAATCGAAAGGGATCGCTGGTAACGACGGAGGCAAAGTAGAGCGTCGCTACCGTCAGCCACATGGTGTAAACGAAGGGAGCGACCAGGCGAAAGGTGTAATAGGCGCGCAGCGCGCGACGTCGATGCGTTGTCATTGGGGGAGCCGCTCGGCGCGTAACCGGATAAAAGATCCCAGGAATGTCGCGCTCAGGCAAAATGGTAGGCCCGCTTGTCGCATGAGCGCCGCAGTTCACATGAACAGAAATTTGACGCTAGGCTGCCCGACTAGGAATCATCGTCATCGCCATAGGCATGCCCGGAGAAGATCGCCCGCAGTTCCGCCGCCGATTTTGCCGCCTGCAGGGCTTTCATACGAGCGGATTCTTCCTGCTGCAAAGCGCGCACGTTGTTCAGAACAGCTTCCAATTGATCGGCGGGAAACTTGCAAGCGCCGTTTTCGTCCATATGAATCAGCTCGCCGGGCGCAACGTCCATGCCAGCCACTGAAACAGGCACGTTTACGGCGTGAACCGCCATATTGCCATGGCCCGGCGTCACGCCGCTGAGCAGGTACTGAAAGTCCATGTCGCGCACCTCATCCAGGTCTCGCGACGGACCATTTGACAGCATGCCGACGCATCCGATCGCGCGCATCGCCGAGACCATGTTGCCGCCCGCCAAGCCGACTTTCCCCGCGATTTCCGGCGGAAACTTCTGCTGAATGACCAGAATCGTGGGTCCTGGCGCCGCCTCCAAAGCCTCCAGCACATCGCCGAAGCTGAGCCGCGTGAAATCGGGATCGGGCAGGCCATAAACACAGGTGACGGCATAACCGACCCGACGGCCCAATTCCGGGTACATGCAGCGAATTGACTGGTCGGTGTACCAATTCTCGCTCCAGGGATTGTAAAGTCCGAGGCAGAGCGGGGAAGCGGGATATGTAGCCACCACGTTGGTTATCGACGGCGTGTCGAAATTCTTGAGTTCTTCGAGCATGGCGTTTCTATTCATGGGTCGCAGGGATCTCCCTTCGTTATTTGCGCGATCATTCTACAGCGCAAAGGGCAAGATTGCGACAACTGCCTTAGCGTTTGGGACGGGATGATCGCCTGAAGACGCCCAAGATGGGTACCAGCATCAGGGCTGAGATCGTTATCGCCATGCGGACGGAGGAAAAGTGCCCGATCGCGCCCACTACGGGGCCGCCGGCGATCTGTCCGAAGGCGTCAGCTTGACCTTGGATGGACAAAACGGTGGCCCGAACGCCGGATTCGGTATGCTGGTTGATCCAGGCTTCCATAAGCGGATTGCGGATCGCGCGCATGGCGCCAGTTATCCACAGTCCAAGCAGCAGCAATGCGAAACTCTCCCCCAGCGTGAACAGCAATACACCCGCGATCATGGCGACGTAAACAACGGTCAAGGCAAGAGTCACTGAGCGATTGCTGGTCATGTCGACCCCCCGTCCGATGTATTCCATCGCGAGGAGGCTCAAAGGCATGCCTACAGCGCTTATGACGCCAAACCAAACGATCTCGTCCAGTTGGCCGAGGGCGGGCAAGGTGAAGTTACCCAGCAAATGCGCGGTCCACAAGCGATCGAATCCTTCGCTGAAGGCGCCGTGAATGATTGTAGCCGCCATGATCAGAAGCAGCAGGCGCCGTCGGCGAACCAGGCGCAGACCGCTTCGGAAGGTAGCGAAGAGCGTCGTCCAGTTCTCTCGTTGCGACGCCTCCTGACGCTTGAATCCTTCCTCGGGCATCAGCAAGACCAAGAACAGCGCCAGCGCTAACATGATGATGCCCGCCGACACGATCGCGACTTGCAGACTGACGCTCGCCACCGCAACGCTGACAAATATAGCGACGAAGCCTGTAACCTGCGCCACCTGCGCTGATCTAAGAAAAGCGGCGGAGGCCCGCGTCCCCCCGATCTCGTCAACAATCCAGGCCGATTGCGCGCCGCTCAGAAAGGTGTATCCCAAGCCCATGATAATCTGCGCTATCAAGAGCGCTTCGAAGACGGGAAAACTGCCCTCGACCACGAAACCCAGCCCCAGCAGAGCTATGCCTGTGATTACGGAAAGGCGGCGGCTATAAACATCGGCGACGACGCCCGTTGGGATCTCCATCAAGAAGGCAGTCAGTTCCAGGCAGGTGCCGACCAGGACCAGTTGCAGCGGATTCAATCCCACCTGTTTGACCTGATAGACAAGATTGACCGTGAAGACCATGGTCATGGCAAATGACTGTATGCCCGACAATACAAGATACAGCTTGTAGGCATCTGCCTTGGCCGGACTCAATCTCGAAAACATGTTAAGTTTAAGCCTTGCTGGGTTATCACAAGGTGAGCGACTCCCGTTTCAACACGCCGGTTTTCAGGAAGTCGCGCAATTCCGATGTCCTGTCTTCAAGCAATTTCGGCGCGATCTCGCGCAGCGCAGGATGGCCGGCATTGGCCTGCAACCAACGGCAAGAGGCAAGCTGACGCACCGCTATCAATACTTCCAAGTGAGCGCGCATGCGCTCGTCCAGACCTGTCTTCGACCTGTAGCCCGACCACATGGCCTCTTCAAGGTGACGATAATCATCCGGGCGCTCCCCTTTAAGTTGCCAAAGTAAAGGCGCGAGATCATAGAGAAAATATCCCCAACCACAATATTCAAAGTCAAGCGCGGCCGGCTGGCCATCGCAGTGCAAGATGTTTTTCGCGAGCAGATCGCCGTGAATGAGTCCAAAACTGTCCGGTCCGCGGTCAATCGCGGCCATCACGGTCCGAAGGCGTTTTTCTACCTGCCCGAAGGTATCGGCCTGCTCGGCCGTGGTCGCTATGACGGAATCCCGCACTGAATATGGCGACTCTTCGCCAAACAATCCTTCCCCATCCATTCTTGGGCGCATGAACCCGTCCGGCGGTTCAAACTGCCCCTCACGGTGAAGCTGTCCCAGATAGGCCCCCACCGCGCCGACGTCATCGGCGGATAGTTCCCTGGCCGACTTACTCTCCCCATCGATATACTTGAAGAGGCTGCAAAGGACGGCATCCGGCGCCAGACGCGCTGGTCTTAGGGATGCGAAAAGGAGGTCTGCCGCGTCCTCTTGCAAAGGGACTGGCGCCGGCGCCAACAGGTCCGTATTCAGACCTAGGTTTTGCAGCCAAGTCAACTCGGATGCCAGGTACTCGGCGCGGACCCGTCCCGGCAAATGCACGCGCAACACGTATATCCCGCGGGGCGCGCTCACCTTGAAGACCGCATTGCTGCTGTATCCCAGCCAGGATAAATGCGAAGCGCCGAGTCCCCAGAGCTCGATGACATCGCGCGCCAATCCAAACCAGAAGCGCTTCTGTTCGTCCAGCGTCCAGTTTGCGAAATCTGGCATTCTTTCACCATGCGAAGACAAAGGGTCAGTAAGCTTGTGCAACGATACGAGCAAGCAGAGTTCGAGCCAAACGAGACTAGCACGCGCCTTGCCGGGCTGTCAAACTGCCAGAGCGACATCACATGTCACGTGTTACTTTCACGGCATCCGATGCTACAATAGCGGCATCCTGGTATCATGGAGCGCTTATGCGCAAGTGGTTCATCCTGGTCGGGGCAGTCATCATTTCGGCCTTGGCCGACCAAGCCAGCAAAGGCTGGATAGTCGAAAATCTAGAGTTGTACCAGAGCGTCCAGCCGATTCCGTCGCTGGCGCCATTCTTCCAATTGACACGCAGTTCCAACACGGGAGCGGCTTTTGGCATCCTGCCGACGGCGGGCAATGTCTTCCTGCTGCTGGCATTCCTAATCATAGGGATCATGCTGTGGCAGTTTCGCAGCGCCGCGCCGGGCGCGCGTTTTCTGCCGCTTGCTACGGGCATCGTTATCGGCGGCGCCATCGGCAATGTCATTGATCGACTGCAACACGGCCATGTCATCGACTTCATCCACTATCAGATACCCGGCCTGGTATCAAATGTCAGCAACCTGGCCGATCACGCCATCGTCGGCGGCGTGTTACTGATCATCGGCGAGAGTTTCTTGCGCGAGCGAAAACAAAATGCCGAAGCGGCGGGCGCGGATAGCGGAACCGACGGCTCAAAGTAATAGTCTCGGGCTGTCGACGGTCGAGCGACAGCTTTGTCAAATGCGCTTTTCCAATTCGATTTCGTCGCGGATGGTGATCCCATCAAGCCCGGTAATAGGTATTTGCGGCTTGATACGGCGGGCATCGGCTATTGCATTACGATGGACGGTAACCAGTTGATAGCCTCGCTTTTGCCAGAATCTGAGCGCGGCCAAATTGTCATTGGTCGTTACCAGCCAGAGTCTCTCGATGCCAGCTTCTCGCGCCCAATTCTCGACCGCCTCTACGAGGGCCGTTCCAACGCCTATCGACTCTGACAGGCTGTTGAGCGTGGTAATTTCGCACTCCCTGTCCCCAATGTGAACTGTAATCAGACCGATGTTTTCGGCTACAACTTCTTCGGCTTCCACGTCATCTTCGGCGGGCGCCATGTTTCGCTCCGCCATGAATCCGGGCAAGAGATGACCGTAAACAGCTTTGCCGCGGGAGACAATCTGCGTGGTACCCCAGCGTTCATCAAGAAAATGCGCCACCCACTCTCGGTCGGAGCGCTCCAGGGGACGGATGTTAAAATCGGTCATCGCCGAGTCCTTGGTACTTTCCTTCGAACTTGTCACCAATTATAACCATATCCGACAAACTTGAAAAACGCCGCCCCGGCGCGCGGCCGCGGCACGCTTGTATTCCGCTCCAACCCCTCTCCATGCGGGCTGCCATCATGACGCTTTGCTCTCAGAAGGGGCATTCATTCCCTCTTTCGATCGCACTTGGGATGCTTGCTCAGGACGCGAAAAGCAAGGCAACGCCGGCGATGGCGATCATGGTGCCGATGACAGCGCGCAGGGTGATCTTGTCGCCAAACACTAGGTAGCCTATCGGAATCAGCAGAATCGGCGTCGTGCCGGTCAAGGTCGAGGAAATACCGACGCTGGTGTACTGAAGCGATAGCAAGATCAGAGTCGTTCCGATGACCGGACCGACCAAAGAGGCGAAGGTCAAAACGAGTAGCGCCCGAGGCTCAGCCCAGATAAGGTTCAAGTTTTCTCGCAGTTTGCCGCGCGCGATGATGACCAGCCAAAGAATGACCAGCCCTACCAGGGTGCGAATCACGCCTGCGCTCATGGCGTGGAATCCGCCAGCAACGCCTTCCGACATCAACGCAAACGAAGCCCCTTGACCGAGCGCAGATCCAAATGCAAGCGCCAACCCGCGACTGTAATTCGCGTTTTTCATTTGCAGGTCTCGTCCCGCGTCGTCGGATACCACCCAGCCAATGCCGGCAACCACCACGACGATGCCAAGTACAGCGATGGACGACAAACCCTGCCCCAGAAATATCCAGGCCAGCAGTGCCGCAACGATCGGCGTGATCGAGCCGATCAGCATGGCGAGACGCGGTCCAATATATTGAAATGAGCGCAAGAGCATGACGGAGGAAACGACATAGCCGGACAGGCTCGAAGCGCCAAGCAAGATCCAGCGTTCGAGCGACGCCGAACTGGGAAAGGCCTCGCCGAGCAGCGCATGGTGCATCAGAATCAGAAAGACGAGCGAAATCTGAAGACTGAGCGCCATCGACACGGTCGCGCCGAATTTGCGGCCGGCCAGCGTAAAGGTCGTCGACGCCAGCGCGAAGCTAAAGGCCGCGCCGAGGGCGGACAGTTCGCCTATGTAAGTTTCCAAATCAGCATTCCCGCGCCTGGTTTTGCGATAGCCAGCAATTCTATGAGTATGTGAGTTCACTTGCAATGCCGCGCAGGCCAGCAACTAGAGATCAGTCGCGACGTTCATCACGAAGAGAGAATTAGAACGCGATAACGATCATGCTCTGTGGCCCAAGTTGCCGCAGCGGCTGATAGCCGTCGAAGCCGCCCCCCGAATTGATTCGCGGCGAGGCAATGGCGCCGGAACCATAGACCAGGCTCCCGTTTCCCAAAGACAAGTCGGACTCATCCAGAGAGAGCGAGAAGTCAGTCGCGGGCTCATCATCAAGATTGATCACCACGAGCAGGGCTCGCTCATCATCATGGCGCAGAAAAGCATAGACGCCGCGCTGCGAACTGTTGACCGCCGTAAGCTCGCCGCGCCGCAAAGCTGGATGCGCATTGCGCAGGTGGATCAAACGTCGATAATGGCTGAGCAGCGAATCAGGATCGTCAATTTGGCCAGCGACGTTGGCGTATGACAGGTTTTCCGCGTCTTGTAAGGGTTGCCACAGGCCTTCGCCATCGCTGAATCCAGCCGATGCGCTGTTTTCCCATTGCATCGGACTGCGAATGCGTTCGTCCGGTTTGCTACCCGCCATAGCAATCTCTTCGCCATAATAGAGGAAGGGAACGCCGGGACCTGTCAAGAGAAGCGAGGCAGCCACCTTATTCCTGCCGACATCATGTAGCAGCCGGTTGATCAGCCGGTCTTGATCATGATTGCTGAGGAAGGTAGCGAATTGGTTGCGCGGATAGTCTCGCATGGCATTGCTATGGGCGCGCCCGATGTTGCGATTTGAACCGCTCTGAGCAGCGCTGATCATTTCCTCCGACAGCTTGAAATCGAAGCCAATATCAATAGCGCGTTCTTCAACATAGCGCGACACAATAAACGAGGGGCCGTTGAAAATCTCGCCAACGGTGAAACTGTTAGGCTTAACTGACTCCAAATGAGCTTCATAGTCGCTTAGCCATTGGCGGCTTTCGGGGGTATTTTCTTGCCTTTCGCCGACTTCGATAAGGTGCTTAATAGCATCCAGGCGGAAGCCATCCACGCCGATTTCTCGCAGCCAGAATGTCGCGATAGCGTACATTTCCCGCGTGACAGCCGGGTTCAAATAGTTGAGATCGGGCATGCCATCCCAGAAGACGCCATAGTAGTAGCGGCCTCCGGCCCGATGCCAGGCGACCGCGCCCCAGGGACCAACATATTCGGGATCTTCATCGGCCCAGATATACCAGTCGTCGTAGGTTTCCTGGCCGAGGCGCGAAGCGACAAACCAGGGATGCCGGCTCGATGAATGATTGATGACCATGTCGACAATGACGGCGATTCCCCGCTCATGCGCCGCCTCTATCAAGCGCTTCATGTCGTCAATCGTTCCGTAGTCTCGCTCAACAGCATAGTAGTCGGTGACGTCATAGCCGTGGTAACTATGGGCTTCAGCAGGCGGCATCAGCCAAATGCCGGTGATGCCCAAATCGCCGGTCGTCGCCGGATCGCCGTCATTGAGGTAGTCCAGCCACTCGATAATGCCTTGCAGGTCGCCGATGCCGTCGCCGTCGCTATCGCGAAAACTGCGTATGAATATCTCGTAAAACACACGGTCGTTCCACCACATGGGCGCAAGAGCGACGTCGGATTGCGCCCAAGCGGCGCGGGGACCTTCACCAGGCAGCGGCAGGAGAGCGAAGAAGGCGAAAACAGCGATTTTCAGCGCGGTCTTCCGCAAGCCCGCTCTTCGAGAGTCGATCGCGGCATTCCTGTCGAATATGCTTTGCAATTGCAAGTCGTCCCCGTGTATCAAGTAAATTATGGCGGGCATATCCAGGATTCAGCCCCGTTCGGGTACGATTGGGCGTCCTTGCGACCGGACGCGGGGCGCGTCTTCGTCGGCGAGCTTCGCGAATTCGCGCATCCAGGCGCGGCATTGCTTTTCGCGCTTGTCATCCGCCTCGGCAAACTCTTCATGCGCCTTAGACATCCAGTGGAGCGCTCGTTCGTTATTGCCTTGCCGGTGCCGGACAAGCGAAAGATAGTACATCGTTTCCGGCCGATCGGGCTGGGCCGCCATGGCGTTCAGGAAGTAGCCCGCAGCCGCTTCCCAATCCTTGTCCTTATAGGCCAGCATACCAAGCCCGTAGTTGGCCAGCATCTCATAGGGATTGATGGTCAGCGCCCGATCAAAACCAGCGCGAGCACGCGACCTGTCCTCACCTTCGAGTTGAAACCAAGCCAGCGCCGCGTGATACTCGGCGTGGCTGGGATGCCGCGCAATTGCGCTTTCGATTTGGGCAAGCGCAGTTTTGAGGTCTTTCCGCCGAAAGGCCGCCAGCGCTCCCAAATAGGCCTCATCCGCCTCAAACCGGGATTTCCCAAGACCTTGCGCGAGCTTGAACATCTGTTTATGTGTCAGGTATTTCCTCTGCGGAAGCGCCGACTAGGCGAGGATATCCACGGTTTTGCGCCGTTTGCTGCAGCGGACTACATAGGTGCGCGCCATTTTATCGTGCCAGGACTGATTGTTTTTGTCGAACAGCGCCCAAATGAAGCCTAGCCCGAAGAGCACACTGCTGACGTGGTAGCCGATGGCGCGGATGACGGCGTCCACGTCGTTGATGTCACTGCCGTCCGCCTTGATGACGCGGATACCAAGCGCAAACTTGCCCGGGGTCTGGCCGTCGCGCCGCGTCCAGAAGTACCAGTGATATGCAATAGGCACGGCCAAAAGCACGAATTGCAAGAACGGTTTGGGGATATGATGACCCGGCGAGGAAATGATCAACGCCGCAATTGAAAGCGGGAGAATCAGGAGAAAACTGTCGATCAAGCTGGCGGCAAAACGGTCGACCAAGCCCGCCAATTCGTACACGCGACTGGCAGCGCCGCTATCGTTTTTGGGCTTTTCATCCATTTGTTCCTCCTTTGATTCTTGGCAGTCCCGCGGAACCCGCTGCGCTTGAAACGGCGCGCACAAACAACCAATATACTCTACTATACGGCGCATTGTCGACGAAGTTGTAATCGGCGGGTAAATTCGGCGTGAAATCCCTGTGAACGCGCATCTTTTCAGGCGATCCATGTTGACCGGCGCAATTCAATCGTGCAGGGAATAAAGGATCGCTGGATTGTCTTCCGCCTCGAATTCTTTCAAGTTGGCGATCCGCAAGTGACCGTGCTGGTACAGGTACTCAATATGGGCGCCGGCTTCTTCGATCGCCAGCAGCACATGGTAGCCCTCCACCTGCGGATACATCGCTCGCGATATCGCGCTAATGGTCATCGGCTCGCCATGATCGCGCATGATCTTGCGAATGCGATCCAGCTTGCGGTTGTGGCTGGCGCGGATAGCATGGATACGACCATAGAGATCGTGGATGGGGTCTTCGTGTCCGCCGAGCGCCAATCCGATACCCTCGAAGCGCAGCAGCTTGCGCAAGGAATCGGCATAATGATCGAGCCCCATATAATGCGTGATGCTTTCGGGCGATTGGTGAGGCGTCGTACGCGACAAGACATGGTCGGCGCTTAGCAAAACATCCCCCAAGCGAATACAAACCTGGCCTGGACAATGACCCGGCGTGTGAATAAATTCCATGCCGTCAATCACAAGCTCGTCCGCGATGTTGAAATCGACATCGATGGATGTGACGTGCTGCTTGGCGAAGCCGTACATTTGGAACAAGGTCTCGCGCAAAGCGGGTTCGATGCCGGCGCGCTCGAAGTAGATTCCCAGCGCTTTTGTGGCCACGATCACGCGCTCTTCGTAATTGGTCAGCACACGACGATCAAGCTCGTGAATGCCGACGCGGGCGCCGGACTGTTCCTTGACAAAGGCCAATCCGCCAAAGTGATCGATATGCCCGTGCGTGATGATGATGCGCTGGATGTCCTTCAAGCCGAACTTGCGATCAAAACGCTCGCCGATGCCAGCGATACCGGCGAGTAAATCATCATTGCTGGTGCCGATTCCCGAGCCGCAATCGACAAGCGTCAACTCACCCGCGCCTTCGAGAATATAGGCATGGCCGACGAAACCGTTGGGGAATAGCTGCATCGAAAAGCGGAAGATATCGACGCCCGTACTGCTCTTGAAATGTTCAACTGGCGGCAAGTGGTTCATGTGGCAATATGCTCGTTGGCTCACGTATCTAGAAGCGCAATACAAAATGAACGGTACAGCGCCTGCACTGTCATTGTATCAGAATCTGCAGGCTGTCAGCGGTCAGACTATAGATGATGAAGGCAATATAAGCGCCCAGAAAGACCGCCGACTGACGTCTGCCGAACTTCTGATGGCGCGCGAAGGGGATAAGCATGACGGCAAAGGCGATCATAACCAGGAACTCGAACTGAACTTCGGCGCGGCTGACAGCGATCGGTCGCAGTAGCGATGTCACGCCGAGGATCAGCAGGAGGTTGGCAATGTTCGAGCCGACTATATTTCCAATCGCGAGATCGGTTTTTTTGTGGAACGCTGCGGACAGCGACGCCGCCAGCTCTGGAAGCGACGTGCCGAAGGCGACCAAAGTAATGGCGATGACCAACTCGCTTATGCCGACCAGGCGGGCGATATTCACCGCGCCTTCAACCATCAGGCGCGAACCGATCACCAGCGCGGCAATGCCAAGCATCAAATAGAGGAATTCTTTTGGCCTGCCCAGTTCGGACGTGATCTGCTCGTCGTCGACATCCGCCAGCAGCTGATCGCGCGCGTCTTGCTCCTTTTTGGCCAAATAATAGAACATGGTGTTGAATCCAGCGAAAGAAAAGAGCAGCAGCAAGCCGTCAACTCGTCCAATCTGTCCGTCCAGCGTCAAGATATAGGTGAATACGGTAAACAAGATCATGATGGGGATTTCGCGCCGCAAAAGCACCGCTTTGACGCTCAGCGGGGTGATCAAGCCCGTCGCGCCCAGAATCAAGCCAATATTGGCGATATTGGAACCAAGCACATTGCCGATAGCTAAATCGCTCTTGCCAGCCAACGCTGCCTGGACGCTGACAAGCAACTCCGGCATTGACGTGCCGATCGCGACAAAGGTCAGCGCGATTATCAGTATCGAAACGCCAAAGGACATCGCCAGATTGGAAGCGCCGCGCACCAGCCAGTTGCCGCCGAAGAAAAGTCCCACGAGGCCGGCCAAAAGCAAAAGAAGATTCTCCAACATGCGCCTAGGATCCCATATTCAAACGTATTTGGCGCGAACGCGCGTCTGCTTAGGCATATATGACATGCTGAAGCAAGAATCGTTCAATTGCGCTGTAATAGGCCGCAATCGTATCCGGCTTGCGCCAACCGTGTCCTTCGCCTTCGTACAGGTGATATTCATGAGGAATACCGCGTCGCTTCAGCGATGCCACGATCAAATCGGATTGATCTTGCGGGACCACGACATCGTCGGTCCCTTGGAAGACGATCAGCGGATCAACGATTTCGTCGGCGTGGAAAAGGGGTGACCTTTGCCGATACAAGTCTGCAGCCTCGGGCAATTCGCCCAATAGCCAATATGTATAGCGTTCTTCGAATTTGTGAGTATCCATCAGGAGACCAAATTGATTGGAGACGCCGTAGGAACAGATGCCCGCCTTATAAAAGCCAGGGTGTTCGACCAGCGACTGCAAGACAGTGAATCCGCCGGCGCTGCCTCCCATGATGACGGTTTTGGAGCGGTCGATTTGCCCAGACCCCGCCAAATGATTGACGCCGCTGATCGAATCAATAACATCGTACAGGCCCCAATTGCCGCGATGCATGTCCATGTAGGCTTTGCCGTAGCCGGTGCTTCCGCGATGATTGACCTGCAAGACGGCGTAGCCCCTGGTAGTGAAAAACTGAACCTCGCTGTAGTAGTCCGCCGTCCTTTGAGACGTGGGGCCACCGTGCACGTTGACGATCAATGGTGGTTTGCCGGGCGGCATGTCCTCTCGCATTGCCGGTTCATAGAACAGGCCATGCACGTCGGCGCCATCGTCGCCTTTCCACGAGATCCTCTCTGCCGGAGAAAGCTGACCGCTTGACAGGTTTTCGGTCTGGCTCCGGCGCTGGATCGACAAACGAGACTCGCTGTCCAGGGTGATTACCCGCGGAGGGATCAAGGAGGACGAGGCGATCATGGCGACCGAATCACTGTCGCCCGCCGTCGCCAACTGTTCCATGTGCGTGTATTGCCCGAGGCCGGTGACCCGCCTGTCTTCGCGGGATTCCAGATGGCAAGTCCGCAGCGAAAAGAACCCGCAATCGTTTTCCAGGTAAAATAGCGAGCGGCTGTCACCGCACCACCCATACATGCGCAGACCTTGCGCCCAAGCCGGCGTACCATGTTCGGTTGCGGCGTCGGTCAGCTGAACATGAGTGCGCGTCTCCAGATCGTACAAATAGATCTGTCCCCAGCCGGTCGCGTCACTGACGTAGGAAAGGTAGCGCCCATCCGGCGAGAATTGCGGCTGGAATATCGCTGTATCGCGGTCGCCCGTCAAAGTCACAATCTCGTCCGCACAGGGCACGCCATTGGCGTCATCCTTCAGTCGAATCAAGCGTAATTCGCTGCCGTTCCAGGGCATCTGCGGATGGTTCCAGGCGATATATGCGATCTGCCTGCCAGCGGGGTGCCATACCGGCTGCATAAGAAAATCGGTCCCGTAGGCCAGCTTGCGCGGGAAGATGCTGCCGTCGCTGTCCACCAAGGCCAAACCGTCAACGTGCTCATAACTATGAACATAGACCAGCCATCTGCCGTCCGCAGAAACAGCGGGCGACGCAAAACTGCCGTATGCCGGCGTGATCGCGCGGGGCGCGCCCCCAGCAAGCGCTTGTTTGTAAAGGCGGCCGTCGGCGACGAAATAAGCATGTCCCGCGCCAACAGTGAAGGCGCCTCCGCCGTAACCAACCCGTCCGGCGACATTCAAACTCATATCGGTTAAGTCGCGCGGCGCGTCCGTGCCCGTCTTCGCGAGCAGTACGCCGGTCTTGCCGCGGTTTTCCCACCACAGCAACGTATCGCCGGCGTCGTTCCATTGAACATCGCGCAAACTTATGCCGCTGGCAATGGTTTTTCCAGTGATGGGACTAGACCATGTTCCGAAGGCTTGGTTCATATGAGGTTTCCTCGCGTCAGACAGGGATGATAAACGTGCTTGAGCGCAGCGCACTCCAATACAAAACGCCCACCTGCGCGGGCATTTGCGTCTAATACAATAGTACTTTGGCTGCCATTCGCAGCAGGGCAAAAGATAATGCCAGACGAGCGGATCGTCAAGGTCGAATCGAGCGCTTGGCGCCTATTCCATCTTTTGTGGCTGCGCGCCTCCTAGGCGGAGATCGGACGGTAGGACGTGTCAATCGTGCTTATGTAATTCAAGGCAAATTCGCCCAAGCGGCTCTCGGGCTGGAAATCGTCGGAAAGTATCTCGACGATGGTTCCGCTTTCCGCCCAGGCATATAGCTGTTCCGCATTGTCATCGAGCGACATGATGCAGCCAAATGTTGTGGGCTCATATACGCCGCCGCCGCCCAGATAGTTTCCGTTCGGCAGTTGCACAGCGCCGTGGAAGCCGTTCATCAGACCGGGCACGACTTCATAGATGCCCATAAACCAGTTCATTCTCCATTGCGCGCAATTGGTGCCCGCAACCTCGCACAGGGCATAACTACCGCCGTAAGCGACATCGTTGTGCGTCAGAATTTGGAAAATCCCCGGATACGTTGGCGCCGTTTCGCGTCCGGAAGAAATCGCCCAACTGAAGACCATTTGATCGTATTCGAATGCGACGAGCCACTGGGACTCAATATCAACAACGATGCGTTTGTGAGGCAATGGGTCCTCGGGTATCAAAACATCGCGCGACGGGATCTGTATTTGGTCGCCGACATTCAAGGCTCTCCAATTGACATTGGGATTTGATTCATAAACCAGTTGATACGGCAAGCCGTTCTTGCGTCCGATCTTGTAGCCAGTGTCCGAATGTTCGACATAATAGGACTTGGGTAGATGCTGGACGCGCACCACGACGTTGGAATTGTTTGTATTCAAACCATCTTGCATCTTTTCGATTGCGACAAGGTCATCGATAAAGCGGGCCGTCGAGCCTGTTATCAAGTCCTTGTTCAGGCTCTTGATGAAAGCGCTGAATACGTTCTTGCGCACTGCCAATCCGTTCTCGCCTGCGATCAACCATTCCGCCGCGGTCTTTTGATCCACATGCCAGGAGATCATTTCGTGCATATAGGGATCGTAGCCATTGAGGCGAACGTCGCCGGCCAGAAAGGCATGCGCTTCTTCAATGAAGGGCGCGCTATCCATGACATCCGGCAATAGAGAAATTGTCGGCAATTCAAAGCGCCGCTCCGCCAGCGCTCGACTCGGATCCTGCAAGAGTTTTTCCATTGCCCCCGAAATATCAAGATGCCTGCCCTGCCTGCCGGGCACAGTCACCAGCTTCCCGCCCGACCATTTGAATCCCGCTTCATAGGGCAAGATATAGATGACCTCAGTCATATCCAGCAGAACGGATTGCGCCTTGCCATAGTCAACACTCACAACCGGCGCTACTTCGAGGCCGAACGGGATGCCGGCAAGCCCCGCAGCGCGCGCGCTGCCCGCCATCGCCGTGGCATCTATCGACAATCCCAATTGATTGGGCGTCGTTTGCCTGATAAGTTCCCCATCTACTGTAAAGTCGATATAGATTTCACCGTCCCATTTGGCTTGAATGGCGGCTTCCGCTTCGGCAGGCGTCAAGTCCCCAACGGGCACGCCAAGAGCGAAAACGTTTGGGAAGATGCGATCGGTAAACACATAACTCCCCACGAAAAATATCAGAATGGCTAGCACCACAACGCCGGTCAACTTGGCGACGGGCTGCCTGCTGGAAAACATCCAGGTAAGGCCGCGATGGAACCCGGTCACTTTGGTCGCTTTGCCAAAGCTCAACCGCTCGGACGCGAATCGTACGAGCGTCCCCTGGCCGGAGTCAATCGCTGCCTGCCGGCGCCGTTGCCTCGCCAAATGTCGCTCTCGCGCTCGGTTTTCGCCCCGCCATTTTGCTTTGCGGTCCAGGTCATCCATGTTATCAACCACCCACGCTTATATGATTCAGGCTTGACTCTATTTTAGTCAAAGTGCTGAAAGCGGCATAAGAAAAAGGCTGACAAATCGTCTGATTCCAAGACAGATTCCTGGCCGGAATAGCAAGGCGAGCGTTTCTAAATCTAAGAAATACATCAAAATTTTCATGTAAAGCGAACTCTGATACTATTTTTACGATCCCAAAGGTACATTAAGATGACGCATGGGACTGCCCGAATAGGATGCGAGTTGCCGACGATATGCTTGCAAAAGTAGACAAAGGTAAATTCAGGCCGCCGAGCGACGTAATAACGACAGAATCCGGGTTTGTCGTGCGGGTGGAGATAGCAGCCATGAAAGCCAAGGATTTCAAAGTTTCACTGTTGGATCGCAAACTGGTCATCAGCGGCGCCAGACAATTGCCCGAAGTGAAAACGAGCCGGTCCTTTCAGCAGGTTGAGATAGAAACAAGCGAATTTCGCGTAGAATTCGCGCTGTCCAAACCGGTTGATGCGGAGAAAGTTACGGCGGAATATCAGAACGGAATTATGCAAGTAGAGCTTCCCTTTTTGCCACAGCGATCGGTGCAGGTGGTATCTAACGACGTAAATACAAAGGATTAACGCGGATGGCGTTTCGGAACTACAGACTGAGTGAAGCCGATCCTCCTCAAACGAAGATCGACATTCAACTCGAAGACGAACTGAACGATGAAAGCATGGCAATTGACCTGCCGGAAGAACTGCCGATTCTGCCCTTGCGCGGCATGGTGGTATATCCGCAGACTGCGATACCCTTGACTGTCGGGCAGGAGCGCAGCATCCAATTGGTCGATGATGTGGTGGCGGGAACGCGCATGGTCGGGCTGGTGGCTTCAAAAGATCCTAGCCTGGGAACGCCGGGACCGGACCAAGTACAGACGGTCGGCACTCTGGCGACTATCCACCGGCTTTTCCGTACGCCCGATGGCACAATACGGCTCTTGATACAAGGCTTGCAGCGGATAAAGATCGACGAATTCCTCAGCACGACGCCCTATCTCAGGGCCCGCGTCACGCGCATACCCGAGGACGAGGTTGTCTTCGCCGACGATATCGAGATGGAAGCGCTGGTGCGCAGCATCGTCGACCGATTTTCGTCTCTGGCCGAGCTCGTGCCGAGCATTCCCCAGGAACTTGTCAGCAACGCGCTCAACGTGGAAGATCCCCTGCAATTGGTTTATTCAATCGCGACCTATGTCCGGATTGATATTGACGATGCGCAACTGCTGCTGGAAATGAATAACGTAGGTGACAAGATCCGACATTTGTTGAAGCTGTTGACGAAGGAACATGAGGTCCTGTCGCTTGGCCGCAAAATCCAGGAAGACGCGCAGCAGGAAATGGAAAAATCGCAGCGGGACTATTACCTGCGCGAACAGATGAAAGCGATACGGCGCGAGCTGGAAGAGGATGATGATCAGCAGGAAGTTGAGAAGTTCCGAGGGTTGATCGAAGCCGCGAATATGCCGGAAGAGGCGCGAACGGAAGCCGAACGCGAATTAAACCGCCTGTCAAAACTGTCCGTTTCGGCGGCGGAGTATGGCGTAATCCGCACCTATCTCGATTGGATATGCAGCATGCCCTGGGACATGCGCACGGAGGACAAGCTGGACATCGCCCACGCCAGGGAAGTGTTGGACGAAGATCATTATGGCTTGACCGATGTCAAAGAACGCATTCTCGAGTTTCTGGCGGTGCGGAAACTGCGCGCCGAACGCGAAGAAGAATTCGAGGATCGCGATCGCTTCGATCCGGTTCGACGCGACCGTTCTGGCGCCATATTGCTGTTTGTCGGCCCGCCCGGCGTCGGCAAGACCTCCCTTGGCGCGTCGATCGCGCGCTCCATGGGCCGCCAGTTCATCCGCATGAGCTTGGGCGGAATCCGCGACGAATCGGAGATCCGCGGTTTCCGCCGCACCTATATCGGCGCCATGCCGGGGAGAATCATTCAAGCCATCCGGCGCGCCAAATCGCGCAATCCCTTGATCATGCTGGACGAAATCGACAAGTTGGGTCGGGACTTCCGCGGCGACCCGGCATCCGCCTTGCTCGAAGTGCTGGACCCCGAACAGAATGCCGAATTCCGCGATCACTATCTCGATGTCGCATTCGACTTGAGCGACGTGATGTTCATCACGACTGCAAACTCGCTAGACACGATACCCGGTCCCCTCCGTGACCGCATGGAGGTCATTCAGCTAAGCGGCTACACCGAGCTTGAAAAACGCGCCATCGCCTCGCAATATCTGGTGCCGAGGCAGAGACGTGAAAATGGTTTGCACGCTCGCGAACTGGATTTCACCGACGAAGCGCTGCTACAGATCATCCGCGATTACACGCGCGAAGCCGGCGTACGACACCTGGAGCGGGAAATCGGCAAGGCAGCGCGCAAAGTTGTGACGCAAATCGCCGAGCAGGAGACCGAATCCCTTACAGTGGACACAAAAGCCCTGAAAGACCTGCTGGGAAAACCGCGCTATGGGCACCGCAGTGAAATGCAAGACCGGACCGATGTGCCCGGCGTGGCTACCGGGCTTGCCTGGACGCCGATCGGCGGCGATGTGCTTTTCATTGAAGCAACTAAAATGAAGGGTGGCAAGGGTTTTCAGTACACGGGCCAATTGGGCGATATCATGCAAGAAAGCGCAAAAATCGCCTACAGCTTTACCCGGTCCCGGGCGACGGACCTGCAAGTGGATCCGGCCTTTTACGACGAATACGATATCCACCTGCATGTTCCCTCTGGAGCAGTGCCCAAAGACGGGCCGAGCGCGGGCGTAACTATGGCTACAGCTCTGGCCTCTCTTTTGACAGGCCGAACAGCCAAGAGCAATATCGCCATGACCGGCGAATTGACCCTGAGCGGTCAAATATTGCCGGTGGGCGGGATCAAAGACAAGGTGCTGGCCGCGCATCGGCTTGGCGCGGATACCATCATCTTGCCCAGCAAAAACGAGAATGACCTTGACGATGTGCCGGAAGATGTCCGTGGCGAGCTGACTTTTGTTCTGGTTGAGCACCTCGATGAAGTGCTGCCCGTAGCGCTGGACGACTTGGGTCAAGGCGGGCAAATGCCGCAGTAGGGTCTCGCGGGCCCTATGGCGCCGCCAAGCCGGCAAGTCTTGACAGACCGGGTTGAACGCAGCGACTGTATGGTCATTTTTTGGCGGAGTTGAGGGGGCAACTGGGAGGGTATTACGCCTTATGCCTTTAATCGAGATTGAAACAGGCGCCATATTACACTACGAGGACACTGACCCATCGGGCAGCCAGGCGCCGGTTATTCTGATTCACGGCATGTTGGGCACGGCGCGCTCTCATCTGGGCCACGTGATCGATTGGCTGGCCGCGCAAGGATTCCGAGCTATCGGCTTGACGCTGCGCGGCTACGGTGAGTCGCTGCCCAAGCCGCGAGACTTCCCGCTAAACTTTTACCAGCGCGACTGCGATGATTTGCTGGCTTTTATGGATGCTCTCGATCTACCCCAGGCTCATCTCGTCGGTTACTCCGATGGCGGTGAGGTGGTCTTAATCGCAGCCGGCAAGGCGCCAGCCCGCGTCGCGTCTTGTATCGCCATCGGCGCGATAGGCAACTTCGGACCGGAGTTGCGAAGCGTCTTTCAACGCAGCTATCCGGGCGACTGGATCACCGAAGAAGACAAACGCGCGCACGGCTTTTCCGACGCGGCCAAGTTCACCGGCGCATGGGTGCGGGCGATGACCCGCATGATTGACGCGGGCGGCGACGTTAGCCTGAGCCTCGCGAGCAACATCACTTGTCCGCTGATTATCATGTTGGGTGAATCCGACAAACTGAATCCCTTGTATCGTGGCCAGCGATTTGTAGACCGGGTAAAGCGCGGTCGTTTGCAAGTATTTCCTTGCGGCCACGCCGTGCACGACCAAGCGCGCGAACAGTTCTATGAATTGACCTTACAAGTTTTGCTCGATGCTTCCAGCGGTCAAGCTGGATAGCCAGTCCCGGGCAATCGCTTCGAGTTTTTTTTTCAGCACCGAGGACACAGAAGTAAGCGCGGCTAAGCAATTGAAAGCTTTTCCAAAGAAAGAAGTCGCCGACATTATCGAAACTGTGTAGGGGCGAGCCTTGGCTCGCCCACAATTGTCATAGATTAACAGTCATATGCTGCATGACTTACTTTCGACTACTGAGAACACAGTAGTAGTCCCAATAAAATAATGCGAAACAATTGCATCTGTTGTGAGAATTATGAGCCTAATCCAAATCCCGGCAAAAGCGCTCCCCTTCTCCCTTTATGGGAGAAGGGGCTGGGGGATGAGTGTGGTGATCTCGGTGTCCTCGGTGGTTATATTTTGCTTCGCGTGCTAAACTTTGTCCGCCTTTACAGCGAAGAACAAACGCGGCGCTTATGACATTGCGGCAGGCTGCTTCCCCAAATGTAGCCACTTGGAAAGCCAATCCGATCGTCTACGAAATCAACACTTGGGTCTGGCTGCGCGACCTGAGCGGCAAATACGGTTACGAAGTTGATCTCTTCAATGTGCCGAACGCGGAGATCGACGATCTCGCTTCCTGGGGTTTTGATGCCCTTTGGCTCATGGGCGTATGGCGTCGTGGTCAAGCCACACGGCGAAGCGCATTGAACTATCTGCACGAATATCAGCTCGCTTTGCCAGATGTTACGGAAGCGGATGTCCCCGGCTCCGCCTACGCGATCCATGACTATCAAGTGGAAGCGGAGATAGGCGGGCGTCATGGGCTTGCGGCCTTTCGGGAGCGCTTGGCGGCGCGGGGCATCAAGCTGGTTCTCGACTATGTTCCCAACCACGTTGCTACTGACCATCCTTGGATCCGCAGCCATCCTGAGTTTTTTCTGCAGGGCGCGACTTCCGAGCTGGAGTCTCGTAACGGGGATTTCTTCCTTGCAAATACGGTAAAGGGCGACAAAGTGATCGCTCGTGGCCGCGACCCGTACTTCCCCTCGTGGATAGACACCGCACAGCTTAACGCATTCAGTCCGGGCCTGCGACACGCCGCCATCGACGCACTCATCGATATCGGCAATCAATGCGACGGCCTGCGTTGCGACATGGCGATGCTCATGATGAACGGCGTCTTCTCGGAGACATGGGGGGCCCGCGCAGGATCACATCCCGCTCGTGAATTCTGGACCGAGATTATCCCTGCGGTTCGCAGCGTGCACCCGCAGATGCTCTTTATGGCCGAAGTTTACTGGGATCTCGAAGGGGAAATGCAAAGGCAAGGTTTTGATTACACTTACGACAAGCGTTTATATGATCGCGTGATCGACAATGATATCCCCTCCATTCGAGCGCATCTGGGCGCGGATCCCCTGTTTCAACGGTCACATGTTCGCTTCATTGAAAACCACGACGAAGAGCGTGCCGCATCTGTCCTGGGAAGCGACCGTCAACGCGTTGCCGCGGCGCTGATCTGCACTTTGCCGGGCGCTGTACTTCTGCATGAAGGTCAACTGACAGGACGCAGCGTGAAACTGCCCGTGCAAATCAATCGCCGGCCTCAGCAGCCGGAAGACCTGTTGTTGGAACGGTTCTACCGGTGGCTGCTGGGGGAGACGCGTCATGCGCTTTATCGCTTGGGTGATTGGCAGTTGATCGAAACCTGCCCGGCGCAGGAAGGCGACCATGCCTGCGACAGTCTGATCGCGTATACATGGGAATATGAAGTTGAATGGCGGCTGATCACAATCAACCTCGCCGAAACTTGGTCGCGCAGTCGCCTGGATCTGTCTCACTGGGCGCTGCCTGAGGGCTGTAGCTTGCAACTCTACGATATTCTCACCGAAAGCCATAGCGAAAAACAGATTGACAATAGCCTTGGCGGTTCCATTTTTCTGGAGGTCCCGCCCCAAAGCGCGCACATATTTCGCATCGCCGTCCAGAAGAGCGGCCGCTCCCCCGCGACCAACGCACACGATCATCCAACTGCTTAATGCGACCGCCAAGGGCTAGCAATGACCGACCAGCGACAAAGAAATACCCGTTTCCGGCTATGGCTCATCTTGCTTGGCATTGCGCTATTCTTCTGGTTGGGCAAAGAAGACAACGATGTCCTTGCAGTCACGGCGCTTGGATTGATCCTAGCCGGCACCACCGTCTGGTGGCTCATTTTCCTGCGACGCCGCTTGGATAACAGGGCAACTGGAAAGCTCTCTGTACATTTGGGAATGCTCGCTGGGATATGCGCCGGCGCGCTTGCAAGCTTCTTCGCAGCTCTGCTCATGCTTCTGAAGGATTTGCGACATGGCCATATCTTTCCAGATTATCCGCCGGAACTGATTATCGCGACGCTGGAGCGGCTGCCGCCCTGGTCCCTGGCAGGTGGATTGATCGGTCTTGGATTGAGCCTGCTCTTCAGGGTCTGCGTTGGCGCCCGGGGGCGCAAGCCATAACTGCCCCACCACGCTTCGCCCCGCCGGCATCCGTCGTCGCTGGACATTGCCCGAATTGCGCCATCTATCACAAGCGCGAGGGAGTTCGGAACAAGACCGATTGCCCGCTTTAAGCTACAATGGTGACATCATTCCTAAGCAAACAGATAAGGGTCGTCCTCGCTTATGGCAGAATTCATCCTTGCGCTAGACCAAGGCACCACCTCCTCGCGCGCGATCGTATTCGATCGCGAAGGCAACAGCGTCCGCAGCGCGCAGCAGGAGTTCAAGCAGATTTATCCCAGACCGGGCTGGGTCGAGCACGACGCCAATGAAATTTGGGCATCACAACTCAAAGTGGCGCGAGATGTCGCCGACGATCCAGGGTCGATAGCCGCGATCGGCATCACCAATCAGCGTGAGACAACGATAATCTGGGACAGGCAAACCGGGCAGCCAATCCATAACGCCATCGTCTGGCAAGATCGCCGTACCGCCGCGCTTTGCGACGAATTAAAGGCTGAGGGATTCGACCGGACCATTCTGCAGCATACCGGTTTGGTCACAGACGCCTATTTTTCCGGGACCAAAGTCAAGTGGCTGTTGGACAACGTCGCGGGCGCGCGCGACCGAGCGGCCGCCGGTGAATTGGCATTTGGCACCGTCGACAGCTTTCTGGTATGGAGACTGACGGGTGGGCGCGCGCATATCACAGACTTCAGCAACGCGGCGAGAACCATGCTTTTTGATATTCACAGCGGGGATTGGTCGAATGCCATCTTGGATCGGCTGGATATCCCGCGCGCCCTCTTGCCAGAAGTTCGACCCAGTAGCCAGGTCTACGGCGAGACCGATGCCGCTTGCTTTGGCAAAGCGATAGAGATTGCCGGAATAGCCGGCGATCAGCAGGCCGCGACCTTCGGCCAGGCCGCCTATGACCCGGGCATGGCCAAAAATACTTACGGCACCGGCTGCTTCATGTTGATGAATACCGGCGCGCGTCCGCAGGCGTCCTCCAACAATCTGCTGACGACCATTGCCTGGCAAGTCGCTGATCAGCCCAGGCAGTATGCCCTGGAGGGAAGCATATTTGTCGCGGGGGCGGCGGTACAGTGGCTGCGCGACGAGATGAGCCTGATCGGCTCCGCCGCGGAAAGCGAGGCCATTGCAACGAGCATCGACTCCAGCGACGGCGTTTACATGGTACCGGCATTTGTCGGCCTGGGCGCGCCCTACTGGGACCAATACGCGCGCGGCGCAATCGTCGGTTTAACGCGTGGCAGCGGCAAAGCGCAAATCGTGCGCGCGACATTGGAGTCCATAGCCTATCAAACACGCGATGTCGTCGCAGCCATGTCGGCTGACTCGGGACTGGCGTTGGAAGCGCTGCGCGTCGATGGCGGCGCAGTCGCCAACAACTTCTTGATGCAGTTCCAGGCCGATATCCTTGGCGTCCCGGTGGAGCGTCCGCGCGTTACCGAAACTACGGCGCTCGGCGCCGCTTACCTGGCGGGCTTGGCGACCGGCATTTGGGAAACGCAAGACGAGATCGCGACGCAATGGCAACTGGAACGGACCTTTGAACCGCGGATGTCCGCCGATCAACGCGACGCGCTCTATGCCGGATGGCAAGCCGCTGTGGAGAGAGCGCGAGCCTGGGCGGATGAATAAACCGGACCTGATCGTCGACATGCGCCGAGGGTTCACGAGCAGTCCCGCTGCGCCTGGTGGATAGGCCGCCTTATGCTGACTTTTGTCTTGAAGCGCCTGACATTTTCTATTCCCGTGTTGCTGGGCATCCTGGTAGTCACATTTATGTTGGCGCGCGCCATCCCTGGCGATCCCTGCATAGCGGTGCTGGGCGAACGCGCCTCCAAGGAAGTCTGTGAGTCATTCTTCCGGCGCAACGGACTGGATCAACCGCTTCCGATCCAGTTTCTCGTCTACCTGCGCAACTTTTCGCAGGGCGATCTGGGTGATTCGATGCGCTTTCACCGACCGGTCATGGAGCTCCTGGTCGAACGCCTGCCGACGACCGTGGAGTTGGGCTTGTTTGCGCTGCTCTTCGCCATCACTGTCGGCGTGCCGCTGGGTGTTCTCAGCGCCTATCGACACAAGTCGGTCCTGGATGTCGGCACGATGGTGGGCGCCAATATCGGCGTTTCGATGCCGGTATTCTGGCTGGGGCTAATGCTCGCCTATCTATTCGCTGTATTGCTCAAAGATACACCCCTGGCGCTGCCGCCCTCGGGCCGCTTGACACCGGGCGCCAATCCGCTCCCCTTTTACGAACTCATGGGATGGGTGGCGGAGGGCGAGGAGCCGGCAGGCATTCTGATATTCTTGTCGCGCATCAATACGCTTAATGCCGTGCTCACGCTCAATGGCGAGCTATTTGTGGATGCCATCCGCCATTTGATCTTGCCCGCTGTCGCGGTGGGCACGATCCCCTTGGCCATCATCGCGCGCATGAGCCGCTCCAGTGTCCTGGAAGTGCTCAACCAGGATTACGTGCGAACAGCGCGCGCCAAAGGCTTGCGAGAACGCAGCGTCGTTGGCAAGCACGCCCTGAAGAACGCCATGCTGCCGGTCATAACCGTGATCGGCTTGAATTTTGGTCTGGTGATCAGCGGGGCGGTACTCACCGAGACGATCTTCAGCCTGACCGGCGTCGGGCGCACGCTTGTCGACAGCATCACTTCGCGGGATTACACGCTCGTGCAAGGATTCACCGTCGTCATTGCCGCCGGATTCGTCATCATCAATATGGTGGTGGACATCATGTACGGCTATTTGGATCCACGCATCCGCTTCAACTGAGCGCTTTTCGCAGGACAAAATATATGGCAAACGTCGAACCCGCCAGCCTTAGTCCCACCGACCGCTATCGCTCGTCCAATTTGTGGCTGGAAGCGCTGCGCAACCTTTTGCGCAATCCCTCAGCGATCCTGGGCATGGGCATCATCGGCCTGCTGGTATTGACGGCCCTCGCTGCGCCGATTATCGCCACGCATGATCCCATCAAAACCATGATTGGCGTCCCGGGCGAGACCGGGCGCCTGCCAAGCAAGCCACCCTGCATTCCCTTGTTCGGCTGTGAAGACCCCATCCACATCCTGGGCTTAGACCTGAATGCGCGCGATCTGTACAGCCGCGTCATTTATGGCACGCGCACGTCTTTGTCAGTCGGGATCATCACGATCAGCCTGTCAATCATCGCCGGAACGGCTCTAGGCATCACCGCCGGATTCCTGGGCGGTACAGTTGACAACGTGATCATGCGTTTGATGGACGTGGTCTTGGCCTTTCCCGCATTGCTGTTGGCGATATCGATCGTGACGATCCTGGGACCGGGCTTGACCAACGCGCTTTTGGGCATCACCATCACCTTCATTCCGCAATACGCCCGGCTGTCGCGCGCCAGCGTGCTGTCCATCAAAGAGCAGGAATTCGTGGTGGCGGAACGAGCGCTGGGCGCGAGCCCGCTGCGCATCGTTCTCGGGCATATCCTGCCCAATTCGATCACGCCCATCGTTGTGCAGGGCACCTTGGGCGTCGGGACAGCCATCCTGGACGCGGCGGCGCTCTCCTTCCTCGGCTTGGGCGCGCAGCCGCCAACACCGGAGTGGGGACAGATCCTGAGCGAGTCCCGCAATTACCTGTTTACATCGCCGCACCTGGTCTTCTTCCCGGGCATCGCCATCATGATCACCGTGCTCGGCTTCAATTTACTGGGCGACGGCATGCGCGACGCGCTGGATCCGCGCCTGAACCGAAACTAAGCGCGCCATGACCTCATCAAAAGACAAGCGCCGGACATGATGCCCGGCGCTTGTGCCACACTTTTGTTTCAGCTATCTGCATCTAGCACTGATCGGCATTGATGAACTGCTGGAAGATGGACAGGTAGATTGCGAATCCCTGCCCGGTTCCTGTGTGGTTGGGGCTGGCGCAATCGGCGGCGGCATGCCAGCTGGCGACGACATCATTCGCATCCAAGCTGGAGCCGTCGTGGAATACGACGCCCTGGCGCAGATGGAAGGTCCAGATTCTGCCATCGTCCGATATGTCCCAGCTTTCCGCCAGGCCCGGTATCACGTCGACGCCGCCCTTCTGGAAGTCGAGCAGAGATTCGTGGACCTGGTGACAAGCGCGGAATGTTTCCCCATCCCAGGTATCGTTGCAGTAGAGCGAGATCGGCTCGGCATTCTGCATGTAAATGACATTGTCGTCGTCTGGATCTTCGATCCGCGAGAATTCTTCCGTGCCGTCAAGCACGCCCGGGTGAACGCCAATCATGCGCGCTTGCCAAACGTCGGCGGCGCCGGCATGACCGAAAGGTACCCAAGGCACAACTTCCGCCATCGCATCCGCGACTTGACCAAAGAGTTCCAGCCGCATAGCGGGATCCAGTTCCTGGCCCGCAGCGATCAGGGGTTCGTAAACCGCCGCGTAGGGATCGCCCAACATATTGTAGTTGGGCCCGTGGCAGCAGGTCAGGAAATTGGAGGCATCCGGGAAGTCCGCATGCCAGCCCAGGATATACAGCGGCTCGTTACCAGCGAGCGCCGAGGCGATGAACGCGCCCGACTCGACCACCTGGACATCGGCGACGACGCCGATATCCGCAAGCTGCGCCTGAACATCGTTGGCGATGATGCCCGGATTCGGCAAGTAACCACGAACGACATCTCGCCAGGTCAAGGTCAATGGACGGGATTCGCCCGTTCGTCTGTCCGTCACGGAATCCAGCGGCAGCGAAAAACCGAGATCGGCGGCCGCCTCTTCCAACAGCGCCGCGGCCGCCGCCTGATCGAAGCCGGGAACGCCGCCTTCACCGATGTGACCAAAGACCGCCGGAGGCACAAAGTCCGGCGTCAAAGGCGAGCCGGGCGGGAAGAAGTTGTCGACGATACGCTGACGATCGATACCCATGGCGATGGCTTTGCGCACGCGCACATCGTTCAGCGGCTCGTAGAAATTGCTCATGGCGACATAAACGCCGGTCAAGGGCGGGATTTCGATCAGATTGAAATTGGGATCGGCGCCGAAAACCGGGATATCGTCGGGGTTGGCGAATTTCATGCCGTCGATGGTGCCCGCGCGCAGCTCCGTCGCCCGCGCGGCCGCTTCAGAATTCCAGCGCAGGATGACCGTCTTTTCGATCGACGGTTCGCCCCAGTAATCGTCAAAGCGTTCGAAGACCATCTCGTTGCCTTGGTCCCAGTTGACGAGGCGCAGCGGTCCAGTTCCGATGGGGGTCGTCAGCAGATCGCCTTCGCCGCCTGTCGCATCCAGGTATTCGCTAGGATGCACTGACAAACCCAGACTTGCCATTTCCTGGTCGAAGATGGCATCGGGATTGCAGAGGGTGACAACCACCGTATGCGCATCAACAGCCTCCACCGATTTAAGGTTGCCGCCGTAGTCACAATCCTCAGCCGCGAAGCTCAACATGTCCTGAGCCTGGGCCGCAGGCGCGATTAAGAACAGCGCCGTGACCAGCAGGATTCCAAAGAGCGTGGACAAGCGATAGTGCTTTTTCATCTATATTCCTCCCTATTTTCTCGATTCGAATAAGATCGCAACTGCCTAGCCCAGCCGCTCGGCGCGTAACCGGCGAAATTGGGCTATCGCGCCCACACAAAATAATAAACCTGCTCGGCTACCGCAGAACGCGGTTTATTAAAAAAGAGGCGGGCAACACCTATTGTAGACTATTCGCTGCGGATAACCAAACAGTTCACATCCCGGGAGCGCATGTCAGAGTATTGGCAAATCACATGGTTTTGCCGTTCAAAAGCACAATCGCTCGCTGCGCGCAAGGTGGCGGTATACGGCGAAACAATGCCCATAAAATGCCTATAAAATGCGGCTATTTTGGAGACTATATAGATACAGTATGTATACAGGGGGGTACCCCCCCCTCGTGGCGCAGAGGGCGGCCCTCACCCCAAACCCCTCTCCCACAAGGGGAGAGGGGCTTATATCGCGGTGTATGTGCTTGGTAGGGCACTGAGGACGCGGCGCGGTTGCGGGTTTGGTACGGAGGGATTCACCACAGAGGCACAGAAGTAGTTGCAGGTAAGTCATGCAACGAAAATTTAACCACAGAGGCCACAGAGAGCACAGAGATTTTTTTTTGGCGCAGAGAAGTAGATCCAAAAAAGTAATGCAGAATCCACAATAGTAATGAACTGTCGGGCGTTTCAGCGAAACGCCCGAAAAAATCGATCTCTTTCTTCTTTTTCTCTGTGCCCTCAGTAGTTGCTAGTAAGTTATGCAACAGATTGCAAGGTGACTGTAGGGCCGACTCTGTGAGTCGCCCACCGCTACTGCTAGAGATTTCGGGCGAGCCAAGGCT
>JAPOWG010000109.1 GCA_026707745.1 Chloroflexota bacterium
TCTGGATTTGATGGAGAGGGAAGCGCCAGAATGGTACAACTATGTGATAACCGGACTGAGCTTCATCGTTGAAGTCCCCATCCCCGATCAGGACGCGACGCACACATGCACTGCGCTCGCCTATAAGCGCGAAAGAAAAGCCACCCTGGAATCTTGCTGGGTCAACGGGTTTCAACTCTGGGGTATGAGCGCCAAGTATGATCAACTCGGGGCAGCTACGGCGATAGTCCATGAGGCTTGCCACGTACACATAGGGGACGCCGGGTTGGTTTATGAACGCGCATACGAGGAAAAGCTGTGCCGGGAACGCGGGGGAGGAGTACAAGTGGCTCTTGATCCTCACCAGAGGTACTGGAAGTACACCGATGGGGAGACCGGAGAACCTTCAATTAACAAGCAAAGACGTTGGTGCGCGGAAGGGTATCATCCAGAGCTATATTGCCCGACGTTCCAAAGGTTGCAAGGCGGATAAACCGAAAATAGGCTCTTTGTGGTGAGGACGCGGGTTGCTGCTTGCGCGTTAGCCAGCCGTGCGGCCGGCCTCCCATACGCAGACTGTCGATACAAAGGGAGGTCTCAATGGCATCCAAGCCAATATCGGTAGTTGTAGCATTTGCAGTCTTGCTCACCATAGCGTCCGCGCAAGAGTATTCCATTCGCGCGAATCGAGGGCTAAATCTGCGGGCTGCGCCCAATCTCGATGCCGCAATCGCTGACACCGTTCCGGCGGGCGCGATTCTTCGAGTAGTCGGCAAGTTCAATCGCTGGCTGAAGATCAACAGAGGCGAATACGAAGCATGGCTGGCCGATTGGGTCAATTACAGCCGCGTCGACAGCAGCGAGCCAAGCGGATCTCCAGCGCCGTCAACTCCAATTGACAACTGCTGTTTCGTCAATCGCCAATGCGCGACGAATCAGGAATGGGTCGATGGCTACTGGGCGTATCACAGCAGTCAATGTCCGGTGTCCACACAGAAGCCGACTCAGCCATCTTCGCAGCCCACTGCCGATGTTTCGTCTCAAGTAGACAATTGCTGTTTCGTCAACCGGCAATGTCAGACCGACGCGGACTGGCTAAACGGCTATTGGGCTTTTCAGAACAATCAATGCCCAGCGCCAACTCGATTGTCCGCGATCGCGCCGTCTCGACCACAAATTGAAGGCCCGGCTCGCTTTCTCCGCGTGATTGCAAGATCGCTTGATTTGCTGAGGGACAAGGCGCCAGAATGGTATGCCTATGTGATTAGCGGAATGGACACAATCGCCCAGATCCCGAATTCGCATCCGGATGAAAGTTCTTGCTCGGCATTTGCCCTTGCGCCTTCCAGAAGAGTTGAAATAGAAACATGCTACCCTTCTCTGGAAAATGGCGATTTAGTTATCTTGGCTGGCACGCTTGTACATGAAGCCTGCCATATTCACACTCATGAAGCTGGAATTGTATATCCTCATGGGCAAGCGCAAGAGGAATTAGAGTGCGGAAAACCAATGCTAGCGGTATACAAGCTGGTCGATCCGAATAGACAGGGGGCGAGAGTGTACACTGCGGATGAGTGGCGCCGTGTTTACAATTGGTTTTGCCACAACACGGATTACGAAGTAGCCTGCCAAATGGCCGAAATAGTCCATCTGTATTATGACTAACCTGGACGCATAGTGGTCAAAACCGGCCTTTTGCGGATTTCCCACGTATTGCGACGCTCTGCCCATACTTTAGCTGTCGCCGTCAGGACTGAGAACGCCGATTGTCGATTCAAGGGGAGGTTCTAGTGGCATCGAAAGCAGTATCGGCGCTGGTCGGCTGTTTACTTGTCTTCAGTATAGCGTCCGCGCAGGAGTATTCCATTCGCGCGAATCGTGGGCTTAACTTGAGAGCGGCTCCCAGCCTTAATGCCATCATCGCTGACACTGTGAAAACGGGCAGCATCCTCCGGGTCGTGGGCGCCTCCGGCAGCTGGCTGAAGATCGATCGCTTCGGACGGGAAGTCTGGCTGGCGGATTGGGTCGATTACAGCCGCGTCGACAGCAGCAAGCCAAGCGGATCTCAAGCGCCGGCTACCCCAATTGACAATTGCTGCTTTGTCGATCGGCAATGCCAAAGCGATAAGGAATGGATCGACGGCTACCGCGCCTTTCAGAACGGGCAATGCGTTGCGCCGGCCCAGCCTCAGCCAGCGTCGCCCGCGCAACCCGTGTCCAGCGCGCCAGCAAACGTAGACAATTGCTGTTTCGTTGATCGGCAATGCCAGAGCGAAGATGAGTGGCTAAACGGTTATTGGGCCTTCCAAAACAATCAATGTCCCGCGCCTGCTCGGCCGTCCGCTATCCCGCCGTCGCGACCCTTGATTGAAGGCTCGAGTGAATTTGTTCGCCAAGTTGAAGCGGCGCTAAATTGGTTGGAGAACCAAGCGCCAGAGTGGCATAACTACGTCATCGACGTCGTCGATAAAATTTTCGAGCTCGCCAATTCGGGTTCAGGGGCTTGCTGGGCATTTGCCTATCCGGACCGAAGGCATGTCGGCTTGGAAACTTGCATGAGTAATTGGGCGCAAAAGAGAGGTATCAGCGCCGGCCCCCGTTTTGATCAGTTGGAAATAGCCGCCTTTCTTGCCCATGAGGCTTGCCATATACATACTTTTGAGGCGGGTATCAATTACGCGGCGATGGGCTTGGACGAGGAAGAGGAGTGCACTAAGCCCATGCACGGGGTAATGGTTGCCCTTGATCCATTCAATAGGTATGGGACTTTAACTATCAATGAAGAGCCTGTATTAAGCGTGGTGAGGCGTTACTGCTCGGAAGGGTTTAGTCCAGAGTTGTATTGTCCAGCAATTCAAAGGCTGCAAGGCGGATAAAGCTGGCATTCGCGGTTTTTGCGCCTGCGCGTTAGCTATCTGCGTCAGGGTTGCGGACGCCAATCGCCTCATCCAGCGGCACGACGAAAGCGACGCCATGCCTGGGCAGGGTCATGTCGCCCATGACGGCGCGGGCTTCTTCGAGCATGGTAGGCACCTGCGCTTTGGACATAACTGATAGGATGACATGGTTGGTGTGTTCCATGCCGCGCAAGACATGCGCCATCAAGCTGTTCATGGAGCGGCCGCTGTGCATGGGCAGTTCGATATGTTGTTCGTCGATGATCTGCTGCAAGCTGTACAAGCCCACGCTTTTAATTAAGGTGACACCGGGCGCGCCAGCCGCCTGCCAGCGCCGGGCGACTTCCAGACCATTTTCTACATTGGAAGTGATCAGAATTACGAGTTTCATTTCATCCCCTTTCTGTGCTGGCGGCGAAAGCTTGGCGGCTGCCTTGCGTCTCGCTTTTGCCTTGGAATACCCAGCGCACCATCGGCGGGGTCAGGACCGTCGTCAGTAGAATGACCATGAAGAGCGACGCGTACAGCTCGCTGCCGCCGTCCAGGATGCCGCTGGTCAAGCCAATGGAGATAATGATCAGCCCGACTTCGCCGCGCGATATCATGCAGACGCCGACGCGAAGCGACTCGCGGAGGTTGAAGCCGCCCGCGCGGGCGCCAAAGCCGGCGCCGAGCACTTTGCTAATCACCGCCATCAGAAGCAGT
>JAPOWG010000016.1 GCA_026707745.1 Chloroflexota bacterium
CTGACCGCCGGCACAGAGATTTTTGGTGGGCGAGCCACGGGCTCGCCCCTACGGGTTTAGACGTAGACCTGCGGGTTGCGGGTCTGGCGGGGATGGGATCTGGCGGGGATGGGATTTGGCGGGGACGGTACAGGGGCGCAGAAGTAAGCGCGAGCAAGTCATGCAACAAAGTACAGCGCTCCGATCACATGGTGAAAGGGGTTGGCGGCGGGCGGCGCTGGCAGGCGCTTTTGTTGCCGGCATTTCATGCAATTTAGACAAGCAGCGCCGACTAGCCGCTCATATCAGCGGCCTCATCAAGTCTCGCATGCAGCGCAGCCAGGGCCTCGTCCAGCATCAAATCTCCAGCGAAATAGGGCTGCAAACTCGCGTTCGACGCTTCATAATACGCCGACGCCAGCGGATGAAGATCGAAGAGGATCGCCTGATCCTGCAAATCCGGCAGGCCGTGCGCGAAGGCTTGCAGCGCGGCCTTAACCGTGTCATCATCGCCGGCGTATGCCACAGCCGCTTCAATCACAGCCAAATGGGCCGGAATCGTCAGCGTCCGGGCCGAATACTCGGCGTAAAGCGCCGGCTGCAGCAGGTATTCCATAACCCGCGCGACCGCCTGCGGATGCTGGGTTCCCGCGAAAGCGACCACGGCGCTGAGCGAAGCGAATCCCGTGTTGCCGGCCGCGCCGTGCGGATTGGGCGCGATTATCCAGTCAAAGCTCTCGCCAATCTGCTCCGCCACGCTCTCGGCTTTTCCGCTGGCGCAGATGTACATCAGCGCGTCGCCGCGGACGAAATAGCTTTCCGACCTGCCCGTGCCGAGCAAGACATCCCCAGGCACTTTGCCTTCGTCCATCAAGCCCTTGAGAAGCCCCAGGAAACTGCGCAATCCACTGTCGTCGGGCAAGTTCAGGTTGCCGTCAGCATCCAGGAAAACCGCCCCCATGCGCATGGCCGGCCCAAGCAGGCGGTGATCGCGGTTGTCAATCGACAAGAGATAGGGGATGCCGGTTGCCCCCGCCACCTCTTCCAGGGCGGCCAGCCAATCGTCCAGGCTTGGCTCTTCCATCACGTCGCTGGGCAGCGCGACCCCGGCCACCTCAAAGGCGCTGATGTTGATATAGGGCGCGGTCAGGCTCAACTGATCCGCGAAACCATATAGCCCCGCATCATCCGATCCGCCCCGCAAAGCGTCGAGGATAGCGGGATGGAAGTTCTCCTCGAGCATGGCCGGATCATCCAATAACGCGCGCAGGTCGAGATAGGCGCCGCGAAAAGCCGCGACATCGGTCAGGCGCGCCATGTCCGGCGCTTGACCCGACTCAATGGCTTCTTGTATTGCGGACGCCGCCTGCACGTCCAGACTGATTGCGATATCCGGATTCGCGGCTTGGAAGCGATCCAGCAAATCGCGCATCACGGCGCTGTCGACGCCGTCCTCGGTCCACGCGAAAGAAAGCTCAACGATGTCTTGCGCGGAAACTGTCGCGGCGATGCATAGCGCCATCGTCATGGAAAATAGATACTTGACGAATTTTCTGATCATGGGACTATATCCATCTAATATCCACTTAGGAACAAGGGCTGGCTTGGGAAGGCAAAGCATCCCTTCATTATAAGGCTTGTTCGCTACTGGGTCATGTTAACTGTCTCAGTAATTCCACGTAAGTAATGAAAATCTGAAAGAGCGACGAGTTGTAGGGGCGTGTCGCAGAAACGCCCGCAAAATATATTCCTCTCTTTGTTTTTCTCTGTGCCCTCTGTAGTTCCAAGAAAGTAATGAGAATTCGTTATGCCGCCTTTCTAACCCCTCCCCCGGCCCCTCCCCAAAGCATTGGAGAGGGGAGTTAAGTCGCCGAGTACTGCGATTTTCTCATGACTTACCTGCAACTACTTCTGTGCCTCTGTGGTGAATCAGTAGATCACCCCAAATTCAAGGTCATCAGCCGCAGTTCAGTCATATCCTCGATCGCGTATTTGATGCCCTCGCGTCCAGAGCCCGATGCCTTGATGCCGCCATAGGGCATGTGATCGACGCGGAAGGTCGAGACGCTGTTGACATGCAAGCCGCCCACGTCGACGCGCTCCCAGGCATCCATGATCCGCTTGACATCCTGGGTGAAGACCCCCGCTTGCAAGCCATAGGGACTGTCGTTGATGGTGGCCACAGCCTCATCCCAGGCCTCGTAGGGGCTGACAGTCACCACGGGCGCGAAGACCTCTTCACAGTTCACCCGCATGTCAGGCGCGGTCTCGGTCAGCAGCGTCGGCGGGAACATGGCGCCCTGCCTGGCGTCGCCATGCAAGACTGCGGCCCCGGCTTTCTTCGCTTCGTTGACCCAGGCTTCGGCGCGTTCGGCATCGCGCGGGCTGATCATGGGACCGATATCGACATCGGCGTCGCGCGGATCGCCCAGTTTCAGCGCCTTGACCTCATCGACAAAGAGATCGGTGAAGTCTTCAAAGACATCGCGCTGGATCAACAGGCGCTGTACGGATATGCAGTTTTGCCCGGCATTGGCGAAGCCGCCCGCCGCGGCTTGACCGGCCGCATCAGCCAGATCGGCGTCATGATGCACGATCACGCCGGCGTTGCCGCCCAATTCCAGCGCGACCTTCTTCTGGCCGGCTTTGCTTTTCAGCATCCAGCCGACGCTGCCGCCGCCGGTGAAGCTGATCATGGCGACGCGCGGATCGGTCACCATCATCTCGGTATCGGGTCCCCAGGCATTCAACATGCTGAAGGCCCGCGGCGGATAGCCGGCTTCCAATACGATTTCCGCCAGGATCACCGATGAGAGCGGCGTTTTTTCAGCCGGTTTCAGGATGATCGGGTTGCCAGCGGCGATGGCGGGACCGATCTTGTGACAAGCCAGATTGACCGGGTAATTGAAAGGCGTGATGCCGAGCACCGTGCCGATCGGCGCCCGGCGCGTGAAGCCCTGACGATTTTCGCCGGCGGCCGTCCAGTCGATGCTGAAAACCTCGCCGCCGATGCGCCGCGCCTCTTCGCTGGAGACCTTCAAGGTCTCCATTGCGCGCGCCGCCTCGCCGACGGCGGTCTTGCGGTTCTTGCCGCCTTCCATGATCATGGCCTCGACGACTTCATCGAAGCGCTCGCCCAGCAAACGCGCCATATTACCCAAAATCTCCGAGCGTTTGTGGCTGGGCAGCGCCCGGGTGACTTCAAAGCCTTCCAAAGCCGCGTCCATCGCATCGTTCATGTCCGCCGCGCTCGCCATGGATACGGCATCGACCAGGCTGCCGTCATAGGGAAAGCGCACTTCCATGACGTCATCGCTGCCGCGCCACTCTCCGCCGATCAAATTCTTCTTGGGCATGGGATTTCCTTCTACAAATGCTTTCCTGTTCTTTCAAGGATTATACCAGCTAGGCGGCGTCGTTTTCACCGGTCGCCTATGCCCCAAACCACCGGCTCGACCCTCGGCGCTGCCGGTCAGTATCTACGCGACCTGGCAGGTCGAGTGGACATGGCCCGTTGCGGGTTCGGTACGGGGGGATTCACCACAGCCGCTCGGCGCGTAACCGGCGAATTTGGGCTACCGCGCT
>JAPOWG010000063.1 GCA_026707745.1 Chloroflexota bacterium
CTCTGTAAGTCGCCCGAAATCGCCACAGAAATTACAAGTTTTGCAGCGGTATTCCACCAAGTTAAAACCTGTCATGTCCTCTGCCCGCTAAGCCGGGGGGCGGAAATCCCACAAGGGGTGCGCGTAGGTCGCGTAGACACTGACCGCCGAGACAGTCCTTCGGAAGGGGGTTTGATTCGGCTACCCGGTGACTGGCAAGCTCATGATGTCGCCTTCGGCCTGGACGAGTTCGGCGGGCACCCATCCGAAACTGATTTCCAGCCAGGCGCCGTCGGCATTGCGCCCGAAAGCCAGTAGTTGCTCGCCACGATTAAACACGCCAGTGAACGCTAGATCGCTGCTGGGTCCGACACGCGCAATCATGCCGACGTTGGCATTGACGGGAATGCCCTCCCTCGTTTCCGGCGCTAGCTCGGTCGCGAAGACCCACGGAAATGTGTAGGGAATGCTCGGCCAATGATAGAAGAGCAGCACCAGATCGGTATCATCGCTGCTGACGTAGGCGGAAATATCGCCGAACGCTTCGGCGCCGGGCGCGAAATCAAAAGCGCTCTCATCCTCTTTCATCGCGTTTGGATAGATGATGCCGTGTGAACCGGCGAGTTCGAAGTCGAAAGAGGCGACAACGCAGTTTTCGCTGCGGGATGGATCGCAGGTGAGTTGCACCGAAACAATGACATATTCCTGCCCGGCAGCCGGGGGATCTCGGTCAGCGCCCGGCTCAGCCGGTCGCTGCAAGCCGACGATGCGCAGGCTAATCCCGTCCACGCTGTCGGAATAGTTCCGCAATGGATAGGGGTTTTTGAAACTGCCTTGGCCGTATTCACCATACTGGGCAAATACCGGTATGGCTAAACCCAGAAGCAGAATAAGCGAAAAGGAAAGTACATGCTTGGACATTGAAAATCCTCCCTGACCCCGGCAATCCGAAGACTCAAGTACAGTTTTGCTCGCACAAGCGTTACTGGCGCCTAGCCCCAAAAGGCATCCCACTCTTTGCGAAAGGCTTGCAAGCCTTCCACCACATTGAAGGCACGACGTCCCAAGACCCGCGCTGTCTTGTCGGTGCTGGCGATCGTGCGAAAGGGAATGCCGATATGACGATGCACATCCAGGACTGCGGGATCGGTGACCGTAGTATTGATCAGAGCGGGATCGGCGTCAAAGGCCTTCGCGATCTGGTGCGCCAGGTCGACGCGGCTGATGGCTTCGCTGCCGAAGCAATGGAAGATGCCGTTCTCATCGGCTTGCGCCAGTCGCAAGAGCATATCCGCGCAGTCGGAAGCCAAGGTCGGGTGCGCGATATCGTTGACTTTGGGACCGGTCCAGACTGTCGCTGGCAGGCCCGCTGCCAATCGGTAAATCACGTAGACAGAAAAGTCGAATCCAAGTCCGTTGTCCTTACGCGCAAGCGAGGGAGCCGCGTAGTTCAAGCCGTAGACGCCGGCCAGCCTGCCGATACCGCAATTCAAGCCCTCCATCACGCTCAGTTCGCGTTCGGAGGCGACTTTCATGATGCCGTAGAAGTTAACCGGACAAGGCGGCGAGCTTTCGTCGACGCGGTCGGCGCGGCCATCAAAGACCCAGTCGGAAGAGACAAATACCAAGCGCGCGTTCACGTCGCGGCAGGCTTCGGCCAGGGCGCGCGTGCCATCGACCATGATCGACCAAGACAATTCCCGTTGCGTATCCATGAAAATCTGGTCGAGGATGGCAGCGGTGTGGATGACCGCATCCGGCTGGTACTTGTGAATAGAAGCGCGGACGCCTTCATGATCGGCGAAATCCAGGGGATCAAGCTGGTAGTCTACGCTCCACTCCGGCTCCGGACCGTATTGCGAGGCAATGATTTCCATGCCGCGCCCCCGCGCCAAGCGGATGATGTTGCTGCCAACGAGTCCCGTACCACCGGTGACATAAAGACGCATGCGGCGCTCTCTTTCAAGTGATCGTCAGCGTTAGGGATTTTATCGCGACTGCCGCAGTCTCGCAGCCAACTGGGCAACAAGGCGGGCTTTTTCGCGATAAGCGTCCCGCAAATCCGCTTGACTCGGCGCGCTGAGCGCGCCCAGGTCCAGGATTACTTTTTCCGCCGCGGCGAATTCCGCGCAGGCATCCGCGACGTCGGCAGCGATGTCTCTGGGAATGTCCGTGACGCCGTTGCCATCGCCGTGAAGCAGATCGTCCGGCGCGACGGTTATACCGCCAACTTGAATTGGCACATGGATATCGAGCATATGATTGTAGCCATGCGAGCAGACAAGGCCGTCGAAAAACACCGGGAATTTGAGCGGCGCTACCCCTTGCAGGTCGCGGCCGGGACCGTTGGTTACCAGGCCAACCGCGCCAAATGCGCGGAAGGAAGTACACATCACGTCGCCGAACATGGCCGCGGAGCCACCGCTATCCAGATTTTGAATCACGACCACCGCTGGACCGGACAATTCGTCAAAGCGTTCGACGACATCGGGTACGCTGGCGGCCTTGCCTTTGACAGGGGGAACATAGGTACGGCAGGTTGCAGTGGAGGCGAAACCAACCATAGGCGGCAGATCGGGAAAGGCGGCTTTGATCCCGCGCCGCATAAAGCCTTGATTGCGCGGTCGGACATCAAAAAGCTCTATGACGTTGGCGATAGTCGCCGAATCGTATTCGCGCAGCTTGTCCAATACGCATTTATGAACCATTTGGAAGTCTCCCGGGTCTTTTTCTACTGGCGCTTTGCGCGCAAGAACGGCCTACGCATCTCTTCGACGTACATCGCTTGGCTGGGCATAACATTGGCGACATTGGCGTTCTCGCCGAATGTGCTGAAATACAGCTTCAGATTGTCGTGCCAGAGCATGGGACCTTCCTTTGGCGACGTAGCCTCGAAAACTATATTCTCAAGCCCGAGCGCGTCGACCACTTTGCCGATTTCGCGGGCGGTATTGTCGCCTTGCAAGTCGAATTCTTCATGGTCGATCATAAGGATGAAAGCGCCGTCCTCAAGGGCGGCCTCGGCTCCGCGGAGTATCTCATCTGCTGATGAAGGACGCGGCGTCAGGCTGGGATTCCAATGATAAATCGGATGGTGCTCCTGAATGATGCGCATGCCCAGGTCAAGCGCCAGTTTGCGCCAAGCTTTCCATTGCGCGGCGCTAACCTCGTCCGTGGTGTTCATGAATTCGATGACGCGAAAGCCCAACTCGCGCCCGGCCTCGATGGCGCTCTCAACCACACCGCGTTGGTAGGCTTGCATGAAGAATGAGTGATCCAGATAGGGTTCGACCGCAAAGCGCTGATAAGTTGCGATTTTGCGTTTGAGCCAGTCATGCGGGCTGAAAATGATCTGCGAGGTAACGATCTTGACGAAGTCCAGGCGCTGCCCGGCGACCTCGAGGAAGTCTTCCAGCTCGGTCAAGCCCATGCGCTCGATGTAGCGGGGCGCTTCATCGTAGCCGACGTCTTTCAGCCAGGTCTGCCGCAATTGACGCGGCTTTTCGTAAAGCGGTAAGTCAAAAACGTCGCTCATCAGAAGATTAGTCATGATGTTTTTCTCTCCAGTCGATCGACTCGCTGTTTGGTTTAGGTCCAATCAATCAGTATACCAAGCGCGTCGAGATTCCAATCCGCCAGCAGATCGTAAGCTGCGGCAATTTCGCTACAATGAAAGCGATGACTTATCAATGGGGCGACAGTGACGCGACCGTTTTGGAGCAACTTCAAGGCGGTATGCTGTTCATCGCGCAAGGTCCACCAGCCGGGCGCCGAAGAGAGTCTAGCGGCAGTGTCAATATGCGCGCCTATCAGGGTGATTCCCTTTTTGTGCACCCGCTTGTAGAAATCAAATGATTCGGTGGCACCCCGCGAACTGCCGAGCAAGGCAATCCTGCCGCCAAAGGCAGTGATGTCGCAGGCGGTCATTAGCGCTGCGGGGTTCCCGGTGGCTTCAACCACAACCGGGAACCTTTCCGCAAGGGCGCTTGTCGCTGTTGCATCTTTTGCCGCGTTTGCGTCCGAGACAATATGGTCGGCGCCCAATTCATGCGCCAGTTTCAGGCGGCCCTGGTGATTGTCGATGGCGACCACAGGCATGGCGCCCGCGACGCGCGCAACCTGCAATGCCAGCTGGCCGACCAATCCCGCGCCGAGCACGGCAACTGCTTCGCCCAGCTCGAGGCGGGTTTTGCGTACGGCTTGCAGCGAGGTCGCCAGGAGTTGAAAAAAGGTCGCATGTTCATCGTCCAGGTCAGCCGCCAGCTGATGGCAGAGCGCCTCCTTGACGAGCGCATGGCTGGCATGGCGCGATTTGCTCGCGACCCTGTCACCTATTTTAAGGCTGCGGACTTCCGCGCCGACCTGGGCGATCTCACCGACATGACTGTAACCGACAGACTTTGGGTATTGAAGCACAAGACCTGGCAGATTCAACATGATCGCGCGCTCGGTGCCGGGGCTGATCAAGGTCTTGGTCGTCCGAACCAATACTTCGTCGGACGCCGGGGAAGGCAACTCGTCGGGTTCCAGTCGAATGACGCCGGGTCGAATAACGCAGGCGCGCTGAGTTTTAGTTGTCATATCTTGGTTTAGCCTTTGATGCCGTCTAATCTTAACATGTCGGTCAAAATGCTGCAGGCGGGACGCCGCAAAGCCGTTTGGTGCAATCTTCGATGGCGAATGGTATATTTGACAGCACTGTGTGGCGCAGGGATTGGTTGGACGGAAGATGCGAGCATCAAAACTGGTTCATATTGTCGCCTGCCATGCCGAAGGTGAAGTTGGAAATGTCATCGTCGGGGGCGTGCCTCCGCCGCCGGGAGAAACCATCTGGGAGCAAGCGCGCTGGCTTGATGCGGATCAGAGCTTGCGCCGCTTCGTTTTGAATGAGCCGCGTGGCGGCGTCTTCAAGCATGTCAGCTTGCTGGTGCCGCCAAAGCACCCGGACGCGGCGTTTGGCTTCATCGTCATGGAGCCGGAGCATACACCGCCGATGTCCGGTTCCAACTCGATCTGCGTCGCGACCGTGCTGCTGGACACCGGCATGATTGAGATGGGTGAACCTGAAACGACGTTTTTGCTGGAAGCGCCGGCGGGATTGCTGCGTGTCCGCGCTTATTGCGCGGATGGCAAGGCGCAGAGCATCGAAATCGAAAACGTGCCGTCCTTTGCCGATCTGCTGGACGTCAAGCTCGAGCTTGAGGGACATGGAACGCTGACTGTCGATACGGCTTACGGGGGGGATAGTTTCGTTCTGGTTGATGCCCGTACATTGGGTTTTGCGGTCGTGCCCGATGAGGCGCTGGACCTGGCGAAAATGGGACGGAAGATCACCCTTGCCGCGAATGAGCAAATTGGCTTCCAGCATCCCTTACACAAGGCCTGGAATCATATTTCCTTCTGCCAATTTACGCTGCCGGTCGAGCGACAAGGAAAGGTCTTGTCCGGGCGCAACACCGTGGCTATCGATCCGGGCAAGCTAGATCGGTCGCCTTGCGGAACGGGCTGCTCGGCGCGGATGGCCGTATTACACGCGCGGGGGGAAATGGCGCCGGGCGATCACTTTGTCGCGCGCTCGATTATCGGATCCCGATTCGATTGTCAAATCAATGATGTGACCACTGTCGCCGGCCGCGAGGCGGTTATCCCAAGCGTTCGGGGACGGGCATGGATTACCGGTACCCAGCAACTGGTGCTCGACCCGGATGACCCCTGGCCACAGGGTTATCGCCTCACCGATACCTGGCCCAAACTTTAAGTCACTTGAGCATATCTTGACACTAATATTATTTTGCAGAGATCCAAAGCTTGGGACAAGATAGCCGCAAAGCAAAGATAGAGGCCGAATTCATGGAAACTATGGTTGAGACAAAAGGTCTACGAAAGACCTTTATGCGCAAGGACAGTACGCCAATTCATGCGGTAAAAGCGGTGAGTTTCAGCATTTACAGAGGCGAGATTTTCAGCCTGTTAGGTCCCAATGGCGCTGGCAAAACCACGACTATTTCGATGATAAGCGGCCTGATAGAACCCAGCGAAGGCGATGCTTTTATTGGCGGTTACAGCATCAGACAACAAGCTCGACAAGCCAAGCAACTTATCGGCGTAGTGCCGCAGGAAATCGCCTTGTATCCCGAATTAACGGCGCGACAGAATCTCTGGTTTTTTGGGCGTATGTATAGTCTGCGCGGTAAAGAGCTCAAAATGCGTATGGATGAAGTGATCGAATTCATGGACTTGGAAGAACGCCAGCATGACCGTATAGATACTTTCAGTGGCGGCATGAAACGCCGGGTCAATATCGCTGCTGGCTTGCTCAATCGTCCGCAGCTTATTTATATGGATGAGCCAACTGCCGGTGTTGATCCTCAAAATCGGCGACGGATTCTCGATACGGTGTTTCGCTTGCGTGACGAGTATCAGATGACAGTGCTTTATACCACGCATCTCATGGAAGAGGCAGAAGAACTAAGCGACCGCATTGGCATCATTGATCATGGCGAAATTATCGCGCTCGGCACACAAGCCGAGTTGACCGAGCGGATCGGCGCGGAGGACCGTCTTGTTATTGAGGTGAAGCGCCCATCTGATGAACAAACCTTGTTAGATGCCCTGCGCGCCCATCCGCAGGCAAGCAAGGTCGAGTATCAGGTCGATCATTTGAAGGATATTGACAGACGCGGCGGCAGCGCAGTTACGCCGGCTGAGGAAGCTGTGTTGACCGTATATTGTCAAAATGGGCGCAAATTGCTGGCGGAAGTTCTCAATATTATCGAGCAGCAGGTTGAGATTAGTTCAATAGAAGTCCGTCAGCCGGACTTGGAAGCGGTGTTTTTGAATTTGACGGGCCGCGCCTTGCGCGATTAAGGCGGCTGCTATGGAGAAAATACTCACCATCGCCTGGAAAGAACTCTACACAGTCAGTACTGACAGAGTGCTGTTGTTGTTTATGTTGGGGACGCCGCTTGCTATCTCTCTTATCATAGGACTCGCCTTTGGCAGTAGCGGCGGGGAACTGACGATTGGAGCGATTTCGGTTGCGGTTGTTAATCTCGATCAAGGAGGGGGCGAGGGCAATCTGGGTGAAACAGTTGCGTCCATTCTGTTGTCGGAACCGATCGCAAGAAGTAACGAAGCAACTTGCCAGCTTTCATCTGAGTCGGCGCCTGCTGAGATCCGGCCCTTGTCCAGTTTTCTGAATGCCAAGCGCTTGGATGATCCGGAGTTGGCGCGGGCCGGGGTTGACGACGGCATTTATGCGGCTGCCGTCATTATACCGGCAGATTTTACCAGCAAGGTCAACCCGCCACGAGATCCGTCGCTGCTTGAGCAGACACAACTTGAGAAGACCCAAGTTGAAGTTTATGGCAGCGGCGCAACAGCGATTTCGGTAACAATTGTTCGCAGCATCGCCGAGACGGTGATTCAGCCTTTTGTGACAGCGAGCGCGGCGATTCGCGGGACAGTACAAACCATCTTCGCCAATCCCCTCAATGCGATTAAATTCATGAGCGCAGATGAGAGCGCCTTTGCCGGGTTTGCCTGCGCCTACAATCCCAATCTGGGCAACATCAGCTTAGAAAGACAAGCGCTAAATGATGTGCAGGCAAGATCGGCTTTTGAGCAAATATTAATTCGATTCGGCTCGGCACAGGCGGTCTTTTTTAGTTTGTTTACGGCATGGACAGGGCTGCAGTCTGTTTATCGGGATCGCAACACCTGGGTTTTACAACGTCTGCTAAGTTCGCCCACTTCTCGTCAGTCGATTCTTGCCGGCAAGTTGCTGGGTGTCCAGTGGATTATTGTCCTGCAAATTCTGCTATTGCTGGTTTTTCTGTCCATCATTGCGAGTATCAGTAACGGGGCTTTCACTTTCCTTTGGGGCAACAATTGGCTGGCTTTGGTCATGTTGCTTCTGTCCGTTTCGCTGGCGGTATCGGGTGTCGGCGTGTTTGTGGTTGGGCTGGCGAGGACCCCGGAACAAGCTACGCTGCTGGGCACGATGGTTAATATGGGACTGGCGCTGCTGGGCGGCGCATTCGGTTTCCGGCTGGGCGAGTTTTCCAAGCTGTCGCTGATATTTTGGGCGGTTGATGGCTTTGAAAGTCTATCTAGCGGCGACGCGGCCATTGAACTCAATCTACTGGTTCTGCTGGTTCAGGGTCTGATATTGTTCTCGGTCGGTTCCTGGTTATTTAACCGCCGCGTTCAGGTCTAAGAGGCTTATGGACAAGATCTTTGTTATTGCATATAACGACTTGCGGATTTACCTGTCGCAGCGGGGCAACCTGATCAGCTTAACCGTGATACCTATTGTATTGGCGGCGGTATTTGGACTAAGCACCGCGCCACGTGGCGGATCTTTTACCATTGACTTCATCGATCAGGACAATACACCGGCTTCGCAAGCGTTTGTTGACGCTGTGCTGGCGGCCAATGACGCTTTTGTTCGGGGTAGTGAGGCTGCAAATATCGAATCGGCGAGGACACGCGTTGTCGAGGGATCCATTTCTGCCGCAATTGTAATTCCACAAGGCTTCGCAGGGGCTTTGCAGACCTTCGAAGCATTGCCCATTCTGTACTTTAGTCGCGAAGACAGCTTCGGCGGTCCCATTCAACACAGTGTCAACACGGTCATCAGTCAATTGAACAGTTCGATTATTGCAGCACGCGCCGGCGAGCTCGTTCTCAATGCGCTGGATATTGAAGCCGAGACCGGCGCGCTTTATGCCCGCGCTCAAGACCTGCTGGCGCAAGATTTGGTGGCTTATGATTTTCGGCTGAGCAATGCCGAACGCGCCTTGCAACCCGGTGAGGGCTTCGGACAATCCGTGCCCGGCTTGGGAGCGATGTTTGTGATGTTTACGGTCTTGGGCGGGATGGCGACGCTGCTGCGTCATCGTCAAAATTGGACCCTGCAGCGTGTCATTGTCATGCCAATATCGCGGGCGCAGGTGCTTGGAGGCAAAATCCTGAGCTTCTTTATCTTAGGGATGATACAATATCTCATCTTGTTCGGATTTGGCGCGCTGATGGGTTTAGAGGTTGGCTCGCGGATTGTCCTGCTGGTGTTTGTCATGGCTGCCTATACCTTGTGTATTACGGCTTTGACCTTTGCCATTGCCAGTTCCATCGGTTCAGAAGGGCAAGCTATCTACTTGGCAAACTTGTTATCGGTCTCGTTGGCGGCGCTTGGCGGCGGCTGGTGGCCGTTGGAGGTTGTGCCGCCGTTTATGCAAACGCTCGGTCATATTTCGCCGGTGGCCTGGGTAATGGATGGCTTCAATACGCTCATTTACTTTAATGGGGGGCTGATGGATATCTTGCCTTATATCAGTGTGCTGATTGGCTCGTCCATCGTGCTGTTTGCGATTGGGATAAGACGCTTTCGGATAGGCAACTAAAACTATCAATCCACATGAATGACTTGCCTATATTGATCGTCGGTTTAGCCAAACGGTCATCTGACCGTCGCCGCGATGTCCCCAAGCGTAATAGGGGATGGCGGTGAATTTGACGGCGTTCCCGAGGGGATCCAAGGCATTGCCCTGAACTGATGTGACGCCGCCAAGCAAATGTGGCGAATGCTCGGCGCGCAATTGACCCGAGTCATCCAGCGCCAGGTCAAGCAAGGATGCATCGTTGTCCGCCGCTTCCAGCGCATAGACAAGCGGTCCGCGTTCGAGTGCCACTTTGTCCTTCAACTCGTCTACTGCAGGATGCGCGACAACAGTGCGAATAGGCATCGGCAGACTCAAGCGGACGCGCGTTGTGCCTTCCCAATGGCGATAAACGGTCGCATATCCAGCTTGTACCTCAACTGGAACATCTTCGCCGTCAATGGACAAGCTAGGCGCATCGGCGGACCCGTCGAGATAGCGATAAAGATCGCTGGGCAGCGGTTTTCCATACGGGGAAGACTGCGCGAAAGACGGAATGCGCAACTTGAGAGCGAACGCGCTTGGCTTTGAGACGGCGATATCGAATGCGACCGCGCCGCCCCAAGGGTAGTCCGTGGTCTGCGTGATGCTGATCTCGCCTCCTTCCAATCTGATTGCTGCCTCGTCCCCCACATAAAGATTTACATAAAGCGCTTGATCGCGCAGCGCGTAGATGTAACCGGAAAGAGAAGGCAGCAGTCGTACGACGTTCGTCGGACAGCAGGATGTCTGGTACCAGGGCTGACGGCTCATCGCTCGTTCCCGATTGAAGGGATATTCGCCGTCGCATGCCAGGGGATTCACGTAATAGAAGGAAGTCCCGTCCATACCGACGCCGGACAAGAATCCGTTGTACAATGTGCGTTCCAGAACATCAACATATTTTGCCTCGCCTGTCAACAGGAAGAGGCGATGGTTCCAGAGGATGTTGGACTGCGCGGCGCAGGTTTCATTATAGGCGGTCAAATTCGGCAACTCATAGTTGTCGCCGAAGGCTTCGCCCTCGTGGCGAGCGCCGATGCCGCCGGTTAAAGCCAGTTTCTTGCCGACCACGTTTTCCCAGAGGGCGGATACGGCCGATGCATAAGCGGTGTCACCGGTCAGGGCTGCCATATCAGTCATGCCAGCATAGAGATAACCTGCGCGAACGGCGTGACCAACTGCTTCGCTTTGTTCGGTCACGGGCATGTGATCCTGGCAGATGGGACCGTAAAGCGCCCGGCCATGGGCGCGGCCTCGCTCATTCAGGAAGAATCTCGCCAGCTTCAGGTAGCGCAGTTCGCCGGTGACGCGGTAAAGCCGGACCAAGCCGATCTCGATTTCCTGGTGCCCGGGAACATCCCGCAGTTTATCGCGGCCGAAAACCGAGTCAATCAGATCGGCGTTTTTGAGCGCGACATCGAGGAATTTGCGCTTGCCCGTTGCCTCAAAATAGGCGACTGCGGCCTCGTACATGTGGCCGACATTGTATAATTCGTGATTGACCGCCAGGTTGGACCAGCGTTGGGCGCCGCAGCGATGGTCGATGTTAACGGGGTCGATGGTGCGGGCGGTATAGAGATAGCCATCGTCTTCCTGGGCGGCCGCGAACTTGTCGATCAGATCGTCGACGTAGGATTCCAACGTGGGGTTTGGCGCAATCTGCAAGGCGTAGGCTGCGCCTTCCACTACTTTGAAGACATCGGAGTCGTCATAGAAGATGCCTTGGTGGGGACCTTCCATCAGGCCGCCCGCTTTGGCGAAATTGTCAATGCGGCCAGTTTCTTGGCATTTCTCGAAGTCGTAAGGAATGGTCACGTTCACTGCGGTATCAATGCGTGGCTTCCAGAACTTGTCCTGGATCTTCACGCTGTCGAATGGCACGGGCGTGATGGGATAATCGCGAATCTCGTCGCTCATGCTTCATCCTCTTCGTTCTGCGCAATGGGAAAAGCCGCGATTCTCAGTTGAGTCGAGCCGTAGGGAATCAGCGTGAGTTGCTCGGTTGCCTCGGCGGCGGGATGGGGACCAACGTCAATATCGGCGGCGGAATTGTCTTTCAGTGTCCAGTCGGGCAGGCGCTTTGCCTTCGCGTTCAATGTGACAGGAGGCTGATCCGTGGCGAAGGGAATCTCGGAGGGTGCCGCTTCGGTCACTGTCAGACCGGCGAGCACGGTTTCTGCATCGGGAATCAAGCCATAATTCCACGCCGATTTGGGAGATATTTCCCAATCGGCGTGTGGTAGTTCACCGGCGATCTGCTTCCACTGCTCATCGATTCTGGAACCAAACAGCAGCGGTCCGCGATACACCGATAGCAAACCCTTGTGCCCTTCACGTAGGCGCACCTCCATCGGCAGCTTAAGCAAGACACTGTCGCCCGATTGCCAAGTTCTTCTCAATATGTGGAAGCTGCCCGGGCAGCGCAGCGTGGATGTCTCGCCGCAAACGGTCAGCGTCGCTTCTTCAGCCCATGCCGGGATGCGCAGTCTCAGATCAAATTCGCAGGGCAAGTCCAAGTCGAAGGCAAAATGGATTTCTCCCTTGAAGGGATAATCGGTCGTTTCGGTTACCGTAATGGAGATGTCTTCCGCGACCGTCGTCTTGACTTGGCAGGGGGCGTAGGCGATCGCCGCCAGCCCGCCATCGGGCGTCGCCATGAAAAGGCTCTTGGTGAATTTGGGCCAGGCCTGGTGCATGTTGGCGGTGCAGCAGCCAAAATGCGGCTCCAAGCCGAAGATATTGGAGTCGTCGCTGTTGTCGGTCCAGTTGCGTTCCGCGACCGTCGCCAGCACTTGATTGACCTGCTGGTCGTACTGATGCGCCCACATGTCGGGCGTGAATGTGGCGGGAAAGGCATTGAAGGCGACGCGTTCCAGCTGATCACCGAAGAAGGGATCGCCCAGAATGCGCATCAACTCTTCCAGTGAGAACATGAACTCGCCGACAGCGCAGAGCTCGGTGCCGCTAACGGGCGACGTGCCGTTCAGATGTTCGTCGCAACTGAAGACGCCATTGGGCTGGCCATGATGCCGCATCAGATTCTCGATGCCCAGGCGCGCTGCCATGCGGTGCCAGGGTTTGCCGGTCTGCACATAAAAGACGCCGCCGGCTTTCACACCCATCGCATTGTTGGGACCGTGCGTCATCATCCCGTGATTCCACTCTTTCAGCGGCAGGATGTGGCGCAGGCTGTAGTTGGCTTGCAAGTCGGGCCAATCGAGCGTGCGGTCAATGAGCAGCTGGGCCAAGTCCAGGAGGAGGCCGTCTCCGGTGATGTTGTAGAGCCAATGCACAGCCAGAACGTTATCCATGGCCCGCGCCCAAGCCCACAGGTACAGAGGACGCACGGGCAGGGCGCGCAGTTGATAGCGGAAGTAATCCGTCATCAGTTGGGGGACGCGTTGGTCTTCGCTGACTTCATAGCGCATCATCAGCACCTTGAGCATAATCATGCGCGGCCACCAGTCGGGATCGCGCGTGCCGAAGAAGCCGCGTTCGTCCTGGCTGTTGAGCGTCCATTCGATCCAGGGCTCGACCTTGCCCAACAGACGCTCGTCTTCCAGCAGGTGGGCGAGGGGCAGCAAGCCGTCGAGATAATAAGGACCGCGCTCCCAAGATTCGCCGTCGCCGCCGAGCCAGCCGTTGTCCGGACCAAGCGACGGCCAGAATTCGTCGAGGTGGCCGCTCAGTCCATTCGCTTGTACGCGGAGCTGATTGAGCAGCCAGCCTCGCGGTCTAATCGCGCCCAGCGGCAATGCCTGAAACGCGGCGGGATACAGTGGCTCGCGGTTTTGCGGCAATTTGTCCATGAGCTGTCCTTGTGATGAGCCCGGTTAATTTTTGACGGCGCCGCCCATCAGGCCGTCCATGTAGTAACGCTGCAGCGCCAGGAAAATGGCCAGGCTGGGGATGATGGAGACGATGACCCCGGCTTGCAAGGCGCCCCAATTGACATCGCCCCAGATGCCGTAACGGACGGTGGTGAGAAAAACCGGCAAGGTAAACTTGTCTTGATCCGACATGAAGATCAAGGCGGCCAGGAATTCGTTCCAGGAATTGATAAAGGCATAAATCGCCACGGTGACGATGCCGGGCAGCACTAGCCGCAACATGAGACGATAGAGGATGCTAATTGAACTGCAGCCGTCCAGCAGCGCCGATTCTTCGATTTCCTGCGGCACCGCCAAAAAGCTGTTGCGCATCAAGAATATGCCAAAGGGCAGCTGAAAAGTTATGTAGACGAGGGCGAGGCCAAACAAGGTGTCATGTAAATCGACTTGAACGATCATGACAAAAAGCGGAATCAAGATGGATTGGAAGGGGATCATCAGTGTGGAGAGCACCATGACGAAGAGAACATTCTTGCCGGGAAAGTTGAAGCGCGCGAAGCCGTAACCGCCCAGCGTGCTGAGGACAATGCTGCCCACGACCGTAATCAGCGCGACCACCGTGCTGTTATAGACATGCTGCGCGATCCCGATTTTGCCGTAGGTTGTGAGTTCCTCGTAGTTTTTCAGGGAGATTTCGCTCGGCAGATAAGTCGGCGGCACGGCCAGGGCCTCGGAGGGCAATTTTATCGAGTTGATGAATGACCAGGCGATAGGAAACAGGAAGAGCAATGCCAGGACAACCAAGATTACGTAGCGCAGGGCCAGCAGGGTGCGGCGGCGCATGCGCCGCAATTCTTGCTGGGAATGCCCGGACGGGTTCGCCCGCAATGATGTAGCCGCCATCTATTCCTTTTCCCTTAAGACATATAATTGCAAGCCGGTCAGCGCGACCAGGATAGCAAGCAGGACAATGGACATGGCCGCGCCGTAGCCCATCTTGAAATAAGTGAAAGAGTTGTTGAATATCCAGAAGACGATGGAAATGGTGCTGTTTCGCGGACCGCCGCGCGTCATGATGTAAAACTGGTCAAAAGACAGCACGGACCCGATGACGGACAAGATCAAAGCGAGGGCGATGGTGCGGCGCATAAGCGGCAAGGTGATATAAAGGAGCTTTCGGAAATACCCGGCGCCATCGACCTCGGCCGATTCGTAAAGTTCGTCGGGGATGGCCTGCAAGCCCGCCAGGAGCAGGATCATGGTGAAACCCACAGTCTTCCACACGACCGACAGAATGATGACGTTCATGGCGGTATTGGGTCTGCCCAGGAAGAGTTGCGCCTTGGGGACCAGGTGAAAATCCAGCAAGATCTTGTTGAAGATGCCGATGCGATCATCGAGCATCCAGACCCAGAGCAGGCTCGAGACGCCCAGGCCGATGACAACCGGCAAGAAGAAGATGGTGCGGAAGACGCCGATGTAGCGAATGTTGTGACGGACCAATGAAGCGAGAATGAAGCCGAGAATGAAGATCGGCGGCGTGACAAGGGCGGTATAGCGAAATGTGAAATCGAGGCTCTTGAGGTATTGCCGGTCTTTGGACAGCTCCTGGTAGTTCTCCAAACCGGTATAGGCGCGTTCTCCAAAGAGCGGCCAATCATGAAATGACATGTAGACAGTCATTAGCAGCGGAATGATGAAAAAGACCGTCACGAAAGCGACAGTCGGCATGACAAGGAGCAGGCCGGTCAGTTTGCGGCGCTGAGACCAACTGAGATTCAAGAGCGTGGCCTGATTAATCAATGGGTGACGCTTTCTCAGGTTGCAGGCGCTGAGTGTCTGCGGGGGCGTTTCCGGCGTCCAGCCGTGACGCCCCTACAGACATCGCAGGGTGAAGCGCTTGTCGGATCGAAGCCCGGCAAGCGCTCAATCGCTGATTGGCTAACCTTCCATAATCTGAGTGAAGCGTTCCTGACCGAGTTCGAGGGCGCCGTCGATATCGCCGTCGAGGATCGCGACTTGCAGCATCTCCAGCCAGGGACCGTTGGGGTCGTTGAAAAGATCATTGTAGACAGTGGTGTAGGGCGTAAAGCCCACTGCCAAGGCGCTGGCGGCAGTCATTTGGCGCTCGTCGCCCTCGAAGTACGGGTTATCGACCAGTTCAAGACGGACCGGAATCTGACCGTTAGCGGCGTAAATCTCGATTTGCGCTTCGTCGCTCATGGTCCATTCGATGAAACGCCAGGCTTCTTCCACGTGCTGGCTGCCGCTCGCTATCGCGATGACGTCGCCGCCGCCGAAGGAGGCCGCGCCGCCCTCTTTACCCGGGATATGGAAGACGTCGAAGTTCAAATCGGGATGGTCGTTCGTGAAGAGCGGGATGGCGAAGTTGCCCATGCCGGCCATGCCGATATTGCCGCCGGTGAAAGCGCTCACAAAGTTGCTGCCGTTGTCGATGCTGGCGCCCTCTGGCACGAGTCCCTCTTCCCAAATCGTATTGTAGAAGGCAAGCGCATCGCGGACGATCGGGTCGCTGTCGATAGTGGCTTCGGCGTAGTCGTCGCTGAGCACATCGCCGCCACTGGCCCAGATGAAGGGCAGGAAGGTGAAGGCGTTGCAGCCGGCGCAGTTCATCGAGAACCAATAGCCGTAAACCTCGTCGCCCAAGGCGTCGATGGCGCGCATGGCATCCAGCATCTCGCCCCAGGTCGTGGGTGGATTATCGGGATCCAAGCCCGCCTGTTCAAACAAATCGATGTTGTAGACGATGAAGGAGCCGTCTACCCCCGTTGGCACGGCGTAATTGCGCCCCTCGTACATGCCCAGCGCCATGTGCGCCGGCGTCAAGGTGTCGGCGTAGGGCAGTTCTTTGACGAAATCGGTGATATCGACCAATTGGCCGGCGGCCGCAAAGGCCGGTGTGTAGATCAAATCAATGCTGGCGATATCGGGCGGTTCGCCGGCAGCGATGGCAGCGCCCATCTTGGTGACGAATTCCGCGGACGGGATGACGGTCAGCTCAATCTGACTATCGTTGTTGGCGTTCCACTCATCGACCAGCGCCTGCGTCTGGAAGGGGATCGACCGAACCCACATGGTCATGTTGATCTGATCGTCCTGCGCCGAAGCCGGCAGGCTGCCCAAAACCAGGACAATCGCGAATACAAGCAGGATTAGTTTACGAGATGTCATTTTCCTTCTTCCTTTTCTGAAGATTTGTAAACAGGAATTGTCGGGTTGCAACTCTTTAGCCGTTCGATATTGCCTCCTTTGCCTCATGCCGCTTCGCCGAGAGAAACGCCTCTACATTAAAGCCCAAGTCAGAACCAAAGCTAAAGCGATAGTTTATAGCAAGTGCCGCCCGTTTGCCAACACTGATTAGCCTTTGGCAGCGTATCCGTATTGGCAGAAACTGGAGGTCTTAAGCTTCGAGGACAGCGCAAGCACAGAGAACAACCCTAGAGTATGGTTGCTTGCCGTGTTGCTTGTACATTGCTGGTCGCCTAAAGAATCTCAGATACGACGGAATTCGATACCGGTCCTAGAGTTGAGACGCTTGAGCGGCGCTCTGTGATGAAAGCCTACCTGCCGGTCGGGTGCGTACTCGAGCCGGCAGGTAGGCAAAGCGTGAAAGGCTAGCCTTCTGACATAATCTGCGTGAAGCGTTCTTGCGCGACTTCCAGAGCGCCGTCGATATCGCCGTCCAGCACGCCGACCTGGAACATTTCCAGCCAGGGACCGTTGGGATCGTTGAAGAGCCGCGGGAAGACCGTCGACCAGGGCGCGTGGCCCACCGCTAGTGCGGAAGCGGCGGTATGCTGGCGGGCATCGCCCTCGAAGTACTCGTTGTCGACGAGCGAGAGACGGACGGGAATCTGACCGTTGGCGGCGTAAATTTCGAGTTGTGCTTCTTCGCTGAGGGTCCACTCGATGAAGCGCCAAGCTTCCTCAACATGCTCCGTGCCCGCGGGAATGGCGATGACATCGCCGCCGGCGAAGGACGCGCTGCCACCTTCCTTGCCGGGAAAGTGGAAGACGCCGAAGTTCAGGTCAGGATGGTCGTTGACGTAAGTTGGCAAGGCGAAATTGCCGACTCCCGCCATGCCGATATTGCCACCGGCGAAGGCACCGACAAAGTTGGCGCCGTTGTCCACGGCCGCGCCTTCGGGTATCAGCCCCTCTTCCCACATGGTGCGGAACAGCTCCAGCATATCGCGCATGGCCGGTTCATTGCTGATGGTGGCTTCGCTGTTGTCGTCGCTGAAGAAGCGGCCGCCGTTGGCCCAAACGAAGGGCATGTGAATAAAGCCCAGGCAGCCGGCGCAGGCCCCGGAGAACCAATAGCCGTAGATGTCGTCGCCCAAGGCGTTAACGGCGCGCGCGGCATCCAGCAGTTCATCCCAATTTGAGGGCGGAGCCTCGGGATCAAGGCCGGCTTGCTCGAAGAGGTCCTTATTGTAGACCATGAAAGAGCCATCGACAGCGGTCGGCACGGCGTAGTGGCGCCCCTCGAACATGCCCAAGCCCATATGCGCCGGCGTCAGATCGTCGGCAAATGGCAGCGCCCGAACATATTCAGTAAGGTCGGTCAGTTGACCGGCTGACGAAAAGACTGGCGTGAAAATGAGGTCAATGCTGGCGATATCGGGCTGTTCGCCGGCGGCGATGGCCGCGCCCATCTTAGTCACAAACTCAGTACCGGCGGGGATGACCGTTAATTCAATCTGGCTGTCGTTGTTGGCGTTCCAGGTATCAACCAGCGTCTGTGTCTCGAAGCTGATGGCCCGCACCCACATCGACATGTTGATCTGGTCGTCCTGCGCCGCGAGCGGCAGGCTGCCAAATACCAGCACAATCGCGAGTACGAGCAGGACAAGTTTACGTGAAATCATTATTTATTCTCCCTTTCTGGATACATTTACGAACGCAAAACGCTAGACACTTTGTCGTTTACCTGTCGATATTGCCTCCTTTGTGACACAGCGCTTCACCCAGAGCAGACGTTAAGCATAGAAGATCAGAATGCAGCTAAAGTTATTATGCTAGTTCATAGCAGATTATGCCCGATTGCCAACACGAGATGCTCGATTATCCCGGATATGGCGCGTCATCTGGAAAGAGCGCCTGGACGCGTTTAATCGAGAACGAACCTAGTGATGCGGACAACGAAGGTAACGCGATCGCTCCCGATCAAAGCAGATTGGGCGGGACAGCCAACTGACGGAAGGCGGAAGCCGCCGCGTCCAGATGCGCTTTGCCCTCGCGCAGCGATATCTGCAAGTGACCCGGAACCAGCGCGTCGAACTCGAGTTTTTCCATCTTGAACATGCTGTCGGCGTAGGCGTCGATGCGGCAGTCGTGGATGTTCTGCCAGACGACTTTGCCGCCCCAGAAGACGAGGTCGGCGCCGAGCAGATAAACGCGGTCGCCGCCGCGCATGAGAAAGCTGAGATGACCATCGCAATGGCCCGGCGTCTCAAAAGTCTCCAGTTCCAGGTTGCCGACCTTGATGACATCGCCTTCGACAAGCTCTACGTCGACCGGGCAGGGTGGCAGGTAAAAATCTTCGGGGAAGAAGTTGGCCGCCTTGGCGACATCAAGGGCGACAGCTTTTTCATCGGCTTCCCGGATGACCGGCGCGGCAAAGGCGGAAGAGTAGACTTCTACATCCAGCCGCTTCTGCGCTTCGGCTGCGGCGCCGATGTGATCGCAGTGGTAATGGGTCAGAATGAGCTTGCGGATTTTGCCGGGGTCGAGACCGTCGGCGCGGATGTGATCAAGTATGGTGTCAAAATCCCGGTCCATGCCCATGCCGGGATCAACCAAGGCCAGTTCGTCGCCGCTGTTGAGGACAAAAACGTGGCAGTCGAGCCTTCCTGACAGTCCGTAACCGAAATAGCCACCGCCAACAACGTGTAGATCGCTTGTCATTTTCATAGGGCTTCTCCAAGGAAACTAAGTACCCTACAAATAGAACGAATCTGGCGACCATAGTCAAGCATTTGGCTGATCGGCGCTATCGAATTCATTGGCGGGCTGACATGTTATACTGGCGCGGAGATCTTACACGGACGGGAGAGAGATATGATCTTGGGCATTGACCACATTGTCATCGCCGGACCGGACCTGGACAGGCTAACAGCGGCCTTCAAGTCTTTGGGATTCACTGTTGTCGGCGGCGGCAAGCACCCGATCGGCTCCTATAACAACTTGATCGGCTTGGAAGACGGCGCCTACATTGAACTGCTGTCATTCTATGAAGACAGCCCCGAACATTATTGGTGGGACGCGGTCCATGAACGCGGCGGCGGTTTGATTGACTTCTGTATGGTGACGGACGATGTTCGGGCGGATTACGCGCTGTTCGAAGCGGGGGGCGTCGAGATGAGTCCACTGGTCGGCTTAAGTCGCCTTCGCGTTGATGGCTATCAGCTCTCCTGGCTCAACAACGAGGTTTATGGCGCTTATCAAGGCTTGATCCCCTTTGTGATTGAAGACGAAACACCGCGCGAGGAACGGGTGCCGAAGGAGAAACATCACGCCAACGGGGTTACCGGAATCGACACGATCACACTCGCGGCTTCCGATCTCGAATTGGCGCGGCGGATTATGGGCGCAGCGTTGGGACAAGAGGGTGAGCCGGTTAAGGACGAAGACCTGAATGCCTCCGGCGTCGCCTTTCAAGCCGGTCCGCATCGACTGGAGTACCTGAGGCCGAACGACGCCAGCAGCCCGCTTCATAAGCACATTGAAGCGAACAGGCCCGTGCCCTATCGGGTTCGCTTCCGTACTGACGGCGAAGCGAGGACTATCCCACCGGAAGACGCTGCTGGCGTGAGGATGACCTTGGTCTCGCAGCGCTGAATTGCCAGTGTCAAACGGGAAGCTGCGGTGGAGAGTACGCTTTGGCGAAGCTTGTGAAAGGCGTTATACTTAGCTCAAATAGCGTAAGCCCTGACGATAACCTGTCGGCGGCAAACTATTGGAGTCAAGTTATTTGGAGGAAAACAGACTTATGAGCCAAGAACGAAAGTATCCCGAATGGATGGGCAAGATGCGCGGATTAAATTCCTCGGAAATCAAGGAGTTCCTGGATGGACCGATCGTGGCGCGCATCGCGACTATCGATAGCAAAGGCGACCCGTACATCACGCCGGTTTGGCAGGAATGGGACGGCGAAGCCATGTGGGTGATTCCGCGGGCGAAGACGATCTTCGCGCAGCACTTGATGCGCAATCCGAATTGTTCGGTTTCCTGTGCCATGGATGTCAGTCCCTACACCCGGGTCCTGTTTCGAGGCAGCGCGGACATCGTCGAGGGACCCGCGCTGATGCACGGGGAATGGCTGGAAATCGGCCGGCGCATGTCGACGCGCTACTTGGGCGAGCGTGGACCGGAATACCTCGAGCCGTCAAGGGTTCGTCCCCGCTATCTGGTCAAGATCACGCCCGAAAAGACGATATCCTGGGAAGGCGTCGAGTGGGCGGCCAAATACCTCGATGATCCGGACGCGCCGGCTGCCCCGCACTAAGGCGCGGCCTCGCGCCGTGAACTGAGAGCGCTTGCGGCGCAGCGTTTTTATCGGGAATGCGAATGAGCCTCGCAAAGCCATACGAATCAGCGGCAAGTCTTAAAGGCTGGCGGCTACGTATGTTCATCGCCAATTACGGCGTGTACATAGCGCTGGTGGTTCTGCTGCTCGCCGCCACCGTCTTGACGCCGAAACTCTACGATGTCAACACCATAGCGGTCGTGATGCGGCAGGCGTCGCAGTTGGGCATTGTCGCGATCGGCCAGACGATGATCCTGCTAGTCGCCGGGCTCGATCTATCCGTCGGCGGCATTTTCATCATGACCTCGATTGTGGTGGCGGATTTCACCAACGGCCGCGACGAGTTGGTGATTCCAGCGATCTTGATTGCCCTCGCGCTTGGCGCGCTCGTCGGCCTGGGCAACGGCGTGTTGGTGACGAAACGGCGCGTGCCTCCGTTTGTGGCGACATTGGGAATGCTGGTTCTGGTCAAAGGCGCTACGCAAGCGTACACGAAGGGTATACCCGGCGGCTTCGTGCCGGAGGTATTGGGTCTTGTCAATCAATCCTGGTTTGTGCTTTCCGTTCCGCTGCTCTTGTGGCTGGGGCTAAACGCGTTTTTCATGTTCGTCTTGCGGCGCACTGCCTACGGTCGCAAGGTCTATGCCGTCGGCAGCAACATCGAGGCGGCGCGTCTTTCGGGCATTTCAGTCGATGCGGTTCGCATTTCCGTTTACATCCTGGGCAGTTGCCTGGCGGTCGTGTCCGGCGTCGTGCTGACCGGCTATGTCGGCTATGTGGATCGCTTTATTGGCACCGGGCTAGAATTGGACTCGATCGCGGCGGCGATCGTGGGCGGGACCGCCTTCGTGGGCGGGCGCGGGGGTTTGCTGGGCACGATCGCCGGTGTCTTGCTGATTCAGTTGCTCAGCACGATGGCGGTGCTGATGGGCTTGGATATCGAGGTGCAGTTCATCATTAAGGGCTTGGTGATTCTGGGCGCGGTCACCTTGTACAGCGTCGCCAGTATCGAAGAGTAAGGATTGGAGTGAAAAGGGGGAGAATCGGGACAATCAAAACCTTAGACAGCAGGTCATGCGCAATGACGCGTTTTGACGTATAGAAAACTTAAGGAGGAAAGCATAATGTTGAGGAAATTGACTTACGGGCTGCTGATCATGTCCTTGCTTCTCGGCACGTCACTTGTGTCGATTGGCCAAGATGACGGCATGATGGAGTTCGAAATCACGCAAGAGATGATTGATGCCTCGCCGTATTTGCAGAGTGTGATTCCACGTCTGGATGAAGAGTATGACACTAGCGAATTCGCCAAGGATCCGCCCTATCGCATCGCTCTGGCGGCGCAAGGGACGAGCAATGCCTGGTCGGCGCTTTTTGACGCGCACGCTTACTGGTATGTAGAAGAATTGGGCGAGGATGTCGTCTCGGAATTTCTCTACGGAGACGCGCAGGCCAGCGCCGATATTCAAGTGCCGCAGGTGGAAGACCTGTTGGCGCAGGAGCCGGACGCGCTGATCCTGGTGCCGATGGGCGCGGCAGCGCTTTCCGCGCCAGTTGAGCGCGCGATGATGCAGGGCGTTCCCGTCGTGCTTTGCGCCAGCGCGGTGGAAACCGACAACTTCGTCACCGAGGTCGGTACCAATCTCTATGTCGCCGGCGCTAATTTGGCGCTGTGGCTGATTGACACGGTCGGCGCCGATGGCGATTTTCTGATGATGACCGGCATTCCGGGCACTTCCACCTCCGACATCATGGAAGAAGGCGCCCTGGCCGTCTTCGAATCCCACGGCATTGAGCTGCTCGACAAACAGCCCGGTTGGTGGTCGCCTGCCAAAGGCAAGGAGATCATGGAGACCTGGCTGGCGCAGCACGGCGACGAGATCGATGGCATTTGGTCCGGCGGCGCGCAAATGGTCCAGGGCATGATCAGCGCCTATGAGGATGCCGAAATGTCGATCCCGCCGATCGCGGGCGGGGAAATGCAGAATGGCTTCTTGCGCTCAGCGATTGAACACGGCTTCCCATTCTACGCCTGGATGTATCCAAACGCGATGATCACGATTTGCCTCGACGCTGCGGTTCAGATTCTGCGGGGAGAGCCAATCCCGCGCTACATCGATTTCGTTGACACGATGCCAGAAGCCCTTCCCTTCACCGATGCCAATGCTGAGGATTACTACAGACCGAGATGGAGCGACGATGTGCATGGTCCGGTCACCATGCCGGATGAAAAACTGGCGGAGCTTGGCTTCCTCGTTGAAGAGTAAGGTATGCGCCGAAACTTGAGGCATTCGCGGTATCCGGGGAGATCTACTGTCCCGGGTACCGCTTTTCCGTCGGCAGCCGGAGCGAGGCATGAGCGAATACATCCTGGAGATGCTTAATATCTCCAAGTCCTTTGCCGGTGTGCAAGCGCTGAGAGATGTATCGATACGCTGCAAGCCCGGTCGCGTTTGCGGGCTGGTGGGGGAGAACGGCGCTGGCAAGTCGACGCTGATGAAGATCCTGGCGGGCGCCTATAAAGCGGACGCGGGCGAAATCATTTACAAGGGTGAACGCCGCGAGGGAGCGTCGGCGGGCGAAGTCATTGATAGCGGCATTAGCATTATCTACCAGGAACTGGCGCTTGTGCCACAGATGTCCGTTGCCGATAACATCTTCCTGGGCCGTGAGCCACGCCACGCTCTTGGTATGTTGAATCTTAAAGAACTGCACCAGGGCGCGGCCGAGTTGCTGAAGCGTCTGGGAATCTCGCTAGATACGCGATTGCCGGTCCGGGAGTTAACCGTCGCCCAGCGTCAACTCGTCGAAATTGCCAAAGCCTTGTCGCAGAACGCCGATCTTATCGTCATGGACGAGCCATCGGCGATCCTGGCGGGCAGCGAACTCGATCAATTGTTTAGCATCATCGAGTCGCTGGTGGAGCAGGGTGTCACCATCATTTACATATCTCATCGGCTGGACGAGGTCTTCCGAATCGCCGACGAGGTGACGGTGCTGAAGGATGGCGAACTGGTAGATACCCGTCCAGTCGATCAATTGGATCGGGCCACCTTGGTTGAACTGATGGTCGGACGGCCGCTGGCTGAAATTTTCCCGCAGACGGAACACGAGCAGGGAGAATTGCTGCTTGTTGCCGAGAATATTTCCACCGAAACCATACTGGAAGACGCCAGCCTGGAACTTTACGCGGGCGAAATACTGGGCATTGCCGGCATGGTCGGTTCCGGGCGGACGGAACTGGCGCGCGCTCTATTCGGCGCAGATCCCTTGACCAGCGGGGAGATTACGCTGGTCGGCGCCAAAAGCGCGCGCTGGAGCAATCCGGCGCAGGCGATAGCGTCGGGCCTGGTGCTGGTGCCGGAAGATCGTAAGTCGCACGGGCTCTTTACCTCGCTGTCCGTGCGCATCAACGTCACGCTGCCAATTCTGTCCTTTCTCACGCGATTTGGCGTGCTGCAAAGCCCGCTGGAGAACAAAATCGTTGCGGAGGCGCAAGAGCGGCTGTCCATTGTTATGGCTTCCGCTGATCAGGAAGCGCAGTACCTCAGCGGGGGCAATCAGCAGAAGGTGGTGCTGGCGAAATGGCTGGAAACGGATCCGGCTGTAGTCATCCTGGATGAACCCACGCGCGGCGTCGATGTCGGCGCTAAATTCGAAATCTACAAGCTGATGCGTCAGTTGAACGATCGCGGCATCGCGATTGTGATGATCTCGTCAGAGCTGCCCGAGGTGATCGGCATGAGCGACCGGATTCTGGTCATGAACGATGGACGCATTGTGGGCGAAGTCGCGCAGGAGGAGGCGACCGAGGCTGGCATCATTGAACTCGCCACTATGGCTGACGCAGGAGCGGAGCCTTCATGAACGTCTCGGCGCGACTTTTCGCTGGCTTGACCAGTTCCCAGCGGCTGTTCCTGCGACGCTACGGTCCGATCTTCGCCGTCTATGGTTTTATTGTCGTTCTCATCATCATCGGCGCCACGCAGTCCGAGCGCTTTCTCACCGCGCGCAACCTGACCAATGTCGCGCGGCAATCGGCCTTCCTGGGGATCGTCGCGCTGGGGCAGATGCTGGTTATATTGACGGCGGGTATTGATCTCTCGGTTGGGTCGCTGGTGAAGGTGTCTATTCTGGTTTCGGCGATCATAATGAATGGCGAAAGCAGCAATTTGTTCCTTGCGATCGTCGCTACCCTGGGATTAGGCGTACTGGTGGGATTGATTCATGGCTTGCTGATCAATGAGTTGCGAATCGCGCCCTTTATCGTCACGCTGGCATCCATGGTGATTTTGCGCGGCGTCGGCTTGAGCATTTCTACATCACCGGTTGGTAAAGCCAGCCGAGAATTCATCATGTTTTATGTGCAGAAGATCGGACCCGTGCCGATAATCGCGTTTATGTTCGCCGTGATGCTGGTGCTGGCCGCGCTGCTGCTGCGTTATACCGTTTTTGGCAAGTATCTCTTCGCAATAGGCGGCAACGAAGAAGTCGCTCATCTGTCGGGGGTACCTGTAAAACTGGTGCGCTACGGCGTCTATGTGATTTGTTCTGTCACAGCATCAATTACGGGATTGCTTTGGCTTTCGCGCATGGGAGTCGGCGATCCAGCCATCGGCGACGGCATTGAATTGCAGACGATAACCGCGGTGATCATCGGCGGCACCAGTCTATTCGGAGGGCGCGCCAGCGTCGCCGGCACACTTGGGGGAGTGCTGCTGCTGGGTGTGACGGCGAATCTGCTGGTCATGCTCGGTGTAAACCAGTTCGTTCAGGGTTTGATCCAAGGCATCATCATTGTCGCCGCTGTAGCCATTTACAAACAAGAAGGGGATTAGGCTTGACGACTCAGATTCGCGCTTCACGTCCGTCCATCAATGCGCTCCAGCCAAGCTTGATTCGTAAGGTGGCTAACGCCGCAATTGGAAAAACGGATGTCATACCATTGTGGTTTGGCGAGCCCGACAAGCCAACACCACAATTCATACGGGAAGCGGCCAAGGACGCCATCGACGAGGGGCAGACCTTTTATCAGCCCAATTTGGGGATCGTCCAATTGCGCGAAGCCCTGGCAACCTACACAAACGGCTTGTACGGAACAGACCTCACTCTCGACAATATCGCGGTTACGCCCTCCGGTATGACCGCATTGTCGGTCGTCCTGCAGTGCATCGTGGCCGAGGGAGATACCGTGGTGATTCCCTCGCCGGTCTGGCCCAATTTGCCTTCCGCCGCCCGGATTCTCGGGGCCGAGATAGGACGTGTTTCCTTGCGACCTGCCGCGGAGAAATGGCAGCTTGATTTGGATGAGTTGTTCGATGCCTGTAGCGCGAATACGCGCGCCATGTTGATCAATTCGCCCAACAATCCGACCGGCTGGATGCTCGAGGACGATGAACAGCAGGAGATTCTGGACTTTTGTCGGGAGCGAGACATTTGGCTGATCGCCGACGAAGTATACAATCGCATCGTCTTTGATCGCAGTTGCGCGCCGAGTTTCATAGACAAGGTCACCGATGAAGACAAATACCTGATCATCAACAGCTTTTCAAAATCCTGGGCGATGACAGGCTGGCGCTTGGGGTGGATTACAATGCCCGCCTCGCTGATTTCGGCAGTGGAAATGGTGACCGAGTACAATTTTTCCTGTATCTTCTCGCCTACGCAGATCGCCGGGATCACAGCGCTTACGCAAGGCGAAGACTTTATTCGCTCTTCGACAGCGCGCTATCGGGCGGCGCTGGAGTTGTTGGTCGATTGTTTGGCCGAATTGCCGCGCGTCAGCTTGCCGGCGCCACAGGCGGCCTTCTACGCCTTTTTCACGGTCGAAGGCATGGGAGACAGTTATTCCTTCGCGCTGGATGTCTTGCGCAAGACCGGCGTCGGTTTGGCGCCGGGCGCCGCCTTTGGCCCGCAGGGAGAAGGCTACCTGCGCTTGTGTTTTGCCGTCGAGCTTGACTTGCTAGAGCGGGCGCTTTGCCAGATGAGACCGCTGCTGATTTGACCCGGCGAGCTTGGCTCAGTCCCAAGCTGAGACCAACAGCCGCAACCAGTTCTTATACATGATATTTTCGATATCACCCTTGCTGTAGCCGCGTGTGGCGAGCTTGGCTGGAAGTTGCTGCAAATCGGCGATCGTGTCGAGATCGCAAGGGGATTGATCGCGGCCGAAGCCACCGTCCAGATCCGTACCGATAGCGGCATGCCGGCTGTTGCCAGCGAGCTGACAGACATGGTCTATGTGATCAATGACGTTGTCGATGAAAATGTCTTCATTGCTGCCGCCCTTGATGAAGCCCGGTTTCAGCATCCAGACGTCAAATGCGGCGCCGGTGACCCCATCTCGTTCGATGATCAGTTTAAGTTGCTCGTCGCTAAATTGACGCTGGTGCGGCACGAGCGCGCGGCAGTTGTTGTGGCTGGCCAGCACCATGCCGTCGTAGCTGCTCACAGCCTCCCAAAACGCTTGATCGGAAAAATGCGTCAGATCGAGCAGCATGCCGAGACGCGTCATCTCTTCCAACAGCGGTTTGCCGAGCTTCGTGAGTCCCAATTCTGTGCCGGTTCCGCCGGCATATCGTCCTGTGCCGTAGTGGGTGGGTCCCAGCAAACGCAGCCCGGCATCCCACCAATCTTGAAGTTGCCCCAGGTCGCGTATCGGATCGGCGCCTTCCATGCTGAGCACAAAGCCCAGAGGCGGCGCATTCTTGGCGTCGCCATCGTGATCTTCCCAAGCCTCCCATGCTTCGATATGGGCTGTCAATCCGGCTTTGTCGACCAAGATACGAACATGTCCGTCACGTTCCAGGGCGCGATAGTAGGCGAGCTGACCCTGTGCGATTCCGTAGGCCTGGGCTTGTGATCCGTAGTCCAAATGCTGCACGGCTGTACCGGTGGAACGCGCAAGCATCGTGGCAAAGCTGACCGCAACGCGCCCGCGTCGCATTTCCGGCAAGGCAACTGTGTTCAGGGCGCGTCCCTTGCCGGGTATACGTCCTTCTTCCGCGCGAATAGTATAGACAGAATCGAGCAGGTTTCGGTTCCAGCCCAAGGCGTTCCAGGACAGATCAAGATGCGCGTCAACAATCAACATCGGCTGATTCCTCATTTTGCGTATCAGGCAGTGAATTGAATGATGCGATCACCAGACCAATCCGCGGGCGGCCACATCCCAGACTTCTTCGATCTTGTCTCCGCGCAGTCCAAAAAGTTGGTTATGCAGGTTGGTTACGACGCAGGTATGCACGGGAATGATATGCACGATATCGCCAACTTGCGGTTGATTGTCGCAGGCGCTGAAATCGACGTATCCGTGTTCTTCGTTGACCTTGTATATGCGCGCGTCGGGATACTCTGTGATATAGCCGAAGCAGCCGTCCACCGTCTCCGAGTGTATAGACTTGCTGCCTCCGTCGAGGATCACGCGGTTTGGCTCGTTGGCGCTGACCACAGTGGTGCGGATGCGCATGGCGCACTTGTCAAAAGTCGTAATGCCGCTGGAGACGCTGCCCCAATCCCAGAAGATGTAGGTGCCGACGCGCATTTCGGTCAACTCCGGAATCAAGTGCGATTCCAATATGGCGCCGCTGCCGCCCCCGCTAACGGTTGCTACCTCGATTTCCGAATCTTTTAGCAATTTCAAGGTCTTCTGTAGACGCGGCCGGATGGCGGCGTCGGATGGATAGATCATCAGTCCGGCAAAGCGCAGATTATCGACCTTGATGATGCGCTTCGCCACAGCCAGGGCTTGTTCCGGCGTGGTGCCGGTGCGCTTATGGAGCGAGACCAGCTCCACCATCACGCTGATCGTCGCGCCAGCGTCTTGCATGGCTGTGGCGATGCCATCCAACACGGCTTGGCTATCCACCGTGACTGTCACATCCCCGCGCTTTGCCAATTGCGCTAGACGTCTCGTCTTGGCGGCGCCCACGATATTGTAGGGAATCTGAATGTCCTTAATCCCGGCATCCGCGAAGACTTCTGCCTCGCTCACCTTTTGGCAGGCGATGCCGACTGCGCCGGCTTCCAGCTGGCGGCGCGCGATATCCGGAATCTTATGCGTTTTGATATGAGGACGGAATCGAATGCCAAGATCGTCGCAGCGTTTTTGCATGGCTGCGATATTGCGCTCCATCAGATCAAGATCAATCAAGATGCTGGGTGTTTCGAGGTCGTGTACCGTTTCGAATTCCATTAGGTTCCAAATCCGTACTGTTTACGTAAACCGCGTCGCTCATGCGACGAGAAGGCGAACGATTTTGCGTGAGCGCGGCAGACCTTTTCGCTGCCGCCGAGCGGCTCTATGCGCGATACTATCGTCCGAGCTTAGCTGACGCAACTGCGAAATGCAACTCGCCCCGGTCCTGGATCATAAAGGGCAAAATGTGTGAACA
>JAPOWG010000004.1 GCA_026707745.1 Chloroflexota bacterium
AAAAGCACCGGAATCTCGTTTTCAATGACAAAATCAACCGTCGCCTGGATATCGCCTACACCTGCCTCATCTTCGGTGCTCAAGCCCTGAATGGCCTGCATCTTCCAGCCAAAGGCAGCGCCGAAATACTGAAAGGCATCGTGCGACGTCACGAGAAATCGCTGCGCTTCGTCGATCGAGCGCAAGCCCCCGTTCGCCCATGCAAAGAGAGCCTGAAGTTGCGCCGTGTACGACGCCGCATTGTCCCGGTAGGCTTGAGCGTTTGGCGGATCAAGTTCGGCAAGTGCTTCGGCGAGATCAAGCACAGTGATCTCCCAATTGCGAGGATCAAACCAAAAGTGCGGATCGTCCACATTGCTGTATTGATCGGAGAGGTCGAAGCCGCCGACGATGAATCCGGCTTCCTTGACCGGCTCGCCCATGGCATAGGTCTTAATGCCCTGTTCGCCGAGCGCGGCAAAAACTGTATCAAACTGACCTTCGAGATGCAGGCCGCTGTAAACGACCATCACAGCGCGATTCATGGCCGCGATATCCGACTCGGTCGGTTGATAAAGATGAGGATCGACGCCGGGTCCCATCAACGATGTTATCATGATGCCGTCCCGGCCATCGCTCAAGATTCGTAAAAGGTCAGAGGCTTGAGTGGTGGTTGCCACAATATGCAATGCCTCTTCCGTCGCTCGCACTGGCGCAAGCAACATGAGAGGCATCATGGTCGCCAAGAGCACGGCTACAAATTTCATTGCGAGAGATCCTCCAGTCCGTGATATTTGAGTGAACTTAAGTATATTTTTAGCAGCACTTAAACATTCTGTCAAGTCCAAAGTTATATGCGATTCCGATAAATCAGGCAAACGAAGTTATGCAGCGCTGTTGCTGGCGGTGGAATCAAGAATTATGGGAGCATTCGGCCAGTGGGTTCAGCTGGAAGAGCAGGTTGAGACGATAGACGATATTCAACAACGAGATGAGCGCTTAATGCAATTCGGGGTACGGAACCAAAGTTCCGCCTTGTACCCGGCTCACAAAAGACGCCAGCGTCGTTTTTTGGGAGGCGCGAGGCCGTGCGTCAACGTGGTCAACCCACCGCCGTACCCGCAAAACATCGGGCGCATCTCAGCCAATAATTGCTCAACGCCGCGTAGTGGATGCCGGCGATTGACCATTTCGATAAAGGCTCCTTCACCAGCCACGACAGCAGCCGTATCATCCGGTGAGAGGTCATCACTCCAGCGCCAATGTTCCGGGTAATAATAATAATAGAGCAAGTAGGTCGTGGCGGTGACTGGCGAAACGCCACGGTTGTCGTAGGACCACAGATCCAAGCCTGCATGCGTCGCCATTTCCGCCATGATCACCAAGGCGCAGGCGCCGGAAACCTGCCTCGCATAGGTCGGTTCGATGCTTTCGACGTCAACAATTCCTTTTAGAAAGCCCTCGGGATGGATTACATGATCGACGCCTTTGCGATATGCGCTAGCGCCCATCTGCCTAAAACTCTCATGCCCAAATACGATGCCCGTCGCCAGTTGGGTGGCGCCTTGCCATAGTTCATCCAGCGGATCGTATGCGGCCGTCATGTTTGAAACGGCGGCGACATAGGCTGGCACAATCTCAGTTTCCAGCGCTTGCCAATTCGCATGTTGACGCAACATGGCCGCCACCGACAACCAACCCAGCAAGGATTTGCAGCGCGCTTGATCGACGATCTCGCCGGCAGCCACATCGACACTACCGAGCTGTTCAATAGCAGTTTCGGCCGCCGATCTGTCAGCGAGTATCTGATAGCGCAGGGCTGCCAGATGCGCGGCCTTCAAGGGATCTTCATCGCGCCTTTCCAGCAAACGTAAGGCGCTGGCCACTGGCTCGCGTTCGCGATTGTCGCGCGCTAATGCCAGGTGTTCAGCCCTATGAAACAAGCCACTCATGTCTAAACCACTGGATTCGGACTGGTGTCGTCATCAGCGAAGAGCAAAGGCGAGCCCTGCCCCGGTTGAAATTGGGCCGGAGCGGTCATGGTCTGTGCTGGAGCAGGGGAGAGCGCCATCCCCACCTGTCCCATAGTCGCGCCCGCCGGGGGGTAAGGCGGCCGATGAAGCCGCTCCGCGCGAATCCTCTTTAGTCGTCGGGGGAAAACCAGCATATAGATTAACCATCCGATCAACGACATCACAAGGCTTATTAGCATGCCGGCTATCAAGCCCATCCTGATGCTCTGCAAGCCCTGCAACTGCTCATCGGTCAACTGGCTTGTTTGATCTTCGGCCTGCTCTGCCGTAACAACGGGTATGATGGTCACACCGAAATCGAGCCGAACGGGCGCCGATCCAGGCGCGACAACCGCGCTGAATGCAGCGTCTGTCGTCGCCCGGTACTGAGCGCTCGTCAACAGCACTTGGTACTCCCCACCTGGTAAATCTCCGAGACAAACCAGACCGGGAACGGTATAGGTTGAAGCCTCCAGCAACTTTGTCGCTACCGTAATGCCGAGCGCGCTCTGCAAATTGACAGCGATGCCCTGCGTGACAGGCGGTTCATTTTCATCGAATTTGCGGTTGCCATTATGATCTTCATAGGACATGACACAGATCTGGCCAGTGTCTTGCGCCGTCGAAGTCCCAACAAGCGCCAGCGACAGGCACAGAAGAATCAGTATTCGTCTTGGCCGCTTCATCACGAACCCTCGATTGGCTCCCCATTCCACAAGCCATCAACGAAAGCGCAAAAACAAGGAAAAAAGCAAACCGCAGTTCAGAACAAAACCCGCCAAGGCAACGACGAACAAGCCACTCAACTCGCGCAACAAGTTTTCCTCCTCGTCGGCTCTGGCCGGGACTTCTGTTGGCGACAACCGGACCGGGTACGCGTCTCGAATGTCAAACCCCGCTTTCACGCCGAATGCCACATGGATCGGCCGACCATCGCGCAGATCAACCCGAAGCGATTCCGAACCGGTCAACCCATAGCCCTCCGGCGCGGCAGCCGCGACGATATAGATCTGCGGCTGACCCTCCCCTACGCAAAGCGGTTGGGATTCGGCATCGGCGCGGAGGTCGACAAGCTGATTGCCCGCCTTGTCCAACAATCTGATTCGGCCATCGGAAACGGTCGTTTCGCCGGGATCCATGGCGCCGTTCTGGTTGTCATCCACGTAAATCGACGCGCAGACAACCGGATCGAAGGCCGCTGGATCCATCATCGGCGCGTCGGCCCCCGCGACCGGCGCTGGCGGCAGGTCATTGTCCAAGGCAACTCCGCCGATCGCCCGCGGTTCGTCAATGACCGAAGACGTTTCCGTCGCGCCAAGCGCGGCCTCCGCAAGTTCGGCCGGGGTCACCGCGCTCTGCTCGTCCGCGCCGGTGTTGAACTCAATGACAATCCGCTGCCCAATCTGCAAGATCGCGTTGGGATCCAGGTCATTCGTGGCCACGATCTCATCGACAGTCACACCGTAATTGACTGCAATGGCCGATAAGGTTTCTCCGGCGCCAACTACATGGACAATCTCGGTCACGTTATCGTTCGATTGCGCCAGAATGGACGCCCCGCATAGGATGCAAACCCAGAGAATCGGCCAGCACTGTCGCAAGCTGGGCTCCAATCATTAGACCGTCAGCAGATCGCAAGGCATTATATCATCGGCACTGAAACGCAACAGGGCAAGCCACCGCGGCGCTCATACGACAAGCAGGCTTACTACCTTGCGTGAGCGCGACATTCTTGGAACCTTTTCGCCGGTTACGTGCCGAGCGGATCGATGATTATGATTGAAATAAAGAACAATAATCACCTAACAGCCGATCGGGTGATCCGATGGGTCGCCCGACAAATAGAAACTGAATAAGTATCGGGCGACTGACGGTCAGTCGCCTCTACAAAATCATTCGTATTCTGGGTTAAGGATCTCATGTAAAAGACTGACCAAAAGTATTTCAAATCGATAGGATACACTACCTCAGATTAGCAATTGATGAAAAGTGTTGCCAAATATGATAAAATTTAATTAACCAACGTTAAAAATCTGACCCGGGAGATGACGACACTTGTTCCCTCTGCACACTGAAATCCAGGAAGCGAGTCCCGAGGTAGAAAGCGCTATTCAGCCTGTCCTTGACGCGCTGCGCGACCACATTGCTATCCTGAACGACAAGGGTGAAATCGTCGCTGTTAACGCCGCTTGGCGCAGACTTGCATCTACAGGCAATCTCAGGCGCGACAACTGCGGAATCGGCCAGATCTACCTAACCCTTTGCCAGCGATCGACGGCCATGAATCTGCCGGATGCGGCCCAAATAACCGCGGGCATCCGCGATCTCGTCGATGGCATTAGCGACCGCTATCAGCAAGAATACCTTGTTCATTCACCGTTGGGACGATGCTGGTATCAGTTGCGAGCCGCCCGGTTTGAGCTACAAGGAGAATCGCGTGTTCTCGTCGCCCATCAGGATGTTTCCGATTTGAAAGCCGCTCGGCAGCAGCAAAAAGGTCCCAGGAAGGTCGCGTCACACAAAACAATAAACCTGCTCGGCTACCGCAAAGCACGGTTTATTCAAAAAGAAGCGCCGCGCAGGGTGACGGAAAGCCAACAGACCGCGCAACTTCTGTATGATCAAAGTCCAAGCGCCCGGTTTGCAGTGACACCGGAAGGCCGTATCGTGAATTGCAATGCCGCTGCCCAACGCATCTTTGGTTACAGCCGAGAGGAACTGGAAGACACATCGATAGACCGTATCTTTAAAGATACGCACTACAATAGCGACAATCTGCACGAACTCAACGGCAACCACAAGCATGCCTTGATCGGCAGGCGTCGCAACGGCGATGAGTTTCCCATACTGTTCAACTTCGACAAATTGGAGGGTATAGGCACTGGGCTTTGTACGGTCACGGTACAAGACTTAAGCGAAACGGAGAATTCGCAAGACGAGAATCGGGACGCGCGAAACGTCGAGGGGAATATGCAAGGGTTGAACGGCCAGTTTCTCACGATGATGGCTCACGAATTGCGTAGCCCTTTGGCATCAATCCGTCTGTCATACGACATGCTGACACATTATAGCAAGCAGGCGACCGAAGACGAGCGCGCGCAGTACCTGGACAACATACGCCTGCAAGTAGATCACTTGAACGAAGTCCTCGGCGACGTCATGAGCCTGAGCAAGGCGGACCGTGGCGAACTTGAATTCAATCCGGAGCGCGGCGATCTGACGACTTTTTGTCACAATATCGTCGAGTCGTTTCAGATCAATCACTCCCACTCGCATAAGATCGACTTCGAATGCGCTTCCGCAGAACTCTTTGCCAATTTCGACCGCAGGTTGCTGCGCCGCGCCGTGACCAATCTGATTGACAACGCCATCAAGTATTCGCCTCGGGGTGGCAACGTGATCTTTTGTCTCTGGCAAGAAGGCGCCCGCGCGCATATCTCTGTGAGCGACGAAGGCATTGGCATCCCGCCGGACGAAGCGGGGTTCTTGTTCGACGCCTTTCACCGAGCGTCCAACGTCGGTTCCCTGCCGGGCACCGGGCTGGGCTTGGCGATCGCCAAGCAAGCCATAGAAAGGCACGGGGGCGTGGTGAGCTTGCCGCCACAATCCGATATCGGCGCGACTTTCTTTATCGAGCTGCCGCTTGAGTCCGAACGCGAGCAGGGCCGCAGCTTGTCCATATAGTGCTCGCCCGGCGCGACTGCGCCCAAGCCATGGGAAATCAGACCTAGGCCGTGTTTGGCGCCATTCCAGGTGGTTTGTCTGTTTCGCTTGAAATACCTTTAGACGGTCCTCGACATGAGACCCTTAACCCAAAACACGAACGATCTGGTAGCGGCGGCTGACCTGCACTGTCCGCGGTCAGTCGTCCGATGCGTATTCAGTTTCTACTTGTCGGGTGATGCATCGGGTCGCGTAGACACTGACTTTTGATCGCCCCTACCGGCTGTCAGGTTATCGTTAGTTGTTTCAACCAAATAAAGACACTATCCCACTCCACATGCGTCTGACTGCCCGACACGCCAAGATGCGCTAAAATACTTGCATGATCGCCCCGAGGATTTGCGCCATTCTTTTGTCGCTGATACTGGCGCTCTCCGCATCCGCGCAAGAGCGCGACTTGCCTTTGGATGAGGCGCGCAGCGAGCCGGACGGCGTGATCCGCGGTCAGCTGGATGATGGCAATCCGCGCGAAGTCTTTTACATTGATGGTCTGCGTGGCGAGGTCATTCAGTTCGAGCTGCGCGCGACAGAAGGCGACCTCGAACCCGTTCTCGGCGTATTTGATAACACCGGCAACCTCGAGTTCTACCGCGGCGTCGCAGGCAGCGACCTAGCCATCAAACAAGACTTGACCTTGAAAGCCACCGGCCGTTACTTTGTGATTGTCGCGCGCTTCGGCCAGAGCCTCGGCAGCACGGCAGGCGCATATGAACTACACATGCTGCGCGCAGGTGTCTTGTCCGAACAGGGCAGCGCCCTGAGATACGGCGATTCCGTCATCGGCACGATCAGCGATACTGAGCCGCAAGTCTATTACAGCTTTCAAGCGCAGCAAGGCGATATATTAACTGTATCGATGGTACGGTCTTCCGGTACTCTGGATCCCTATCTGAAAGTCGTCGACGAAGAGCGCTTTGTCATCGCCGACAACGATGATCAAGCCGGCGCCGATACACGCAATGCCCGCATCGACGCCCTTATCATCAATCGCACCGGCGCCTACATCATCATAGCGTCGCGCTATCGCGAGGTTGACGGTGATAGCGCGGGCAGCTTCGTTTTGACGATTGAAGAAGCTGAAAACAGCGGCACCGGTAGTTCGCAATTAGCGCCCTTGCCAATACGTTATGGCGAAGCCAAGACCGCTGTTCTCAGTCACCGGCAGTATGAGCGCTTCTACACCTTCAACGCGGAAGAAGACGATCTTATTACCATCAGCATGACGCGTGGCAGCGCGGGCGAACTTGACAGTTATCTCATCCTGGCGGATGAACACTTTTCTTCTATCTTTGAGGACGACGACAGTGGCGGCGGGCAGAACGCCAGGATCGCGGACTATCGCATACCGGCGGACGGCAAGTACCACATAATTGCCACACGGTTCGAGGGCAGCAAGGGCAATAGCCTGGGCGCCTTTCTGCTGACACTGGACGCCGTCGGCAGCGCCTTCCAGGATGTGCCCTCCGATGCCGCTAACATCAATTATGGCACCAGCGTTCCGGGCAAGATTGATGCGGCAAACGAGCATGATCTCTACGCCTTTTATGCCCGCCAAGGTGAGATCATCACCGTATCAATGACGCGCGTGGACGGCGATCTTGACGCCTATCTGGAACTACTAAACGCCTCGCAAGAAGTGGTGCTGAGCAACGATGACGGCGGCAACGGACAAAATGCCTTGATCGACAGTTACACCATTCCCTTCTCTGGCCTTTATTACATTCGCGCCCGACGCTTTTCTGGGGGCAACGGCAATCCCAACACATCGGGATCTTATGTGCTGGTTCTTGCCGAGCGCTTTGGTTGAGCAGTCCCGAATCGATGCGCGCTTGTCACCAATGAAGCGGCGTTCTGAGTCAGCTATAATCAAGTGCCATGGGACGAGTCCAAACATCCTTCCAGCCGGCGAAAATCGCACAGGGCGTCTTCATTGCCAGCGGCGCCATTGTTGTCGGCGATGTCGCGATCGAAGCAAAGGCCAGCGTCTGGTTCAACGCAGTGCTGCGCGGCGATACTGAAAAGCTGATCATCGGCACGGGCGTCAATATCCAAGACGGCGCGATCTGTCACGCCGATCCCGGCTCCCCGCTAATCATAGGCGCGGGCGTCACGGTGGGCCATCGCGCCATCCTGCACGGCGCCAGGATCGGGGACCATACCTTGATTGGCATGGGAGCCATTGTCATGAACGGCGCGCGTATCGGCAGCAACTGCATCGTCGGCGCCGGCTCGTTGATAACGCAGCGCAAGATCTTCCCGGACAACAGTTTGATCATGGGCAATCCGGCGCGGATAGCCCGCGCCGTTACAACCGACGAGATCGCGATGATCCGGCGAACGGCAGCGAATTATGTGGAAAAAGCGCGGGCTTTTCAGGACTGCTGACGACGTTCTTCTTCGTCTTCGCCTTGATAGGCGAGCAGATCATCGAGGGACATCTTGGGCAGGCGGTTTTCGGTCATCACGGCGCGCATCTCGGTGTTGATCTCGCCGTCTTCGCCGATGTGCCGGCGGATGTTGGCGCCGGTCGCCTCCGAGTATTCGAAGCGATGATCGGCGATAATCACGCCATCGGCGATGATCCGCAGGCTCCATTTGCCATCCAATTCCATCTGGTCATGCAGGGGCATGCGTGTATTGGGCGTCAGAAAATTGCGCCCGCGCGTCAACTTGAAAGTGTCTTCGTGGATGTAAACCGGATCGCCGACCGCGTCGATGATCTCGAAGCGTATATCGCCGTTGGCTTCCATCGGGACGCGCAATTGCACAAATGGTTGAATATAGTCGATGTCGTCCGGCAGGGACCAGGTGCGATAAATCTGCGGTTCAGTATCTTCTTTGGTCGTTAGCAGGCCGATATCAACCGCGAGGACCTGTACCTCGTCCGGGTCCAGCCCGGCTCGCGTCACCGATTCCAGCGCGTGGCGGTAGACCCGCTGTTCGGCGCTGGCTGGCTGCTGATGGAAGATCTCATAGTCGTCGTAGTCATCTTCTTCCTCTTCCTGGTGTTCATAGTCGTAACTGTAGTCGTAGGATTGATCCCTGACATTGGAACTGACGCTATCGTTGTCGAACTGGCGCACCAGGAAAAGCAAACCCAACAATACCAGGATCACCGGGAAGCTGTTGCCCAGCAAGGCGACAGCGCCCAGCGCCAGCAGGATAAATGCCAGAAACCAGGTATTGCGATTGTTGTCCATAGACGGCCCTTCGCTTGATTATAGAACCCGCCTGCTCATGCCAGGATTTGGGTTTTCTGTGTGAGCGCGGCAGACTTTTTCTCAGGTTACGCGCCGCGCGGCTTACCTGCGGTTGCGCGACAGGCTCCTGCGGCTTGACGAACTGGGTTGTTCCAGCAAGTCTTTCAATTGCATAGTCTCCGGCTCTTCCGCCTCCTCGACGATAACGGCGTCTTGCAGATTATGACTGCGACTCGACAGCGACTCTTTGTATTCCGCTTCTCCGCTAAGGCGGCGGCGACGTTCGTTGACCGAGGGCGCCAGCATCAAGTCGTGCATGCCGATCAGGTTATTGTCGACATATACCCTCAAGTCCCAGTCGCCACTGCCGTCAATGCTGCTGTTGCCCGCCAGCGGCAGTTGATGTTCGGCGAGCAATTCTAGTTCGCCTTCGCGCAAGTAGGTCTTCATTTCGTGCACGAACTGCTCTTCGCCCAAGTGGTTATAAATCTCGTAGCGGACCAGCGCTTGCCGATCGGCTTCTTCATTGTCGACGAACAAGGTGATGAAGGGGCGCACGCCATCATCGTCCTTGGAAATATTGCGCGTGCGCCGCATCGCCAGCCCATCGACGCCGGTCTGCATGGCGATCAAACCGATATCGAGCAAGACGATGCCGCTGCGGTTGAAATATCCAGCGCGGGAAGCCGCGCGTTCGGCCGCTTCCCGCGCTTGCGGCGTGATGCGCCGGCGCACCGGCGCGCGATGCAGTACGTCCAGCAGAGTCTCTCGGTCGGGCCCTAGTTCGATCAACGAAGCGATCACAGCGACGGCAAATACGCCCAGCAGCGAAATCTGTACGGCGGCGGAAACGGGCGCCGCCAGAAGGGCGAAACCGATCAGCAGCCCCATGGCGATCAACCAGGCCGTGTTGCGTCGTTTTAAGCGAATCATGTGTTTGGCGTGTCCAATTCAGCGCGCGTTTAATTGTAATACGGCTGCCGCGCCACCCTTGTTGCTCCCAACTGCTCAGCGCCAAGTCTGCCACAGTTCAGCCAAATGTACAGTCGTCCTTTCCCTGCTACCCATTACACGCTTATTCTATCATCATTTGCTTGGGATTTTTCATGGTATGGTCGGGGGCGCGTTGAAAGGCCTAGATTTGCGACTGTGGTGGTCACTCTACAGGTTTTTCGACAGAAAAACACGAAAACTACACATGAAATAGACTCAGTAAGGACGGCCCGGCGGGTCGACCATCTTTTCGTTTAGCAAAGCAGGGCAAACAGCAAATGCCGCGTTAAGCCGGACGACTAGGCCTTCATCTCGCGCCTCAGCCGTTCAAGATCTTCAGCGACCAGCGCATCGATCGAAACGGGTTCACGGTTTGCCCCCATGCCCGGCGCGCGGTGAGCCTGCCTATCAACGTCTGGCCGATCCTCCCGCGCCAGCATCGCCAGCTCGCGCGCGACCTCGGCGTCAATCTTGGCCTGGCGTTTCTCCGCCGAATAACCATAGGCGAAGAAGTAACGAAGGGCGTGCGCAAGCAACCCGATTCCCCATGCGCCCGCGATGTATAAGGGTCCCAGCATAGCCTCGTCGTCAAACCAGCTAAATCTTAGAGCATTGGACCACTGCACCAGAATTAGCATGCTGTTGAAGCCAAAATAAATGGCGAAGTGCTGGAACAATAGACGGCGATTTTTTAGCTTGCTGTTCTGTTGGATGTCGACCAACTCTTCCTGATCTTCCCATTCGTCGGGGTCCGACCGACTCAGGCGTCGGTTGATAAGCGCCTCGGTTTCTGTCTGATGCTTGGCGTAGCCGGCGCCGTGTTTGTAGTGATAGTGAAAGAAATGGAGCACAAAAGAAGTTGCCACGATGCCATAGAGCAACACGGCATCAACAAACGTGTTGTCGTAGCGGCTCTCAAATTGCAGCGCCCATGCGGTCGGTAGATATCCTAGGAAAAGACCGCTCGCCAGCAGAAAAACCAGCGTATGAAAAAGTACAGCGCCGCGCGCGCGGAATTTTTTCTCGATCTTCTCGCGGAGCTCCGCCTTTGGGATGGGCTTTGCTTTGTATTTGATCATGAGCCACTCCCAAGCTCAGCTCGTCGCCGACCCGGATATACTCCTTCCCCTTCGTCAAAGAGCAATTCGCCCTCGTCGCTAATCGCTAGATTCTGCGATGCTGTCGCCGAGCGACCGATAGTAGCGGCATGCTCATCGTCGCCTCGTTCCAGCAGTTGCCGGCGCTGGCGCATGCGTTGTCGCGACAGGTGCCACTGCCGCTCCAGCTCCCGTTCTATTTTCAGCGCCCGTCCACCGTTAGTCTTGCCATGCACAAGATAATAGCGCAGCCAATGCAATCCGAAGATCGCAAACCACGCCAAAGTCTGATTGATGAGATAATCCGGTATGTACCAGCGATAAGCCCGCACGGTGAAATCCAGCCAGATAACAGTGAGAACGGGCGCCATCACAAGAAAATGCGCGATGATAAAACCGCGCGCGGCCGCCTTTCGCGATATGCGATCTTCAATCAGGAATTCTTCCTCTTCGTCCAGCGCGCTCAACTCGGAAAGTCGTTCAATCTCAGCTTCGATTTCTGCGGCACGTTTTCTGGCGCCGGGGCCATTCTGGTGATAGTAGCGCAGGAATTGCAAGGCGAGCGGGATGCCCCAAAGGATAGCAAAGAGCGCCTGCGAAGCTGTATCCCACCAGGGCAGGCTGATCAAAACCAGCGCCAATACCAGAACGTAAACTAGCACATGAAGCAAGATATCGCGGCGGCCGGCCATGCGTCTTTCGACGCGATAGCGAATGAGTTCTTCTTGCGTGGATGTCATCGCTCGTCTATATCCAAAATCGCTAGCGTTGACGTTCGCTACTATCGGCGTTGCCGCTTTCCATTTCATCAATGAAACTATCGCTCAATTCCCCATCGTCATTCAGGCGCACCGCGCGCGCCTCGATATTATCCACGTCGAGCAACTCTTCTTCTTTATCATACCCGCCTTTGCGGCGATCACTACCACGCCATTTTGAGATTCGCATCTGGCGCGTGATCTCGCTTTCGATTTCGTCCTCGCCCCGGTCGGCGCCCCGCCCATGTTTGTAATAATAGTCCACATATTGATTGATCAAACCGATTCCCCAAGTCGCTGTGACAAAAACCGGCCAGGGAAAACCCCCTCGATGGAAGATCCAAATCAGCCAACAGATGCCGTTGATGGCCAGAAACACTGTCAAGTGCTGCAAGAACTCGCTGCGGGCTTTAAGTTTCTTTTCTACGCGCTGGCGGATCAACTCTTCCGGCGAGGGTGGCGGTATCTTCTTTTTCTTGTCGAAGTGCTCGGCGATCTCCGAGGCGAATTCAACGCCTTTTCGGATCGATTGATCAATCTTCTGGCCCAAATCGCCCAGCCCGTAATCCTTCGCCTCAAAGTCAAAAGATGGCTGCTGCCCCCGCCCACCGCCGAAGCTCGCCACATGCAGCGGGGGTAGACGCGTCACGCCCGATTCCGCCAGCGCCAACTTGAGATCGCTCATCAACGCTGTCGCCGTTTGATAGCGCTGCGAAGGCTCCTTCGCCAAAGCCTTCAACAGAATATCGTCGAGAGCCGGGGTCAATTCCACATTGATATGGCTGGGCGGCGTCGGCGGACTGTAGATCTGCTCATGCACGATCGCATAAGCCGTGTCTCCCCCAAATGGCACCTGCCCGGTCAACAGTTCGTACAAGATCACCGCAAAAGCATAGACATCGGTTGCCGGACTCAGGTCGCGCTCGCCGCGCGCTTGTTCAGGCGAGATGTAAAAGGGCGTACCCAGCATCATATCGTGGCTGATGGTCGAGTCGCCAACCTGCGCGATTCGCGCCAGACCGAAGTCACTGATATAAGGCAGGTCCCGTTCGTCAATGAGAATGTTGGAGGGCTTGATATCGCGATGCAAAACGCCCTTCTCGTGGGCGTAGGTCAAGGCATCGGCCAGCATGCTCATCATGTTTGCCATGTCGTCAATCGCGATGCCTTCTTTGATGGCGCGCCGTTTCAGCGTGCCGCCTTCAATATATTTCATAACGATATAGGGTTGGCCAGCGAATTCGGCGTAGTCGTAGATGGGCACGATATGCGGGTGCTCCAAGCGGGCGATGATCCGCGCCTCGCGCTCAAATCGCTCCAGGAAGGTATCATCGCGCACGAAGGATTCATGCAATACTTTGATGGCGACGTGACGATCGAGTCGCTCGTGATAGGCTTGATATACCGTGGCCATACCGCCGGAACCGATGCGCGTCTTAATCTGGTATCCGGCGAAATCGTCGCCCTTGTTCAAAGTCATTCTACGCTCTGCCGCGAACGCCCCGACGCCGCTTCTTCAACAAAACTGTCGGTAAGTTCGCCCTCATCGTTCAGGCGGACGCCTGCCATATTCACATTGTCCAGCGCGAATTCCAAATGGTCGTCATCATGCAGGCGCTTTAGTCTCTCCCGCTCCCGCATCTCCGACAAACGCAGTTCTCGCGTGATCTCGCCTTCAATCTCCGCCTCGAGTTTTGTCGCGCCGCGTCCGTGAATGAAATAGTAGCGCAGGCACAGGAGGAACAGCACAAAGCCCCAAAAGACTGCGCTCGGAATGTGGTTCGCTCCCCAGCGCCAATATCCGGGCACAAAGATCATATTAAGTATCCACGCGCTATTGACAATGGCAAATAACGAAGCGAGGTATGCGATCCCGCGGCGAGCGGCGTATTTCTTCTCGATGCGCTTGCGTACCTGCCATTCTTCTTCGCCGTCCATGTCGGCCGACTGCGAGTCCCGCGCGATTACGCGCTCGGTTTCTTCCCGACGGTTGTCCGCGCCTCTCCCATACTTATAGTGGAATCGGACCGCTTGAAGCGCCGGGAAGATACCCCAGAAGCTGGCGAACATGACCAGATCCTGAATGTCAGTAACCCGTCCTTGAAAGATAACGCCGACCGCGATCGTGCCGATGATCAGCGTGTAAATCAGCAAGTGTATGATGATGGCGCGGCGAGCGCGGAACTTCTTTTCCACACGTTCGCGGATGGCAGCCCCTCTTGACTTCGCGCCGCCCTTGCGCTTGCGCAAGCCCACTTTGCGCTTGATCCTATGCTCTAACGTGGCGAGTTCGGCAAAGTCGGCCAATTGATCATCATTAAGATGGCGCAACTGTTGATCGCGAGCGACGCCTGCGCTGTCCAAATGCGGTCGAGAGTACGAGCGCGGCCCCGGTCCCTGTTGGACACGGCTACGATCGGGCGGCAATTGCTTGAGGCCTGATTCCGCCAGCGCCAACTTGAAATCATCCATCAGCGCCGTGGCTGTTTGATAGCGTTCTGAAGGCTCTTTTGCAAGCGCTTTCAACAGTACTTCATCAACCCCCGCGTTCAAGTCGGGATTGCTCTGGCTGGGCGGCCTTGGCGCTGTATAGATGTGTTCGTGCACGATGGCGTAGGAATTATCGGCGATAAACGGCACCTGCCCCACCAGCAACTCGTACAAGATGATGCCAAAGGAATAGACATCGGTCGCTGGCGATAGATTGCGCTCGCCCCTGGCTTGCTCCGGTGAAATATAAAAAGGCGTGCCCAGCATCATGTCGTGGCTGATGGTCGAGTCGCCCACTTGTACGATACGCGCTAATCCGAAATCGCTGATATACGACAGGTCACGTTCGTCGATCAAGATATTCGACGGCTTGATATCGCGATGCAATACGCCTTTTTCGTGGGCATAGGTCAGCGCATCCGCCAACATGGTCATCACGCTTTTGATCTTGTCCAGGGTGATGCCGCGCTTGATCAGGCGCCGTTTCAGCGTGCCGCCTTCGATATACTTCATGACGAAGTAGGGTTGACCCTCGAATTCGTCGTAGTCGTAGACGGGCACGATATGCGGATGTTCCAAGCGCCCGACGATGCGCGCCTCGCGCTGAAAGCGCTCGAGGAATGTACCATCCTGTACAAAAGTATCATGCATGACCTTGATGGCGACATGGCGGTCGAGCCGCTCGTGATAGGCTTGATAAACCGTCGCCATCCCGCCGGCGCCGATGCGCGTTATGATCTCGTAACCGGCGAAGTCGTCGCCCGCATTTAAGGTCATGCGATCCCTCAAAGAAAGAAACTGCGCGGCGGCGCCTTGCAAAACCCGCGCAAATATTTTGGCCGCCCGCCAATGCAAACGAGCCCGGTCCTTCACCATAATACGCGGCGCGGACCTGGCAGTCAGATTAGCATTACTTGTCGGCTGTCTACCTGTCTTTGATTACGCAGCAGTTGAAATCGGGTTGCAGACGGCGCTGGTGGTCAACTGGTTCCGAAGCTCAAGCCAAGTTCATTGAGCCAACGACGGTAGGCGATGGCCGTTTTGTCACTTCGCAGGTGCAGTTCCGACTGCAAATCGAGCGGCAGCAACTCGGGACGCTGCGATTGCACGATGGGCAAGTCTTGATAGGCGATCTCGTCCTGGAAGGCGCGTAAGATGTCATCGGTGCTGTTGTCTTGCGTCATGACCATCCACATCCACATTAGCGACTTGACCTCTTCAATCGGCGTGACCATGAGCAAAATGGCGAATTTCTCCTCGGCTTCCTTGCGGAAATAGGCGACCAGCGGTCGGTAGACCTTGTAGGTATAGGTCACCCAATTGGGGATATGAGAACCATCGGGATTAGGCTGGAAGACTCGAATATCGGAGGCGGTGATGCCGTTCTCGTCGCTGACGACATCGTAGTCCGGTATCTCCGGACGCTCCTGCGTGCCCAGGATATTCTCGTGTACGAAGGGAAAATGCGCGACATCGAGAAAGTTCTCTACCATGCGCGGTCCAGCCGCCTGAAATTCGTAAGCGCCGCAAAGGATTTTGCGGTAACTTTCGTCCTCCCATTCCTCGAATGCCGGGATCTGATAGGCCGGTTCTCCCAGGCAGACCCAGACCATATCGTAGGCGACGGCGGCCCGGTAAGTGAAAGTTCTGGCTTTAGTGGGCGGCTTTTGCTCCGGGTGCGCGGGTATACGGATACAATTGCCCTCGGCGTCATAGGTCCAGCCATGATACGGACATTGCAGGGTGTCGTCCTCCAGCACCTCGCCAAGCGAGAGCCGCGTACCGCGATGCACGCACAAGTCCTTCCAAGCCCGGATTTGGTCGCCGGCGCGCCAGATGACGATATCCTCCCCCAAAAGGCGCGCGCCGGTGACATTATTCCGCGCGTCCAACTCGGCGACCGGGAGCACGGCATGCCAATCGTTCAGCAAAATCGGATCGTCAATCATTTGCGGATCTCCCAGTCCTTAAACTCACAGCAATTATAACATATCGCGCGCCCCGGCATTGTTGCATCATGTCCAGCGAGTTCACAACTAATGTGGCCGCCGCGAGCTTACGCGAGCGGCAAAGTTTGTGTACCATTGCCGGGGAACAGACGCTGGAGAACTTGAGGAAAATACCATGGCAGAAATGGCAAACAAGGTCGCGCTGGTAACAGGAGCGGCCTCAGGCATCGGGCGCGCAAGCGCCATCGAATTGGCGCGGGAAGGGGCGGCCGTCTGCGTCTCGGATATCAATGATCAAGGCGGCGAGGAGACCGTTCAAGCGATCATCGACGCCGGCGGCGAGGCCATTTTCGCCCATTGCGATGTGACGCGGGCCGACGATGTACGGGGGATGGTATCGGCGACGGTCGGGCGATACGGGCGCCTGGACGCCGCCGTGAACAATGCCGGCGTCGCCGGCTCATTCGAGCAGCGCTTGCACGAAGCGGACGACAATCTATTCGAACTGGTGATGGCCATCAATCTCAAGGGAGTGTGGCACTGCATGAAAGCCGAATTGGAGCAGATGTTGCCGGCGGGCCAGGGCACGATCGTCAATATCGCCTCGGTCGCCGGCTTGATCGGCGCGCCAAAAGCCGCCGCCTATACCGCCAGCAAACACGCCGTCGTCGGCTTGACGCGCTCGGCCGCGCTGGACTACGCCAAGCGCGGCATACGCATCAACGCCATCTGCCCGGCTTATACCGATACGGCTATGGTGCAGGCCGGCATCGCGTTTAATCCGGCGCTGGCGACCATCATGGAACGGGCGATACCTATGGGCAGGCTAGGCACGCCGGAGGAGATCGCGGGGGCGGTACTCTGGCTGTGCTCGGATGCCTCGTCCTTCGTGACCGGGCATCCCCTGGTGCTGGATGGGGGCTTGGTGGCGACGTAGCCCGGTGCTCCGCAGGTATGATATCGGCTTCAGATCTTTGACAAGACAATGTCTTGACGTGTATATTCTGAATGTGGGGAGCCATGGTCACGATACTTCACAGACGACGAGATGGTTATGATGTTCGAATCTACACTGATGATCATTTGCCGGCACATGTGCACGTATTCAAGGGTGGAAAGCGGGTTCAGGTCTATTTGGATCCTATAGAATTCGAAGATAATCATGGCTTTAACACCCGAGAACTTGGACGTATACGGGATCTTATCGAGGAAAACATGGATCTCTTGGTGAGAGTATGGATTAGGTACCATAGACAACTTAAGTGAAGCCGGCACGTGATGCAAAAGGAAATGAGATGAATAGGAAACCATTCGTGCATTCGGAGAGAAGTGCTGCGCAAAACGTGCGCTTCACAGACGAATATGTCATCATCGACATGGTAGATGGACGTGCAATTGGCATGCCGCTTTACTACTTTCCCTGGCTCCAAGCAGCAAATGACGCGCAACGCCAAAACTACGAACTTCACGGGCTCAGTGTCTATTGGGAAACCCTTGACGAAGGAATTGACCTTATTGCTATGCTCACCGGGCTATACTCCAAGCCTAAACCTGCGCCTGAATCTATGCGGCGCATCGCCATGTGACCGACACCTCAAATACTCTTGATGGATGTAGTGCGACGTGAGACGCGAAGGCGATCTTTTCCCTAATGATTAAGCCAGTCATACACGATACACGCAACGAACCGCAGCGCGTGACTTTCACAGATACGCACGCCATGATTGATTTGGCGGATGGCAGGATTATTGGCGTTCCTCTGCATTTTCCCCCCTTGCTGGAGGCCGCCAGCGAAGAGGAGCGTCAAAATTACCAGTTGGGCAGTCTGGATGTATACTGGAAAGATATCGACGATGGCATTGACTTGACAGCTATGTTGTCGGGTCTCTATCTCGAGACAAGAAAAGAGTACAGGGAATATCAAAAGAAGCTAATCGCCGAGCGCAAGGCGAAAGAACCGTCTACTTAACCAGCCCCACCCGCCGCATATCCGAGAGAATCACCCGCTCCCAGGGCGCGTCAGTCACCAGTGGAAAATAATATGCGCCGCTCCACAGAAGAAATTCCAAGTAAGTAATGAGAATCTGTAAATGTGACGAACTGTAGTGGCGTTTTGCTGAAATGCCCGAAAACAGTTAGAAGGAACGGGCGGCACAGCGTGCCGCCCCTACAGCACAGGAATTTTTTTGCATGACTAACTTGGAACTACTGACATTCGCCGTGCCCGGCAGCCAAGCGGTTGAGTTTGTCCACTCGGTCATTGGTCGTCGCCAGGTCGCGGCGTACGTTGTCATCGGGGATTCGCCGGCATTGCGAGATAGCTGCTATAGTTGACAGCGTTCATGCAGCTTGTATACTTGGATCGTGAGGCAACATGGTCACTGTATTGTACAGGCAGCGGCACGGTTACGATGTTCGCATTCATTCAGACGACCATTTGCCGGCGCATGTCCATGTTTGGAAGGATAACAGAGAACTTATTATTGAGTTGCGCCAAATGAGGATCCGCAAGAACAGCGGATTTAATAGCCGCGAAGTCCGTGAGATTCTCGCGCTATTGCGAGAACATGAAGTGCTTCTTCGCGAAACATGGCTGAGATGGCATGGTTCGCTCGAATAGCCACAAGGTAGCGGACAAGGAGGAAATTGGTGAAAGCGCCAGAGATTCATGACGAGCGCAACGCGCCAACGGATCTAAAGTTCAACGAGGAGTATGTCATCATCACCTTGGCTGATGAGCGCACGATTGGGATGCCGCTTTACTTCTTCCCATGGTTACAATCGGCAACGGACGAGCAACGACGCGGTTATCAACTCGGCGCCTGGAGTGTGTACTGGGAAGAACTTGACGAAGGCATTGACTTGATTGCCATGATCTCGGGCATGTACATCAAAGCAAAGAAGCGACCAGAGACGGAGACCCCGATAGAAGAGGCCACTACTTAACCAACCCCGCCCGCCGCATATCCGAGAGAATCACCCGTTCCCAGGGCGTGTCAGTCACCAGCGGAAAATAATAGGCGCCGCGCCGCAGGCACTCGTCACGGATCTCGTCGCGCCAGGCGCTCAAGCGTTGCTGATAGACGCCGCGCATGGTCGCGTCCACTGTGACTTCCTGGGCTTGACCCGTTTCCACATCGATCAAGCGCAGATCGCCGACCAGCGGCGGGCTGATCTCTTCCGGCGCCAGCACGTGCAAGAAGGCCACCTCGTGCCCGCGGCTGAGCAGGGCGTTTAAGCCATCGACATAGCCCGTGGGCGAGAACATATCGCTGATGATCAGCGCCAGGCCCGGACGCCGCGCGCGCCGCGCGTAATCGCCCAGCATGATATTCAGATCGGTGATGCCCGCCACATCGAGATCTTGTATGAAACGCAGCATGGCGATGCCGCGTCCGCGTCCGCGAACGGGACCAAAGGTGGCGTTGCCGCCATCGTTGACCGCGGTGAGAACCAGGCGATCGTTGCTGGTCAATGACAGATACGCCAGGCCGGCAAAGATGCGCTTGGCGTAAAGCAGCTTCTTTTGATCGGCTTCGCCCTCGGGCGGAAAATCCATACTGGCGGAGGCATCGAGGATTAAATGCGCCGTCAGGTCTTCCTCATCTTCCAGCAATTTGATAAAAGGCCGCTCCAGCCGGGCATAGATATTCCAGTCGAGCTGACGCAGGTCATCGCCCGGCACATAGTTGCGGTAATCGGCGAATTCGATGCTGTTGCCGCGTTTGATGGATCGGCGGTCGCCTTTCATCGCGCCAACCCGCACCTTGCGGGCAACCAACATCAAAGGTTCGAGGCGACGGCGAACCGCTTCGGTCAAAAGGGTATGGGCCGCTGCTGGCTGTTCGGACATGAAATGCTCGGCAGTTCGACAAGAAGGCGCTAGACAAGACTAGGGCGTATCGTCATCCTCATCGTCGTCGTCATTGTCTTCCAGATCATCCGGCTCCGTGTCTTCATCTTCATCCTTCTCCGCATCGTCCTCATCGTCTTCAAACTCGAATTCCAGGATCGCGATATGACGTCCGCGGAACATCTTCTCTTGTTGCTCGAAGTTCAAGCGTTCAAAGAGACGGCGGGCGGGCTCGTTCTCCGGCTCGTAACGAGCGATGACCATCTCGCTGTTTTCAAAATCGTGCACCATGTCAATCAGATGGTCAACGATCGCGTAACCATATCCCTTTCCCTGATGATCGCGGTCGATTGTCAATCGCTCGATGATCCACTGCGTCGGATTCTCGGCGTGAATCAACATGACATAACCGATCGCCTTCCCTTCCGCATCAATGCGGTAAGAGGTCACCGCCGGATGACGAGTCTGCAAAAACGTTATGAGCAGATTTTTGCTGAAGCGCCGTTGCTCACGCTCAAGGCGGATATGGCGCAGATTCAGGAACTCGCTCAGCGACTTGATTTCGGTCAACTTGAAATTCGTCATTGACGTTAAAACCATTCAAAGCGATTGGGAACGAGATTAGTGTGCCACAAACGGAACGATAGTCCAGTGATCTTTTTCCGAGGCACAGCGAATGATAAGGACTTGTCCATTGCGTTGACGGAAGCGTTTCCTTATCCGTATAATATAAATTGGACATACTGTCTGCCGAGACGAGATTATTAACGAAAGGTGAGTTTACGCATGACTGACCGCAAGCAATTGACAACCGCTCATGGCAATCCCATAGGAGATAACCAAAACTCATTGACGGCTGGTCCGCGAGGGCCGCTTCTCATGCAGGATTTCCAACTATTGGAGAAAATGGCGACATTTAACCGAGAGCGAGTGCCAGAACGAGTCGTGCATGCAAAAGGCTCTGGAGCCTACGGAACATTTACTGTTACCGACAATATCACTCAATATACGAAGGCTGGTCTTTTCTCTAGCGTCGGCAAGAAAACGGACTGCCTCGTCCGCTTCTCTACCGTTGCGGGCGAGCGCGGCGCCGCGGATGCGGAACGCGATGTGCGGGGTTTCGCCGTGAAGTTTTATACCGACGAGGGCAATTGGGATATGGTCGGCAACAACACCCCGGTCTTCTTCGTGCGCGACCCTTACAAATTCGGTGACTTCATTCATACGCAGAAGCGCAATCCCAGGACCAACATGCGTTCCAACACATCCATGTGGGATTTCTGGTCGCTCTCGCCCGAAAGCCTGCACCAGGTCACCATTCTAATGAGCGACCGCGGGCTGCCGCAAAGTTATCGGTTTATCAACGGCTACAGCAGCCACACCTACAGTTTTATCAATGCCGAGGATGAGCGCTTCTGGATCAAGTTCCATTTCAAAACCATGCAGGGCATCAAGACCTGGACCAATGCGCAAGCGGCGGAAATCGTCGGGGGTGACCGCGAAAGTTCCCAGCGCGATCTCTACGAAGCCATAGAAAACGGCGATTACCCCAAATGGCGCGTCTGCGTTCAAGTCATGCCGGAAGAAGACGCCGCAAGCTACCATGTCAATCCCTTCGACCTGACCAAAGTCTGGCCCCATGACGACTATCCTTTGATTGAAATCGGCATTATGGAACTCAATCGCAACCCGGAAAACTACTTCGCCGATATTGAGCAAGCGGCTTTCGAGCCTTCAAACATTGTGCCGGGCATCAGCTTCTCGCCCGATAAAATGCTCCAGGCGCGGATTATGTCTTACGCCGACGCCCACCGCTATCGGATTGGCGTGAATTATGCCGGGCTGCCCGCCAATAAACCGCAGTGCCCGGTTCATAACTATCATAGGGATGGCAAGTTGCGTTTTGACGACAACTTCGGTGGCGCGGTCAACTATGAGCCGAATAGCATGGGGGGACCGGTCGAAGATTCCCGTTACATCGAGCCGCCACTCAAAGTTTCGGGAGACGCTGACCGCTATAACCATCGCGATGGCAACGACGATTATTCGCAACCGGGCAACCTGTTCCGCTTAATGAATACGTCGCAGCAAGAGCAGCTATTCAGCAACATAGCTGAGGCGATGGACGGGGTGCCGGAACGCATTGCAGCGCGGCAGATCGTACATTTCTACCGAGCCGACCCGGCTTATGGGCGCGGCGTTGCGGAAAAGCTGGGACTGGATATCGAGCGGATTGCTATCTGGGCGGATCTTTCACTGGAAGAGCTGTTTGAAGGGACCAGTGAAGAAAGGTACAGCGGTTTGCCGGTCCTGTCCGAGCTGCCAGCAAGCGGCGACTGAACCCAACCGTCATTGATCTAGCGCGTCCAGAACAACCTGAACCGGGTGCCGGGCCGCATAACCGGCGTCGTGGATCTGCGCGCGGCAAGACGTGCCGGGCGCAGCCACGATAGCATCGGGATTATCGCGGATGGTCGGCAATAGTCGATCCTCAGCGATCTTCATGCTCAATTCATAGTGCTCATAGCCGAAGCTGCCCGCCACGCCACAGCAGCCGGTATTCATCTCTTCGACCTCGGCGCCCGGGATGCTCCCCAGCAACTTGAGTGAATCCGCCGTGCCCCAGAGCGCCTTCTGGTGACAGTGTCCATGCAATAAAATCCGCGGAGATTCCGCCTGCCAGGCGAGGGTCTCGGCGCCGCAAGCCAGCTTCTCCGCGAAGAAGCCCTCGACGCTCTGGCAGCGCGCGGCCAGTGACTTCGCCGCCGCCTGAATGCCCGGATCCACCAAGGTCAAATAGTCGTCGGTGAAGGCGCTGAGGCAGCTTGGTTCGATGAAAATATAGGGCGCATCCGTGCCCTGCCGATACAAGCCGAGCACATTAGCCTGCGCCATCGCTTTGGCATTGTCCAGCAAACCCTTGCTGATAGCCGGTCGGCCGCAGCAGCCTTGCTCCGGCAAGCGCCGCGCGTTGACGCGCAGCCCGAGGCGCCTCGCCAGTTCCATCACCGCCTCCCCAATTTCAGGGTGGTTCCATTCGGTGAAGGTATCGACGATCATAATAGCATCCGGTTCGGCATGCCGGGGATGAGACCCGGCGGAAAAGGGTCGTTCGGCATATCGCGGCAAGGGACGTTCAGCGGGCAATCCCAGCAACCCGGCGCCGCGCTTGCCAAGCGGATGATTGAGCATGAAGTTGCTAATCCCGGGCAACCTGCCGGCGAATTGATTGACGCGATGGATATTGCCAAAAACCTTTGTCGCGAGCGGAACGCCCTGCTTGTCGTGCCACGCAGCCAAGAATTCCGATTTCAGTTTGGCGACATCGACAGCGGACGGACATTCGCTGGCGCAAGCTTTGCAAGACAAGCAGAGGTCAAAGACCTCTTTTACCGCTGCATTGCCCAGGTCATCAGGCAGCGCGCCGCTGATAGCTGCGCGCAGGGCATTGGCGCGGCCGCGCGTGGAATGCGCCTCGTCGAGCGTCGCTTGATACGAGGGACACATGGTGCCGACGCCCTCTTTCCGGCAGACGCCCGCCCCATTGCACATTTCTATGGCGCCGGCAAAACCCTCATCCGCCGACCAATCAAATCGCGTCGGCAGGTCGATCACCTGATAGTCGGGCGAATAGCGCAGCAACTCGGCGCTGTCCATGGGCGGCGAATCGATGATCTTGCCCGGGTTCATCATGTTCTCGGGATCAAAAGCGCGTTTGACCTGACGGAAGGCGTCCATCAGTTCCGCGCCGAAGAGATACTCGCTGAATTCGCCGCGCACAAGGCCTTGACCATGCTCACCGGTGATGCTGCCCTGATACTTCTTGACCGTCGCCGCCACCGCGTCGGCGATGCTGCGATACTGGTCGCGCCCCTTGACCGTTCGCAGGTCAATCAGCGGGCGAATATGCAAGCAGCCGGCGCTGGCGTGGGCATAGATGGCATAGGTGGTATCGTTGTCGTAGATGATGCGCTCGACATCGGAGATATAATCCGCCAGGCTCTCCACCGGCACCGCGGCATCCTCAATGAAGGAAATCGGTTTGGCAGCGCTCCGTTCGCTCATCATCAAGCCGAGACCGGCTTTGCGCACGGTCCATACATCGTTCTGCTGCGCGGGGGTCGCAGCGACCGTGACCGCGCCGCGATAACCCAGCCGCGTCAAATGCGCTTTGAGATCGGCAATCTTCGCGCTGAGCTCGCCCTCGCTGCCGACGAACTCCACGACCAAGATCGCTGCAGGGTCGCCATCGACAAAGGTCAAGCGATCGCGATAACCGGCGGCGGCTCGCGTCTTGTCCAGCAGGAATTTGTCCATCAACTCGATAGCGCTCGGTTCCAACTCAAGGATACGCGGCGTCGCTTCAAGCGACGCGCGCAAACTGTCAAAGTGAACCAGCGCCAGTCGCTTGTTTTCGATTTTCGGGGATTCGACCAGGCGCAATTCGGCACGAACGACCGTCGCCAGCGTCCCTTCCGAACCGCAAAGCAGCCAGTTGAGATCGACGTCGGCCGGGTCAATCTTGTCCAGGGCGTAGCCGGCGACGGTGCGCCAGGTCCGGGGATAGCGCGCCGCGATCTGCGCGCTGTGCTCGGTCACCAGATCGCCCACGGTGGACCTAATCCGATTGAGGGCGTCGGTCGATTGGTCCAGCCAGACCAGATCGCCACTCGCCAGCACCACTTGCAGCCGAGAGACATGATCGGCGGTCATGCCATATCGTATGCTGTGCGCGCCGGTGGCGTTGTTGCCGATGACGCCGCCGATGGCGGCTCGTTCGGCGCTGGCTGGGTCGGGGCCGAACATCAAGCCCAGCCCCGCCAACTGCGCGTTGAGATTGCCCAGGATCATGCCCGGTTCGATATCGACCGTCCGCGCCTCGCCATTGACGCCCCGCACGCGGCGCATGTGCCGGGTGAAATCCATGATGATCGCTTCGCCGACGGCTTGCCCGGCCAGGGCGCTGCCCCCGCCCCGCGGCAGCACCGGCGCCCCGTATTTGCGCGCTACCTCGTGCACGGCGACGACATCATCGGCATCGCGCGGGAAGGTCACCGCCAGGGGCATGACCTGGTAATTGCTGGCGTCAGTGCTGTAGAGGACCCGCGTCATCTGGTCGGCGACGGCTTGGTCGGTACCGAGTCGGGATTGCAGGTCGTGGAGGAGTTCGCGGATTTGCATGGGGGGATTATAGCGCGGCGTTCGGGGGATTGGCAGACAGGAAGCAAAAAGCCCGTCCGATGCGGGCGGGCTCATTGGGCGTGTTGGGTTTATGCGCGTATCTAACGTATTCAAACGTTGACCGAAAGAGATGTATTAGACAGGCTGTCGTGTTGGCAGAATGAATTCAACAGTGAAAGCATTCGTTTAACGATTCGAATTCGCTGGTTAGATTAGTCCGCCAACCTAGTCACAGCTTACAAAGACATTGTATTGCGCCCGCTCAGATACGCTCCACGCCAGTCTATGTGAGACGCCATCAAGTAACACCTCAATGGTATACAGCCCCGAGGGAAACCATTGATTCCATCGATAGAATTGCGCGATGTACGGCTCGCCGGTATCAATAAAAGTCTTATCGAGTTGGCGGTCCACGCGCAATGGGCTTGCCTGGGTTGGGGCATAAAGATCAACCGTAACATCGCTTCTGCGGTCACCGGCAATGATAATGTTGATGTCCATATCGGAACTGCGGCTGGAATCTGGGACGATAATGCAGTTGTCCAATAGGTATGGCTTGTCTGTCTCGACGACATGATCGGGTAATCGTGTTGTTAACCAGCCTGCGATAAACGCTATCGTTCCATTTGGCGTTCGCACTTGATACCAATCATCGTCAATGTCAAGAACATCGAGAATCTCACCTGACGTTGCCTGACCAACACGATTGCAAGAAGTCCCGGCACAATCGCGTAGATTGACAGATGATTTTACCGTGACCTTAAAGGACACCTCATCGGAAGGTGCTCGATTTGCGTCGCTCTTGTCAGTATCGCAATGGTCAAACCATTCGACAATCGTATAGGACCTACCCGAACGCCTGACAAATGGCTGCGCACCAAGATCACTTTCTGCTATTGCCCTAATGAGCTCGCAATTGTATTCCTCGTCGCCCACAGTAATCCACTCTTGGGCAAAAGCGCTTGATACCGCTATCTGCAGAAACAGCAAGAGCGCCGCAACTGATATGTTCTTCACAGTAGTTCCTCCAGTATGATTGTTTTCGCCTTTCTTTTGTCAAAGTTTCCAAAGACAAACGAACACGGGCAAATACCTCCCAGGTCCAGGATGGTCAGCCAACTTTGTCCAGGTTCATGTTCCATGACCTGCCAACGGAACTTGAAACATTGATCATGACATTACAGTCTTCGTATACGCGGAATGAATCGCTAGAGGGCCGAGTACTCCAGGAAACTATCAGGATTCTCGAGCCACTGATGTAGCGCCACAAGCAATTGGCGTCAATTGGAAAAGCCTCCGCGTTTATTCCAAGCCAACGACCACCACTGACACTGATTTTCCATAACCCAGCGCTCAAGAATACTGGTCCAACGGTCTGGTCTGTATTGCCCGAAAAGGCGAAGGCGTTGGTCTGAGCTGCTGCTGGGGCTGAAGTAGATGTATTCACCGTGCCAGCTTGCAAGTCACGCTGATAGTCTGCCCAGCCCTGCTGCCATTGCGCGTCGGTAGTGCAGTGCCGATTGACAAAGCAATAGTTGTCCACTTCAGCCGGACTCTGCGTTTGAGACTGCTGGGTTTGAGCAGGTTGCAAAGCCGGCTGCGATTGCGCTGCGCCAACACACGCAACTTCATTCACAACCCAATCAGCGACCCATGCAGAACCGCCATCATGTGGAACTGCATACCAGCGATTGAACTTGCGGACTATTTGCAATTGTGAGCCGAATGCCAATGTGCCAACCCTTTGTGCATTTTGCTCGTGGTGACCACGAAGATTGACCGCGCTTTGTTTCGGTGTAATACACTTGACTGTTTGTGCTGATACTGTAGCCAGCGTCAGTGCCAACACGGCAACTAGCACTAAGAAAACCGATAGCTTGCGCATGAATTACTCCCAAATGCGCTGTTGAGTAAATGGGGTATACTGAAAGCGAAAACCTACGGGTTTTCATAGTTTGATGGTTTCCTGTGGCAGTGGTTCTCAGGCCAATAACCTGCCACAGGAAACTCCCACAAAAAAGCCACGAACGGCTCGATTCGAGTATATATTATCTCTAACTGTTTTGCAAGCGACCTCTCGCCAGTTGCAACCAAATCACAGTCCCGACAAATCCACCTTCAGCGCCCGCAACTGCGCCATGCAAGCGCGCACCGTCTCGTCAGACGCCGTAATCATGGGCGCGCGAACGCCGCCAACAGGCAAGCCCCGCTGCGTCATAATGCCCTTAACCACGGTCAGCCAGCCACCGCCGCCAACCACATCGCTGACGGCATTGAGTTGCTTCTGCAGCTTTTGCGCCGCCCGTAAGTCCCCGGCATGGAAGGCGTCGTGGATGCCCGCCACGATCTCCGGCACATAATTGCTGCTGCCGGAAACGCTGCAATCGAGCCCCATCGCCAAGCCGGCCAGGATCAAACTGTCGGGACCGATCGCCGTGTTGAAGCGCCCGTCCTTGAGCTGGTTGACGGCGAACATCGCCAGCAGATCGCCGCTGCTGTCTTTGAGCCCGACGCAGTTGTCGTAACCGCGCGCCAGCCGCGTCACCAGCGCCGCCGACAAATTGTTGTTGGCGAATTTCGGCAAATTGTACAGCCAAACGGGGAAGCCATCGGCCGCTTCGAGGATGGCGCGATAGTGCATTTCCAGCGCCGCCTCGTTGTGTAGGAAATACCAGGGCGTGATCACCGAGGCCGTATCGGCGCCGATTTCGCGGGCGTGGCGCGTGAGCTTGATGGCCTCGGCTGTCGTCATAGCGCCCGTATGCACGATGACCGGCACGCGTCCAGCGACCGCCTCGACCGTGGCGGCAGCGACTGCTTTGCGCTCGTCGGTACTGAACAGCGGTCCCTCGCCCGTGCTGCCGAGCGGGTAGATGCCGGCCACGCCCTTGTCGATGAGGAAGTCGACGAGCGGGCCGATCATGTCCGGGTTGATGTCGCCGTTGGGCTTGAGCGGGGTGATGGTGGGGCAAATGACGCCGCGCTTTATCGGTTGGTAGGGCATGGGGCGCTCTCTTCGTGACAAACCAGTTTTTGAAGGGACTCCAGCTATCCCAGAGCCCCGTTCCACCTCGCTACTATAACCTCTCGGCACGCTGCTGACAAACTCAGTGTTCGCCTGATCATGCGTCGGCGCTTCGGCTCGAAGGCCGCGGGCAAAGGCAATTGCGCCAAGCGCGCGCAATATGCCGACTGTTTGTGGTTATCTTGCAGGGGGCGTTATACGAAAGTCCTGTCGTCACAATTCTCTCCTGATTGGAGTTGAACGCAGCCGCTTCGGCTCCTTAGCGAGCGGTTTATTCAACGCCATTTGACCAACCTATTGATAGCGACAGCAGGAGGCCGATGGTGTATCCCCGTGGAAAGGTTGCCTATTGAACTTGCAGCGTCAAGCCGTATTTTTATATAGCAGTAGCAATAACAAATGGAGAAATAACTATGTCAAAGCCTTCTTTAGCTTTTCAATTGATTGTACTGTTTTGCAGCTTCCTGCTGCTGGTCGGTGGAGCTGCCGCCCAA
>JAPOWG010000050.1 GCA_026707745.1 Chloroflexota bacterium
CGGTCGCCGTCGGCATCATCTGGAAGTGGATGTACAATCCGCAATTTGGCCCCATAAATTCGACGCTGAAGGCGGTCGGCTTGGACGTTCTGGCGAAAGGCTGGCTGGGCGACCCCTACTTGGCGCTGCCCGCAATAATCCTGGCCGGCGTCTGGGGTTATTTCGGCTTCTGCTTTGTCGTCATCATGGCCGGCTTGCAGAACATCGACATGGAGCAGATCGACGCCGCGTTGGTCGATGGCGCCAATGGTCCCCAGCGCCTGTGGTATATCATCATTCCCGGCTTGCGGCATGTGCTCACGATGATCACTGCCTTTACACTCATCCTGGGTGTCAACGTCTTCGACATCGTCTGGATCACCACCCGCGGCGGTCCTGGCCGCGCGACTCACGTTATCGCCACCTACACCTATAACACCGCCTTCCGCGAGAGCTACGTCGGCTATGGCTCGGCGCTGGCGATCGTGATGGGTCTGGTGTCATTAGTCGTGTCGTTCATATTTATTTCTATTCGCGAACGGGGAGGCGATTAACGTCGTGGCGAATGATGTAGGGGCGAGCTATCAGGTCGCCCGCAGCCCGCGCAAGCCCCTGGGCTTACGGATCGCCAGAGGCGCCCAGTACGGCCTGCTGATCCTCTTTGCCCTCTACGTGCTGGTGCCCTTCATGTGGGTGATCTTCACGGCGCTGAAGTCGAATTATGAGATCGCCCAAGACCCGCTGGGGCTCCCGCCGAACTGGCGCTTTGAGAATCTTGCGCAAGCTTGGAACCAAGGAAAGTTCAGCCGCTATTTCATCAACAGCGTGATCGTGACCGTTCCGATTGTCTTACTAGTTGTGAGCCTGTCTTGCCTGGCCGGTTACGGTTTGGCGCGTCTTAAGATGCCGGGAAAAATGCTCATCTTTTATTTCTTTTTGGTCGGGCTGATGGTGCCCTTCACGGCGATCATGATCCCGCTCTTTTATATCTTGCGCGATATCGGCGTGCTGGGCACCTATTGGGCGATGATCCTGCCGCAGACGGCGATATCGCTGCCCTTCGGCATTTTCTTCATGCGCGCCTTTTTCAGCGGACTGCCCTACGATTTGACCGACGCCGCCAAGATCGACGGCTGCAACGACTTCGGCGTCTTCCGCCGCGTGATGCTGCCGCTGGCGGGACCGGCCGTAGCCGCTCTGGTGGTCTTCAACTTCATGGGCGCCTGGAACGCCTTCCTGCTGCCCTTGATCTATTTGCAGTCCGACAAGCTCAGGCCCGTCATGACCGGCATGATGTTCTTCACCACCCGCTGGGGACCCGATTACAGCATGTCCATGGCCGGCACGCTCATCGTCATGGCGCCGATCATGGCGGTCTATCTGGTCTTCCAGCGCCAGTTCATCCAGGGCTTAACGGCTGGCGCGGTGCGGGGCTAACTTTCTGCAATAGCTCCCCTTCCCTGATGCTTCGGGGAAGGGGTCGGGGGATGGGGTTGGATGAAACTATCAGCACATCAAACCTTGCTGCCGGGGGCGGATCTGTCCGAGCGCTTCCAGCGCGCGGTCGAGTGCGGACTGGATGGCATTGAGCTGGCTTTCGGGCGAAGGGCGCGGGTCTACGACCTGCACGCCGAGATCGAGGCGGCGACGGCGGCTAGCGGTTTGCCGGTTGGCAGCATCTGCGGCACATACGAGGGACCGATCATCCATCCCGATCCGGCTGAGCGCGAGAGCCGGCTGGCGGATCTAATCCGCACGCTGGAATTCGCCGATGCAATCGGCGCGCGCGGCGTCATCCTGGTGCCAATATTCTCATCAACCTTCATGCCCGAGATGTCGCCGCCGATGCCCGATCTGTCACCCTTCGCTGATGAAGATGCGCTGATCACTCAATTGCTGCTCGCCCTGCTCGCTGAAGCGATCGAACGCGCCGACGGCGGCGCAGCAGTTTACCTGGAGCCCTTGAATCGCTACGAGGCCAGCTATCTCAACACGGTGGGCAAGGCGGCTGATTTATGTCGCGCCGCCGACCACAAGCGCATCCAGCTGATGGCCGACCTGTTTCACATGAATATCGAAGAAGCCGACATCCCGGCCTCGTTGCGCGCGGTCGCGCCGCATCTGGGGCATGTGCACTTGGCGGACAGTCAGCGCTGGCTGCCCGGGCACGGCCCTACCGACTTCGTGAGCGCCTTCCGCGCCTTGCGTGAGATCGACTTTGACGGCTGGCTGGCGCTAGAATGCATGCCAACGCCCGGAGATCCGCTGGATAATATGCGCGCCTGCGTCAAGTATCTGCGGCGCTGCTGGGATCGCGCGGAACCCGAATAATGAACATTAGAATGTAGGGGCGACCAATCTGGTCGCCCGCTCTCAACTATTTTAGGAACACACCATGCCAATAAAAGCCGTTTTCAACGAAAAGCATGAGGCGACGCTACTGGAATACGACGAGCGTCCCCTGCTGCCCAACGAAGTTCGGATTCAAACCGAATACGCCTCTGGCAAACACGGCACGACCATGCACATGATGGACGGCCGCAACCGACAGGGGCAGCGCTGGGATGAAGATAAGCGCATTTATGTACCGAGTGACGAGTCGGATCCTGATCCTGTGCCCGATTCGCAGGTTGGCACCAGCGGCGTCGGCGACATCATCGAAGTTGGCGCCGATGTCCGCGACTGGCAGGTCGGCGATCGCGTCTTTGGCTTCATGGACGTCAGCGAGACCAACATCATCACCGTCGATCGTCCGTCCGACTTCATCTGGCCCGGCTTTGCCGAGCCGTCGCCCTGGCTGATCTGGCAATTGGGCGATCTCGATCCGCTTGACGCTTTGTGCTTCGAGCCGGCTTACGTTGCGGTCAACAGCGTGCGCGATTCGCAAGTGCGCTTCGGCGATGCGGTGGCTGTTGTCGGGCTGGGCGCGATCGGCCTGCTGACCGTCAAAGTGGCCGCGCTGGCCAGCGCCGACGCGCTATTCGCTGTCGATCCTCTGCCGAAACGCCGCAAGCTGGCGCAGGATTACGGCGCGCATCATGTCATTGATCCTTTTGCCTGCGATGCGGCGCTCGAGATCAAAGAGCTGACGGGCGGCGGGGTCGATGTGGCGATTGAGATCAGCGGGCATTATGCCGCCCTGGATACGGCGATACGCGCGACGCGCTTCGGTGGCACGGTCTGCCAGGCGGGCGCTATTGCGGGCAATGCGGCGGAATTGTGGCTGGGACGCGAATTCCTGACCAACAGCCTCAGGATGGTTGTCCCGCGCGGCAATGGCGCCATGGAATTCGCGCCGAGTGATTATCCCTTGTGGGATCAGTATCGGGTTTTCGACACCATCGTCAGCATGATGAAGCAGGACAAATTGACCGTCCCGGGTCTCATTGACCCGCTTGTCTCTATCGAGGATTTCCCGGAGACATTCGAGCTGATCAAGCACAATCCGAGCGAGGTCGTCAAATATGGCGTCCGCTTCTAAATGACACAGCTTATTGA
>JAPOWG010000089.1 GCA_026707745.1 Chloroflexota bacterium
GCTGGAAATACCTTGACCACGCTCGCGCCCCATTCCCAGGCTTGCTGGATTTCAGTCGGGGTGAAGGCGCCGGGCATGGCCGGCAGGTTGCGCTCCGCGCAAGCCGTGATGACGTCGCGCTTGCTAACGGGTGATACAACAAATTGCGCGCCGGCATCGGCCACCGCGCGCACCTGGTCGGACGTAGTTACGGAACCGGCGCCGATGGCGACCCTTTCGTCGACGGACTTGCGCATGGCAGCTATGGTCGGGACCGCGTCCGAATTGGTTAAGGTAAACTCGATGGCGCGTATGCCACCTTCGACCAGCGCCTCGGTGATATGCCGCGCTGTCGAAAGATCGTCCAGGCGGACGATGGCGACGATTTTGTGCTTCCCCATATTTTCGAGAACATTCATTGGCCAGCTCCGTTCGTTGGCAATGCCAGTCTATTATAGCGCCTCGCTCGATAGTGATCTTGACCACATTGGCGGCGACCAAAGCCGCTCAATCGTCAGAGAAAAAGAAGTCGGGATCGAATCCTTGCGGTAAATTGGCGAGGCCGAGTTCCCGGCCCGATGGCAGCATTGGCGCCTTTGTAGGGGTCTCGGGGTCTCCGGTATCCTGCATGGCATCGTCAGCATTGACCCTGTTGACGACTGGCGGCCTTGTGCTGGCGTAATTGTCAGTTCGAAGTGAATGAAGCCAATCCGCTGTCACGGTAGCGATGGCTCCCAAACCCAAAAACAATGCGCCGGCGTTAAAGACGAAGCCGACCACGGGCAAGGAAGTAAGTACCGCTAGCGCGATGACCCCGGTGGCTAGCGAAATAACCCGCATGCGGTTTGGCGATTCTTGACCGAAAAGAAAGCGTAGAATTAGACGGCCGGCGCCCATAGCGATGACGGCGCGCGCCACAAATATCGCGGTAAAGTAGAATACCCCGATCACCCCGACGTCGATCAGCGCCAGTAAGCTCGCGGCCACGATCAAGACACCCTCAAGTTGCAAGAGCGCCAGGATCAGTATGATGATTGCCGTCAGCAGCAGCAGCATCAAGGCAATCGGAAAAGACAGGATGAACAAGAGCATCCCGATGACAAAACTCGAGAAGGGCCGCCAGCGCACAGCAGTCAAAGGTGACTGGAAGGCATTGGAGGCTAGCGCGAGACCCAGCAATCCAACGGTGAATAGAACTGCGATTTCCCGCAGAAAGCGATCCAGGAAGTGGTTCAAGGCGCCTTCGTCCGGCACGGTCTGGATGATCGCCGGCCTAGTCGAATGGTATTGAACGTCGCCTATGACATTGCCCAGAAACTTACCTTCCACTGGGCCGGAATAGCTGAGATCCCCGTCAATCCTCCCGTTCCGGTCAATGGTCAAGCCGGGCACGACCGCCTTCAGTTCAATGTCCAGCGGCAAGAGCAAGGTCTCCAAGTCCGAGGCGTCGGATTCGGGGTTGCCAACACTTGCGTAGACGTCCCCCTTGATCGTATTGTTGAGCGCGAAGGCGGATCCCCAGTAGCTCACTTCGCCGTCAATCCTGCCATTGACGATAAATTGATAACCGATACCGGTGACTTGATGTGGAATATGCGCCCCCGCGGCCAACTGAGACGATAAAGTGGCGAAGACGAGTTGGCCCCTGATTGGCTGCGCCCGTGTTCCCAGCACATTCATGGTTAAGCCGACGTAGTGCAGGTCGCGTTGGATCGTGCCGGTCACATCCAACTCCAAGCCTGCGAGGTAGACATTTTGGCTGATCTCGCCCGAGATGCTGGCGCGTAATGCGATACCGATGAGATTGCCTTCGACGCGTCCCTCTATTTGCAGATTCTGGCAAAAGGTGAAGAGCGACCCTTCCACAACCCGGTCGGCGGCGATCCTGCAATTCTCGCCTTGTATCATTTCTCGGGCCTGGACGACACCGGTTGTCAGCAGGCATAGGAGCGTGGCTGCCATGAACAAGCGGAATGCCTTGCGCATGGTTCTCCGTTTCGATAGGGTAGACCTTATGCGTCATTATAACGTAGTCGTATGATTTACTCAGGCTCGCATATCTCGCCAATTGGCTGATTCAGGAGCAAAGCGCCTCGGGGCCCGGGACCCGCAAATTATGCCTTTCAGATTGACAGCATCGCGACAGTTGAGACGGATTTCCACGCTTTGTCTTGCCGCAATCGTCGTCCTGCTCATTGTATTGGCGTATCTGTTTACGCCTCCCGTTGCGGACGTCAAATTGCCTCGGACTGACCTGCGGCTGGCGGTCTGGATGGGCGTGACCTGGTCGATGGACGAACACGCGCCGGACGACATACGCGACCTGGCGGATGAACTGCTCGCCAGAAACGTTAAAGATGTCTATGTCTATGTCAGCTATTTGAGGGCGGATGACAACTTCAACCTGACATATGGACAAGCCAAGACCTTCGTCTCCCAGATAAAACGACAAGCGCCGGGCTTGCGCCTGCTGGCTTGGGTCGGCGTTCCGGTTTCGATTAAGCGAGCCGACGGTACGACCAGCCCGGACAGATTGGCTTCGGCTCGAATCCGCGAAGGGATCGCCCTGTTCTCGCGCTTTGTCGTTGAAGAGCTCGGATTCGACGGCCTTCACTTGAACGCTGAAATGATCGCCGACGGCGATCCCGCCTATCTGCAATCCCTGGACCAGATCCGCAAAAGCTTGCCGCCGCAGGCCTTCCTTTCGGTGACGGCTCATCCCTTGCGTCTGGTGAAACCCGTGACCGCCCTGCCTTATCCGGCCCTGGTTCATCATTGGTCACAAGACTATCTGAAACAGGTCGCGCAAAGGTCAGATCAGATCGTGCTTATGGCTTATGACTCTGGTTTGGTTTTCCCTCGAGACTATCTTAATTGGGTGGCGTATCAGACGGCGGCAAGCCAGGAAGCGCTTCAAGACATCGACGCCGAGCTGCTCGTCGGTCTTCCGACTTCGGAAGAATGGACGCCATCGCATCAAACTCAGGCGGAAACGATCCGTATCGCCTTGAGTGGTTTGCGCGCCGGTATTTCGGACCGTCTTGATGGCATTGCGATTTATCCCTTTTGGGAGACGGATGCCAGGGAGTGGGGACTGATTGATTCCAGTCTGGGAAGATGAAATAAATCGGTCTCAATTGGCCTGCGCCTCGCCCTTCTGTGGGTTATGCCGACGGATTGTAGTCAGGATGCATTGGCGTCCAGATGGGGTAGAAGTCGTCCCAGGGCGGCGTCTCGTTTGCCGGGCGCAAGGCGACGATCTGCCCTCCGGTCATGCTGATGTAAATCCATCCGTAGGAATTGACCGCGACCGCCAGCGGCTGCTGCGGATAAATGCCCCAGCCGAGCTCGCTTAAGGTGATGTACTGGCGCCAGAAGAATCCTCCCTCGTCGTATGGTACGTAGGCTTGTCTGGTGCTTTCAATGCGAAAAGGCAAGAGCAGCGTCGCGCCCAGGGGCTGATCGCCGTCGTCAAAGTTGAGCATCACGACTTTGTAGCCGACGAAGTCGATCTGCGTCGGTTCGCCACTGAGGACAACGACGAGCGTATCGGCGGTCCCGGTCAACGTGTCATAGGGATAGGCCGCCAATGAGCTCGGCCGCGCTCCCGCGCCGAACAGAACGCGCGGAGGCGCGCTTGACGCGCAGTCAAATTCGTCAGATGCCAGGTTGACGGTATCAGCGCCCAGGCAATAGGGGAAGCCGTACCATGCGCCCGTTTCCACTTGATTGACTTCGTCGACCGCTCCACTCTGGTAGCTGCGCGGCGCGCTGTCCAAGCTCCACAGTTTGCCGCGATAAAACTCGACATCCGCCGGATGGCGAAAGCCGGTAGCGATGACCTGCCTGTCCGCCCCGTCGAGGGTCATACTGAGAATAGCGCCGCGTTCCGGCTCGCCAAATTCGCAATTGTCGCAGGGCGCGCCGACAGGGACATATAGACGCCCGTCTTCACCAAGGGCCAATCCTCCAATGGGAAAACCCGAGCCGACCGGGAGATCGTTTACGATCGTGTCAACTGATCCGCCGGCCGAGATACGGTAGATCTTGGCGCCGCCCGCTACATAGAGATCGCCTTCATGATAGGTCAAGCCGTTGGGCATGTTCAGCCCTTCGGCGAAAGTTCGCATGGTATCGGGCAACTGATCGCCGTCGGAATCTTCAATGATCACGACTTGGCCGGCCAATGGGCGCGTCGCGAAGAGCGATCCATCCGGCGCAGCCTCCAATGCGGTGAACGAGAATGGCTCTATTTCAGGATCATCAACCACGCTCTCAACGCACCAGCGCAGATAATCTACGAAAAGCGCGCCAGTGATCACGCGCGGGCGTTCCGAGCACTTGCCAAGCTCGGGCTGCTGCGCTTGGATGGCACTGAAGAAATGGGCAAACGCCAGGGTTAGCGCAAGCGCAGCCGCCAATGAGTGCCGTGTCAATAGCGCAGCGAAAGGCATGTCAAACCGCCATCCATCTTTCGGAACTCGCTCATGTCTAGGGCGACAACATCGTCGTAATATTCGCGCGCTGCGGCGAAGGCATTCGGGCAGCCAGCGGCGACAAAAAGCTTGTCGTTGATCGGCATGACATCGGCTGCGAAACCCTCTTCCGGCGGCAAGGTGATGACCCGAGCCCAGGACAGGTCGAAGTCGGTTTGCAGCGCCGGGTCCTGTATCAAGACATTTGGCGCCAGTTCCGTCAGTCCGCTTTTGAGATGTAATAGGCCGCAGAAGGGCACGGCGTCGACGCGGATATCGCATTTCACGGTTTGGAATGCCCGCCGCAATGCCTTTACACCTGCTTGATTGCTGCGCCTGGACAGGCCGACCAATACGCGGTCGGCGCAGATTAAGACATCGCCGCCGTCAATGCGGGCCTCGGGCGGCGGAACGATGACGCGCAAGCGCGCGAGATGCGGCGCCAGCGATCCGCCTTCGTTTTCTCTCGTCGGCTCCCCGGAACGGCAGCGGAAGGCCAGGTCATGGAAGATCACGAAGGCGTCTTCCACGAAATGGCCGTCCGGGAAGCGATCATCGGCGGGCAAAACGGTGACGTCGAGTCCGCAGTCTCGCAGGGCTTTTATATAGCTCTCGAATTGGCTCAACGCCAGGTCGTAGTCCGGTGCGCCCAAGTGCGCCGAAAGCGTCACGCCGGAGGCAAAATTCGCCGCCGGATAGCGCGCCAGCGCGCGAGTGAAGGGGGGTAGCAGGTGCCGCATCGTCTCTATGATCTCGATCCTGATATCTGATGTTTGCCATCTTAACCTAAAATCGGGGGAGGATAAGTATTGATTCATCGGTGTATCAGGGCAATGGCTTGAAATTGGCAACGCGGGTACAGCCAAAAGATTTTTACCACCGAGGGGCGCGCAGGACGCGTAGGGCACGTAGACACAGCCCTTCGACACAGCCCTTCGACGCAGCCCGGCGGCACTGAGGGAATCATCGGGTTAATCGCCGTCTTCTTTGGGAGGCGTCGTGCCAGGGGGCAGGTGGCGCGCATTACCCGCCTAATTGAGTTCGATACGGTTGGGCGCATCATCGTGGACCGGCGGAGATTTGGGATCGGATGGATTGGGGCGCGGCTCTTCGTCCGTTGGGTCGCGCCGAGGCGGATGTTCGCGGGCTTTGCCATCGTAGATGAAGCGGAGGCGGTTGGGCGCGGATGTAAAGCAGGCTCCGCAAGTCGTCATTGGCTGTATTGGCGTTCTTGCGGGGGTCGTTGGCTGACGGTTGCATGGCGGCATTGGGAGTAGGCTCGGGATTATCGGGTGGTTGTTTCTTGGTTATAACTTTGTCCGACATTGTCCGTTTCGCGGACAAAGAAATACTTTTTTCGGACAAAGTTGCGTTTTGTCGGCGGCGCAGCTTTTTGCGCCAGCGATGCGGCGTACGATGATGGACTCCTTTAAGCAGATGGACGGCGTTTATGTCGTCACAGATATCGAGCAGGTCCATGGCATCGCGTTTTTCACGGTCCGAGAAGTTTCTGGTTTTGGGAATGGTGGTCCTCGCTTCGATGGGTTTGCAGATATGATAGCACAGATGTTCTAATCAAGGGAGGCTAAATGTTCACGCGTTGGTATTTTCTAACTATTGAGTGACGCGCAGGGCGCGCAGGGCGCGTAGACACAGCCCGTCGACAAGCCCTTCGACCCAGCCCGTTGATCGAGGTCTGTAGAGGACACAGAGCTACGCGGCTCTTAGTAAAACCAGGCAAGTCATGCAAAGTCCGCTTCAACGTCGAGCCGTAGGGGCGAGCTTTGGCTCGCCCTCCGTTCCGGCCAGGTTTTGCGGGCGACCCGCCGGGTCGCGTAGACACTGACCGCTGGTTGCCCCTTCGGCCGACTATTATTTTGGAGTGCATTAGCATGACTTTGTTGGTCCTACTTTTATGTCTTTGTGGTGAAAAAATAGTTTGAAGCGATTGCTCTGATCGGCGTATGCGCTAGCGACATCGCAAGTCTTGGTTCATCTTTCGTTGATTTGGCTATAGAATGAAGCGGCAATTCAGCATTTCGGTAACCTGATGTTTAAGAACCCCAAATATGAACTGGATGTCGAGGAACACCGCGACCAGTTGATTCCGCTGCTGAAGGTGATCCTGGAATCCCCAAAGCGCCTCAGTTCGCGCGAGCATCAACAATTGATGCGTCGCTATCCAAAGCCGGCAGGTGAGGGATTTTACAGCCTCGCCAATTTGGTCGACGCCTGGCGCGTTTTTGCCGGTCAAGAGGGCGTTCCGGCCTACGACGAGGGCCTGCTGCACAAACTGCGGCGCAAGCCCGTGCGCACCTTATCCGGCGTCACGCCGGTGACGGTGCTGACCAAGCCTTTTCCCTGCCCGGGCACTTGCGTATTCTGTCCCAACGACGTCCGCATGCCCAAGAGCTATCTCGCCGATGAACCAGGCGCGCAACGGGCGGAAAAAAACGCCTTTGACCCGTATCTGCAGACCTATATGCGTTTGCAAACCTATCACAACCTGGGGCATTCCACCGACAAGATAGAGATCATTGTTTTGGGAGGCACCTGGTCCTTTTATCCGGAAACCTATCAGATCTGGTTCGTCAAGCGCATCTTTGACGCCATGCACGACTTCGGCAAGGGCATAGATGGTCGCGCGGAAGTCTTGACGGCTTTGCGGCAAAGGTCGATGTTCAGCGGCGAACAAGTCAGCAACGTGGTTATTCAAGGCCTGGCAATGACGGCGTCTTACAACCAGGTTGTGGGGAATATCTACGCCGATGAGATGTATCGCTCCCGCGGATTGGTGGACGAGATCATATCCGGGCAGCGCGAAAGATCAGCCGTCGATGAATATGCGACCTGGGAAGAACTGGAGAGGGCGCAGCGGGAAAACGAGACTGCTCCATGCCGTTCCGTCGGACTGGTGATAGAGACGAGGCCGGATCATATCAGCGCGGACGAGGTGATCCGAATCCGGCGATTGGGCTGCACCAAAGTTCAGATCGGTTTCCAGAGCCTGGACGATCGCGTTCTGGAGATGAACAAACGCGGTCATGATGTTGCCGCCACACGGCGGGCGGTCGAACTGCTGCGCAAAGCCGGGTTCAAGATACATGCCCATTGGATGCCGAATCTCTACGGTTCGTCCCCGGACGCTGACCGCGCGGATTTCCAGAAAATGTTTGACGATGAGGATTTCCGCCCGGATGAACTCAAGATCTATCCCTGTTCGCTGATCGAAAGCGCCGAATTGATGCAGCGATATCAGACAGGTGATTGGCGACCCTATAGTCATGACGCGTTGCTCGAATTGCTGGTCGATTGTTTTGAGATGACGCCGGAATACTGCCGTCTGACGCGGGTCATCCGTGATATTCCGGGCACGGACATCGTCGATGGCAACAAGGTGACCAATTTCCGCCAGTTGGTCGAGCGAGAACTGGCGCGTCGAGGCGGCAAGAGCAATGACATTCGCGCGCGGGAGATAGGCCGGGATCTCGTGACAGACGGCGACTTGCGCTTGGATGTCAGCGAATACCGCTCGGGCATTGGCGACGAAATCTTCTTGCAGTACATAACCGAAGAGCGGAAGATCGCCGCCTTCTTGCGCTTGTCCCTGCCCGCTGCCGGCGGGGCGCCGCTTCTGGAAGAATTGAGCGGCTGCGCCATGATCCGCGAAGTGCATGTCTACGGTTTGTCGCTGGGCTTCGGCACGGCGATGACGGGGCGGGCTCAGCATCTGGGCTTGGGCAGCCGATTGATCGAAAAGGCGGCGGAAATCGCTGCGGAGCGCGCCTATGCGCGTCTGGCTGTCATCTCCGCCATCGGCACGCGCGACTATTATCGGGCGCGCGGCTTCCAGGACGGCGAGCTTTATCAGATCCGCGATCTTGCCACTTGAACAACGCAAAATCTGTCCAATCAGCTAGAATGATTCATATTTGATAAACCTCCTTGCTCACGCAAGAAGAAGGCTCATTATTTTGCGTGAGCGGGGCATTCCTGTGTTCTTTCCGCCGGTTACGCGCCGGGCGGCTGTGATTGACGGCGGTTCCACAGCCGCATGTGTCGAGCCATCGAGAAAACCAGATGAGAACGATCGACGTCATCCAGGGCAGCAGCAACCGCAATCAAAGCTTGCGCTTTTTGATGCTGATGATCATTGTGGGGACCTTTCCATTTTACTGTTTGGGCGTCATAATCATTGGCAGCGCGCCGGCAGACAACGCACAAGCGATAGCCTCGCCGACCGAACGCAGCAACGCGACATTCACGCCCTTGGGCGGTGACCAGGTAGCCTGGTCGAATGCCACCGCCAGTCCGGTACGCATTCCTTCTATCACCCCACTCAGCATTTTGCAGCCTACTCCGCGCCAGTTCATACCTCCGACGGCGGCGCCGACGCTCGTCATCGCTTCGCCGACGGTCGTCGTGGCGTCGCCTACCCGACCGACCGCGACCGACGGTCCGGCGGATTCTGACGGTGACGGCTTGCCCGATAGCGCGGACAACTGTGCTGAAGAATATGGTTATGCGGACAATGCGGGCTGTCCCTATCCCGATGACCCGGACCGGGACGGTATCCGCGCCGATGCCGATCTTTGCCCGAATGAGTTCGCTCCCGATACTGCCAAAGGCTGTCGCGATTTTGACGATGATGGTCTGGACACATCACAAGACGATTGCCCCGAAGCGGCAGGTCCTTCCTCCAACCGGGGCTGTCCCTTGGACGATGCGATAGCGGGCGGTTAAACCGGTTATCCATCCTTGCCGCGGCTGATAGTGTTTATGGCTTGGTGATCGTCCGTATCGAAGCCGCGAATCACCCGCTTGTCGAAAACTTCGCGCCGGCGGCAACATGCGGTATGATTAACCTGATCGAGAAAATGAGCCCAAGGAAACGACAATGACGCTGCTTGAGAAAGCCAATGCAATGCAAGATCAATTGGTCGCGTGGCGGCGCGAGATCCACATGCAGCCCGAGCTCGGCTTTGAAGAAATACGCACATCACGATTGGTAGCGGATTCGCTGCGCGAGATGGGCATCGAGGTTGAGGTCGGTGTCGCTGAGACGGGCGTGGTGGCGCGCATCGGCGAAGGGCAACCGGCTGTCGGCATCCGTGCCGATATGGACGCTTTGCCGATCCAGGAAGCCAACGACGTACCGTACAAATCGCAAAGTCCCGGCTTGATGCACGCCTGCGGGCACGACGCTCATACCTCGATCTTGCTGGGTGTTGCAAACGTGCTAAATAACCTGCCCGAAAAGCCCGCTGGAGAGATACGCCTTTTGTTCCAACCGAGCGAAGAAAAATGGCGAGACGAAGACGGCCATAGCGGCGGCAGCCTCATGGTCGAAGAAAAGGCGCTCGATGGATTGGACGCGGTGATCGCTTGTCATGTCGACAGCAATACGCCCGTGGGCGAGGTACAGGTGACCGACGGGTTTTCGCTGGCGGCGCCCGATACCTTTGATGCGATCATCTACGGCGAAGGCACGCATGGAGCCGCGCCTCACAACGGACTGGATCCGATCTGGCTGGGGGCGCAGGTCGTGAACGCGCTGCAGGCGATCCGTTCACGGCGGCGCGACCCTACCGAGCGTTCGGTGGTAACAATCGGCGCGATTCACGCCGGCGTGGCGCATAACGTGATCCCCAATGAGGTGGTCATGCGCGGCACGATTCGGACTTTTGAGCAAGAAGCGCGCGAGGAGATTCATCGCCTGGTAGAGGAAGCCTTTGCCTTGGCGCGTCACTTCGGCGGCGACTATGAACTGAGCATCTCGACCGGTTATCCGGCGCTTTACAATGACCCGGCTGTCGCCGAATTGGTTCGCGGCGCCGGCAGGGACCTGCTGGGCGATGAGATGTCGGGGAAGGGCGCGCCGATCATGGCGGGCGAGGACTTCGCCTTCATGACACAGAAAGCGCCGGGCGCCATGATGCGTCTGGGCGCCAAGCTGGATGAACTAAACCGCCCCCATCACAGTCCCATATTCGACATCCACGAAGGCTGCTTGTCGGTCGGCGTGGGCGTATTGGCGGAAAGCGCTCTGCGTCTGTTGCGTCAGCATGGCAAGTAGCCTCGCAAACTCTCGGTTGGCGCAGTTGACGTTCGCGCAACCTTTCAGGGGCCGGTTTGTCGCTGCTCGGCATTTCGCCGGCTTGACTTCGGTTCCATGACTCATCGGATTAAGGCGCATCGCGCGCAATTTGGTTCACAGGCGCAGCTTGAGATGGCTATTGACGATTGGCGCGCGAGCGTGAATATGGACAGGACAAGATAGGGTCAAATTTACCGATGGCAACCGGTCGATCAACCTTTTCTTGGCTGCTGGCGTTCTTCGCACTGATTCCTTTGGGTCTGATTTCTTTTGCCGGATTCTTCAGTCGCATGAAGATTGATGACTTCTGTGTTGTCGCCTTGGCACAGCGACACGACGCCTGGGAAAACATGCTTTATTATGTCAATACCTGGAGCGGCAGTTTTACGCGGTTCTTTCTGATCGGCGCGCTCGGCCCGCTGGATCATATGGCGACCGCCATCGCGCCGCTTCTGATCGTCACGCTGTGGTTCTGCAGCCTGAGTTGGCTGATCTATGAGGCGCTGATTTGCCTGGGCATAGCGGCTTCGCGCCGGGCGACTGCGGTCGCCCTATCGGCGTTGACTATCTCCGCGACAATCTACGCGTTTCCATCGGAACGAGCCATTTACTGGTACGTTGCCAATACGGCCTACGCTTTACCCTTCGCGCCACTGAGCGCCTTTCTGGCGCTGTCTATTCGCTTTGCGCGCCAAGGGTCCTTTTCAGGCAAAGCATTGCTGGCAGGCGCGACGATCTGTTTCCTGAGCACGGGACTGGCAGAGGCCTTTGCAGTATTCCAACTCTGTTTTCTTTCGCTCTGTTTGCTTCTGGCAGCCGTGTCACTACGCGGCTTCGAGCGCTATTCGCTGGTTCTCATGCTGGGGGTTGGTTGGTTAACGAGTCTCGGTAGCTTGGTCCTGCAGTTGCTCTCGCCAGGTGTAATTAATCGCAGCCTGGCGGTGTCTCAGGACACTCGTCTTCCGCCAGTTCGTTCCTTACCCGACCTGCTGACTGGAACCGTAGAAAACACATTCGCGTTCTTGTCTGATCCGGAGATCACGGCCGGGTTTCTGTTGCTGACGGCTGTCGGGGTGTTATGCGCGTGGACAAAGCTTGATTTTCCTGCGTTGAAGCCGGAACTGCGGCCAGCGCAATTGTATACGCCGCTGCTGTGGCTGGGCATAGCTGTTCAGTTGCTGTGCATGCCCATCTTATGGGCCTACGTCAGTGACGATCCCCAGTTCCTGGGCCGCTTTAGCATCCGTTACATGCCATTCATCATGTTCAACATCCTTTCGATATTTGCTTATTCTGCGCTCTTATGGGGGCGAATACCCGTAAATGCGAAGTTGATGGAGTACGGACCCCGGCTCCGAACGACGTGCAACGTTCTGCTTGTCATTGTTTCTACCTTGCTTGCGCTGGAGATAAGTGCTGTGCGGATATATGCCTGGTTCTATCTGCTTTGCACGATTGGACTATTTCTGGCCTCCTTCGTTTGGGAATCGCCAGCGGCTGTGCCGTTCCTGTCATTGCGGCGCGGGAGTTTCGTTTTGGCTCTATGTCTGACGGTCACCTGGTTATGCCAGGCATCGGTGGCGGCGACACTGCTGTTTGCGCGCGGCGAAGTCTTTATTCGCACGATGACCGCAGGACCGTACCTGCTAATGATATCGGGCCTCATTTGGGGGGCCCTTTTGGGATACTGGCTCAAAGGACTATTGCAAGTTTCGGGATCGACGCGAATCTGGGAAACTGTAGCGAAGCTCGGACCGGTTGCGATAATTCTGGTATTGGGTTTCGCTATGGTTCGCGACCAGGTTGAATTGGTCGAACTGTATCAAAGTCATGCCAGACAATGGGACGCGAACCACACAAAGATCCTATCAATGCGTGCTAGCGGGGAATATCCAATCACAGTTGATCCGATGCCCCGCAGCTTCGGCAACTATATGACGGAGTGGGACGCCTTCTGCTACTACGGCGTGCCTGTAACCGTAAGCGAAGAGCGGTAGCAATTCCAAGAAAATAAGGCAACAAAATGCAAGGCGAATGTAGCCGCTCGGCGGCAGCGAACAGGTCTGCCCCGCTCACGCAAAATCGCAAACGTTCTTGTCGTATGAGCGACGCGCTTTGCGTAAACAGGGGCGGGGCAAGGCTCGCCCACTGCTCCAGCTAGGTTTTGCGGGCGACCCAGCGGGTCGCCCCTACCACCGACTATTATTTTGGAGTTGTCTGACTTTGTTGGCCCTATTGTGACTTAAGTTTCATTCGTCTGCATGATCTGAATCAAATTGCCGCAGGTGTCGTTGAAGATAGCAATCGTCACCTGTCCCGCATCGGTAGGTTCCATAAAGAATTCCACCCCAAGGTCTTTCAGGCGATCGACTTCGGACTGAATATCGTCGACGCTGAACATGTGCGCCGGGATGCCCTGCTCGAATATCGCCTGTTGAAAGGTGCTGGAGGCGGGATTGTCGTTAGGTTCCAGCAGCAGTTCAACCCCGTCGGGGTTCTCTGGCGAAACGACCGTTAGCCAGCGAAAGGCGCCAACCGGTATGTCGTGTTTTGGCAAAAAGCCCAGTATATCCGTATAGAATTTGAGAGCCTTGTCCTGGTTGTCGACGAAGACGCCGGTGATTTCTATGCGCATATTGAAATGTCCTCTGCTCGTTTGCGGTCATAATCTGTGCGATGGCGCACAGGCGTATGCTGCCACCAAATACTGTTTCGCGCAAGGTCGCGCTGTGCAGGGGAACGAGACCGCAGTTTGCCAGGGAGCGCCAATCCATACTGTCATGAACGGCGGCTTTTGCGATCCTGGATACGCTCGCGATAGTATGCGAGCAGATCTTGATCTTGCCCATCGTCCCAAACCATGGGCACTCGGCTGACGTCCAGTGTTTTGTCGCGCGTGCTCTCGGCTTGTCGCAGGCCGATTTCCGCACCATAAAGGATAATTGGCGGATTGGGCAAGCGCATTTGGGCGGCGACGGCGCGCTTCAATGGATCGACGTCGTTATTCGCGACGAACGAGAAGCGATCCATGTCATGGCTATCGAGAAAACTGGGCATGACAAAGTCGCCGTCAAAGTAGCGCGCGTGATCCTTTACGAAGGAAGTAAATCTGGTTTCTGGCCAAGTTTTCCAGGCGAAAGTCTTGCGCAGGGCATCGTTGAGCGGGAAGTCGAGACATCCATCGAGCCGACCTTGATAAAGGCGCAGCCGGTCGGGCGTATCAATGATCTCGCCCAGGAGCAAACAGTCTTCTTTTGCGGTTTTGACCCACGGTCGAAAATGCGCCCAGAAGTTAGGTCCGGCGCCATTGGCATAGTCAAGCCGAAAGCCATCGACGTCGAAGTCGCGCAGGCAACGGACGGCATTGCCAATCATCCATTCCCTGGCTGCCGGATGCTCGAGATTGACCTCCGGCATCGTCTCGACGTTGAAGAAGCAACGATAGCCGTGATTATAGCGCTCGTCGAAATCGAACCAGTCGCGGTAGGCGCTGCCCGTATCGCTCCACGCGTCAAGGAAGAAGGGATGCTGATTGGAGATGTGATTGCAGACCAGATCAAGCAGAACACGGATGCCGCGCCGATGCGCGCCCTCAACGACCGCGCGCAATGCTCCATCGCCCCCCAGACGCGGCTCGACACTGTCATAATCCGCTACATCGTAACCGTGACAGCTAGGGCTGCTCCAGGTAGGGCTTAGCCAGAGACAGTTGATGCCGAGATCGGCGAGATAGTCGAGTTTGTCTCGCACACCCCAGAGCGTACCGCCGCAGAATCTGTTCAGGTCGGCAGTCTGCAGCCAATCCCAGCCTTTACCCGGGTGAAAACGATCGAGAAAGATCTGATATATGATGGCGTCATGCCCCCAGTTTGGCGCGGATTGGCGATCGACGTGATAAGTGAAGAGCGGCGCGTTTCCTTGTTCCTCAGGTTCATAAAGCGAATCCTCCGGCAGACTCTTGAAGAAACGCATGGTCGCGTGCCGCAGACGATCTTCGGCATCGGGGTAGTCAGCATAGATTTCCTCACCTTGGGCAGACCAAGCGCTGATCGCGTAATTCACAGTGGTCTGATCGGGCTGGGCGGGTATGATCGCTTCCCAGTGACAAAGATAGTCCCAAACGAGCGTATCCCACTCGGTTCTAACGCGCTCGAATTCCACAAGTCCAGCGCTGCCGGATATACCGCGACTGCCCAAAGGAATGCTCCCGTCGACCGTGTAATATAGCGAGAGGCGTTGAATACGAAAGTCTCCCGAGGTGACGACGCGCACTGTCACATTGTCTTCCGGCGTCGGGTCTGCCGGCGCGATGCGGTGAAGGTGCTGGACGCCGTGGCGGCTGGCGCGATGGTAAGTTAGTTTGAGCTCGTCATTAATCAATTTTCCAAAGACGAAATCCACCGCTATTGCTCCGGGCATGTGACTGGCGATAGCGCCTATGATAACCACAGAACCCAATATTGCACGAGGGAGCCGCAGCAAATTGAGCTCAAGTGACCGACGGCGCGTCGGCGCGGATTATGCTATAATTCCTGCAAAAGGCATAACAGTTTGTTGGTGGCGGGAATGATCATGAATCTCAGTCAAGAAGCTAAGAATCTGATCGCGATGACTGCCCTGGTAGGGGCCGTGGCGCTTGCTTTGAATGACGTAGCGCTCGACGGGAACGATCGTAATCTGCTTTCCTGGTCGGTTGGCCTGTTTTTTGTTTCCATCTTTTTCTGGCTGTGGATGCGCCGCGACGCGCTGGCGGAACAACGCGAAGAGGCGATCAAGGCGGCGGAGGAAAGCGCCAGCCGAGCAGAAGAGTTGGCGAGGCGCACGCAAGAAAAGTCGCAAACGGAACGTCAATCGGACCAAGCAGCAGCGACTGTCGACACCGTTGAAGCCGATGATTTGACCAAAATATATGGAATCGGCAAGATTTTCCGCGAGATCTTGTACGATGCGGGCATCAAGACTTTCGATCAGCTTTCCAATAGTTCGCGCGAGGGTCTCATCGGCGTTATCGTCGCGGCAGGCAAAGTGCCGCCGCCCGGTCTCGAGACCTGGCCGCAGCAGGCAGTGTACGCCTCCAAGGGTGATTGGGAGGGCTTGCGCGCCTATGTGAACGCGTCTTAGTCCGGGCCTTTGCGGCCGTCGCGGTAGTCATGCGGCGATCGCGCGCTCTCACTGTATATCTGTCAAGATCTCTCTTGATCAAGCAGTAGAAGCAACTCAGTCTGAGGACAGGGCATGCCCAAAGTAGCTCATATCGTCCGCCGTCGACATGTCCGCAAGCATCGCAAGAGATCCCAGAACCGACGGGCCGCATTTTGGCTTGCGCTGATCGTGGGCGCGCCAGCCCTGATCAGTCTATTGCCCTTGATTGCTGCGCTGACGCTGGCTATTTGGCTTTATGCGCAAGCTGCGAGCAGCTTCCCGCCAACGGAAGCGCTTACGGCCCTCGACTCCGAAAGAAGTGTAACGCGTTTCTATGATCGCAGCGGCGAGACTGTTATCTATACTGTGCAGGATCCACTCGGGGAAGAGCGGGACCCTGTGACACTGGAGGGGATTCCCGGTTTCGTCGGCGATCTTACCCTGGCCGCGGAAAATCAAGGCCGCGCGATCGATGCCGGTTCCGATCCAGCGCAAAGCCTGTTACAAGTTTGGCGCTATATGCTGGGTGTGCCGGTACTCAAGGAAACGGGCATCCTTGACCGCTTGGCGCAAAACGTCTTCTTGCCCAATGCCCGTTCAAGCGGCCTGGATGATTCTTTGCTGGAGCTGGCGCTGACGGCCGAGAGCAAAAGGCGCTACTCCGCGGATGAACTATTGGAACTGCATCTCAACACGAATTACTACGGCAATGACGCCTTCGGTATTGAAGCGGCTGCCCGGGTTTATCTGGGTAAATCCGCGGCGGAACTTGATTTGGCGGATGCGGCGCTTCTGGCGGCAATACCTCTGTCGCCGCGGCAGAATCCAATTGATGATGAACCTAGGGCGCGTCAGCGGGGCGCAGATCTGCTGCGGGAAGCGCTGAACTTGGGATTTATCGACCGGGCGGCCTATGACGGGGCGTCGACGGCGAGCGCCCGGACGCCAATAGAAAAGATCAATCGACTTCCTGAGATTGCGCCTGAGTTCAACCTGTATGCCCGGCGGCAGGCGCAAATCATTCTAGACAATTTGGGTTACGATGGCGCTCGGCTTCTAGCGCGCGGTGGCTTGCATATCACGAGCTCGCTTGATCTGGATCTCTACTTGCAATCCGATTGCCTGGCGCGCGCGCACTTGCAGCGGTTGCGCGGCGGCTCCAGCGCGGCGGAGACCCCGCGGATCCAGGAAGCGAAATGTATTGCGGCGCGTGAACTCTTGCCTTTCGCGCCCGTAGCCTCCGCTCCGGACAAGGTCACGACCGTGATACTGGAGGTTGAAAGCGGCGCGATCCTGAGCATGTCGGGCAATGCTCAACAGGCGACGCGCCAGCCAGGGGTGGTTCTTCAGCCTTTTGTATATATCGAAGGTTTCCTGCGCCGACTGTATACCCCGGCAACCATGGTATACGATATTCCGCAGGTGTATCCCGGACAAGCGGATGGGCTCATTTTTACGCCAGCCAACCCTGACGGGCAGTTTCAAGGTCCCTTGAATCTACGCGACGCTATGTCTGCCGCGCTGCTGCCGCCTGCTGTTCAAGTCGCCAATAGCCGCGGAATGGGGCAAGTCATTCGCACTGCCCATAGACTGGGATTCAATAGCCTGGACGAAAACCGGATCAACCTCGTTATCCTCGAGCGCGGTGGCGAGGTCTCTGTTCTGGATACGGGTTATGCCTACAGCGTGCTGGCGGCAATGGGTGTGATGCGCGGGCTGCCGACAGAGCCTGTTGGCGCCGGTTATCGCGGGCAGGATCCTGTCGCTATCTTGAGAATCGCAGATGCCCAGGACAACGTGCTTTGGCAATACGCGGGCCCGCAGGAGGGATCGAACGCGACTCCCGTGATCGAACCGAGCCTGGCATATTTGGTCAATGATGTCCTGGCCGATGAAACATCCCGACAGCGCATTCTGGATCGGGCGGACGAAGCGCTGCAAGTTGCGAGTCCCGCCGCTGTTATAGACGGTTTGAGCGCCGACCGGCGTGACAGTTGGACTGTTGGATACACGCCAGAAATTGTGGTGGCTGTGAACGTCGCGCGTGAAGACGGAACATCGATGGGTTTGGAGCACTACGATCGCGCCGGTTCGGCGCCAATTTGGCGCGCGCTGTTGGATTATGTGACCGAGAGAGACGATCTGCCGGCAAGGGATTGGCCAAGGCCCGCAGATATTGAAGAGTTTCTTGTCTGCGAGATTTCGGGTCAGTTGCCCCCCGCGACCGATCATTGTCCGACGCGCCGGGAAATCGTTCCGGCCGGCACATCCTTAGGTCGTGATACATTGTGGCAAACCGTCGAGATCAATAGCCTGACGGGGCAATTGGCGACGGTGACAACACCGGAAAATCAAAGGCGCGAGGCGGTTTATTTCCTGCCGCCCGATGACATCATCGACTGGTGGATCGCAGACGGCAGACCGTTGCCGCCGAGCAGCTTTGGGGGCGATGGAGTAAACGCCGAGGCGCCGGTCGCCCAATTGCTTCAGCCTTCGGACTTTGCCTACGTCGGCGGGCTCGTGGAGATTGCCGGGAGTATCAAGGCAGAGGGCGCGCTCCATTACGCGCTGGAATACGGCGCTGGCGTCAACCCGAAAGAATGGATTGAGATCATCGGAGTAAGCGCGCCGGCGACTTCAGTGGATCTGAGGAGCGCCTGGGATACAACCGAACTGCACGGTGTCTATACTTTGAAATTGACCGCGCTCATGGATGATGGCAGAACCTTTACCGATACCAGACAGGTGACTCTAGACAATACGCCGCCGACTGTAGAGCTGCGGATGAGTGACGACGCGTCTGAGGTGAAGTATCCGGCGCAGCGTGTCATTTCCTTGCTGGCGGATGCCAGCGACAATTTGGCGATCGAGCGCGTCGAGTTCTATCAAGATGCCGAGTTGCTGGGTGTCGACCGCGATTGGCCCTACGGTTTCGAATACGAAATCCTCGGCGCGGGTACCGTGAATTTCGTCGCGCTGGCCTTCGACCAAGTTGGGAACAGCGCCGATTCAGTCTTTCTCGCCACAATAACTGATACAGGCTTATAGCTGACTTCACTAGAGAACGCAGTCTGTTTGAATCATCTTTAGCCTTGATCCGCTAATAGTTTACTAGTACGAAAATATAATGATATGATAGTTTGCAGTGATACGTAATCGAGCAAAGCCAGCGCTTGATGCTTTTGAAGCCCGCCTCAAAAACTAGTGGTCAAAGAACCGGATTCCAAGTGTGGTTGATGCCGCTGCTAGCGCTTATTCCTCTTGGACTTACTGTATATCTAGGCCAATTCAGTCGCTTAATGTCTGATGACTATTGTATTGTTGCTGTGGGGAGAGACCTGGGCGCCTGGGGCAGTATGGCGCACTGGTTTAATCACTGGAGTTCAAGCTACAGTCTCTTTTTCTTGCAGGGGTTGTTGGCGCCGATGGACACGCTTGTCCCTGCAATAGCCCCGACTCTGATTATAGCTTTGTGGTTCCCTGGAGTATATTTCCTGTCGCGTCAGTTGTTTGCGCCTTTCAAAGATAGGGTGAATCACTGGCGATCAACTGTTACAGTTTCCGCGTTGGCGATAACCGCTGCAATTCATGCGCTATTTACTCTGCAATCCATTTATTGGGCGGGAGCGAGCATTGCAAGTCTCATACCTCTTGCGGCGTTTATCATGGGAATAGTTTTCGCGATCCGGCTGGCAACTCAACGCGTATCTAAGAGTTCAATGCTGAAAGGATTGATTGCTGTAGCTGGCATATGTTTTTTTACTGCTGGCATGGAAGAGATGTTCCTTGTATTTCAGACGGTGCTTCTCGCACAATGTTTATTCTTGGCTGTAATCTTTTACTTTAAGTTTTCTCATCGTCGCTTGCTCATTATCGTCGGGGCGGCTTTGTTCGCTACCTTGGTCAGTTTGGCGATACAGCTTGCATCAGGCGGTGTTGCGATTCGGGCAGCCTACATTATCGAGGAATATGGCGAACCCAATCGATCATTGTCGCATTTGGCCTCCGAAACTGTCTCCAGGACCTTCCATTTTGTAAGCGCTCCGAATGTATTTCAGGGAATCTTACTGCTGTTGTTCTTGGGGATTCTTCTGAATCTCATGGGACAATTGCCGCTTCAATCGAAGCGTCCTCCGATCCGCATAAGGGTGGCGCCGCGTATGTTGGTGTTTGGTCTCGTAATACAAGTAGCGTTTGCGCCGTTGCTCTGGCTGCATGTCAGCGACAATCGTGAGATTCTGGGACTCTTCAGTGTTCGTTTTGCGACCTTAATTGTACTCAACTTGGCTTTGATTGTGCTTTTTGTGGTTGCCTTGCGATTTTGTCGTCGTATCAACATGGCATTAAGCGGGGGGGATGTTGGCTTATTATTGATATGGCTATCGCTCGCGTTTGGAATAGTTATTGCCTTCCTGATGATAGTGATACGCACGGAGATCTTCAATGAAAAGGCGCGACTATATTTGTCAGCGACTGCGGCGCTGTTTTTGATCTTAATCGTTCATCAGTTGCTATCCGCGTCTCCTTCGAGTATGACGCTCCGATATGGCTGGTTAGCATTTCTGCTCTTTGGCAGTGGCATCGTCTGCGCACTTGCCTTGGTCTTCGTCGCCTTGTATGGCCGTGGATTCGCAACTGCGAGGATTCTGACACCGGTGGCATTTCTGTTGGTCATGCCGGGGCTGATTTGGGGCTTGTATTTGGGCCACATTATCAGATGCAGCGTCACTGACGCTATAGAAAGCAAACGGTGGTTGCGAATTCTGAGGGTGGCGTGTTTGTCGGTGATTTTAATCATCGGCGGACACATCGTCGGCGCTAACGCCGCGCTGATTTCCGATTTTCAGCAGTACGCGAGAGAGTGGGACGAGCGGCATCAGTCAATCATTAAGCAGCGAGATGAGGGCCAGTTACGAATTGAGGTCTTGCCATTGACCTTCAATCTCTCCGCCTTTATGCACGTTTCGACATTGGACGAAAGCCCAAGTGACGAATGCGCCCAAATGTATTATGGTGTGGAATCGATCAAGGTGATCAAATCCTGAGCTAAACCGCGCGTTTGGATGAATGTTGCCCGCCGGTCACTAGTTTTCGTCAGGTAGCGGCGGGGTCCGGAATATGAAACGATTAGGTTCGACATGACTTTCGGGCGCTATTCGATCCTTCGCGTGATCGTCCTTGTGTTGGCGTTGTCTCTGCTGGTCTTCATAATTCTCGGCCAATTCAGTCGGCTGATGTCCGACGACTATTGCGCGATCGCCGTCGGTCGGGAGATGGGCGCTTGGCGGGGGACCCTCTACTGGTTCAACAACTGGGCGGGGAGCTACGCCAATTTCTTCCTCAAGAGCGCTATTGCCCCGCTTGATGAATTGCTGCCACGGTATACTCCGGCAACCATTATCATTATTTGGACGCTGGGCGCTTTCTGGCTGGCAGGGTCTATCTTGAAAGGGTTGGGATTGCGCCCGCGCCGGCTCGGCGCGACAGCAATTGCTGTCGCTCTGGTAACAGCCAGCTTAAACGCATTCTATTCCCCACAGTCCTATTACTGGTTTGCCGCGAGCACGCACTACGCTCTACCGCTGGCCTTGCTTACGGTTTACCTGGCGCTGTGCGCGCATGTGCTGCTACGGGGCGTCGATGCGCGGGTAGTTCGCTGCGCGTTCGCCGGTGCTCTTCTGTGCTTTTGTACAGCGGGCGCCTCGGAAATCTTTGTCGCATTCCAACTGACATTGATGTCGCTTTTTCTGCTGCCGATCGTCGTGTTTTGGCGAAGCGGAAAGATGCGACGTTTTGCCATTGTTGTGGGGGCTGGATGGATTGCGACACTCGTCGGATTCCTGCTTCAGGTGATGTCTCCCGGGCTGGCTGCGCGGGCAGCCGTAGACGCCGCCCGATTTGGTCACGCGATTCGCGATGCGTCAGATCTTGTGGCGGCTACGCTAGGCCAAACTTTCCAACTACTCGGACATCCTCCCGCTTTTGCCGGCTTCATGTTACTTTTCTGCGTTTCCTTTCTTGTTGTTCGTTTTAGTTTTCGACCGCAAGCGTCGACAAGCGAGTTAAGATCTACCCGGCTGGCAATACGCGAGATGTGGATCGGGCTTGTTTTTCAGTTGCTTTGGATACCTTTGCTTTGGACTCACGCGAGCGACGATCTCCGCTTTTTCGGGCGCTTCAGCGCCGCTTATTCGCTGGTCATCGCGCTCAATTTTGTCTTGATTGTCGGCTTCTCGGTCGCAATTCAGCAGCGTGACCGCTTAAATCGATGGTTGAGCGAAGCGCCGACCGCCAACTTGAAGGTCATCAGCTTGGTTCTATTGATCGTGGCGCTGCTTTTCGCCCTGACTCAGGCGCGCAGCATTCACTATCGCGCAGCAAGTTTCCTGTTCACGAGCGCAATTAGCCTCCTGTATGTTGGGACCGGGCAATTAGCTACGGCTACCAAACTCCCGCAGATCCGACGACTTCATTGCATGGCGCTATTCGCGCTGGTCACTGCGCTGTTTTCGCTGGCGGCTATTGTATTCACGGCGCTGATTGGGCGCGGCTTCGTGGATGCGCGCATTTTGGCGCCGGCATCGTTTACACTGGTTTTTCCAGGATTGCTCTGGGGAGCGCTGTACGGGATCGCGCTCGGACAGATTGCGCAATTGAAGAATACTGGCTCGATTTTCCCCGTCCGTCTTTGCTTGACGCTTGCGGTGTTGATCACGCTTGGTATTGTGATCGGCAACGGGACTTTGATCCCCAGCTTTCAACGATACGCGAGTGAATGGGATGCGCGGCATCAGCAGATCCTGTCGCTGCGAGATGCCGGCCATCGTTCGGTAGAGGTTGCGCCTCTTGAGTTTGATTTGGCAGACTATATTGGAGTAACCACGCTAGGCCGAGATCCTTCTAATCGCTGCGCCGTACGCTACTATGACCTGGCTGCTATTGCGGTAATCGAGCCTTAGCGCGCGGCGAGCGCCCGGTCAGCCCTGCTTTTCTCCCAAGGTTTTGGTACTATTGCCTGGCTGTTCCTCTATTGTGATAAAGCCGCTTGCTCATGCAAGGAGAGGGATTGTTGTTTTGTGTGAGCGCGCCGGGACGATTCGCCGGTTACGCGCCGAGCGGCTGGTATCGGATGCCGAATGGCGACACTTCGAGCCCTGCTGTTGCGAGTAGAATACGGTTACACGTGGGCAACGCAAAGCTGGATGCCAGCTGTGGTCGTGGTCCTGGTGACTTTTGCTCTCGCGACGCAACTATTGGACGATTATCCGATATTGCCTGACGGTTTGCGTTCGATTGCCACGGCGGGTGGTCTCGAAGCCGAGTCGGATCTGCGGTCGGTATTTGAGAAACTGACAGGCGTCAGTCAACAGCATGTGCCGGGATACTTCCTGGCGCTTTTTGTCTGGGGAAAAATCGCCGGGTGGGATCCGCTGCTCCTGCGGACGCTCTCCGTCTTTTTCGGCATCTTGAGCCTGGCGCTCATTTTTCGTTTGGGAAGGGATTTTGTTTCGCGGGAAGCTGGGTTTTTCTCGATTGTGATGTTGGCGTCTTTGTCGTTTTACAACCTCTGGTATTTGCCGGTTCGCATGTACACCCTGTTTGTAGCGACCGGACTCTGGCTCCTTTGGATTTACTTGCGCGCTGTCGTACACAACAGGGCATCGCCTGGGCATTACGCCTTCTTGTTCCTGGCTTGTATATTGTTTTTGTATTCGCAGATCTTCAGTTTGGCGGTGGGTCTGGGTCTGGCGTTCCATCATCTCTTTTTTGTAGCCAAGTCACGTCATTGGCTATTTGTTGCGGGGGCAGGAGCGCTCGCTGGCGTCTTGTTCCTGCCTTGGTTGAGCACGCTTCTGACAGGTACGGCCGAAATCGTGGGCGGAGAGTTTGGAGACATCCGCATCCTCAGCCCGGTCGAGACAGTGACTACGATTCTAAGTTTGTCAATGAATGCCAGCATACTCTTTCTTGGATTGCTGGCGCTTTCGGTCAGGCAAGTATTGAACAAAGACCGGGCGTCTCTGGCGTTGTGGACGATCTTGATAGTCGCCATCGCGTTTTACGTAGCCGTCAATCTGGCTACCGGCGCCATAGATCTCCATCGGTCGCGCTATTTCGTAGTGCTCTTCCCCTTGATTATTTTGCTTCTCAACGTCGGGCTGGCGCAATTGAATCGGTGGAAGCTGGTCTCTTTGGGCATATTGCTGTTTTGGATTGCCAGCGGACTTTTGTACCAGCGCCGGGTCGGCGCCGATATTTTCGTGCGGTCCTACAATACGATTCCCGTTCATCTGATAGAGCGGCATCTGCGCGAAGATTTGGAGCCAGAAGATTTGCTAGCTGGCTGGTCGGGCGGGCTCAGTTTTGCATATCGCACTCCCTACGGCGGCGTCATCGATTATTACTTTGCCGATGATGCGATAGACATAGATATTCAGCATACCTATGTATTGCAACAGCTTGACGACGAAGAAATCAGCGCGACATTGGCAGAACGGTTTGCCGGATACAGACGTATCTGGTTGACCTATGAATTGGACAATATCGCTCGATTCCACAAGCTCTATCAGGACGCGCTGGCGTTTGCTCATGTGCGGTGCTTACGCGACAAGACGCTGGCAAAGGTCTCCATCGAGCTTTATCAGCGCCCGGGCTGCGACTAGCGCATTCGAGGCTGGGAAGAACTTTTGATGAACTCAAAACGCCATCCTGAACAGCCCTTGCGAAGAATGACCAGGCGCTACGATCGTCTCGTCAACAGTTGGTTAACGGTAGCGGCAATTCATTTTGCCGTCTTCGCCTTTGCTGTCTGTTTGCTCGACGATTATCCCATTTATGTGGACGGCCTCTTTTCCATGGCGACCGCCGGTTACTTTGATCAGGCCGCGGGCATAGACGGTGTGCTGGATCGATTGATGGTCAAGAGTCAACAGCATGTGCCGGGGTACTTCCTGCTATTGCATGTTTGGGGAAAACTGGTCAACTGGTCCCCCCTTGCTCTTAAGCTGCTTTCGGTATTTTTCGGCATCACAAGCCTGGCTCTGATTTATCGGCTGGGCCGGAGCTTGATCGGCCGGGAGGCGGGCTTTTTGGCCACGGTGATGCTGGCCTCTTTGGCGTTTTACAATATCTGGTACTTGCCGATTCGCATGTACACCATGTTTGTCGCGGCGGCGCTATTGCTCTTGTGGCTCTATTTTCGCGCGCTCCGCAGCCGACAGGCGACTCGTGCCGAGCTTGTGCTGTTGTGCCTTGCCTGTGTCTTTTTCGTCTATACTCATATTTTCAGTTTGGCCATGCTTTGCGGGATCGGCGCCTATCATGTATTTTTTGTGGCAAAGACGCGCAAATGGTTCCTGATTTCTGGCGCGTTCCTGGTCGCCGGGCTGGCGTTCTTGCCCTGGCTCCAAATCTTGATACAAGGCACAGCTTACGCAACAGGCCGGGCAGAGCAAGCGATCAGCGCGCTTGGTTCTATCGATTTACTGTGGGCGATCACCAGCCTTGGCATTAATTCCAACCACTTGTTCCTATTGCCTTTCGCGCTGGCCGCCGCGCGCGCCTCGAAACGGGATCGAACCGCCATCGCCCTGTGGGTGATTCTATTGGTGACAATGGCTTTCTATGCGATCGTCAATTCCGAGTTGGGGGTCATTGACTTCCCGAGAACACGCTATGCTGTGATTGTCTTTCCCTTGCTGATTCTGCTGCTGGTCAAGGGGCTTGAGGCGCTCCCGCGCAGGAAGCCAGTGCTGCTAGGCATACTTGTATTTTGGCTGGCGAGCGGTGTGCTGTTCCAGCGACGGGTCGGCGCCGGTCAGTTCGTTCGTTCCTACAATACGCTGCCGATACACTTGGTAGAGCGCCATTTGGGGGACGATTTCTTCGAGGGCGACTTGCTTACAGGCTGGAGCGACGGCTTAAACTTGTATTTTGAATCCGTTGTCTACAGTGGTGTCGCAGACTTCTACTTCGCGAAACACGGCGTCGATGTGGCGATAGAACATACCTATGAACTTGGCAAAAATGATGACGATTCAATCGCAGCTATGCTCCGCGACAAACTGAAAGGGCGTGAGCGTGTTTGGCTCGTCTACGAATTGGACCAGCCCGGACGATACATAACGTTGTGGCAAGATGCCTTGCATGTACAACTTGAAAGCTGTCGAACACACGACGACATACAGAATGTGAGCATCGTGCTGTACCAAAGATCCAGTTGCGATTGACAGCCACCTGTTATTCGAGCGCAAGATCAAACATAAGAAATTCATATTATTTTTGGCAAACGTCTTCTATCGTTGCCAAGTCCGTTGACTTGCTTATCCAGTTATGCTAAATTACCGCTGATTATCTGGCACTCTTTGCTATCGAGTGCTAAAGTTTTTCAGTATCGACACTTGCAACGATAGTTGTAGAGAGGAAAAGACAATGCCTGTGAATATCCGCCCGCTCGGCGACCGGGTTCTGGTTGAGCCCGTCGAATCGGAAGAAACATTCGCTGGTGGCGCGTTTGTTCTGCCGGAAACCGCAAAGGAAAAGCCGCAACAGGGTTTGATCCGCGCGGCTGGCCCCGGCAAATACGACGAAGACGGCGACAAGCGAATCCCCATGGACGTCAAGGAAGGCGATCGCGTGCTCTTCGCCAAGTATGCCGGCACCGAGGTCAAGCTTGATGGCACCAAGATGCTCATCATGAAAGAATCCGACATCCTCGGTATCGTAGAAATCTAATCGGATTTCTGTCCGTCGAACAAATTCTCATCCACAGTTAACAGAGTCAATTCTGGAGGAATCAATGGCAAAGCAACTCGTATTTAAGGAAGATGCCCGTCGCAAGCTGCAAGCCGGCGTCGACAAGGTTGCCAACGCTGTCAGCACGACGCTCGGCCCCAAGGGACGCAATGTGGCCCTGGACAAGAAGTTCGGCGCGCCGACCGTCACCCACGACGGCGTCACGGTCGCCAAAGAGATCGAGCTCGAAGATCCTTACGAAAACATGGGCGCGCAACTGCTCAAGGAAGCGGCAACCAAGACCAATGACATCGCCGGTGATGGCACAACCACCGCAACAGTCCTGGCGCAGGCTATCGTCAGCGAAGGATTGAAAAACGTGGCGGCCGGCGCCAACCCAATGTTGTTGAAGCGGGGCATCATCCATGCTGCCGATGTCGTGTCGCAAAACATCCTTGACCAGTCGACCCCGATCGAAACCAGAGACGAAATCGCCAACGTCGCCAGCGTTTCCGCACAAGACCAGGAAATCGGCGATCTGATCGCCGAGGTGATGGACAAGGTCGGCAAGGATGGCGTCGTCACTGTTGAAGAGAGCCGCGGCCTGGAATTCGAAACCGAATACGTCGAGGGCATGCAGTTCGATCGCGGTTACATCAGCCCCTACTTTGTGACCAACAGCGAAAGCATGGAATCCGATATTGAAGAGCCCTATATCCTGATCCACGACAAGAAAGTCAGCGCGGCGCAGGATATCATCCCGATCCTGGAAAAACTGCATCAGATCGGCAAGCGCGAGCTCGTCATCATCGCCGAGGATGTGGACGGCGAGGCCTTGGCGACCATGGTTGTCAACAAGCTGCGCGGCGCGATCAACGTCTTGGGTGTCAAGGCTCCGGGCTTCGGCGATCGCCGCAAAGCCATGCTGCGTGACATCGCTGTCTTGACCGGCGGCACTGTCATCAGCGAAGAAACCGGCCGCAAGCTGGATAGCGTCACGGTGCAAGACCTGGGTCGCGCGACCAAGGTCGTCAGCACCAAGGACGATACCGTGATCGTTGATGGCGCCGGCGAAGAAGGCGCGATCGCCGGCCGTATCGAAGAGATCCGCCGCGAGATCGACAACAGCACCAGCGACTACGACCGCGAAAAGCTGCAGGAACGCCTGGCGAAGCTCAGCGGCGGTGTGGCGGTGATCCGCGTTGGCGCTGCAACCGAGACCGAACTGAAGGAGAAGAAGCATCGCGTAGAAGACGCCTTGAGCGCGACCCGCGCCGCCGTTGAGGAGGGCATCGTGCCTGGTGGTGGCGTAGCGCTGATCAACGCTGTGAGCTCGCTGGACGATGTCAGCATGAGTATCGGTGACGAAAACACGGGCGTGACTATCATGCGCCGCGCTTTGGAAATGCCGATGCGCAAGATCGCTGCCAACGCGGGCGAAGATGGCGCGGTCATCATCCAGAACGTGCGCCGCGCGCAATCCGACAGCAGCAACCATCGCGTCGGCTTCAACGTCATGAACGGCGAATACGGCGACATGATTGAAGCCGGCATCCCGGATCCCGCCAAGGTGACCCGCGGCGCCATCGAGAACTCGGCGTCTATTGCTGCTATGATCTTGACCACCGAAGCGTTGATCACCGATGTACCGGAAGAAGCTCCGCCTCCGATGCCCGGCGGTGGCATGGATGGCATGGGTGGCATGGGCGGCATGATGTAAGCTGGCTCATTGCCAACAGTTCAGTTACCCGAAAGGGACTGTCATGTGGCAGTCCCTTTTTTGGTTGGAGAAAAGTTGTAAATTCCATCGGTTATGTGTTAGGCTATTGGTGTCTACTTGCGAAAATGCGTTGGAGGAACGTCGAATGCAAGAAGTACAGGTACTTCGTCTGGAAAACCTGGAACGATTCACCAGCACCTTGGTTGATGGACAGGCAGCCACGTTGAAGACATTGCAGCAAAATGCCAACTATATGGAGGAACTTTCCGACAGACATAATGAATTGTCTGAAAGTGTAAAGGATAACTCTAAGAGGCTGGACGAAGTTTCCACTAGGCTGGACGAAGTTTCCAACAGGCTGGATGAAGTTTCCAACAGGCTGGACCAGGTCAACTTGAAGTTAGAGTCCAACTCACGTCGACTTGACAGTTTGGAAAGCATGATGGAGCGGGTTTTAGATGAACTCGCGAGTATCAATGCCAAACTTGACTCGCCCGGAATGGGCTTTGCCCCTTCTCAATAGTGTCATTGCTTCTTTTATTCATTGTATACCGGCGAAGTAGCTGGATACTTGGGTTGTTAAGCGTAAACTGACTAGGAATGAAGCGGAGGACTGTCGTAGGGCAGTCCTTTTTTGTATTATGCAGCGTATCCATGGTATCCTAAGCGCAAGCGACGTATGTTCCACGCTTTCTGGAGGAGCAAATGGAAGAGAAGAGAAAACCCTTCGTGACCATATTTATCCGCAAACCGCGCGTTTCACGTTTGGTCTCGGCGGTGCTGATTCTACTGCTAATTGTGGCCATGGGATTGTTTGGCATGCAAGAGGTCGAACGCTGGCAGGAGAAGATGCGGGAAACGGAACGTCAACTGCAGGAACGTTCGGTTAGTCTGCAAGAGGCGGAAAGTCGCTTGCAACACGCGGAAATGCGGCTGGATGAAGCCGAACGCAAGTTATTACAGGATTCGCCCGTGTGGCAACTGCGCGAACCAGTGGGCTACTATCTGGGATATTCCGGTTTCGTGACGAATCTCTCTGAGGCGACACTGGTATTCTGTGAGCTGAGCGCCCTTGATGTGCAAGGCGAAGAATCTGCTGTCGACGGCCATTTATTCTTTTTGACTGTCAGGGCTCATTTGAGATCGGACCTAATTCCAACAGACGACTACCAGCTTGTCGGGCGCGATAAGGACAGCGCGAGATGGGATGCCGAGTACTTGAGCGATGAATATTACATGGGCAAAAGAGTGCTTGAAATATCCCCATTCGAATGGTCATCTGCGAAAGACTGGGAGGACAACTTCCAGGATTGGCAGGATCATCTGCGTACATTCTGTGACGAGACTTTCAATCCATAACGGATAGGCCAAAAAAGCCGCCGTAGCGCAAGCGGCAGCTTTTTTGATTCTTGAGACGATTGCAGTCTGACTCAGACAGGCGCCTCGAGTTCGTCGGCGATCTCGTCTTCTTCGACACTCATCATGGTGAGCGCGCCATCGTCATCCACGTCGATGCGGACCACGCTCGCCAGGCCGAACTCTCCGGAAAGAATGCCGTCCGACAAACGATCTTCGATTTCGTTTTGGATCAACCGGCGCAGGGGGCGCGCGCCATATTCGGGATCGTATCCGTTTTCCGCCAGCCATTCGCTGCCGGCATCGGTCAATTCCAAGGTTATGGCATGCTCGAGCAGACGTTCCCGAACCTTATTCAGTTCGAGATCGACAATCTGTTTAATCTCGTCACGGGAAAGCGAGCGGAAGATGATGGTCGCGTCGACGCGATTGAGGAATTCTGGGCGGAACATGCGATGCAACTGGTCCGTCACATTGCGGCTCATGTCTTGGTAGGCTTCTTCGTCCATCTTGTCGAGATCGAGCCGTGTATTGAAACCCAGACCGGAATTGGGCTTGATCAAGTCCGCGCCGACATTGCTGGTCATAACAATCATGGCATTGCGGAAATCGACGCGGCGTCCACGGGCGTCGGTCAATGTGCCTTCTTCCATGATTTGCAGCAACATGTTGAAGGCTTCCGGATGCGCCTTTTCCACTTCGTCAAAAACGATAATGCTATACGGACGACGGCGGACGGCTTCGGTCAACTGACCGGCGTCTTCGTAGCCGACATAACCGGGTGGGGCGCCCACCAGGCGCGCGACCGAGTGCCGTTCCATGAATTCACTCATGTCGAGCTGGATTAGCGCCTCTTCGCTGCCAAAAAGGAATTCCGCCAGCGCTTTTGTCAGTTCAGTTTTGCCCACACCGGTAGGACCCAGAAACATGAAGGAGCCGATCGGGCGCCGCGGGTCCTTCAAGCCGGCACGGGCGCGGCGCACGGCTTTGCTGATAGAGACGATTGCTTCGTGCTGGCCGACAATCCGCTCGTGCAGTTTGTCTTCCATCTCCATCAGGCGTTCACTTTCCTCGTTGGCGATTCGCGTGACCGGAATGCCGGTCCACATGGCTGCGACTTCGGAAATATCGTCGCCGAGCAAGCGCGGCTGGCCGGTTTCTTCATTCCAGTTGTGGCGGATATCCGCCAGCGTCGCATCCAGAGATGCATGGCGCAACTTGAGCGTATCGGCTTCTTGTTGTTCCCCGGCGACTTCCGCCAACTCAATTTCGTCACTTAGTTCCTCAAGCTCGTCCATCACCCGACGGACCGCAGCGGCTTCCGGACTTTTGTACATGCGCAGTCGCGCCGCGGCTTCGTCTATCAGGTCAATGGCTTTGTCGGGCAGAAAACGATCGGGGATATAACGCGCGGATAGATTAGCGGCGGTTTCGATGGCGTCATCGGTGATTTCAACATTGTGATGATCTTGATAAGGGAATTTGATACCTTGCAGAATCTCGATTGTTTCTTCGATCGTCGGTTCGTCTACCTGGATCTGCTGAAAGCGGCGTTCAAGCGCGGCGTCGCTCTCTATGTGCTTGCGGTACTCGTCCAGCGTGGTCGCGCCGATACATTGCAGTTCGCCACGCGCCAGCGCCGGCTTAAGGATATTGGCGGCGTCGACGCTGCTGCCGGCGGAACCGGCGCCGACTAACATGTGCACTTCGTCGATGAAGAGGATCGTGTCCGACGCCTTGAGCTCTTCGATCACACGCTTAAGCCGTTCTTCAAATTGACCGCGATACATGGTGCCGGCAACGAGAGAGCCAACATCCAACTGCAAGACACGCTTGTTGAGCAGTGGCTTGGGCGTGTCGCCCTCGACGATGCGCTGCGCCAAACCTTCAACGATGGCTGTCTTGCCCACACCGGGTTCGCCGATCAAAGCAGGATTGTTCTTGCGTCGCCGGCTTAGCACCTGGATGACGCGCTCTATTTCCATTTCCCGTCCGACCACAGGGTCCAGCTTTCCGGTTTCTGCCAGGCTGGTCAGGTCGGTGGCCAGTTGATCCACCAGGGGGGTATTGTCCTTGCGCGAGGGCCTGCCCGTCGGGCGGTCCTGCATTTTCTGCTGGGATTGCACGGGGCTTTCTTGCAGCACCTTGCTGGTCTGGCGACGCACTTCTTCCGGGCTCACACCCAGGCGGCGCAATACATCCAGGGCGATGCCTTCTTGTTGGCGCACCAACCCGAGCAGCAGGTGCTCGGTGCCAATATAGTGATGTCCCATACGGCGAGCTTCGTCCACAGCGAGTTCCAAGACCTTTTTGGTGCCCGGTGACAGATCAAGCTGGGTATTGCTGGATTTACCTTCGGAAGTAGAGAGACGCGTTACCAACTCTTCGACGCGTCGCAGGTCCAGTCCCAAGTCGCGCAGTACCCGGCCGGCGACCCCGCCTTCTTCCCTCATCAACCCCAGCAGCAAGTGCTCAGTACCAATCTGGTGATGTTGTAAGCGTTCTGCCTCGTCCTGCGCCAGGCTTAGCACGCGCCGCGCCCGCTGTGTAAAGCGTTCCATTTTGTTTGGCACGGTTCATCCCTCCATCTTCAAAGGTGCGCGCCAGAGTTGACTGCAACTGTCCCATTGACATACGGATACGGACCTGAGCGCATATTCTTGTGGTATCCGCTTGAATGTGAGCCGTTCATGGGCAAAACATATCCCTGTCCATTACTCGCGGCGACCCAATCACGACCGTTCGGGGTAAAGGACATTGTTCTTGCATTGGACTGCTCAACAGGACTGTTAATCTGCACCTAGTTTGTCTTTTGGATTGTGACCGCAGGCGGCGATGTTGCATCCTGGGCGGTCCGGCGAAATCACAAAACGCGCATCTCAAAAAACAGAACGTGTCGGTTATTATACCAATTGCTGTGCACTAAGCGGTAGACCTCCGTTGCGGGATCACGAAAAGACTTTTAGTAAAACATATTCATAGTATGCTAGCGGAGACCACAGAAATTATCAACGCAGAACCGTCAATTTGCACGAAGAACTTACTTATTGTTTTGTCGGTAACAAAACTGTAACCCATCAACCGGAAAACAAAAAAGGCACCTGCGGGGGTGCCTCTCTTAGCAAATTGCAATTGGCAGGTTTGCCTAATCTTCAGTATGCGCCTCCGGCTCGGCCGGCGGATCAGCCGCTGGCGCATCCTTTGGCAATGAGGCGGATTCCTGGATTGCCATTTCCCAGTCAAGGTCCAGATACTCCGTCGAATTCACGGATTTCAAACTCAAGCCGAGGCGTCGTTCTTTGATATCAATCTTAACGATACGCAAGACCAGTTCGTCACCGCGTTTGACAACCTCCCGCGGGTGGCTAACACGCTCGCCGGATAATTCCGAAATGTGGATCAAACCTTCTACCGCGTCGTTGTCGATCAAGCGCGCGAATGCGCCAAACTTGGTGAGTTTCGTGACGCGACCGCGTACCAGTTGACCCCGTCGTAACGAGCCGGCAACTTCGTCCCATGGGTCACTCATTATGCGACGCCGACTGAGGCCAATCCGCCTCGCGTCGGAATTGATGCTGATGACTTCAACCTCGACTTCGTCGCCGACGCTGACCACCTGCCGGGGATGAGTGATGTGCCCCCAGGCCAACTCGGTCAGGTGTACCAGGCCCTCGGCGCCGCCGATATCGACAAAGGCGCCAAATGTCTCCAGGCTGACGACTGTCCCTTTACGGATCTCGCCCAGGGTGAGCTCTTCGATCAGTTCTCGTTTGCGCCGCTGACGGACTTCGCGCATGGCGGCTCGTTCGGACAGGATTAGACGATTGCGGTTGCGGTCAACTTCCATTACTTTGACGCCGATCGGCTGATTAACCATCGGGCTGTAACGCTCTTCTGGTGTTTCGCCAGACATGCCCCTCGCGCGTTCCTCCGCCAGTTGGCTCTGTGGGACAAAACCGCGCAACCGCCCGAAGCGCACGATCAATCCGCCTTTGTTATAGCCACCGATCAAAGCTTCGTAAACGTTTTTGGATCTGGCGAATTCTTCGGCTTTGCGCCAATCAAGCTCTTCAAGCGCATGATTGATGGACAAGACGGTCTCGCCGCGATGGTTGCGGGGATTAACGACATAGACATCGACTTCGGCGCCGACAATCAGGGATTCGAGCATTTTGCGCGTCATCAACTCCAGTTCGCGCCCGGGCACCAAACCCTCGTCGCCGTCCCCGAGATCCACGAATACCGCAGTAGGCGAGGTCTTGGTAATGACACCGCTGCAGATCTGACCTCGGCGGTATTTGGGCGGGTCGTCGTCCTTGGGGGCTTGTTCTTTCTTGGTCTGGGCGGGACTCTCACTGGCCGGCTCCTGGGCTTCAGATTCCGCAGGTGCTGCTACTTGTCCAGGCTCCGATTGCTCGGCACGCGGATCCGATGCATCCGGTTCATCAATCGATGGTACGCTGTCCGCTTCGCTTGCCTCTGCCGACGCATCTGCTTGAACGGCGGCATATGATTCAGCGCCGGGAGACTCTAATTCATCCGGATTATCGATGTTGCCGGAGCTTGTCTCTGTCGCTACGTTCTCGCCTGTCACGCCAGCCTCTTCCGTTGAAGCGTCCGCTATCTCGGCGGCAACCGCGTCTACCTGCGACAACTCGGCGGACGACTCGCTCTCTACGACCTCGTCGTCCTTGCCTAGTTCTTCTGCGCTCATAGTTGTGTCCTACGTCCGTTACCCAGAGTTTCGGACACAATTATAGCCAGTGCGAAAGCAGAATCAAAGGACTAATTGACCAACAGGACATAATTGGCGTGGGCTAGGAGTTCTGTCATCGGCGCCGAATATAGCGAAGCGCGGGAGTCGTCTGGATCTGCCTTGGCGCGACGGCAATCGGGAACTGCTCAGTTCTCGTCATCCGCCGTTTGCGAGAGGAAATCGGCGTATTCTTCGTCATCAAACTCGTCGTTGTAGTATTCGCCGTTCCGGTAGCCGCCGTCGTAATAGTCCTCAAGCTCGCTATCGTAATCGTCAGCGCCGTCGGCGTAATCGCTCTGTTGGTCGACATGTCCGGAGAAGCGAAGCTGTCCATCATGCTCGTCGATGACGATTAGGTCGCCGTCATCAAAATCGCCCTTGAGCAACTGTACGCTTAATGGATTCTCGATATGTCGCTGTACGGCTCTGCGCAGTGGACGGGCGCCAAATTGAAGATCGAAACCTTGTTTCGCCAGCCAATAGCGCGCCGGTTCGGTGAGATGGATCGCCAGGCCGGATTCATGCATCCGTTCCGCTAATCCTCGGATTTGCAGGTCGACCATTTGCTCGACGGCTTGAAGGGTGAGCGGTTCAAAAATGATGACCTCGTCGATGCGATTGAGGAATTCCGGCCGGAAGGTATCGCGCATGGCCTTTTCGATTTCACGATGGTCGGCGATGGCGCGGTCGTCGTGCTGCAAAAATCCCAGGGCGCCGCCTTGCTTGGCAAACTCCGTGCCCAGATTGCTCGTCATAATCAGCACGGTATTGCGGAAGTCGACGATGTGGCCCTGTCCGTCCGTCATGCGCCCGTCTTCCAGCACTTGTAGCAGCGCGCTCCAAACATCGGGGTGCGCCTTTTCGATCTCATCAAAGAGGACGACGCGGTAGGGACGACGGCGTACGGCTTCGGTAAGCTGGCCGCCTGCTTCGTAACCGACATAACCGGGTGGCGCGCCAAACAGGCGGCTGACCGTATGCTTTTCGCGGTATTCGCTCATATCGACGCGGACCAGCGTGTCTTCGTCATCGAACATGAACTCCGCGAGCGCTTTGGCCAATTCGGTTTTGCCCACGCCGCTTGACCCGAGAAAAATAAAGGAGCCGATCGGGCGTTTGGGATCCTTCAAGCCGCTGCGTGCGCGGCGAATGGCATCCGCAAGCGCGGCTACAGCATTTTCTTGCCCTATGACGCGCTCGTTAATGACCTCTTCCATTCGCAGCAGCTTTTCCGATTCGGTTTCGAGCATGCTTTGCACCGGGATACCGGTCCACTGCTCAACCACCTGGGCAACATTGTCCGCGGTGACGACCTCGTCTAGTGTGTGTTCCTGCCGCCAAGCGTGGCGCGCGTGATCGAATTCTTCCTCCAACTGGATGCGCTGCATTTTGCAGTCGGCGGCCCGCTCATAGTCTCGCGCGAGGCCAGCAGCTTGCTCTTCTATCGCCAGCTGATCGATCGTTTCACGCATTTCTTTTAAGCGTGGCGGCATAGAAAAGAGCGCGACGCGCAACTTCGCCGACGCTTCGTCCAACAGATCAATGGCTTTGTCGGGCAGTTTTCGCTCGGTCAAATACCTCGCGGACAAACGCGCGGCCGCTTCAATAGCGTCGTCGGCGATTGTCAAATTGTGGTGGGCTTCGTAACGATCGCGGACGCCAAAGAGCATCTCAATCGTATCTTCGATATTCGGTTCTTCCACGAAGATCGGCGCGAAGCGGCGATCAAGCGCGCTGTCCTTTTCGATATGTTGTCGATACTCGTCCATTGTCGTGGCGCCGACGGTCTGCAATTCGCCGCGCGCCAGTGCCGGCTTCATCATATTGCCCGCATCCATGGCGCCGGAAGCGGCGCCTGCGCCGACTACCTGGTGCAATTCGTCAATGAAGAGAATGATTTCGCCATCGGAGCGCTGGATTTCGTCAATGGTCGCTTTCAAGCGTTCTTCGAATTCGCCGCGGAAACGGCTGCCGGCCAACATGCCGCTGAGGTCGAGGCTGAGTACGCGTTTGCCCAAGAGCAAATCGGGCACGTCGCTGGAAGCGATCTTCTGCGCCAGTCCCTCTACGATCGCAGTTTTGCCGACGCCGGCTTCGCCAATGAGCACCGGGTTGTTCTTGGTACGACGGCTCAATACCTGGATGACGCGCTGGATCTCTCCGTCGCGGCCAACGACGGGATCCAGTTTGCCTTCCATGGCCATACGTGTCAGATCGCGGCTGTATTTCTCCAGGGTGCGATAGCGACTTTCGGCTTGCGGATCGGTGACACGCTGGCCGCCGCGGATATCTTTGACCGTATCGGATACACGATCTCGTGAAATGTTCATATCTTCAAAGAGTTTGGAAATGGCGGTGTTCCGCTCGCCGAACAGCGCAAGGAAGATGTGCTCGGTACTGATGTATTCGTCGCGCAAGCGGTTCGCTTCTTCGTTGGCGCGGTCGATAACGCTCTTGAGGCGTGGCGTGATGAAGACCTGGTTTGTACCATGGCCGTAGATCGTTGCTGTACGCGGACTTTGGCGGAGCACGTCATCCACGCGCGAGCGCATGGCGGCAATGTCTATCGAAAGACGTTCCAGTATCTGCTGGACGACCCCGTCGCTCTGTTCCAGCAGTGCGAGCAAGATGTGCTCGCTGTCGACTTGCGTATGGCCATAACGCTGCAGAATATCATAGGCGCGGTGGGCCGCGTCTTGCGCGCGTTCGGTGAATCGGTCAAATCGTAGCATTGATGGTCCCTCGCGTCTTTGGCGGCAGGTACAGTCAATTCTAACTCGATTTTAGCGGAGAAATGTAGACTCTACATGGATACGCGCCTTGTATCTACCGCACGCTTCCTTAATAGAAATCCTTCTTTGCGGACTCGCTGGAAAGAATCTTGACTTAGGCAAAGCACGATCCCCGAAGTAACCCAAAATGCGGGCAAATCCGGAACCCGGAAACGAAAAATGCCTGACGCTACATAAATCTGATTCCAGCGTGTCGTCACGATTTCAGCGAACAAAATATACATCCATTAGATCTTTCAAAGTTGTGAATAAACGCTTAGCAACTCTCCTGCAACCCGCTCCCACGTATATCGCTCCGCGACAAGCTGCCGCGCCGCCATACCCATGCGCTCGCGCAGATCTGCATCGACGAGCAATTCGCGCAGCTTGACCGCGACAGCATCGGCTGTTGCATCCACCACGAATCCAGCGGTCGCGGTCACAACTTCCGGCATATTGCAGCCTGGTGAAATGACGGCCGGCATCCCGGTTGCCAGCGCCTCCAGTATTGCCATCGACAATCCTTCGCCTCTCGCGGGCAGAGCAAAGACATCACTTGCGGCCAATGCTTCCAAGCGCTCGTCGCTGCCTAGATATCCGGTACAGACAATACGGGAGTCCCCGGCCGCCAGTGCTTGCACCTGTGAAAGCATGCCTTCGTCGGGTCCGACGATCAGCAGACGCGCATGCTCGACTTTAGCGCGCTGAAAAGCGCGGACAAGTACATCCACGCCTTTCCTCGCTTGCAGACGGCCAAGAAACAAGACAGTTGGCGCGTTGCCCAGGCCATGGCGACGCCGGAAGTGGTCAGCAGAGGGCAATTCGATGAAGTCCTTCAGATGAACACCGTTGGGAATGACACTGAAATTCGTAGGCTTCTGACGCTTGCCGAATCGCGCCCATATTCCCCTGACCTCGCTGAGTTCCGTTTCGGTCAAGGCAATCACGTGGTCGATACGTTGTGCGACCGCGGGGGAAAGCAGCCGGTCCCAGGTGGCTTTGAGTCGTCCCCGCCCCGTGGACATATTCAACGTACCGTGGGGAGATAGGACGATCGGTATGCCAAGCGCCTGTGCAACCGGCGTGACCAGCAGGTTTTCGACGGTGCGGAATTCGTGAACGTGCAAGATGTCAACGGTTGGCAAAATGGAAACGGCGGTCCGCTTCATGCTGCGAGGCGTAGAAAGGTTGAGCCGGCCACGTAGCCGAGTAGATAGATTCGGCCGTCGCAAGATTCTTAAGCCGTCAATCGTCTCTTCTGTCGGTTCGATACATCTCGTAGTTTGGTCCAGGGCGTCTGTGGTCAAAACCGTGACCTGATGCCCTCTGGCGACAAGCGATGCCGCCATGCCTTCGGCTGCCCGCACCACGCCGCCAAAGGCATAAGCCGGATGATAATAGGGCGTCAAGTGCAAGATGTGCATTTCTATGTCACCAACTCAACTCGACATTGCGCTTCCAGAAGCGCAAAACCAGGCTGCCACCGGGTAAGGCCGCGACCAGTCTGTATAGCAGGTCCATGTCTTCGCTATTGAGGACCCTTCCGAAGTGCGTGCTCAAGGTGTAGACGATCAGTCCGATCAGTAGCGCCGGCAAGAAATGAAAATTGCGTATGCCGATCGTGAGCAAAGCAACTGGCGCGGCGATGAGCAGAAGACGAAATACACTGTTCGCGATCCGTCGCCATTGAAAACCCGCCGCGGCAAAGGACGAAAACAGTAAAATCAGCACAAGTGATTCGGAAATGACCGACGCGATCGCGGCGCCTCGTGGATCTCCCCACCCGGTCAGCAGGATCGTATTGAGGGCGATGTTTAGCCCTAGACCAAGGGCGCGGAAGGCGAGCAGGAGTCGCTGACGATTCTGAATCAGCATGGCTTTGCTGAAGACATTGCCGATCATCGTGATCGCCGTGTACCAGATTAATATGCTTAGAATGCCTGCGGTTACTGCGTTCTGCTCCCCAAAAAATGAGCTTATCGCGTCAGGCGCCAGCAAGCTGATAAAAAGCGCCATCGGCAATCCAATGACGACCATGTAAAGTGTCAGCTTTTCGATCAAGAAACCAAAGATCGGATTCTTGCCCTCGCCGTGATAACGTGACAGCAGCGGATAAGCCGCCACCAGGACAGTCGTGCTAAAGAGCTCGATCACGCCGAAGTTGATGACAAAGGCGACAGTCAGATACCCGGTGCCCTCAACACCCAGGATGCCGGTGGTCATGAGTTTGTCCGTATGCTGGTAGGCCAGGGTCAGAAAGGCGGAGGCGGCCAGAGGTAGGCTGTTGATCAACAGAGGCCTGCTGATACCCCGGTCGATAGGGAAGATCGGGCGCAAACCGTCGCGCAGGTTGAGCCCCACCAAGATCAACGAGCGAAGCAAACCGGAGGCGATCGCGGCGCCATATATTCCCAGCAGTCCCCAGCCCAAGACGAGCGCCAGAACCGCCAGCCCAATGCGCAGCAAGATGTGCGAGATCTCCACCAAGGAGGTCTTGAGCATTTCTTCGCGAGCCAGCAGCAGGTCGTAACCTATGTTTCCAAAGAGGTCTATGAAGAGGTTTAACCCGGCCAGCGCCACAAAGCCGCGCAGTGCGTCGTCGTACACAACGGAAAAACTGTTGATTCCGACGTATGCGATCAGCGCCAGGGCAGTTTGCCAAAATACCATCGCCGACCAATAGGCCCCGGCTTTATCTGGTTCCCGCGCCACATCGCGGATCACAATCAGGCTCATGCCGAAGCTGGTGATGGAACCGGCAATGACCATCAAGCCACCGACTGTTCCATAGATGCCGTAGTGCTGCGCGCCTAGCCAGGCGAACAAAACCAATTGCCAGATGAAGAGCGCCCCTTTGCTGATCACGCTCGCGACGACCAAGGCGCTGACATTGCGCGCGGCGCGCCTGGCGTCACTTCCCGATAGTTTCTTGGATTCGCTCATGTTCGCTCGTATTTTGCAGGGCCATTTAGCCTTTTATACTACGAAACGTATGGCCTGTGGCGAAATTATGTTCACGTTAGTCCTATACACGATGTCGCTTGCTCCTGCGCGGCGGAATGCAGGGCCATATCGCGCCGAATCTCCGGACTCGGCTAGGGATGTCGCGAAACATCAGTTATGATCGCAGCCATCGGCAAGTCATGGGGACAGCTCGTGCTTCACTCAAAAGAGTCGGCGCTTGACTACATATTCCGGACGCGGCGGCGGCTGGACGATGCGCCGCGCGGCTTGGACGAAAATACGCGAGACACGGCGACGACGCGTAAACTGCTGCGTCTCGCGAATTTGCCAGCCGCGCCATGCGAATTCGTAGTTATAACGGGAAGTCGTGGCAAAGGCTCTGTCGCATCCATCATGGCCAAGTTGCTGGAAGCGCTTGGCTATCGCGTCGGCCTGCTAACCAGTCCACACCTGGTCCATTGGAATGAGCGAATTCGCGTCAACGGGCATATGATCCCGAATGATGACTTCCTGCGCATCATTGACGACTTGCGACCGCATATCGATTCGGTGACAGTTGGTTTGCAAGAGCGGGGCTACCTCAGCCCCCAAGGCATATTCCTGGCGATGGCCTTACAGTACTTTGCTGAAAAGCGAGTTGAAATAGCCGTGTTGGAAGTGGGCCGCGGCGGCCGCTTCGACGACATTGCAGTTGTGCCGAACCGACTGGCTGTGATCGCGCCCATACTGCTGGAACATACGGCTCTGTTGGGTGACACATTGGAAAGAATCGCCTGGCACAAAGCAGGGATCATACCCAGCGATGGCATCGCGCTGAGCGCGGCGCAGCGGTCGGAGGCGGAAGCGGTCTTACGGCGGGAAGCGGGATTGCAAGGAGCAAGGATTCGTTTTCTCAATGAAGCGGATCGCGCCAAATGGCTGGCAGACGTGGACGACGGTCAATTGATTCGCTTGGGGCCTTACGGCGAGCTGCTGTTGCCATTGCTTGGGCGCTACCAGATTGAGAATGCGTCGCTGGCGATTCGCGCCGTAGAGATTCTGCAAGCGCGACTAAGCGCATCATCACTTGAAGACGAACGATACATTGAGTCGATTCGCTCCGGCTTAACACGGGTCAAGTGGTTCGGTCGCGTCCAAAAGCTGGACCAAGAGCCACCGATATATGTGGACGGCGCAATCACAGTTCCTTCGGCAGAGTCCTTCATCGCGAGTGTGCGGCCGCGGCTCTCCGAACCGGTAACGGCCATCGTCGGTGTCCCGCGCGATCGTGATTTTTCCGGAGTTTACCAGGTCATGGCGCGTGTCAGCAGGAAGCTGATCATTACCGAAACGGATATCAATCCCAATACGACTTTCCCGTCGCGCGAGGATGCGCTGCGGGCTGCTCAGGCCTTGCACGCCGATGCTACGCATACCGACAGCTTGAGAGATGCGCTGGACCTTGCGCGCGAGTTCGCGGGGGAATCGGGCACGATCTTGCTGGCCGTCTCGCTCATGTTGGTCGGCGAGTGCATGTTGATCTGGAATGTGGATACCTCACAGATCTAAAGAAAGGTTTGCGCTGTCAGTCTTAGCGCCCGTTCGTTGATTGACAAAGGCGCGCTTATTGATTAGGCTTCTTGTTCCTATATTTTCGAAAACTTAGGCCTTTCCAGGAGATCCGTAGATGGAGCATCCCAAGCAAACACAAGAAAGCATGGCGGCGCGGGTCATGCGCTTTGACGAGCTCAAACACAAGGGCATTCCCATCATGTTCATTGATAGCATGCTGCCCGGTCATCATCGCATGAATTACGCCGTGATCGGCGATACCGCGGCGGAGAACCCGGACTACAGCATTAAGCGGGCGATCACCGAGCCTCACCGATATCAGATCGGTATGTGCTGGGCGCCGCCCGGTTGTGGACCGGCCTGGCACACGCACGACTACACCGAGTCCTTTTTCATTCTTACCGGACCCTTTACATTTTATTGGGGTAACGAGGATGATCCCGACAAGGTTGAAGGCCAGTTCGTATTGAACGAATGGGACATGATCTCGCTGCCGCCGGGGATGTATCGCAGTTTTGAATACAGCGGCGATTCCATCGGCTGGTTTTACGCTGTGTTGGAATCGCATAAGGTATTTGAGGGCAAGGATCCCTACTGGTCGCCGCAGATTGAAGAAGCCGCCTTGAGCAATGGCTATGAAGCGGACGCGAAGGGAAAAATGGTGCACCCGCCCGACTATGAAGCGCAGAAGGCGCGACAAGATGAGTTCTTGCGGGACCAATTCCGCGAACTGACGGGCGTCGATTTGAAGGATTACCGTCCGCCGCAATTCGTGAAGGGTTAATGATATGAAGACGAGCACAGAGCGCATCCTGACGACGCATGTGGGCAGCATGCCGCGCCCGCAATATGTGGTAGATCAATTGTTCGCGCAGGACCAGGGCGAAGCGTACGACGCAGCCGAATTCGACCGTGTGATGCGACGCGCGGTGCGCGAGGTTGCTGCCAAGCAGGTGGAGGCCGGGGTCGACATCATCAGCGATGGCGAGATGAGCAAGATCAGCTATGTCACCTATATGCGTCACCGCTTTACCGGTTTCGAAATCGCCGATGTGCCGAGAGCGACACCACAGGATCTTGATGATTATCCCGCTTACAAGCAGCGTCTGGCAGATGCGGGTGGCACACCGAAGTACCACCGGCCGGTTGTGCGAGGCGCGATCAAAGTCAAGGATTTGGCCCCGTTGGAGAAGGACATCGCCAATTTGTTGGAGGCGAGAGACGCGGCTGGCGCGCAAGAAGCCTTCATGAATTCGGCATCGCCCGGCGTCATCGCCGGCTTCCAGCCTAATGAATACTATCCCACAAAAGAGGAGTATTTGGGAGCTTTGGGCGATGTGATGAAAATTGAATACGAGAAGATCATCGAAGCCGGCTTGATCTTGCAGGTGGATTGTCCCGATCTAGCGATGGGCCGGCATATCCTCTTCCGCGATGTGGACACCGCCACTTTTGTAAAGGCGGCCTGGGCTCAAGTCGAAGTCTTGAATTACGCGCTGGAGAATGTGCCGGCCGATCGCGTGCGCATGCACCTCTGCTGGGGAAACTACGAGGGACCCCATCACCACGATGTTGATCTGCGCGAGATTATCGACATTGTTTTCTCCGCCAAGCCACAGGCGATTCAATTCGAGGGCGCCAATCCGCGCCATCAGCATGAATGGGCGATCTGGGCCGAGGCCGATATCCCCGATGACAAGATCCTGATACCGGGAACGCTTGATACCACAACCAACTTTGTGGAACATCCGCAACTGGTGGCGCAGCGCATCGAGCGCTTCAGCCGAATCGTTGGCAAGGAACGGGTCATCGCCGGCACGGATTGTGGCTTTGGCACCTTTGCCGGCTTTGGCGCGATACATCCCGATATCGCTTATGCCAAATTGGGATCGTTGGCGGAAGGCGCGCGGATTGCCAGCGAACGGCTCTGGAATTAAGCCCCCCAAAATATGTGATTGTCGATCTTGCAGGAGATTGAGCCGAATGGCGATTCGATACATTAAGAAGGGCAAGTCCGTCGAGCAGAAGGCCGAGGCCGATGCTGAAGTACAGGAAACCGTTCGCGGGATCCTAGCCGATATTCAATTGCGCGGGGACGAAGCGGTTCGTGAGTTGTCGCAAAAATTCGATAACTGGAATCCTGCTAGCTTCAAGTTATCAGACGAGCAGATCCAAGACATCGTCTCCAGCCTGCCGGCACAGGCGGTCTCCGACATCAAATTCGCGCAGGAACAGATACGCAACTTCGCCAAAGCCCAACGCGCGGCGCTGCAGGATGTTGAAGTAGAAACGCTGCCCGGCGTGGTTCTTGGGCACAAGAACATACCCGTCAACCGCGTTGGCTGTTATGTGCCGGGCGGGCGCTACCCGATGGTCGCGTCGGCGCATATGAGTACCGTGACCGCCAAAGCAGCCGGAGTTAAAGAAATCATTGCCTGCACGCCGCCGATCGGGGGCGAGATTCCGGCAGCGACAATCGCGGCGATACACTCTGGCGGGGCGGACGAGATCTACCTTCTGGGTGGCGTACAAGCCTTGGCCGCCATGGCATACGGCGCGTTGGGCATTGAACCCGTCGACATGATCGTCGGTCCCGGCAACGCCTTTGTCGCCGAAGCCAAACGGCAGCTATTTGGCTTGGTGGGCATTGATCTATTGGCTGGGCCAACCGAAGTGCTGGTGGTCGCTGATGAAACCGCCGATGCCGAAATCTGCGCGACGGATCTGCTGGGGCAGGCGGAGCACGGTCCCACATCGCCCGCTGTTTTGCTGACGACAAGTGCGTCACTGGCCGAGAGCATTGAAGCGGAGGTTGGTCGACAGCTGGAGACGTTGCCGACTGCCGATCTGGCCGGCGCCGCCTGGCGCGACTACGGCGAGGTGATCCTGGTCGATACCGACGAAGAGATGGTCGCGGTCGCGGACGAGATTGCCAGCGAGCACGTCGAGGTTCTCACGCGCGATCCCGATTATTTTCTGGAAAACATGAGCAATTACGGCGCGCTCTTCCTGGGTCCGGAGACGAATGTCGCCTATGGCGACAAGATCATTGGCACCAATCACACCCTGCCGACCAAGAAAGCCGGTCGTTATACCGGCGGATTGTGGGTGGGCAAGTTCATCAAGACCGTGACCTATCAACGCGTGACGGAGGAAGCGAGCGTCGTCATCGGCGAATATGGCAGCCGCCTCTGTGATCTCGAGGGCTTCATGGGTCACAAGGAGCAGTGCGATTTGCGGGTGAGGCGGTACAGTAAATAGAAACTACATCAATGCGCCTGATCAACCTTTGGTAAATTGCTAGCATTGGATAATCGAGTACCATATCAAGAGATTTAAGGCACAAAATAGATGTATCAAAATAGTTGAGTTGTTTCAAATGCTTTCCCACGACAAGGTTTTGTAACTAACTGGACTTCGGAGATGGAGAATGACGATAAAGAACGACGGCGCGCTTGATAAGTGGATTATTGAGGCCCTAAAGGCACACGGTGGAAGCGCGAGCATCGTGGATATATGCAAGCATATATGGGAGTTTCACGAATCGGACCTTCGAAAGTCCGGAGACGACTTTTACACATGGCAGTACGACATGCGATGGGTTGGGAACAGACTTAGGGAGGAAGGTGTACTTCAACCCAAGAAGCGGGGTGATCGAGGACCGTGGCGTCTGTTAATTGATTGAAAGCATGGAGTCAATTTCTAAGTCCTAAAACTAGATGTACTTTAATGTATCTTGCGGCAGAATGGCGTTAGCATGCGTAATGTCTTGTGCCCGTAGTTCTGTTGATCTTCTAATGAGTCGAAATGCGATATCGAAGCTATCTTCAATTTATCGGATGGCTTTTTGCTCGTTAACGACAACCGCACCCGCCAGCCTATAATATCAGGCCTGCGCCTCGTTATCCACAATCGACCACAAATGCCCGAAACGCATTGCCTGGCTGACAGTATACCCAAGACCTGGCGCGCCACTGCCTTCGGCGCTTGGGTAGATGCAAAATGGCGTTTGTGGCTCAATAGCGCCGCAGTGCCTGTCTCAGCCAGCGAGCGTCGGGTAAAGATACTCCAGACGATTCTCCATATCGGACGGAGAGTAAATCCGTTTGAACTCTATGAAGTAGCGCAACAATACTCCATAGTCTCGATACACGCCGGGAATGAAAACGATCCCGGCGTGTTTGATTCCCCGGCTCGCTATGCGGATGTAGTCTTTGTCATAGGTGCATAAGACACGGCGGTCAGCCGTGGCAAATTCAAGTTGATTCGGATCGCTATGCCCGAGTCTTTCGAGATCCCGCGCCGTGACCGTGTTTATTCCGAGTTCATTCAACCGTTCAGCGACTTCTACTGGCATATTCTCGTCGAAGAAAAGGCGGATGTCTTTCTCAGACAATTTCGTCATCCATCAATGCCAAGACTCGCTTTTCGAAGTCGTCTCCGACCCCCGTGATAGCTTTTTCGCAGGCGCGTTGCAACGCCGCCCGGTATTTGATAAGGGAATTGTCAAATGCGGTCTGCAGCAGCTTGGATTTCTCCGGTCGACCCCAACCTTCCTGGGCCAATTCCAGCCCAATCCGAATGTCCTCGCGGATGTCCTGGTCTACTTCGTCCTTGTTCTCGTAATAGAAAGCCAGCGCCGCATGTACCTTTGCCAGCGAAACCTGATAATCCTCCGCCATCTGCTCCGGACTGCGCTGTCCAAATTGCATCGCCATCACGATATCGATTACACGAAGACCTGTGCCGACAATACAAGGACGACCGCCACGTACCTCAGGATTGCGATAGACAAGATTTATGCTCTCTATCTGGTTCATCTTCTCGTCCTTCTTTCTATATCGTGACCGCTACGCCGCCCCGGCTGGGCTAGGCTGATTGCTCAACGGCCCGCTCATCCACCACCACGGTCCCCGCTAGCTTATCATGCCAAGTCTGCTTCTCTCGGTCGAACATTGCCCAGAGATATCCCAAAAGGAACATGCCGCTAATCGTATAGCCGAAGACATTGCGTATGATGGCGTCCAGGAGGCCGATGCGCTGACCATTCTTCTTGATGACCCGCAGCTTCAGCATGATCTTGCCCAAGGTCTGTCCGTTGAACATGGTCATGAAGGCGACGTTGTATACCGCGCTCACCAGCAAATTCATTGTCAGCACTTCGTTTTGAAACTGTGAGGCGGCGGTCGAAATCATCGTCGCATCATCGGAAAGCAGCGCTGCTTCTATGGTCGTGAAAACGCCGCTAACGCCCGCTAGCAACAGCGTCATGACCGCCACAATGAGCCCGTCGATTATGATTGCCAGCCAGCGTTTGCCCACCGACGCCAGAGGTACCTGTTTTATAGCGGGTGGGGGCGCTGGGCCAGGCGCGGCGACTGACAGCTCTTTTGGCGGCGCGGGAATAATTTGGGCCAGTTCATCGCTGGCCGGTTGAAAATCGGGATCCAGTTCCAGTGCCGAGCGCAGAAACTCAATCCGTTGACCGTGACTGAGCGCTGACTGTGAGGCCAGGTAATAGGCATCGGCGCTCGGGTTCTCCTCAAGTTCCTCACTGATCAGTTCCCGGGCGCGGTCCATTTGGAATCGGTCAATCGCTGCTTGAATCTCCGCTAATCTGTCCGCCATTTTTGTCACCGCCACATCTGCATTACCGCTAGGGTATCATACTTGATAACAGTCCGCATGTGTTATGATAAGCTCCGCATTGGCAGGGCCAGGCGCGCGGCTGTCTGGCCAGCCCGGAAGGACGAGCCCAATTTCATGAACGAGAACGCCGGACGCATCGCCGCCAGCAAAGCCGGTCGTCGCTTCATCGCTCAGATGAACTTTTACAATGCCGGTGATTTCAAGCGCTTGCGGCAGTTCGTCCATAGCAGCTACTATGATCTGATCTTGATGGAAAATCCGGCAGATCGCCGTATGCTCGATCTTAAGGCCACCCGTAAACTACATGGGCGCTTGAAGGTTTTAGAAATCGAAAAGGCCGAGGATTGCGCGATAGATGTCATCTTGCAAGGCGAAAAGGGCGCGTCGCGATTGCGCCTTGAAATGATTGTGAACGAGAGTTACCCGCATCAGATTATCCACTATTCTTTACGGCCTATTGAGCGGGGCTGAAGCAAAGGTGCTGCTATGAACGCGGAAAAAACCGGCCTGGTCCTGGATCGGCTAAAGATAAACACGGAACTGGCGACGCGTATTTTGACCGGTTTCATTCGCGACAGCATCACAAAGGCGGGGATGTCGCGTGCCGTGATCGGACTGTCCGGAGGGATTGATTCGGCGGTGTCCGCATATCTGTCCGCGGAAGCATTGGGCGCGGACAATGTTTTGGCCTTGCGCATGCCGTACAAGACCTCTTCGGCCAGCAGTATGAACGATGCTGAAGCGGTCATTGAAGACTTGGGATTGCCGCATCAGACGCTTCCAATCACCGATATGGCCGAACCCATGATTGAACGATTCCCTGAAATGAGCAAACTGCGGCGGGGCAACATCATGGCCCGGCTGCGCATGATCACGCTCTATGATCAATCCATGGCCTGGGGTGGTCTGGTGATGGGCACGAGCAACAAGACGGAGTTCTTGTTGGGATACAGCACGATCTACGGCGATAGCGGCGTGGCCTTGCATCCGATCGCGGACCTCTACAAGTATCAGGTGCGGCAACTCGCGACTTGCCTGGGAGTGCCGCGATCGATCATTGACAAGCCGCCCACTGCCGACCTGTGGGTGGGGCAGACCGATGAGGACGAACTGGGCTTCACCTACGACGAAGCCGATCAAGTGCTGATGCTTCTGGTTGACGAGCGCTTCACGGTGGAAGAGGTCGCCGCGGAAGGCTTCGACAGCGAATTTGTCGACCGCATTTGGGAACGGGTCAAGGCCAACCACTACAAGCGGACCATGCCTAATATCGCCAAATTATCCAAGCGCAGTATCGGGCATGACTTCCTGTATCTGCGCGATTACACCGGGCGCGCCGGTCGCCTTTGATTGCCCCGTTTGAGTAAACCACGTCGCTCAAACGTCGAGACGGCTTCCTATTTTGCGTGAGCGCTACAGACCTTTTCGCTGCCGGCGAGCGACTACGTGCCGTTGACCCTGGTGGGACGAATCTTGTAAATCACGCGCTGCTCTTTGCCTTGGCCCTCGGGATTAAACGAATAGTAGTCATCGTTGCCCGCATACAGGCCCGACAGTTTGTTGATATGCGCCAGCGCGGCATCGCTTTCATCAAACTCGACGACTTCGCCTCGTATCTCTACCCAGTGAAAAGGGTTTTGCGGATCTAGGGATAATACCGTGACTTTGGGATTGGCGCGGACGTTGCGATCTTTGCGGCGTCCGACCGCCGAATTAATCCAGATCTGGTCGCCTTCCAGGCTTGCCCAGACGGGCGTCACCTGCGGCTGTCCGTCTGGATTGGTCGTGGCGAAGGCGACGACGATCGGCCGCTCCAAAAGGTCCTTGAGATTGTCTGCGATCGTTACGGACATGAGAATTCGCTCCTTTTATTGGCTGCTATATCGTTGATATGGACATTCGCTCAGACGTTGTTGGCTTCTGTGGTGTCGTCTGAGGGCTCGTCGAGTTTGCTCTCACTGGTTGAATTCGGATCTCGTTCGCTTTCCCCGGGCGATGCATCAGCCTCGGTGGCGGATTGATGGTGATAGAGCAAACCGCCCAGCAAAACTGTCAGATCATGCGGGATGCGCGCTTTGAATTCGCGATAATTTTCGCCGGGCAGCATGCCGTTGAGCGAGTAAGTGAATTGTTCGGGGATGCGGCTGCCAGTCATGCCTAGTTCCGGTTCCCACTGGTCGATGACGTGCCAGGCAGCATTGCGGCATTGATACAGCTCAAAAACGATATGCGCTTCACCGGCAGATCCTTCAAAACGTATGTCCAGCGCGATCGGCAAGCTGCGATTCTGCTTTTCGATTCGGCGCAGTGCGGCTTTGCTCATACGATTGGCGATGGGCTGCAATGCTTTGTTCAACTGTTGATTGTCCATCTCGCCGGAACGCCCGGCGATCTTGTTCAACTGCTTGACGATCTTGCGCGGCATGACCGCTTCAGTGTGACTGATGCGGCCATAGATATCGTATTGCTCACTGCGAATCGCCTTGATAATCCATGAGCCTAGACTATGACCTTCGGCATCGACTAGGCGCTTGACGACTGCCAGGTGATTGGGCGTACACGGCGCATTGATGGCGCTATTCTGCGCGTGGTACTGCCAACTCTGCCGGCGCCCCTGTGTCGAATCTGGATCGAAATATGCGCCCACGGCATAGGGTGGCTGCCAGACGTCAAAGGAAGGCGAACGCCGAAAGACCAGCCGTAGAATCAGACTGACAAACCAGAGCAACACCAGGCCCAGCACCATGACCAAAATGCCGACGAGAATCTGCGTCTGCGAGAATACGCTGTCGTTGATTTGAATGCCTTCTTCAAGATTCTTGATGCCGATGTTCAGCAGGGGGACGACAAAGTCATAATCTGCAATGGAATCGGACGCGGACGGACCGGCGACCGTAGCCGCTTCGCGCGCTTCGGCAACGTTGATGCGGAATAGCTGGCTATTGTCGCGGGCGATTGGACTGCCCGCCAACTCGTATTGGTCAATCCCGACCTCGACCTTTAGAAAGACATCGCCCTCAGGAAACTGGCCCAGCGCTAGCTCGGCCGAAAAGGGATAGACCTCCCCCGAAGCAAGCGGGGGCAGATCAACGCTTGTTTCGATTCGGCCAGACTCGTTGTCGGCAATCGTGATCGTTGATTCTTCAACCGCGTCGCTGCCTTGATTAGTGACGGTGAGCGTGACAATTGCGCTCGCGCCGTCTGACGAATAACTAACCAAGGGCGTTGTGATGGCATAGTCTCGGGCTTCGTCTTGCGCAAATGCAACCGAAGCTACCGAGCAAAGTAGGGCAAACAGGCACCATATAGCGGCGCGCGTCAGAAACGGCGAATCATTTTGCCGATACAGAGCTAGGGCGCGTAAAGGGCTATGTGCTTTGGTAGCCAGCGGTGTGGAATTGCTTTCAAATTGCATTCGCTGCGCCAGTGACTTTGGATCGTCGCCATACTATAAACGCCTTTAAATCGTTTTCCAAGTCAATTTGGCGCTGGTTGCCACGTACTGGCGCGCTACAACAATGCGCTGAATAATCGACATTTGCAAAGCGACCGGCGACAGCGCATCCGGCGGATCCAGCCCCGATCGCGATATAAAACCGTATATCGCTCCCGAATGGGTTACAATGGCGGGGTTGCAGTATATCTGCAGCGCTTTACCTCAGGATTTCATGAGCCGGGTCCGGATGCAGAGGCGAAGATGACAAGCGAGACCCAAATCGAAGCGCTAATCGACCGCCTGGCGCGTGAAGACACGGCTGCCGATACGTTTAACGAATATGCTTATGATATTGCGAACAACGATATTCGGCGGCAGAACCTGCGACTTTATTTCGGGCAGATCTCGCGGCTGATGCCAGACACCATGCTGGTGATGGAAGCGCCGGGCTATCGCGGTTGCCGATTGACCGGCGTGCCTGTGACCAGCCGCAAGGTTTTGTTGGAAGGCGTGCCCGGACTCGACATATTTGGCAGCAAGGCCGGCTACCGCGATGTCGATGAAGCGGGTTTCGAGGACATCTACGGCGAGCAGACCGCGACCATTGTTTGGGACGCATTGTCGGATTTGCGCGTGCTGCCTTTTATCTGGAATACCTTTCCCTTTCATCCCTGCAAACTCGGCATCCCGCGCAGCAATCGCAAGCCCCGACGAGCAGAGACCGAATCGGGCGCAGTATTTCTGCGCGAGGTTATGGAACTATGGCGCTTTCAAAGGGTGATCGCTGTGGGGAATGTCGCTTCCGAAACGCTGGGAAAGATCGGTATCAATTGTGACAAAGTGCGGCATCCTGCGCAGGGCGGCAAAAACGAGTTTGTTGCCGGTCTAAAATCCTTATTTCGCGGGTGATTCGGCTTCAGCCTCTGTGTCCTGTGCTTTTTCCGTTTCTGCCACCGGGCTTGTGGTCAGCGATGTGCTGCCGCCTTCTTCTTCATAGACATCAGCGAAGAGCAATTGTACGGCATCCTGCGGAAGGCGGCTCAATTCCTGGCCGGCTTCCTGACCGATCTCCGACATCAGCGCGTCTTGCTGAGTACCCACAGATTCAAAATAGAGCTCCAGAATACGGTAGAACTTGGGTGTGCCCTGCGGGCTGCCGGTTATATGGACCACCTGCCGGCGCAGAATGTGGGGCATTCGTTCCACTAATGCCAGAAAATCTTGATAGACATTTTCGAAGTTTTCGGGGTCCTCGGGTTGATCAAATACGATCATGAACTTGATCATCGCAGGCTTTCAACTCGATGGCTGGCTTGTAGATCATACCATAGGTGACAAAAGAGCGATGTTCAAGCATTGATCGGCTTTCGGCGAAGGCTGGCCCACAGCGAAACCGCTCGGTGCTCTACAGCCCATGAACGCTCAAGTGGCAAATCCGCGACTTCGGTGGCACAATTTGGGGATATTACAGAATTCAATACATCAGCCACGATCACCGGCGGCTGAGTTTGCGAATAGGATCGTGCCATGTCAAATCTGAAGGAAATCGGACGTTTGCCGGACCCGGGCGACAATTGCGCCATCGCTATCCGCGACCTGCCTGCGGGGACACGCGTCGGGCAGGGCGATGACCAATATGCGCTTTCGCACAATATTCTCGAAGGGCATCGCTTTGCGGTTCGGCCTATCGGCAATGGCGAGACCCTGACCTCTTGGGGGCAACGCTTTGGCATTGCCACCCGCGATATCGCCGCCGGCGAGTACGTGATCAACGAGGGCGTACAGATTGAGTTGAATCGTCGTGAATTGGATTTCGAGTTGCCAGCGGAGCCGAATTTTGACAACCATATCACCCCTTTTGAGTTTGATGAATCATCTTTTGTGCCTGCGCAGCCCCTGCCCATATACGATCATTCGCGATTCTTCGAAGGGTATCCTCGGCCGGGTGACCGCGGGGTCGGCACGCGCAACATGATTGTTGTGCTCGGCACCACTTCTCTGGTGGCTGGATTCGTTCGCACATTGGCGCAACTCACGGCCAGTATGGCTGAGGAATACGACAATGTTGACGGGATTGTGCCGGTGGCGCATACCGAAGGGGGGCACCGCGATCCTAACAATCGCGAGTTGCTCTTGCGCACCCTGGCCGGATTCGTCGTACATCCCAATGTCGGCGCAGTAGTGGCGGTGGACTACGGCAGCGAAGCGGTCACCAATGCCGACCTGCGCCACTATCTGCTGGAGAATGACTACCCTCTGGACCATGTGATACACGCCTTCTACTCGCTCGACAAAAGTTTTGAGGTCAACGTCGAATGGTTCAAAGACTTGCTCGAATCCTGGTTGCCCCGGGTGAACGCTACAGAGCGAAGTGTACAATCCTTGAGTCATCTCAAGATCGCCTTGCAATGCGGAGGCTCGGACGCTTTTTCTGGCGTGAGCGGCAACCCGCTGGCGGCTTGGGTTGCCAAAGAAGTCATTCGCTACGGCGGTTCCGCCAATCTGGCGGAGACTGACGAGCTCATCGGCGCCGAGTCCTATGTGCTTGACAGAGTGGAAAGATTGGAGACGGCGCAGGGGTTTCTATCAAAAGTGGAACGATTTAAGGAATGGGTCGGCTGGCATGGGCAAACCGCCGAGGGCAATCCATCCGGCGGCAACAAATATCGAGGACTGTACAACATATATCTCAAATCGCTGGGCGCGGCGGCCAAGCGCAATCCCGATGTGCCGCTGCATGATGTCATCGAATATAGCCAACGGATGACGAGCGGCGGATTTTACTTCATGGATAGCCCGGGCAACGATTTGGAGAGCATCGCCGGTCAAGTGGCTAGCGGAAGCAACATGATCTATTTTGTCACCGGCAATGGCTCGATCACGAACTTCCCATTTGTCCCGACAATCAAGATCGTCACAACCAGCGCGCGCCATAACCTGCTGAAATACGACATGGATGTGAACGCGGGAGAATATCTGGACGGAACGCCGCTGGATGAACTCGGCGCGCGCACGCTTGATCTGACAATTGCTGTCGCCAGCGGGCAACGATCCCTGGGCGAAAGAGCCGGGCATTACCAAGTCCAGATCTGGCGTGATTGGCAGCAGACGCGCCCGGTCAATGTCACGGTGCTGGAAGATCGGTCCTATTCGGGAGAACCGCTGGATATCGCTGGGGATGTACATGCGCCTAGCGTATCGATACCCGTTTATGAGAGCCGTGGCAAAGTCACTACTGAACAGGTCGGCATGGTGCTGCCTACAAGTCTGTGTTCCGGGCAGATTGCCCGGATAACCACCGACACGCTCAATAGGACGGATTTGGCGGAGTCCGCTGGACTGTCGCGATTTGTCACGCTCGTGCATACGGAGGGTTGCGGCGGCACCGTCGTGCCCGAATACAAAGACACATTGATCAGCTATCTGCAGCACCCCAAACTGCGGCACGCGCTGCTTTTGGAGCATGGCTGCGAGATCACGCACAACAGCTATTTTCGACAGTTAATGGGAGAACGCGGTCTCGATCCGGCGGACTATGGTTGGGCAAGCATTCAGTTGGACGGCGGAATCAATTCCGTCATGCAAAAGATGGTCCGCTGGTTCCGAGAGCGGATCGACGACGACAGCGTCACTGCGCCTAGTCCTGCGGGCATGGAAGCCGTGCGGCTGGGACTGTTGTCTAGCGGGACGCTCGGTGACAGCGCCGCGTGTGGCCTGGCAGATTTGTGCAAAATGATCGTGCGCGGCGGAGGCACTGTAGTTGTCTCGGACAAAGACAGCTTGCTGAAGGGCGCATTTATGTGCGAACTCGGGCTAAACGAGGAAACGTCCGCGACATTGGGTTACGGTCAGTTGGCGGTGAAAGCCGGCTTTCATGTGATGGCCAGCCCGCGACAGCATTGGAGCGAGACGCTGACCGGCTTGGGCGCGGCTGGCGTAGAACTGATGTTGGGCGTAAACGAAGGCTATGCTCTGGCAGGGCATCCACTGGTACCTGTGCTGCAAGTGACCTTTGGAGCGGGATCAACGGATGATCTGGATGTGGTATTGCCATCTGACCGCGACTCCTCGGCAAACTTACTTGACTTGGTCGTAGATACCTTGCGCGGTGACCATGTCCCCAAACATGAACTGACGGGCACGCATGATTTTCAGGTCACCCGTGGACTGATTGGCGTTTCGTTTTGAGCGCCGATGGCGACTATCCTCGCCTCAAAGCGAGGTCGCGCCAGAAGTTCGCGATCTGCTCGATCAGTTCAGCCTCGCTGATGTACGTGGCATCGAATTCGACGACGTTTTCAGCTTCGCGAATTTTCCACTCGCGTTGCAATTCGCCGATGGCCAGCGATCGCTCGACCGAATCGTGATAGCGGGCGCCAAGAGTTAAGTGAATACGGCGCAGAACAGAATCCAGTGATGCCACCAGGCAGACGACAACGCCGTTTCGCTGTATTTCTCCCAGGTGTCCGCTGTTGACAAGTGTATTGCCCGAGACGCGAATCAGCGCGCGACGGTACAAGGCGACATCATCCATGACTTCTGTTTCGATGGCTTTCAGCCGCTGCTCGCCGTACTGCGCGCGAATATTGTCAATGGTATCACCGAAGCGCTCTTCGATTCGACGTTCGACATCAATCAACTCCATGCCAAGTTGCAGCGCCAGTTGCCGCGATATACGGGGTCTATTTGGTTCGATATAGCCAGTGATGATGAGGTTAAGATCGCCGTGGAGCGAGAGTTCACTGGCCATTTTGGCGCCAGTCTGGATACCAGTTGTCCAGCAGGCTCGGCAATTCGGCCAGCGAAGTCACGATCTCGTGTGGATTGGCGAGATGCCTGTTGTCGCTTGCCCTTGGGTTCAGCCTGCGCACGGCGGGCATGCCCACGGCCTGCGCGCCGGCGACGTCTGCAATGGGATTGTCGCCAACAAAAACGGTTTCCTCTGCCAGCGTGCCCATTTTCTCCAAAGCGCATCGGAAGATGCGGGGGTGCGGCTTGAGGTAACCGACATCGGCGGCGGAAAGCCGGCAATCGGAAAAATAGTCAATCAGGCCGTGTTCCCTCAATTCGTTGTCGCGCATCCACATCGGCAACGACGCATTGGTGACGATTCCGGCTCGGATGCCGTTATTGCAGAGCAATTCAAGGGCGGGCGGTACGTCCGGATAGACGACCGTCCCCGGCACAGCGCTCCAATCATAGGCCGAAAGGACTTCGTCGAGGCAGTAAGCCGCTTCGGCAACACCCATGTCGGTCAATGTTGACAGCAGGATGTCTGGCATTACCGGGGCGCGCAGATTCACGCGCGCTGCGACCCAAGCGTCCCGTGTGCGCTCCGTGTAGGTATCGACGAGGCTATCAAGATCGGTCAGATCGTGCTTCGTACGGGCATTTACGAAAGACAGGACGCGGGATAGCCGCTTCGCCTCGAGTTCCCGCCAACCGAGCGTAACGCCACTCCAATCGATCAGGGTATCGTCGAAGTCGAAAAGAACGGCTCGTAACTGACGCGACATCTTGGGTCAGCTTCCGCCAGATTGCCTGGCGGCGCGTTTCGCCTTGCGTTCGAGGGCTTTGCGCCTGCGCTCTTCGCGCTTGGCATCGTCCTCGTTCCAGGGTGTGGGACCGTCAGAGGAGGGTGGAGCAGCCGCCTTTGCGGGCGCAGGTTCTGCACTGGCGCCTGCCGGGGCGGGAGCGGACGTTTCCGCTTCTGGGACCGGTTCAGGCAGTACGGCGTCATACACGAAAGATGCAATCGCTTCCGCTGCCTTGTCTTGGTAATCGTTGTAGAAATCATCAGCGTCGACGGCGTCTTTCATTCGCCAAGTCAAAGCAGTGGCTTCCAAGCCGCTTTCGAACTTACTGTGGCCAGGATGCCAAGCGAACCGGTGGCGCAGCGCGTCGCTATTGATGACGATCTCTCTTTCGAGCAGTTTGTCGCGGAAGGTCTTCTGACGCAGCACGGCCAAGAAGCCATCGCCTGCGAAGCCCGGTGCGCTCAGGCCGAGAGCATCGCACATGGCTCCCACAAATTCGTCCGGACTGCGAGGCGCGTCATCGGCGGCGTTGATCGTCTCAACGCCAGCCACGTTGCTTTCCGCCTCCAGCAAGCTAACAATAGCCGCTGCAAGATCGTCCTCGTGAATCCAGGATGCTGACTTTGCACCGGAGGGCAAAGTCCGGGATTTCTTGATTGACTTTGCCAGCGCAGCTGTAGGGTCGCTATTGCCGCCGTAGATGTAACCGCTGCGAATGATAAATCCATCCAAGCCGCTGTCACGTAGAATCGTCTCTGCTTCCAGCATTGGGGCATAGTCGCTATCGCGCGCATCGCGGTCACCCTCTTTGGCGGCGCCGTGGGCAGCCTCGTAAAGATAGCCGAAGCTGAGCGAGACGAAACGATGGACGCGATGAGCCTTCGCCGCTTGAATCACAGCTGCCGTGAAAGACACCAGTTGATCGGTGTAAGGGACATAGTCTAGACTCGCATGCGGCAAACCGCCGTAGAACTGGGGACCGGCATGAACGACGGCGTCGGCTTTCGCGAGTTCCAAATTGCTTAGCACCTCGCTGGCGCGGCTGAGGTCAGGGTAGACCGGCAGCGCTCCCGCAAGACGTACCGCCAAGGCGCCTTCCGCATCGCAAGCGGTGGCTACGACCTTGTGTCCGCGTCTCATCAGCGCGCGTACCGCTGCCAAACCAACACCTTCAGCGCCGCCGGTGACAAAGACGTTCAGTGATTGTTTCGCTTCAGCCATCACGACCTCGCTCTCAGTGACAGACACCGCGCGCTATTATGCCATAGAATGGTAGCGTTTGGCACGGGACTTTTGGCTTCTGTTTGCAATAGCGCTGCCGCGGCAGCGACGTCGAGTTTAGGCTGGAGCCAACGCTAAACGCCTTGGTTTACACAGTTCGTATAATGTGATTGGATCGAACCAAAACATCAAAAGCGAAGGACGAAGCGATATTCGGAAGTGTCGACAACGCAACACGTAGGCCTTTCCTGCGTAATAAGAACAACAAGGTCGGCGAAGGAGAGAAACGCATGTCGCGAAAACTCAAAGCGAGTTCGCATCGTTGGTTGACAGCTTCGAATCTCTTGATAGCGCATTTGGCGTTTCATATCATATTTGTATTTGGATATTGGTTTTCTCTTGCTGCGAGATTGAGCTTCTCAGGTACTGATTTCATTCAAAACCATACAGCCGTTTTCTCCGATATGCTGACCAATCATCTTGGCCTACTAATTGTTTTGGTCATTCACATAGGTGCAGTCGTAGCCAACAATTGGTGGGGTCATCGTCAATATCGCGGCGCAAAGCAGCAGTCAGATTCTATAGCCGATCACATGACCGCCGAGCAAAAACTGGAACTCCTTCTGGACGAAGTGGTCGAATTGCGCGAAGCGCTTCATGAACATAGAATCGTCGAGCAAGCCGATAATCCCGACTTAGCATCGCGCCGTCTGCACGACCTCAGCCAAGTAGACTTAGATGAAATGATCCGCCTCGAAGACTATCAAGCCGTCAAGGCCAGAAAGGGATCATGACGGGCGATACTCCCACAAGCTGGATTTGGGCGGATGAAGCGAGCGGCGGGGTAAAGGGCGCGCGAATCGATCTCGCCGCCAGCGTAATCGAATGGGTCGATCAGCCGGGTTGCGCTTGCGGAGACGCCATAGCAAGGCAGCCCATCGCAGATTTCAGCGAGAAAGGCCCACTGGAAACGCCCCCGGCTGATGTACTGGACGAGATGCGCGACGCAGTGAACAAGGCGCTGTCTATTGACAGCCCGCCCAGGCGTCGTTAGAATTCTACGTCGCAGGGGCCTATAGCTCAGTTGGGAGAGCGCCACAATGGCATTGTGGAAGTCAGGGGTTCGAGTCCCCTTAGGTCCATCGAACTACCGGAGCGGAGATCTGCTGGAATTGTCGACCCATTGAAAGGGCGAACACGTGGCGAAGCACAAACGCAATGTCTGGGACGAACTGCGGGAAGTCGGTCGGCGCATTCTGAAGGAGATCGACGAGTTTCTCGATCCCAAAGCGCGGCAACCGCGTAAACCGGCGCGTGTGCCGGTACCGGTAGGCAAGGGCCGCGGCAGCTACGACAAAGAGCCGCTCGGCGGCAGCGAATTTGGGCTACCGCGCTCACGCAAAATAGTGAGCCGTCTCGTCACATGCCCGACGCGGTTTACGTAAATTGTAGACAGCGTGGACAGGATTGGTTTCGGTGGCGCAGTTCCGATGAACTGCGCTTTTCTGTTGGTTTGCGCCCGCCGCCCTTGGCCAAGTGCGCTGGCGGCCGGCAAGGCAAGACTATATGAGGAGGCTCTTCGTGGCGGAATTCTCAATTATTGACGGTCATAACGATACCTTGTTGCGCTTTTACCAGAATGAAGATGTCAACCTGCCCGATTTTTTCACTGAGATGGTCGGCGGTCATATCGACTTGCCTCGGGCGCGGGAGGGGGGATTCGCCGGCGGATTCTTCGCGGTCTTTGTGCCCAATCCTAAACGGCGTATCGACCCTGACAACATGCCAGATTTGCGCAAACCCTATACATCGCCCGCGGTCGAATTCACCTTTTCGGGGGCAGCCGTTCAGGGTCAGGTTGCCGACCTTTATCGGCTGGAAGCGCTATCGGAAGGACAGATCAAAGTAGTTCGTAGTGCAGACGAGTTGCAGGCCTGCGTCGACAGCGGTGTCTTCGCCGCCATCTTGCATTTTGAAGGCGCGGAAGCCATCGACGAAGACTTAAACGCGCTTGAAGTTTTCTATCAAGCCGGTCTGCGGTCGCTGGGCATCGTCTGGAGCCGTCCCACCATCTTCGCGCATGGCGTACCCATCGCCTTTCCTTCGTCCCCCGATATCGGACCCGGCTTGACCGATGCCGGCAGGCGCCTGGTCAAGCGCTGCAACGAACTCGGCATCATGATAGATCTTTCGCACATGAACGAGAAAGGCTTTTGGGATGTCGCAGCACTCAGCGAGGCGCCACTGGTCGCCACCCATTCCAATGTGCACGCCATCTGCCCGATCTCGCGCAATCTCACGGACAAGCAACTCGACGCGATCAAGGCCTCGGATGGCATGGTTGGCTTGAACTTCGCCACCGGCTTTCTCAACGAAGACGGCGCCTGGGATAGCGACCGTCCGCTGGATATTATGGTGCGGCATCTCGACTATCTCGTTGAACGCTTGGGCGAAACACGCGTGGGACTGGGCTCGGATTACGATGGCGCCCGCATACCGGATGCAGTTGGCGATGTATCAAAACTGCCGAATCTGATCGCTGCGCTGAAAGATGCCGGTTACAACGACGACTTGCTACACAAGCTGAGTCATCAAAACTGGCTGCGCGTACTGCGCAAAACCTGGAAAGATTAGTTGGTTTACAAAGTGACCATCTCGTATTATGATAGATAATCTAGCGATCCGAAGAGTTGGTGAAAGCAGGTATGCGATGAATGCGAAAACGTCGCCGGGTTCCGGGGTGACCCGCTCTTTGCTTATGTGACCCACAGGCTCCCTTCGTATCGCGCGCCACCTTACCTTCAAAACTTGTCTCAGATATCAAGTCGCTTGCAAAGGCAGCTTTGTCGAGCGATTTCTTTCTGTATAGGCATTGATTTTCAACAGCCGCTCGGCACGTAACCGGCGGGCTTGGGCTACCACGCTCAAACAATATAACAGACCTGTTCGGCTATCGCAGATCGCGGTTCAATAAAAGAGAGAGCGGAGACTGAGTAACAGAAATGAGCGAAAACTATCAACCACACCAAGTCGAAGTCAAATGGCAGCAAAAATGGGACGAGACGCAGATCTATCGCTCTCAAGTGGATTGGGACAGACCAAAGCACTACGCCCTGACGATGTTGCCCTATCCGTCGGGCGATCTGCATATCGGCCACTGGTTCGCCATGACGCCCTCCGATGCCCGCGCGCGTTGGATGCGCATGCGGGGCTACAACGTATTGTTCCCGATGGGTTTTGACGCCTTTGGCTTGCCCGCGGAACAGGCGGCAATCTCGCGCAATATCCATCCCTGGAAATGGACTTACAGCAATATCGAGCGCATGCGCGAACAACTGCGCAGCATGGGCTCGATGTTTGATTGGGAGCGAGAAGCGATCTCCTGCACGCCGGAGTACTACAAATGGTCCGAGTGGTTTTTCAAGAAGTTCTACGAGAACGGCGTGGCCTATCGTGGCTCGGCGCTGGTCAATTGGTCGGAAAGTTTGCAGACCGTTCTGGCCAACGAGCAAGTCATAGATGGGCGAGATGAACGCACCGGTCAGCCGGTCGTTCACAAAATGATGGAACAGTGGTTTTTCGCCATCACCAAATACGCTGACGAATTGCTGGATTTCGACATCCTGGACTGGCCCGAGCCGATCAAGATCATGCAGACCAACTGGATCGGCCGCAGCGAAGGCGCGCGCGTCACCTTCCGCACCGAGCTCGGGGGCCATCCCATCGAGATATTCACCACCCGGCCCGATACGCTCTGGGGCTCGACCTTTATGGTGCTGGCGCCCGAACATGATTTGGTGGGGGTGATCACGACAGAAGAAGCGCGCGCGGCGGTCGAAGCCTATGTCCAGCAGACCGCGGGTGAGACCGAGATCGAACGCATGCTGGAAGATCGAGAGAAAACCGGCGTATTCACAGGCGCCTACGCTATAAACCCGGTCAACGATGAGCGCATTCCCATTTGGATCGCCGATTATGTCATGATCACTTACGGCACGGGGGCGATTATGGCGGTGCCGGCGCACGACCAGCGAGATTTTGAATTTGCTCGCGCCCAGGATCTGCAGATCAGAGTTGTCATCCAGCCCGCCGAAATGGAAGAGTTGCTGCAACCGGAAGACATGGCCGAAGCCTACGACGGACCGGGAACCATGGTTAATTCCGATGCCATGGACGGCAGTGTGAGTACCAAGGACAAAGGGCGCGCGAATCCGGCGATAGGGCGGGTGATTGATTGGCTGGAGGCGACCGACAAAGGCGAAGAATCGGTCAACTATCGACTACATGACTGGCTGATCAGCCGGCAGCGCTACTGGGGCAGCCCTATCCCGGCGACTTACGATAACGGCGCGATAGCAATGGTCGCGGATGAAGATCTGCCTGTGGTCTTGCCCGAGGACGTCGATTTCATGCCCACCGGGCGCAGCCCACTGACCTATCACGAGCCCTTCTTCAAGGTCAATGACAGCGTACGGCGCGAAACCGATACGCTGGATACCTTTATGTGTTCATCCTGGTATCAGTTGCGCTACTTGTCGCCGGATAACGTCGAGGTGCCTTTTGACGCTGAAGAAGCGGCTTACTGGCTGCCGGTGGATGTCTATACCGGCGGCGCCGAGCACGCGGTGATGCACCTGCTGTATACGCGTTTCTTCACCAAGGTGCTGCGCGATATCGGCGTCTTTGAAGCTGCCTCCGCAGTCATGCGCCAAAAGGGTCGCGATCCGGAGCGTGCCTTCGACGAACCCATGATCGTGCTGCGCAATCAGGGTCAAGTGCTGGGCGCCGAACGGCAAGGGGACTATGTGCTGTGCAGCGGCAGATTGGTCGGTGGAAAGATGCTGGCGCATCGCGTAGAGGTGGTCGGCTGGAATGAGGTGCCGGCTGGCTTCGACGGATACTTCGGTGAAATCGTCCATCGTACCGAGAATGTCATCCGTTTGGATATGGCGGGTGTCACACAATTGGTAGAGATCCTGCCCGATGCCGAGATCATCATTCCAGCCATCGCCGGCGAGAACAATGTCAATCAACTGCGGCATCATCTGGAGATCCAGCGCATGTCCAAGAGCAAGGGCAATGTTGTTAGTCCCGATGAATTGGTCGAGAAATACGGCGCCGACGCCGTGCGCTGCTACTTGATGTTCAACTTCGATTGGCAGAAGGGCGGTCCCTGGAACGAGAACAATATCAAGGGTCCGCAGGGATGGCTGCATGACGTCTGGGAAATCGCCAGGGACGGCGCGCCCAAGGTCGAGGGCGATCCGGACGGCGAACGCGATATCGAACGCAAGCTGCACCAGACCATCGCGGTGGTCAATCGGGGACTGGAAGAATTCAGCTTCAACACCGCCATCGCCGAGCAGATGAAGTTCAAGAACGCGCTGAAGGCGGCCTTGCGCGAGCGCCAGATCGGGCCGGAGACCTGGAACGGCGTGATGAACCAGTTGATCCGCCTGATGGCGCCCTTCGCGCCCCATATCGCGGAGGAATTGTGGGAGCGGCTGGGTTTTGAATACAGCGTGCACCTGGCATCCTGGCCGGCATATGATGCCGACAAGGCGCGCGAAGAACAGGTGGAACTGGTGGTGCTGATTAATGGCAAGCCACGCGGGACAATCGAGGTGGCGGTGGATATCGAGCGGGAGCGGGCGCTGGAGCTGGCATTGGCCAGCGAGGCGGCGCAGCGGAGTCTGGCAGGCAAAGCGCCCCGGCGCACGATCTTTATACCGGGCAGGAATGGAAGTGATCCCAAAGTCAATATCGTGGTATAACGCGAGATGCCCCGCCTCGATCGCTCAAGGAGGGGCATCTGCAGACAGGATTTTTGTGTCCTTGTAGTTTATTCTACCCGCAGCCGCCGCGCAGGACCTCGCGGAAATAGCGGCTGATGTAGCCCGTCCTGCCCTCGAACTCGACCTTGTACCAGTGGCCGTTGATTTCAAAGACCGGCACTTCCGAATTCTGCCAGACGAGCCCGATGATCTCGCCATCCGGCGCAGCGCGCAGGAAGAGCGTCTCCACCAGCTTTATCAGGCAGTTGTCCAATGGGACAATAGATGCCTCGATTGGCGCGGTTGGTACCGGGTCGGCTGTTACCGGGTCGACCGGCACAATCGGCTGGTCGAGTTGCATCGGCTCGCGCAGCAGCACCACTGTGCCGGCGCGGTTGACCAGTCCACAAGTCATGCCATCGCGCCCGAAGGACAATAGCGGCATGAGCTTGCGGGGCGTGTAGGCGGCATCCAGGAAAACCAGCGTGCCCTCATTCCGGAAGCAGACCTCAACCCGGTTCGTCACCTCGCTCCATATATCAACTGCGGCGATGACGTCATGTTCAATCACATCCGTCCGCCCGATGGCGCTCTGATCGACCATCCGGCATTGGGTCAACATCGAGTGACCACTGACGGCGACCATGGGCGGCAAGTCAGGACAGGTTGTCGGCGGCGTTACCTCGGATCTATCGGCAGCTGGCTCTTTAGATTTTGCCGCGGTGCGGACTGTGATAGTGGCGGCAGCCTCAGCTCGCGCGATTTCATCGTAAAACAAAACCTTGATCTGGTAACTTGTATAGGGTAGCAAGCCCTTGATGCTGAAGGTTGTCCCGGTAGTACCCCCGGCGTAGTGAAGTTCATCAGTACCGAGGCGCTGGTAGTAAACTGCAAACTCAGAGATAAAAGACTCGGCGTCCCACTTGATCGTCACTCTAGTAGTGCGGAGGTCTTTAACGCGAAGATTACTAAGTGGACCTGTTTGCGCCAGAACGGCGTTTGCGCCCAGCAACATTGCAGCAATCGAAATGAAAAGGGCAATTCTGAACACTTTTGCAAGTTGTCGCTCGGACATCATTCTCTCCTGTCGCTAAATAATCCTTAAGCGCTAGCTTAAGAGCCGGAATCTCGACGGTCAAGCAAATTGGCTCGATAGTAGGCGAGGCGCGTATCCCCCGTAGGAATGCGGTAGGTTTCCATTTCCGGTATCAAAACGCCCCGTCTGGAAGATTCCAGACGGGGCGTCGCGGAACTTGGCGATGGGCTCGGCTCAGTCGCAATTGCCGCGCAGGACTTTGCGGTAGAAACGGCTGATATAGCCTGTCTTGCCCTCGAATTCAATCTTGTACCAGTCGCCGTTTGTCTCAAAAACCGGCACTTCGGAATTCAACCAGACCAAGCCGACAATCTCGCCACCCGGCGCAGCGCGCAGGAAAAGCGTCTCCACCAGCTTGATGAGGCAGTTATCCAAGGGGCTGGGGGATGTCTCGGCGGGCGCGGAAGGCGGCGGGTCGGCCGGTACAATCGGCTCGCTAAGTTGCATCGGCTCGCGCAGCAGCACCACTGTGCCGGCGCGGTCGATCAGTCCACAAGTCATGCCATTGCGATCGAAGGACAATAGCGGCATAAGCTTGCGAGGCATGTAGGTGGCATCCAAAAAGACCGTCCACCCGGCGTTGCGGAAGCAGACTTCGACCCCAGTTGGCAGGAAGCCCCAGACATCGACCGCGGCGACGATACCATGCTCGATCACATCCGTTCGACCGATAGCGCCACCATCAACTACTCGGCATTGGGCAAACTTGGTGTGACCATTGACGGTGACCGCGGGCGGCAAGTCGGGGCAGGTAACCGGCGGAGGCAGGTATCTGGCTTCATCAACTTCTTCAACCTCTCCAGTTTCTTCAGTCTCCTCCTCCTTCTCCGTGCGAACTCTGATCACTAGTTCGGTATGGTCATGGTACACAGTAATGACATACTTTGTATTGGGGCGCAGCTTTTTGATTCGATACGATGTTCCGGTGGTGTATCCGGTAAGCGCCCTCTCACCATCGCTGCTATCGACGTAAATGAGATAGTTGACGCTCCCTTGCCCATTTTCCCACTTGATCTTGATACTGTTGCTGGTGACTTCTGTAGCACGAAGGTTCCAAATTGTGGGCTGTGCCAGCGCGACGTTTGCGCTCAAAAGCGTCGCAGCCAGCAAAATGAAGAGGGCAGTCCTGAAGACTTGCGCAAGTTGTCGCTCGCACATAATTCGCTCCTTTCAATAATACTTTCGCTGCCCGCAGTTTAGGCGCTGGAACGCGGCAGTCAAGCAATCTAGCCCGATAGTAGGCGAGGCGTGTATCTCACGTCGGGGTAGCGTCAGCAATGCTGATTTGCCAGCTCAGGTTTGCATTTTCCTGCGCCCAAGTTATAATGGTGCTGTCTGAAGATTCTTGGCTTTAGTAAGAGGAGAATGCATCATGCAAGAAGGCGGAATGGACATCGTTGTCAAGTACTGCGCTACTTGAGGACACCAACCTATTGCCGTCAGTTTGACGGACGAAATCTTGAACGAACGCGAAATTGAGTACTTTATCAGCAATTGGAAGCTGGTGCCCGGCACCGGTGGCGTATTTGACGTCTCGGTCAACGGCGAACTGATCTTCTCCAAGCAGGAAGTCGGTCGCCACGCCGAACCGGGGGAAATCCGCAACGGAATCCTCGGCGTGCTGAATACGATCCGCCCGGCGAACTTTGAGTTGGCCGGCGATTAGCCGGCAGAATTGCCACCGGCGCGGTTTTCTCATTTTAAGCCCCAAAACCATGCCAAGCCTTACGACAGGCTCTATTTAAGTTGTAATACTGTCAACAAAGGCTTGGCATGTCACCCACTTTGTTATACACTGATATTGTAGTAGTGAGCGCCTGTGCGTGCTTGTGAACCATATCTTTTCGTTAAACGCGATTTGTCCGAAGTAAAGGAGGAAGTTTCAAGATGAAACGTTTTGTATTGGTAGTATTACTTATCATTTCCGTATTCGTCGTGAGTACAGGGCTTACCGCCGCGCAGGATGGGCACATTGTCCAGCGCATTCGTGATCGCGGTGAGTTGATCTGCGGCGTGAATTCGGTGTTGCCCGGCTTCGGTACACAGAATGACGCCGGTGAATTTGAAGGATTTGACGTGGATATCTGCCGCGCCGTCGCTGCCGCTATCCTTGGCGACGCCAATGCCATCGCGTTCCGCCCGCTCGCCGCTGCTGAACGCCCGACCGCTCTCGCCAGTGGCGAAATTGATATGCTCAGCCGCAACACCACCTGGACGCTCAGCCGCGATACCGAATGGGGCGCGACTTTCGGCCCCACGACCTTCTATGACGGCCAGGGTATCATGGTCAAGGTTGACTTTGGCGTGGGCACCATTGATGAACTCGGCGAAGAAAGCATCACCATGTGCGCCACCGCCGGCACCACAACCGAGTTGAACATCACCGACAAGGCTGACGCGCTTGGCGCGGACTGGGTATTGAGTACATTCCCGGATTTCGATGCCATCATGGATGCTTACGAAGCCGGCGCCTGCGACGCCTTCACCAGCGACATCAGCAGTTTGGTTTCGCGTAAAGCCACCTCGGCCGATCCTGCCGCGCACGTGATCTTGCCGGGCGCCATCAGCAAGGAACCGCTCGGTCCGGTCAGCCCGCAGAACGACGCCAATTTCGCCGACATCATCCGCTGGGTTGTCTGGGGTCTGCTGACCGCGGAAGAGTTCGGCATCGACAGCATGAACATTGATAGCTTCATGGACAGCACAGACGCCGGAATCGGCCGTCTGCTCGGCTTGGGCGACAACGTGGCCGGCGATTACCTCGGCATCCCTGACGACTTCATGGTGACTGTGATCACGCAGCTGGGCAACTATGGCGAAATCTTCGATCGCAACCTGGGTCCGGATACGATCTTTGGTCTGGAACGCGGCTTTAACGCCCTGTGGACGGATGGCGGTCTGATGTACGCGGCGCCCTTCCGTTAAGCCGAAAGCTGGCTTTTCCAAAGAACTTCGAACCATGGCGCGGCGTCAATTGACGCCGCGCTTTTATATATCTGACGGTTACATCCATTTTGTCTAATTATGCTTAAAGAGAGTCAGCGTGAAACACTTCCTCTTTATGTGGCTTGCGTCGTTAATGCTGTGTGGCGCGGGGCTGTCTATCGCACAGAATGACGGCGCTATTGTCCGCCGAATTCAGGAACGCGGAGAGTTAATCTGCGGCGTCAATTCCGTCTTGCCCGGCTTCGGCACGCAAAACGATGCCGGAGACTTCGTCGGCTTCGACGCCGATATCTGCCGGGCAGTGGCGACAGCCATCCTGGGCAGCTCGGATGCGATTGCTTTCCGCTCCCTCAATTCCGCTGAAAGGCCAACAGCTCTCGCTTCTGGCGAAGTCGATATGATTAGCCGCAACACTACCTGGACGCTCAGCCGCGATACCGAATGGGGCGCCACCTTCGCTCCGACCACCTTCTACGATGGTCAGGGCATCATGGTCAAGGTCGATTTCGGCGTCGCCAGCCTCGACGAACTCAGCCAAGAGAGCATCACAATCTGCGCCAACGCTGGCAGCACAACTGAACTGAACATCACGGATCTTATCATTAGCCTGGATGCCGATTGGACTATTAACACTTTTCCGGACGCCGACGCGGGTATGGTTGCCTACGAAGCTGGCGCCTGCGACGCCATCACTTCGGACATGAGCCAGTTGCTCTCCCGCAAGGCGACTGCCGCCCATCCTGGCGCGCACCTGATTCTTCCCAACGTCATCAGCAAGGAGCCCCTCGGTCCGCTCAGCCCACAGAACGACGCGCAATTCGCCGATATCATCCGCTGGACGGTCTGGGGATTGATCCAAGCGGAAGAGTTTGGCGTCACCAACGAGAATATTGGCGACTTCATGGACAGCGATAATGCCGGTATCGGCCGTCTGCTGGGCCTTGGCGACAATGTCGCTGGAGAGTATTTGGGCATCAACGATGAATTCATGGTTGATGTGATCACGCAACTGGGCAATTATGGCGAGATATTCGACCGCAACCTTGGTCCCGATACGATCTTCGGTCTGGAGCGGGGTATTAACGATCTTTGGACGAGAGGCGGTCTGATGTACGCAGCGCCCTTCCGTTAAACTGACAGCTAGATTTCCCTAGCGTAACTGTTGTAGCGGGATGTGTCGCGGAGGAGCGGCGCATCCCGTTTGTTTTTGCCCAAACGGGCGATCAATTCGTTACGGGCGTAACAGATTCTGGCCCCAGCAACTATTAATTATTTGTCTAATTGTCCGCTTTTGCTTACAATGTACAGAGATAAAATATTTGTTGTAAAAATATCAATTCCGCATGCTTAGGGAGTTTCCGATGCAGATGCGCGCCGAGACGCCGGGTGAGAACGTTCTGCCCGCTGTTTTCCGGGACGGCAGGATCTTACAGGGAATCGCTCAACTCTGTTTCGTTCTCGTCGTGGTTCTGGTGTTGAATGATCTCAGTACGCGCATCACTACCGCGCTGGAAGCGACCAACCAGTCCCCCAATTTTGAATTCCTGCAAAATCGCGCCGGTTTCGGTATCGCGGATTCCGGCGACTATCAGTCAAGCGACCGCTATATTGACGCCTTCCGAGTCGGCTTCATCAACACCTTGCGCGTTGTCTTGCTTGGCCTGGTTGCCACGACGGCGATCGGCATTATGGTTGGTATTTTCCTGTTGAGCAGCAATTACCTGGTTCGGACCATATCGCGAGCCTATGTCGAAGTGCTGCGAAATACGCCGGTCCTGCTGCAGATTATCGCCTGGTTCTTCATCGCTATTTTTGCCTTGCCGCCACAGCAGGAAGCGATCGCCTTCCCGATAGAAGGCATTCGCAGCTTGCCTCTGCTGCAATATGCCGTGTCCCTGTTCATCATTTTTGTCATCTGGCAATACAGCGGCGGCATGCGCAACCTGATCTGGCGTACGCGCATACGACAGGGCGGCATTGCCATTGTGGTTTTGGTCAATCTCTTGGGAATCGTGCTGGTGGGCACTGGCAGCCCGCTCGAATTCCGCCCTGGCCTGTACATCAGTATCAAGGGCGTCGCCATCTTCGAGTTGATCCCTTCGTCGATGTTCGGGATCTGGATGGTATTTTTGGTGATAGGCTTGGTTGTGGCAACGCTGATGTGGCGCTACTTCGCTTATGTCACCGAGTCGACCGGAAAGCCTATTCCGCGCACCCGATACGCGATTGCCTCGGTCATTGGCTTTGCATTGCTCGGGTGGGTGGTCATGGGTATGCGCCCAACGCCGACGACCATCGCGGTTTTTGATGAAGAGAAGGACACCACCGTCGAAATGCCCTACGAGGATGCCTTCCAGTCCGGCCTTTTGACCATTGAACAAGAACTGGAGTATACGCGGCAACCGTTGATCTATCGTCCACCGACCCTGGATCGGCGCGGCCGCAATATCGAGACCGGTATCGAGATTTCGCCTTCGTATCTGGCGGTCTTCCTGGGTTTGGTGATTTATACTTCCGCGTTCATAGCCGAGATCGTGCGAGCGGGCATTCAGGCTGTTCCCAAGGGACAGCTCGAAGCGTCGCGGGCTCTGGGCGTCTCTCAGGGTGAGATGCTGCGTCTGATCATCTTGCCGCAGGCGCTGCGCGTGATTATCCCTCCTTTGGGCAATCAGTATCTCAATCTCGCCAAGAATTCCAGCTTGGCGATCGCGGTGTCCTACACGGATATCTATCAGGTGTCGAATACCATCATCAATCAGTCGGGGCAATCCGTGACCGGCATTGTGATGATCATGTTTTCCTATCTGTTTATCAGCCTCTCGATCTCGCTGATGATGAACCTGGTCAATCAGCGATTTCAATTGGTGACAAGGTAGCCAGACCATGGCGGAAGACAAAGGCATAGGCATCAAGCAGTCGATCATCCACTATGAGGATGAACCTGCAAGGCCGCCGCCGAAGCTGGAGGTGGGTTTGCTCGCCTGGCTGCGTCAAAATCTCTTTGGATCGCCCGCGGATATCGTCGTTTCGATCCTGATGTCGATTCTGATTTTAGCGCTGGTTATCGGCTTTTTTGATTGGGCGGTACGCTCGGCCAACTGGTTTACCATAATCAATAACCAGCGCCTGTTCATGATGGAGCGCTTCGAACGCAGCCTGGAATGGCGGCTGGGGCTCACCGTATTGCTGTCGGCTTTGCTAACGGGGGTCAGCTTCGCCGCCTGGGCGCGCAAGTCGGTTGTACGTATGCTGACAATCATCACGCTCGCGGCCTTGGTTCTGATGGCTGTCTTGCCGCCGCTGATCAATGCGACGATCCCGCAGCCGAAGTCTTATTTGACAGCGGGCAATATCGACATCATCGACCGCGCCTCGTCGCTGACCCCGCAAAAGAACCTGGCATTTATCGCGCAAGCGGGGGAGACCGTCTCCATACATTTGGCGCAAGAAGAGGTCGCCGATGTCGAGACGCTCAGCAATTTGGCGGGCTTCTCCGATCGCGCGGCCAACGCCTTGGCCAATGCAGCAAGAAACCGGCTCACGCGGATCGAATTAACCGGAGAGACATTCGACCGCATGGTCAGCCGGGAATTGACGGAAGCGCTTGAAGAACGCACGCGGCTGGCCATCCGCACCTTTAGCCGTACCAATGACATGCAAGCGTCTACGTTCGAATACATCGGCTATCTCGGCGACTACTTCACTGCATCCGACGCCTCGATCGCCGAATTAAAAGCCTGGCTAAAGCGGCTGCGGGATGGGCTCAAAGGGCTTGGCAATCCCGAAGATGCCATTCAGGCCGCCGCAAGCGTCGTCGACGCCGCCGTGGCCAACCTGACGGCAAACGACCCAATGACTGCCGAGGCGCGAGCAGCCTTCATGGAGTTGACGGCGGCGGTTCAAGGCAGCGCCCAGATCGAGGATCTGGGGGAGCAGTTGATCCTGGATTTGTCGGAGGATTTGATCGGCCAGCCCGACCAGGCTGACGAATATGAAGTTCTCATTCAACCGGTAAAGTGGGAAGAGCAATTCCTGCGGGAAATGTTTGTGCGCCTGCTGACGCCGCAATCGGTGGTCGATATCTACGATTTGGGTCAAACACCGATGCAGGTCGCGATACACGATGCGGAGACTTTTGAGTTATTGGCTCAGGGCGTGGTCAGCCGGGCAGGGGAAACAGTCACTTACCAGATACCGCGCGACGGCTGGTATATCTTGTCGAAGGACGCGGCCGCGGGTGAAGCGGGTACTGGAATCCTGGCGGTCCGCGGCATCTTCCCGATCGTCGAGCGCACCTTGAGCGCCTCAGAGTCGCAATTTGTGCGGCTGACCGATAACGAGTTGGAGATTTTTGGCACCCGGCCGCAGATCGACGGCAAGGACGCGCCGATCATCGCTTTGATCGACAACCAATTCCGCGGCTTGCGCGATCTGCCAACCTATCTAGTGCATTTCATTCCGCTCTTTCTCGAGCAGATCGACGTATTGCTGTTACCGTTTTTTATCACCGTCGCCTGGGGCTATATTCTGGGGAGGGCGCTTGCGCATCTGCTAGGTGAGCAGACGCTGTTCAACAGTAACAATAGCCGCGCCACCGTATTGGCTGCAGCGACATCGCCATTGCTGATCTTGTTAGCATATTTCGCGCTTTTGGGCGGCAAAGGCGCGATTGACCACTTTCCAGCGATAGTCCTGAAAATCGCTGCGGCATTTGGCACAGTGCTGCTCTTACAGCGCGTCGAAGCTTGGCTTAACCGCACAAATACCGGGGACGAGGCAGAAGCTTCGATTACCAGGTTGCTGGTCTACGGTTGGGGTATCTACCCCTTTGCTATGTACTTGTTGGCCTCCGGGGTCGGGGGTTTATCGGGCGCCGCAATTGGCAGCATGGCGGGCGGTATGATCTGGCTGCTGCTGATGTACTTTATTGGCCTCGGTTTTATGGGCAACGCGGGATACCTGTTATTGATCGGCGGATTCTTCCTGCAGATCGCGCAAGGCCACGTCATCAGCGTTGTTTGGGAGAACTGGGCGGCTGACTCTATCAGTTCCGTGTTGATTTGGATTGCTTTGGCGATTGTAGGTGTGGGTTTGGGCTTATTGGGGTTTGCCCGCCGCGGCAGCATTGACATGAATGCCAAGCGTATCGGCTATTTGCTCTCTTGCCTTGTGTTTATATTCATCTTCGCCAATACAAATCTGCTTTCGGTTGGCGACGTCGGCTCTGCCGCGACCATAGTTGCTGTCGCCGCGGCCCTGTGGTTGGGCTGGATGTTTTTCAGCGGGACACTTCATTGGTCCTCCAATCGAGTCATCATCGGCTTGTTGTTGATGACATTCTTGTGGATGCAGACCTGGACGTCTGTGGATCGCTGGTCAAGCATTTATTTCATCATCTGGTTGGGGGCGGGCGCGCTGGCTTTCAAGCGCGGGGAAAGGGCCCAAGGCGATAAACTCAAATGGAAACGCGATGCGAGCGGTCCGATTTTGTATCGCTATCCCGAGCGAATGATGGGCGCGATAACGCTCGCCTGGTTCATTGTCCTGCTCATCATACCGAGTATCGTGCTGGGTCTGGAATCGCAAGGCGCGCTGCAAGCATCGCCACATGACCTGCTGCCGCTTTCCGACAAACGCCTGTGGGGCGGCTTGATGCTGACGATGCAATTGACGATCCTCGGCATTGGAGCCTCTTTCCCGATTGGCTTGCTGCTGGCGCTGGGGCGACGCAGCAATCTGGCTGTCGTCAAATATACCTGTATCGTCTACATCGAAACGGTTCGCGGCGTACCATTAATCACCATTCTCTTTATGGCGGTTTTGATGGTTCCGCTGATTGATCCGACGCTGGCGTCGGTGGAAAATGCGGTACGCGCTTGGGTTGGTATTACCATGTTTAGCGCTGCTTACCTGGCGGAGAACGTCCGCGGTGGCTTGCAGTCGCTGGACACTGGACAAACCGAAGCCGCGCAGGCAATCGGTTTGTCCGGCTGGCAAACGACGCTTTACATCTTGTTGCCACAAGCCTTGCGCGCTGTGATTCCGGCGCTGGTTGGACAATTCATCTCCTTGTTCAAAGACACCTCGCTGGTCTTCATCGTTGGCTTGGCAGAGATTACCGGTATCGCGTATCGTGTGGTGGCGCAGCCGGAGTTCTTGCAGCGGCGGCAAGAGACCTTCTTGTACGTCGCGATCATTTACTTCGTGTTCAGTTACATCATGTCGTATATCAGTCGCCGCGTCGAAGCGACCGGCTCGGGCGCGGCGCGGGCGCAACAGTTATGAAATAACTTGGAGGTTTGCCCGCCCAGCATACGGGATTGAGGGAGGATATTATGGAAGACGGCACAAAGCAAGTGATGGCGGGCGACGAGCCGATCATTATTTGTCGTGACATGAACAAGTGGTTTGGCGATTTCCACGTCCTGCGCAATATCTCTCTGGAAGTCATGCCGCAAGAAGTGCTTGTTATCATTGGGCCCTCCGGCTCGGGCAAATCGACCTTTATCCGTTGCATCAATCGGCTGGAAGAGCATCAGGACGGTCAAATCATCGTCGATGGTATCGAGCTCAGCCATGACGTGCAGAACATCGCCGATATTCGCCGGGAAACCGGCATGGTATTCCAGCAATTCAATCTCTTCCCGCATTTGACGGTGATGGACAATATCTCTCTGGCGCCGATGAAAGTGCGGCATTGGGCCCGCGACAAAGCCGAACAGCGCGCCATGGAGTTGCTGGAGCGCGTGGGCATTCCCGAACAAGCCTTCAAGTACCCGGGACAGCTATCCGGTGGGCAGCAGCAGCGCGTGGCGATTGCGCGAGCCTTGGCAATGGAACCGAAAATCATGCTCTTCGACGAGCCTACTTCGGCGCTTGATCCGGAAATGATCAAGGAAGTGCTCGATGTGATGACAGAACTGGCGCGCACTTACATGACTCTGCTGGTCGTGACGCACGAGATGGGCTTTGCGCGGGAAGTAGCCGACCGCATCATTTTCATGGACATGGGGCGCATCGTCGAGCAAGGTCCGCCGGAGAACTTCTTCGATCCCGGTATCGAGCATCACCCGCGCACTCAGGAATTCCTCGATCAGATACTTTAGCTATCGCTTCCGGAAGACAAGTGAAGAAAAAATCCCTCTCGCGCCGCGAAAAGGGACTTTTCTGACGTGCCCTAAGAATCGAGCTTGTCCAATTCCGCTTGCAGCAACTGCCGGAGCAGATCTGGATCCCCGTTAAACACCGGTTGTTCGCCTATAAAGAAGGTAGGCGTACCGCGGATGCCCAATGCCTCACCGCGTTCTTGGTCGAAGCGCACCGTCTCAACATGAATGCCTGACAAGAAACAGGAGCGAAGCGCGTCGGCATCCAGGCTAATTTGCTCGCCGATTTCAATCATGTCATCGGCGCTTGACTGTCCCTGCCGCGCCAAGGTGAACAGGGCATCGTGCATGAGCCAAAACTGCTCGTTGCCCTGGTCGAGGGCGCATTGCGCGATTTCGGCGGCGGTTTGACTGTACCCCGGCAAGACAATCGGCATATCGCGGTAGACGAAATTCACCTGCCCGTCGAATGCCTCGATGATGTCATCAACCACGCCCTGCTCGTGCCAGTGCTTGCAGGCGCTGCAACCATAAGCGCCATATTCGATCAGCGTGACGGGCGCGTCAGGATTGCCCAAGATCGGTTCCAGATTCACCCGGTCGGTCAAGACCATTCTTGACGGCTCGTAACCGTACAATTCGGTATCCGGGTAAAATGCTGCCCAGGCGAACCAGAAGTGCGGGAAAGCGTTGATCGAACGCAACTGAGTTCCGGCGAGCTCGCCCGCAACCGCTGTGCCGAAGATATTCCAGGTACTACCCGTCCCTTCATCGACGATCGCATCGCCGTCGGCGCGAAAGCGCAGCGTCCGCCCATCAATGGTCCGTTCGAACAAGCCGGCCATACCCACATCGCGTGAAAGATCTATGCTGGCTGCGTCCAGGGCGCTGAAGGCGCCGGGCTGCCAGATCGCCACGACATCGACATCGCCCACGCTATCATTGATCACTCGGGCTTCGGACAAGGCGGCAAAGGGAAACGCGGTACGCACATCACCAAGCGTAACACCGAGCACGCGTTCCGTGGCAAAGAGCCGACCGTCCGGCTCGCCAAAAAACAGAAAGGGCCGCGAACTGCTATCGTAATTGACGTAGGGATTGGCGCCGTAAAAGCGGCCATTCGTCGAAAGCACTTCCCCATGCGGGTACTGCTCTTTGAATGCCCCGTACCCCACCAGTTGCGATGGTACGATATCCAGTAGCGTCCCAGTGTGTGCGCCGACGATGCCCTCGCCGGTCAATTGCTGCCAAAGGCTCTGCGTCGCATCGTCCCACATGATGAGGTCGCTTTTGCGCAGCAATCCACTCACACCGAAACGCAGCGCTTCGCCGCCTACGCGTCGGTCGAATACGATAGCGCTATTGCACAAGGGACAGAACGTGACGGCAATAGGCGTCCCGCCAAGGGTGTCGTTGGCGATTTCATGGCGCGTCAAGATTGCCAAAGGATAGGCGCGGGCGATGCCGTCGATTTCAACTGCGATAACCGGAGAAGCGTCTTGTAGCCAGGTATCCGCCAAGGCCAAATCATCAAATGCCGGGTTGTCGATGGGCGGGATACCGTCCCGACCGACGCCACCGGAAATGATCTCGCTGAAGACGCCTTCCTGGTGCTGGCAAACATCCATCAGATCCCAGACCGATTGCCAGTTTTCCAGCACTTCTGGTCTGTCGAAGGGAGCGGGGGGCGTTTCGCAGGTGAGTTGAGCCTGACCAGTTGCCGCTAGCAGCAGCGCGGCAAGCAGTAAAACAAACGGAAAAACCTTACGAATATCGTGCATAATATATCCTCTGTCGTGAATTGTCATTCGATAGCGTACAGAATCGTGTCGGGATAAAAGGCCGCCCAAGCGAACCAGAAATGCGGGTAGGCCTGCAATTGACTGAGTCCGCTGCCCGCCAAGGGACCGTCGGTCGCCTCGCCCCAGATGTTCCAAACACTCTCCGTTTCCTGGTCGATGAACCGACCGGCCTCATGACGGAAGCTCAACGCTTCGCCCGATCGCAAGCGTCGGTCATACATCAGCGCCATGCCGACATCCTTTGACGAATCGATATCGCCCGCGTCAAGGGCGCTCACGGCGCCGGACTGCCAGAATATCACAATGTCGCGATCCGACACCCTGTCATTGATAACGTGCCTCTCTTTCAAGGTGCTGAACGCGTACGATATGGCTTGATCGCCGATGACCGCCCCCAGCACACGCTCCGTAGCGAAAAGGCGATCGTCGACGGGTCCTTTGAAAAGAAATGGCTTCGGGCTGCTGTCGTAGCCGATGTAGGGGTTGCGCCCGTAGACTCCCAGGGGGCCGCGCAATACCTTGCCCGCGGGGTAACGCCCCTTGAAGACTTCAAAGCTGACCAGTTGCGAGCTTATCATCCGCAGTACATTACCGCGGTAGTGACCGACAATGGCTTCGCCAGTGAGTTGCTGCCACCAGGTCTCCGTGAGATCGTCCCACATGATCAGGTCGCTGTAACGTAGATTGCCCGATACGCCAAAGCGCAGGACCTTGCCGGCGACTCGACGATCGAAAGCGACGGCGCTATTGCACAACGGACAGAATGTCACGGCTACGGGAGTGCCGCTCACGACATCGTTGACGATCTCGTGGCGAGTCAGAACCTCGAGTGGATAGGCGCGCGCATCGCCTTCTATTTCCAGCGCGATCACCGGCGACTGCGGCGACAATTCAACAGCGAGGGTCGCCTCAACAAATGTCGGATCATCTATCGGCGGGATGCCATCGCGCGGCACCCCGCCCGAAATCACCTCGTCCATGTCAATAGCTGCCATGTCGAAGTCGGTTTTCCAGCCCGAACCGGGACCCTGAAACAGCCCCTGCCCGACCAGGATGAAGGCAAGCACGATCAGCACAAGAGTCGCCAGATCTTTGAAGCTTTTCTTGCGCTTGTTCACGTCCTCAGAACTCCAATTTCACCGGGCATGTCGATCCCCCGCGCAATAGCGGACTGGAATGTCCAGCGAGATGCTAATTGCTGTAGACTTCAGTTTCCGGGTGGAAAGCGGCCCAGGCAAACCAGAAGTGGGGGAAGGCGTCAACCCATTCCAACTCCCGTCCTTGCAAGTCACCGGCAATCGCTTCTCCATAGGCGTTCCAGGTCGATCCGGTTTGTTCGTCAGTGAAGCTGCCATCCTCCTGCTGAAGGAAACTCAAGGTTATTCCGTCCAGGGTCGAAAGATACAATCCAGCGGTACCTAGATCCGCAGCGTTGTCAATGACCGAATCGCCCAGCGCGCTGGCAACACCCGCCTGGAAGAAAGCGACAACAGGCCTTCCCCCGATTGAGTCGTTAATCACTCGTTGCTCACGCAATATGGCGAAGGGATAGGCTTTGGCGATGCCATCGACGGTTGTCGCCAACACATGATCCACCGGCGAGCCGAGCCTGACGTCGATTTCCCCTCGGAACAGGAAGGGACGCCCCGGACGACTGTCGTAATTGCTGTAGGGATTGATGCCATACTGGCGCGAGAAACCGGTATCGCGCGAAAGGACCAGTCCTTCCGGATGGCGTTCGGCAAAGCTGGCAAAGCTGATCACTTGCGAAGGAACGATATCCAGCAGAGCGCCAGCATGATTGCCCACGAGTCCCTCACCGGTCAATTGTTGCCACCAGGTCTCGCTCTGGCGATCATACATGATCAGGTCGCTATTGCGCAGCAATCCGCTGACGCCGAAGTCCAGCGCGTCGCCGTCGACGCGCCGATCAAAGGTGATTGAACTGTTGCAAAGCGGGCAAAATGTGACCGCAACCGGAATCCCGGCGATTTCGACATTGGCGATCTCGTGCCACATCAGGATCGCCTGCGGATAGGCACGAGCTTCGCCATCAATCTCGACTGCGATCACCGGCGAACGATCACTCAGCCAGCTAGCGGCCTGCGAAACTGTCTCCATATCCGGGTCTGTGAGCGAAGGTATGCCGTCCTTGGTAGGATTTCCGACCAGAATCTCCTCGAAGTCGACAATGCTATTGCAGAAATCGGTAGACCAATTAACCGTCCGCAAATGGCGGGGATTGCAGCCTTCCTGATCCTGCGCCAGGTTTCGAGCAAATCCAAAAACCCAGACGAATGCGAGAATTGTTGCTGCGGCGGCAACTGTAATCAACCCGCGCCGAATGAGTGCCTTGCGCATGGATGCGGTCCTTTCCCAAGTCGGTCGCTTCCATTGTAGAGAGGTCAGATTACGATACCCTTACGCGTGCGTCGCTCCCGAGCTTGGGGCGCGGTTTCTGGTGTCCAGACGTCGATCGCGGGGGTAATACATCGGGAATCGACTATAATTGCTATCGGCGCCCCTGACGACTTAGGCGCTGCAGAGGATAGTCTTACATGCCGCGTTCACGCGCACGCGCCATTTTTGTACTCAACGCGCTCTTTTGGGCTCTTGCGATCATTGGGCTGGTTATTACCGGTTTTGGTATCGTTCTCGATCTGTTTCCCGGAACCAGTCCCGGCTTTAACTTGCCACAGCTTTTGGCGATCTTCGGTGGTCTCGTGCTGGCGGCGTTGGCGCACGCGCTGCGACGGGAGGATCTCCGCCGGCGTCGATTGGCCGCCTGGCGCAAGAACGTACTCGCAACGGTGGTCATTACGGCCGGCACACTTGTCGCCCTGGAGCTTTTATTGGCGGTTCTCAATATGTCGACCTACTTTCCAGCTCAGATCCCTGAACAGTATTACAGTGGCAAGCCCTGGAATATCTGCGATGAGGCTGGCTGCCACTTCGACCCCGAAGTCCTGGAAGAAGCCTGCAGGTTGGGGCGAACGGAAGGTCGAAACTGCTCCCTAAATCAACAGGGGTTTCACGATACGCAAGATTTTACTCGGAGCGATGACTTGCAGGGCAAGTTCAGGATCATTGCCCTGGGCGATTCCTTCACCTTTGGCATGACGGCTGACATGGGAAAATCCTATATCGAGCGAATCGAATCCGATCAGGAAGACGCGGTACTGTGGAATATGGGAATCCCCGGCACCGGAACCCGGCAAGCGCTTCAGTCCTTATCTGTATTCGGACCGGTTATGCAGCCTGATGTGATCTTGCTCGGCTTCTACGTGAACGACTTCAAAGACAATATGGTGCCGATCCACGGCCAGAAAACGACAGCAGACGCCGATGAAGAAGAGATCTGGTTCCGCTGGGAAGATCGTTGGGGGAACACCATTATGCTGGATCTGCCTTCCACCTGGTACTATCGCGAACAGCGGAAAGATCCGCCCGCGAGCGAGCTTGAGCGTCTTGTTGGCATCACGCGCTTGGGAACATTGGCGTTGCGTCTGTTTGATGTGATTGGCGACAGCGCCTACGAACGCGTTAGAGCAGCCAGGGAAACGGACGTCACTCGCGACTACCTGGAAAAATTGCGCGATACGGTATCGACACAGTTAGGCGAACTCTTGGTCTTGCTAATCCCGCATCGCAGCGACCTGGTATCACCTGGCGGACACTATTCCACCGCCATACAGCTCATGGCAGAGCTTGAGATACCGTATATCGATCCGCGTTCAGAACTTGAAAAGACGGTCGACTATACAGCTTTACCCGACGTCCACTGGAATAACGCGGGCCACAAAAAGATAGGCGAACTGCTGAGCCGTTGCATTGACGGATTTCGCGCTGATGGGGATTGGTCAGATTGTGGTCATGTAGTCTTGCCTTGAAGCAACGGAGTATAAAAGCCAAACGTCCCAATTCATCATGGGACGCCTGGTATATTTGGGGGGTGTCCTGGTTCCATGTGGGGACAAAGAACCCGGACGTGCGATCACTCTAACATATTTTGTAATACAAGAGATGACGCGTCGCCTTTGCTAAACCTTCGCTTTTTCTACGCTTAGCCTACGCGACAATTGCTAAAGTTATACAGTGCTTGAATACTTCAGATATCCTTTGAAATGGCAGATCGACGACGGGTCAGTTGACTGCGCCGCCAGCGCCAGCCGGAGGATATACCTCAATCGAACTTCTAGAAAATGTCGACGCGCGGACGACCGATTGCCCGGAACCCGCGTGAGCTATAGGCGGAGCGCGGGAAGCGCGCCAGACCGATGTAAAAGCCGCATCGAGTTTGGGATTCTCTTGGCGTTCGGCAATGGCGCCGGCATAAGCCGCATGGCGGGGGCGAGTCGCTTGGGGGAGCAGTCCATCGCGTGATTGTCCCTATGTACTGTATAGATACCTTTTCGGGTCCTTGGACAGGGCAAACTCATATCGTCGGGCGGGGCAATCTCGCGACAGCAATTGGATTAATGCATCCCTCATATTCACCACTGCCCGACTTGTGCCGCGTTCCTGGAATGGGCGAATCTATGTTATCATCGCCGGAAGATCTGAGGAGTATCTAAGTTCAAACCCACAAAGCCATGGCGAAAAAGCGCAGTACGTTTATCTGCTCAAATTGTGGCAGACGGAGTTCCGGCTACTTCGGACGTTGCCCGCAATGCGGCGAGTTTGAGAGCATGGTTGAGCGCATTGAGGAGGCGCCCAAGTCCCGTGCTCACGGCCAAGCAGAGAGCCGCGGTCAGCGGAGGCCCGTGCGCCTTGAGGCGGTTGGTCCGGGGGAGGAAGTGCGTCTGCCGGTGCCAATCAGCGAATTCAATCGTGTTCTCGGCGGCGGCTTGGTGCCGGGCAGCCTGGTCTTGCTCGGCGGTGAACCCGGTATAGGCAAATCCACGCTCGTCATCGAATTGGCTTCGCTGCTGGCGGAGTCCGCCGGAAACGTGCTCTATGTCAGTGGCGAGGAGAGCGCGAGCCAGATCAAGATGCGCGCCGAGCGCATGGGCCTGTCCGCGCGAAATCTATTCCTGCTGACGGAGACCGATCTGGGCAATATCTTTGATCAGATCTCCGCTTTGAATCCCGTGCTGGTTGTGATCGATTCGATTCAGACAACCCATACGGACGAACTGAATTCTTCACCAGGCTTGGTAGCGCAAGTGCGAGAATGCGCCATGCGCTTGCAGTCGCTTGCCAAAGACTCAGGCGTTAGCGTGTTGATGATCGGCCATGTGACCAAAGACGGCAATATCGCCGGACCGCGTGCCCTGGAGCACATTGTTGATACTGTGTTATATCTGGAAGGCGATCCATTTCAACAGTATCGACTGCTGCGCAGTGTCAAGAATCGCTTTGGCGCCACCAGCGAAGTGGGCGTCTTCGAAATGCGCGGGCGCGGCATGGTTCAAGTGGAGAACCCCTCGCAGGTATTTCTGGAAGAACGCGTCGTCCAGGCATCCGGTTCCGCCATCGCCATTACGATGGAAGGCACGCGACCGCTGCTGGTCGAGATGCAAGCCCTTACCAGTCCGACATCCTTCGGTAATCCGCGCCGCACGCCCAATGGTGTTGATATCAATCGCTTGCTCTTGATCAGCGCCGTCTTGAGCAAGCGAATCGGACTGAAACTGTGGGAACAGGATATTTTCGTCAATGTCATCGGCGGCATCAGGATCAGCGAGCCGGCCTCCGACCTGGCGATGGCGGTTGCCATCGCTTCAAGCTATTACGATCGCCCTGTGCCGGCGGATCTGGCGATTGTCGGAGAAGTCGGTTTGAGTGGGGAGATTCGACGGGTCGGCCAGTTAAGCATGCGCTTGAACGAAGCGCGGAAGATCGGCTTCAAGCGCGCCCTGGCCCCCAGGCTGGGGGGCAGGGCTGACGAGATCCCAGGGGGCATCCAGTTGCTTCAGGCGCGTAACTTGTCGGAAGCCCTGCGGGGAGTCTTTGCGAACGATTGAATTGCGATTCTTTGGCTAGGGATATTTGCGGTTGAGCAGGCGCGCGTAGGGTATCGTCTCGCGCACGTGATTGAGTCCACAAATCCAGGCTACCGTTCGCTCAATGCCGATTCCAAAACCGGCATGAGGCACCGTCCCGAATTTCCGCAACTCAAGGTACCATTGGTAGGCTTCGCGCCCCAAACCCATCTTGTCGATATTTTGCTCCAGCAAGTCCAGTTCGTGAATGCGTTCGCTGCCCCCGATGATCTCACCATAGCCTTCCGGCGCCAGCAGATCGACGCTGCGGCAGACCTCCGGGCGCCCTTCTACCGGTGTCATGTAAAAGGCTTTTACGGCGGTAGGGTAGTTATAGACAAAGACCGGCTTGTCGAAGATCTCCGCCAGCGCGGTTTCCTGTGGGCTGCCGAAATCTTCGCCCCAGGCAATTGCAAGCTCGGCTTTCGCTTCAGGATCATCGGTCGCTTCCGCTAGCTCTTGCAGTCGTTCGACGGCGTCGTCGTAGCTGATGCGAGCAAAGGGCGCTGTGATCGCGCGCAGTTTTTTCACATCACGCTCGATTATCGCCAGTTCCCGGCTATGCTTTTCCAAGACCTGCGCCACGACATAGATCACCAGGCCCTCTTCTATGTCCATCAACTCTTCGAGGCTGCAAAAGGCGATTTCCGGCTCCAGCATCCAGAACTCGATCAGGTGTCTGCGGGTCTTGGATTTTTCTGCGCGGAAGGTCGGTCCAAAGCAATAGACTTTGCCAAAGGCCATGATGTTGGCTTCGTTGTAGAGTTGACCGGTCTGCGCCAGAAAGGCCGGATCGCCAAAATAGTCAACCTCGAATAGCGTAGTCGTTTCTTCCCCGGCCGCCGGCGTGATGATTGGCGTATCTACAAGCAAAAAACCCTGATCGTCCAGCCAGTCCCGCATCGCTTTGATAATGGTGGCGCGGATGCGTAAGATCGCCCACTGGCGGTTGCTGCGCACCCACAAGTGACGATGGTTCATCAGGAACTCGGTGCCATGTTCTTTGGGTGTGATCGGGTAATCTTGCGCCTGCTGGAGGAGTTGCAGATCTCGGATACCGATTTCGAATCCACCTGGAATGCCCGGCGCTCGTTCATCGGGCCGGACCTCGCCCGTGATGACAACCGAAGACTCTTGCGTGAGCCCGCGGGCAATTTCGAATGCCTCCGCGTCCATTTCTCGTTTGAAGGCGACGCATTGCGCCTGGCCGCTGCCATCGCGCAGCAGGATGAATTGCAGCCTGCCTTTGCCGGTCTTGCTGTAAACCCAACCGCGCACGGTGACTTCTTGACCTGCGTAGCGGGCGATATCTTTGATCTGTATGACTTCTGCCACGATGCCTTCCTCGGTTTGCAGTCGGTGTTTTGTTCAGCCAGTATAGCATGACTGACGGAAGCGGTTAACGTCGCGGCTTCACGTCAATCACGTCGCCCTCGGCAGCGCGTAGCAGCCGATCGCCGATCGCCAGGCCCACTCCAGTTGTATCGGGAGCGCGCGCCAATATCCACTTGGCGCCTCGGCTGTCAAGCGCTCGCAATGCTGAAAACAAGCGGGTGGCCGCCGCATCGAGATCTGCGCCCAAGCTCTCGACTTTGACATCAAGATCGGCAAAGCGCCTTACATCTTTCTCCAGCGTCATCACGCCAACATGGTCATGATCGTCGGCGAATGCCTTGATGGCTGCCCAGACAGCAACGTCATCTTCGCCGCGAAACAGGATGACTGTCGCTCTCGGTGAGTAATGTTTGAGCATGCTGCCAGGCGACGGCGAAGCGGTGTCGTCGCCGGTCAGATACCGAGGTTGATAAGTGAGATCTGGAACGATCGCGCGCAATTCTTCCAGCGCGACGCCGCCCGGACGCAGGACCTGCGGTGCCCCCCCAACCAAGCTGAGAATCGTCGACTCCAAGCCGATTGCCGTGGGACCCCCGTCCAGGATGATGTCCACGCGCCCTTCCAGGTCATCGACAACGTGTTGCGCCGTGGTTGGGCTGGGGCGCGAGAATTTGTTAGCGCTGGGCGCGGCAATAGGCCGGCCGGCCGCGTTTATGAGCGCCAAGGCGACGGCATGATCGGGTATGCGCACCGCAACAGTATCCATCCCTGCGGTTAGATTGGCCGGCACGGTTTCACGCTTGTTCAAGACGAGCGTCAACGCGCCTGGAGCAAAGCGGTCGAGTAAACGGTAAGCGAGCTCGGGGACAGACACGGCCAGGCGCGGCAAATGGGACAAATCAGCGATATGCACGATCAGGGGATCGTTGGCCGGGCGGCCCTTGGCGCGGAAAATCTTCTCGACGGCGGCCTTGTCAAGCGCGTTGGCGCCCAGCCCATAGACCGTTTCCGTAGGGAAGGCGACCAATCCGCCATCCCTGATGGTTTCGCCCGCCAATTCTATTGGGCGCCGCTCCGGGACTTGCGGATCGACTTGGAAGTATACTGTAGTGGTCGTGTATGGTTCGCGCATGTGCCTGGCGCAGCCCGCCTGATTGGTTATACTCCTATTTTACAAACCAGCATTCGCGAGAGCGGAACGAGTCTGCTTTTGCGTGAGCGCGGAAATCCTTTTCGCTGGTTACGCGCCGAGCGGCTCTTGCTGCGACCGCTTGTGTAGCTGGCGGATTCCGACGCATTCTACCATGCAGAAGCCCTCATCCATCGCCGAAGATGATATCGTCAAGGGCTCTACGCTAAAGCCCGGTTAATGTCGCTATCGTATCATGAGAGAGACCAACGACGGAGAGAAGACCCGATGACAGTATTGGTTACAGGCGCCGCCGGATATCTCGGCAATCAAATCGTAAAAAAGCTGGTCACGCTGGGCCATCCGGTGCGGGCGCTGGTGCGACGCCCCGTGAAAGCGCAATTGCGCCTGCGCGAAGTCGCCGCGAGCATCGAAATCGTCGAGGGCGATGTTACCGTGCCAGCTAGCTTGCCCCCGGTCATGGAGAATGTCAGCGCGGTTATTCACCTGGTCGCCATCGCTATGGAAAAGCGCGGGCAGACTTACGAAGCGGTCAACTTTCAAGGTACGGTTAACGTTCTTGAAGCAGCGCAAGCAGCCGGCGTCAAACGATTCATCAATATGAGCCAGAACGGCGCCCGTAGCGATCTTCCTTACCGATTCCTCGCTAGCAAAGGGCGCGCCCAGGAATACGTTGCCGCATCGACCTTGCAGTGGACAGCGCTGCGTCCCTCCGCCATCTTCGGTCCGCAAGACGAATTCTTCAATACCTTCGCGCGCCTGCTGAAGTTGACACCGATCGTATTTCCCTTGATCGGCGGGGGGAAAGCCGAATTTCAGCCGGTTTCCGTACATGATGTGGTCGAGGCTACGATTCGCAGCCTCGACGATGATGGCGTCATCGGGCGGGAATTGACGCTGGGCGGACCGGAAGTGTTGACCCTGGGTGAAATCGAACGGCGCATCATCAGCGCCATGAACACTTGGCGCCTGCTCGTGCCGGTTCCGGTCGCTGCGCTGCGCCCGGTAGTGGGTGTCATGGAAGCGATTTTGCCGGGATCTCCCGTAAGCGCCAGCTTGCTGGAATTGCTCGCCGTGCCGAACACTGTGCCGGACAATGCGCTGGTGACTCACTTTGCTATGCAGCCTATCCCATTTGCGGGCGAGCATATCGCGTATCTGAAGGACAACACCATCGGCGATGCCTTCGCGAAGTTTTTCCGGGACGCTACCGTGAATTGAGCCTCAGCAAGTCTTCGAATATGCGGCGATAGGCCTCTGTCGCGGCATCAATCGAGAAGCGCGCGCAGACCTGGGCGCGCCCGGCGCGTCCCATTTTTTCTCGCAACCCGTCGTCCCCGAGCAGCCGCAATACCGCGCGGGAGAATCCAGCGATGTCGCCGGGGTCGATGAGGAATCCCGTCTCGCCCTGGCGCACTGTCTCCGCCGGACCTCCGCGGTTGGTACTTACAATTGGCACCCCGCAGGCCATCGCCTCGAGGTTGGCTTTGCCAAAACTCTCAAACTCAGAAGCGCAAACCACCACGTCCGCGGCTGCATAGACATTCTCGATATCGTCGCGAAAACCGATGTAGCGCAGACGCTCGCGCAGCGCGTCATTAGTGCTCGCCATCCGTACAATCTCATCCCGATAGCGCCCATCGGCAGCTAGGCCGAAGACATTATCGCCGGCCACGATGAATCGCGCCTCCGGTTCTTGCCTGGCGATAGCTTCGGCGAGTGATTGAAAGCTGTGGTGTCCCTTGACGCGTTGAAAACGAGCGACCATGGCGACCAGGGGCGCATCCTGCGAAATGCCCAGCTCGTCGCGCAAGCGGGCTCCGTCGAGCTCCGGATGAAATCGCTCGGTATCCACGCCCGGGTAAACTACAGGCAGGTTTTCGAGGGGCATGAGAGGGGGCTCGCCAAGATACCCGTCCCGGATAGCGATTGAACGCGCTATCGTCTTCGGTATGTTGCGAAAGAATATTCGCTGCCAGGGTTTCGGCTTGAACCACCAACCCCAAAGCGTGAAGATGAACGGTAGCCCAGCCAGTTTGGCTGCCGGGGCCACCATGGGCAAGCTGTGATAGTCGCAATGCGCCAGATCGATTCGCTCCCGTTGCAGCAGCTTGGTGAAGCGCTTGACCACGGGGAAACGCGCCCATAGAGCAGGCACAAACAAGGTCGTGGCCCCGCGAAAGGGGATGATGTGGACCGGACCCACTGTTTCGCGCCAGATCTCGCTCAACTGCCCGTCCTTCGGCAGCAGCAGATGGCATTCGTAGTCTTTTGCGTCAAGTGAACCGGCGAGCGTCAGCAGGTCTGTTTCGCCACCGCCAAGACCGGTGTACCAGGACGCAAACAGGATTCGCTTCATCGATATTTCCCGCTTTTACTCGCAAAAGGGGATAGCGAGGTATTGTTCGCGTTCGGCGCAGGTCAACTCGCGCGGCGCAACCCGTTCTCGCACTCTATCCAGCAACTCATCCGCGGTGTCGACCTGAATGAGCCTGTACACGCCACTGGCATCCTTGGTTACGACATGCTGCCCGTCCTGGCTGAGGCTGAAATCTAATACTTCATCGGGATGTTGGATGCGCTGTACCAGGGCATTCGATGTCAGGTCCCATATCAGTAGATTATTATCGGCGGCGGCGCATAGCCAGTTTCGCTCTTCCAGAAGCGCTAGTCTTCGAGCAAAGACTCCGACATCGGCGTATTCATTGAGGATCGCTCCGCTGGACGTATCAAGCACTTGCACGCTGCCATCGACGCGCGCTAGCAGGAGATACTCGCCCTGGCCCGCCAATTCGCCATAGGCGACATCGACAAAGGCGTGGCGCCGGATTGAATCCTCTGCCAGATCGATTAAGGTCAGGCCTGCCAAGCCTCCTTCGAGGCGAACGAAAAAAAAGAGGCCACCGCCGCCGTCGCCAAATGCGACCTTGAAGCGATCCGGCGTGGCATACTCGGGCGCTAGCCCCAGCGCGTAGGCTGTCGTCGGCTCCGGCTCCGCCGTATCCCCTTGCCACAACAAGGCGCCTTCTGGGTGCAAGCTGAGAACTGCACTGCTGTCGACCGCAAATCTGACCAGCCTGGTTTCTCCAAAGTCTCCCTTGTTCAGCCGCTGTGGCGCAGCTCGGTCCCTTCGCAGCAGCAGCATTTCGCCGGTTTCGGTTTCCACCAGCAGCGCTTCCCCCTTAGGCGCCAAGTGCAGGTTCTTGACCTCATCGCGGTCAATTGTCCAACTTGCTGCCATCTGGCCATCGCGCGCGTCGTATAGGAAGATGTCGCGACCAACTGATATGGCGAGATGTGAGCCATCATCGTTAATCCGCGCCAGGCCATCCGCCTCGCTTTGGAACAGGATTTCCTTGCCACCGATTCTCTGAAGGCGCGTACCGCCGCTATCGCTGATGAGCAAGGCATCGCCCCTCTGGTTGATGACGATGTCGTCGGCTGGCTCATCCAGCGCCAGAAGCTGGCCCGATATGACGGACGCGGTATGCCAAACGTAAACGCTGCCATCAATCGCCTGTCCCAATACGATCTTGCCCGCCGCGTCGACTTCGATTCGCGCCAGATGCTGCGGCGAAAGGCCCACCTGGCGGATCAAGCTGCCATTCTTGGTTGACCATGTGACCAGCCGGTTGTCGCTCGTCAGAGACAGCGCAACGCCTGAATCAAGGAAATGCGCCCAGACCAGGCCGGCGGCAAACTCGTCTTCGTAAGTCCGCAGAACTCTCCCTTCGTCGAGGGTAATTAGCGCCAAGCGTTTCTCGCCAATGCTATTCTGTACACCGAGCAGGGCAGTGCCGTCGCCAAATGCGATGAATTGGAGACTGTCGGTCGCGCTGGCGATACTTCCTCCGCTGATGAGCGACCAGTTGAAACCCTGGGAAAGTCGCGTTAATTGCTCTCCGGTAGAGGGGTTCCAGAGCACAAGATCGCCGATATTGGGATCACCGGCATAAGCTGGCAAACTACGACCGCCGCTGTAGGCGATGCCGCCCATTCGGTCGTAGCCCAGGTAAACCCGGCCGCCGCTGTCCGGCGTGAGCAGCGCCAGCGTCTCGGCCGAATGCTGCGCCATATTGACTACCCCGCCTGCATCCGACCAGGCGATGAGGCGCGCGTCGTCAGCGGTCACCAGCAGTTCTCTGATCGCCAGCTCGTCTCCCGATTCTGGCGCGTACTTGGCCAGGCTCCTCCCGGTATTGAGATCCCAAAGAATAAGCGCGTCGTCGCCCGCCGTGACCAACTTGCTGTCGGTTCGATATGGGGCCATTGCCCGGACGGGACCCGTATGTTCACCCAAACGATAGCGCGCGGCGCCATCTTCGCTGGACCGAATGATCACTTCTCCATCCCCCGCTGCGGTAATCAACAACTGTCCCTCGCCGCCATAAGCAATTGCGCTGATATCGCCTTCGTGATCGTCAATTTCGTAGTCGAGCCGCCCGCTCCCGCCGTCATAAACGAACACGCGCTTGCCTGAGCGCGGGACCAATGCAATTTGTTCGCCGGCCGGATGAACCTGTAGCAATGAGATGTTGTCAATCGTCGCAGCAGGACGGCGCTCAAGCGCCTGACGAAGGATCTGTAAAGCCGGCCAGGGATTATCGAGGGTCTGCGCAGCTTCCCAGGCTAATGCCAGAGCCAGGTCGAGGTCTCCATCGGCGAGCGCGCGCCCCGCCCCGTCGATGACAGCCTGCGCGGCGATATCGCTCTGCAGTTGCGCCATTTCTGTGGCGCGGGCGTTGGCAGCGTAAATGGCCGTCGCTTCTTGGGAGGTCGCGGCCATCGCGGCCTGCCTGGCCGCGTATTGTGCTTGGACGGCCGCAGTTGCCAAAACCTCTTCTCTGATGCGGACGCTGGTTGCCGCGAGATTCGATATAATCCGCACGGCGCTGTTGCTCTCTGCTGTTGCGCTTGCGGCGGCGGATCGCGCGAGTCTAGTCCCTTGCTCACTAGTAGCGTGGAACGCTGCGGTGGCGGTTGCCGCGCTTTGGCCGGCCATCACGCTCTGGACGATCCCGACGACCGCGACCACGATCAAGACGGCAAACAGGCCAAGCGCGACATGACTTGGGAATCCGCGAGCCGGCGTCGGCTTTTGCCGTCGGCTGGCGTGGATGAATTCAACCAGAAGCTGCGATGGCTTCGGACTGCGGTTGGCTCCCTCCGCCAGCCACTGGCGCGCTTCTTCCGCACGCTCCGGGGCGAGCAGCCGATCGCTTCTGCGCCCCTCCTGACTCCATGCGCTGGCGCTGACGAGCAACTCGGTATGCAGACGCAGGTGCGCGTCAACTTGCAGGAGTTGTATCAACGTATTGGCGCTCGCATTGAGGTCGTCTTCTTCACGAAAGAAAACGTAGGCGTTTTCCGCAATGGCCGGATGAACAGCGACAGCGATTGCTTCGTTGATGATCAAACTGATGAAGCGCTTGCCGTTGGCAACCGCGTATTCGATTAATTCATTGCACAATTGGCTTTCGGCGGAATCTGGCGACAGGACAATCGCAATCGTATGCGAGCGCAATATCGTATCCCGCAGCGCCTGTGGATCCGCTTCAGACTTGCCAATTTCTTCATCAAGGCGGCAGACGATATTGCGGGCAGCTAGCCGCTCAGCCAATCGACGCGTGAATTCGATATCTTCCGGGTGGTAGATGAAGAAAATGTCGTAGAAACTGCCGCCATTTTGCATGGGAAATTGCTACGCTGGTATTGACTATTGCCGCGCGAAACCTGCTTATAGCATAGTTCCAATTCGGGCTCTTCACCAGTCAGTATGCGATTGCGTCAGACGGGGCGCAAGCGGCCGTCTGACGCTCAAAGAAAAACCGCCGGCTTCTGCCAGCGGTCTTCGCGAATTTTGCTTTATTCCCTCATTTACGAACGCGATCAACCTGCCTGATGCGTGATGCGCCCTTCCAGCATGGCGCTGATCGGGCTGTTGGCGGTGATGTATTCGGCGACGACCTGATCCAGCGGACTGCCCTGATCGTAGGGACTAATGGCCATTTCGACGAGTACCGAGTAGCCATCGCCGCCGGCGCGCATGTAGTCGTTGCTGGCGACATAATAGATAGCGTCGGGATCGAGCGGCGCGTATTCGCCCTCTTGCATCACCTCGGCGCTGACGATACGGCTACCCGCTGCTTGGGTGGCGTCAAAGGTATAACGCAAGCCCGCAACCTGCGGGAAGCGACCCGCCGCGCCATCGACAATTGGGTTGCCATCCGCATCCACTTCGACGCGGCTGACGCCATTTTCTAGCGCGGCCAGCACATCAGCCCCGCTCAACTCAAAGGTGCTGATCAAATTGCCGAATGGGAGCACAGTCAAAACTTCGCCCAAGGTGACCTCGCCGGCATCAATATCGGCGCGGATACCGCCGCCATTCTGGATGACAATGTCAACGCCGGTTTCTTCCAACATGGCGTCGGTGATGACATTCCCGAGCAGACATTCTTGGATGCGACAGAGGCGCGGGCTAGTGCCAGTCAGCGCGACAGCAGCCTCGCCGACTGGAATAGCGCGCAATTCGGCGATTGGTTCCGCCAATTCGGCGATCAGGGCGCTAATGTCCGGATCTGGGCTGATGTAACGGCTGAGCAGAATCGTATCTCCATCCCAATCGGTCAGCACGCCGTCGGCGTCAAATTCGACATCCAGTCGTCCCAAATAGACCGTCTTGTCGCTGGCTTGCGTCACGAGAGTCGGCTCGCCGCTGGCGCTTTCCAGTACGATCGGGTATTCGCCATAGGCGCCGGTATAGGCATTACTGAGCAAGGTGTGGGAGTGGCCGCCGACAACCACATCGACGCCGCTGACACCCTGGGCGACTTGTAAATCGGCCTCAATGCCAATATGACTGAGCACGATGATCTTGTTGACGCCTTCGGCAAGCATCTTGTCAACTTCGTCCTGGGTGATGCCGACGAGATCATAGTGGAAGACCAGGAATTCGCTGGGCTTGGCCAGAATCTCGGTTTCCGGCGCGGTCAGTCCGATGATGCCGATGCGCTGGCCACTGACCTCGAGGATCACGGAGGGTTCGACCAAGCCTGCCAAGTGTGGATCCTCGCTGAAATCGATATTCGCGCTGAGCGACGGCATCTCGAGGCTCTTGACAAAATCGGCCAATACTTCGCTACCGTCGTCAAATTCGTGGTTGCCCAGGGCGAGGACGTCATAGTCCATGGCGTTCATGATCTGAACGCTGTCCTGTCCACGATACTGGACGTGGAAAAGCGTTCCCGTGAAGCGGTCGCCGCCGTCCAGCAACAGGTGATTGTCAACCTCGGCGCGGATCTGGTTGACAACTGTGGCTTGGCGCGCCGCGCCGCCATCGCCGTTGCGTTGCGGCTCATGATGACCATGCACATCGTTCGTGTGCATGATCGTCAACTCGAAGCTGTCGTCTTGCGCGCCGGCGACGCCGACAAGCAAAATGACCAGGACAAATACACTAATAAGTTTAGGGTACATTGCATTCTCCTCACTTTTTTGAAAACGGCCCCCCATCGCGCAGGACACCGTCACGGATTTCTTTGCCATCCGAAATAAAGTCTAACATAGGGATGCGATAGACGGCATTGTGAATATTGTAGAATCAGCGCCGGCTCGGATGCTTGATTATCCCGACGACTTGGCGCCACGACGGTTCGGACAAGGGATTGCGCTGGAGGGTCATGCCCAATCGCTCCATCGTCCTTTGAGAAGCTATGTTGTCTTTTTCGGTTGTGGCCACTACGCGGGCAATACCCAGCTCTCGAAACAGATAGTTCAATAATGCCGCGCCCGCTTCGCTGGCGAATCCCCGTCTTCGATAGCGCGGCATGATTCCCCAGAACAGGCCGACCTCTGGACTGAGTAGAGTATCAGCCGCGTCGCCGCCCAGCGCGCCCCAGGCTATGACCGTCGGTACGATCCCTACCGAGCCGATAAAATGCCCGTTCGAGCGCGCCTCTACGGCGTAGTCAGCATAAGGCGGCTGCCCAAGTTGAGCCAGTTCGCGGTAGCTGTCGATTGTCCATTGCAGCCAATTCACCCCTCTTTGCCGTGGTTCTTGAATGCCGAAGACTTGCGCTCGAAAGCGAAGACAGTCTTCGGCGTCTCGTTCGTGAAACTGCCGAATGCGCAGTCGTTCGGTTCGCAAGTCGATGGGCTTCATGTATTAGAAGGAGTCATCATGTACGCAAGTACGAGGCGCCGTTGACGTCCACGATACAGCCTGTGGAAAACTCCGCGCCCGCCGATGCCAGGAAAAGAGCGACGTAGGCCACGTCTTCCGGCTTGGCGACGCGCCCAAGCGGGGATTGATTCCTGATCTCGTCGCCCTCCGGTTGCGCCAGCCGTTCGGCCGCCATATCCGTCTCTACGAAACCGGGCGCAACCGTGCCAATGAATATGTTGTGGGGCCCCAGCAACTGCGCTAGAGATTGTCCCATACTGTTCAGGCCGGCTTTACTGGCGCCATAGGCCACCGCCGTCGGCTCCCCGCGGAATGCGCCCCGCGACGAAATATTGACAATTCGCCCGCCGCCGCGTCCGATCATCTTTTGAGCGACACAATAGGTGAGGTTGGCAGGGCCGAGCAAGTTGACTGATATGACGCGTTGAAAATGCGCTTGCCACTCCTTGTAGCCGACGTCGGTGAGCGGTCTCTCCTCGTAGATGCCGGCATTGTTGATCAAGATATCGATGCCTCCCATCTGCGTCACGACCGAATCGACCAGGGATTGTACAGCGGCGGGATCTGACAGATCGGCTTGGAAGGTCTTGTGGCCGCGCCCAGAAAGCGCACTAAGCGTCTTTCTCGCCGCGTCAGCGTTCTGCTTGTAATGGATAGCTACTGTGCCACCCCTTTCGGCGAATTGCCGGGAAATTTCTCGTCCGATTCCGCGAGAAGCGCCAGTGACGAGTACGACTTTGTCAGTAAACCGCATGAGATCCGTCTTTCTTGCACAGGAACGACAGACTTAGATTATATATAGGCGAGCGTTTTCTTCCATTGCGACGAAAAAAAGTCCCTCCATGTCGCGTCATGGAGGGAACGAGAGAGCAGTTGCCAAAGGCTACTGACAGGTGTCTGTTGTCGTGACGTAGTCGGCGCTGATCCAACCGACGATCCCGTAATAGTCGATTTTGAACCATGCTGCGGTACGCGTACTGGACGAAAGACTGACGTCGTTCAACAGCACGGCCAGTACCGTATCGCCGGCAGGCTCGTTGCGCACATTGAGAATGTCGGTGGTCGTAACGGTGCAATCGGTCAGCGGGACTTCCGCGTTGGCAGCCGCTTCGGTAGACAAGAAATCTTGATTCATCAAAACCGCTGTGCCTTCACGATCGACATCCGCGCAACGCCAGTCTCCGTCGGTGGCTGTGGACAAGGGAATGATCGTACGTGGCGAGGTTGCGGCGTCGAGCAAGATGATCGTGCCGGTATCCTGGAAGCAGATCCTCAAGCCGCTTTCGGGCACGTATCCCCAGAGATCTATCGCCTTTTTGAAGCCATAGTCAATGATGACTTGGTTCCCGACGCCAGCTGCATCTCTTTCCTGGCATTGGGTTCCGCTAACATAACCGGTCACCGTTACGCCAGCTGGCAACGATTCGCAAGTGGGCGTTGCGGTTGCTCGCACCGTCTGTGATCCAGACGACGCCGTAGAATCATCCTCTGTGTCGGTGGTGGCTGTGTTTGCCACTGCGCTTTGGATCTGGAAGGCAAACGATCCCGCCAAGTATTCGGAGGCGCCAATATCGCAGAGCCCCTCCAGGCGTGCGAGTCCGCGTTGGTCTTCCAGCAAGCACTTGCCTGTGTTTCCGCTATCAATCGCTGGGCTGGCCTCCTGCAGTACATAATAAACCGGTAATCCGGCCAGTTTGAGCAGCATCGGATCTTTCACCAATTCCTCGTGCCCGCAGGAACCGTCTTGAATCAGATTGCCTATGTTGCTGTTCAAAGTGCCCGAACAATCTTCCTTGATATTGCCGCTCAGGATGCTGTTATACAAATGGAGCAACGCGTTGTCGTAAATTCCGCCGCCTGTCTCCGCGCTGTTATCGACAATCGTCACATGGGTAAGGGTCGCGGTTCCCGCATTGTAGATAGCGCCGCCCTTGTCGGCCGCGCTGTTTTCAGCGAACGACGTATTGGTGATCGTTGCGATTCCGCTGTTGACGTACAAGCCCGCGCCGTCATCTGTCGCGCTATTCGAGTCGAAACCGCTTTTGTCGATTAGCAGACTGTTCTCTTCTCCGCCGATAAAATAGATGCCGGCGCCCGAAACCGCTTCATCGGTGCCAGCCGTATTTGCGCTTATGGCGCTATTGGTGATAACGATATCGCTGGCCTCGGCATAGATACCGGCGCCGTGGCTCGCTGACGCGCTATTGGAGATAACGCTATTGTTCATTGAAAGGGAACCATTGCTGACATAGATTGCGCCGCCATTCGCTTCGCTGGAACCAGCGGTCATCGTCAGATTCATGACCTCGAGCGAGCCGCCGTCAACATTAAAGATCTGATAGCTATCGTCCCCGTTTATCACGAACCCGGCCCCATCAACAATGACTTCGGAGGTGATGCTCAAAGTCGACGTTAGCGTAATCGTACCTTCTTCAGTACCCGTCAAATCAATCGTGATCGTATCGGCGCCGGTCTGCTCTGCGTCGACGGCGTCGTCTCCGTCTTCGCAACTATTCAACGGCTCAACTTGTTCTTCCCCATTTGCGGACAGGACCGCGTTGTACAAACTGCAGTCTTCATCGACCGTGATATCGGCGGCCAATGCTCGACCCAAGGGCAATAGCAGCAACGCAGTTACCAGGAAAAGCCAAATGTGTTTGGATTTCAATCTAGGTCGGATCACATCTCGTTCCTGTCCACATCATCAACAAATGGCAACGGAGTCCCCACTATTTCAGTTTCCCCCGCGCACTCAATCTACACTTGTTATATACGATTTCAGGTAGATGACAAACGAATAAGAGGCCTATTTGCGTTGCTGTGGCAAATACTAGAGGCGGTTAAACATTGTTGTCGGGTCGCTGAAGACGACCAATCCGGGGCTACGCTAAGACGAGCTTGCCATCTTTCGTACCAACTCAAGAGTCATCAGCGCGTCGCCTAGCGCATTATGGGCATTGCCTGCAGCGATGCTCTCTTGCGCCAGAGCGCTAGTCAACTTGTGCCATACGTAGCCGCGACCCTGTCCGCTGCGCTTGCCTTTGAACTTTGCATACTGTTTCATGGCGCAGTCTCGTTTGCCGATGCGAATATCGGGCAAGCGATAACGCGCGACAGTTTGCTGCAGCATACGCCAATCAAAATCCATGTTGTAGGCGATAACAGTTTCTCCCGCCAACAAGCTCGATAGTCTGATGTAAAGGCTGCTAAAAATCGGTGAATTGATCACGTCATCGTCCGTGATACCGTGTATTCTGGCTGCGCCCGACGGGATCGGAATGCTTGGTCTGATCAATTGGTCCAAAACCGCATTGCCATCCGCGTCAACAATGCCGATTTGTATGATCTCGTCGCGTTCGCCGAGACCGGTGGTTTCGGTATCCAGCACGTAAAAGTTGCGCGCCAAAAGGTTTTGAGCCCATTGAATCGCCTGTCGGCGATGAGAAGGATTGTAATGCCTGGTCATAGCTGCGCCACTCTCGGATTCCCGCCTGCATTATATCACAGCCGCGCGACCTTCCTAAGCGCCTCCGCGAACCGATGTCTCCCCACTGTAATGGGCGAAGTCAAGTGAGGACACGCCCCAGACTTTATCGACCTGTATTGCCCCGTATAGAACTCTGTTTGTCAATTCAGTTGATGCGCGGGGCTTGCATTCTCGGCAAGCTTGTGATAAGCTCCGTTTATCGTCGGCTGAGTAAAGGAGGTGATCAAATAATGAACGGTGATAAGGGGGTTGCCCTCTAACCCATTCACACCTCTTAGGGAAGCTCCGTTAGGGGGTACTCCCGACTAACCGCAAGACTGTTAATTCGACAGTCAAAGGACCGCAGACTAATCCTCTGGGGTCCTTTTCATTTCTTGAGAAGATCCTCCCGCGCAACTTCGGTCCGGTGATGAGCTTGGACAATAGTCCGCGCGAATGATGGCGTACCAGACGGCATCTTTGTATTCTTCCCGATGCAGAAGCGCCTGTCGGCGCCTGCCTTCACAGCGCATATCCGCCTTTTGCATCACGCGTCCCGAAGCCGCGTTATGGTCCAGATGGCCTGCCTCAATGCGATTGAGCTCGAGTTGCTCGAATCCAAAACGAATCAGCAACCGCAAGGCCGCCGTCGCCAGCCCGCGCCCCCAAAAGGGCTTGCCGATCCAGTAACCGACCGTGGCGCTGTTGTGCCTTGCTTCGGGATGGATGCCCATGGCGCCGACAACCGCGTCAGTCGCTTTGTCTACGATGGCAAATACATAGGCTTCGTCCGTCGACCACTGCTCCCGAACCCGGTCGACAAACTCCTGTGCTGCTTCCCGCGAGTAGGGGTGAGGGACGAAAGTGTTTTCCGCGATTTCCTTGGCGCTCGCGAACTCGAAGACCGGCGCGACGTCCGCCGGTTCAAAAGGCCGCATTTTGACTAATTCATTTGCCAGTACCAGGGGTTCCATGATGTTCTGTCCTAGGCCGTCGAGTCGCAATCTAAAGTCGGGCGATTGTCCTTTGGTCTCGGTTGCAGCGTAAGCTGCGCTTTGAAGGTTCGCTTTTCGCGTATGACCAACAACTCTATTTCGTCGCCCGGGACTGTGTTTTGGATCAAGTAGGCATTCAGGTCATCCAGATTCTTGATGTGATAGTCATTGATAGCGACGATGAGATCGCCTCCTGAACAGACCGCTTGTCCACGGACCTCAATGATCTCATGTCCGCCGCGCAATCCAGCCAGAGCCGCTGGGGATCCTCGCGTCACCCCCTTTAGCAACACGCCGCGCTCTACCGTCAATCCCAGCGCCTCGCTCAAACCCGCGACGCCGAATCCGCCGTCTTCTGGCATGACCGAAAGACCCATCCAGGCATAATCCACGCGGCCGCGCTCTATCAACTCCGGCACGACGCGGCGCATGGTATCGGCCGGCACGGCAAAACCGACGCCTTGGAATACGCCATTGTCCGAGCGAATAGCCGTCGTAATGCCAATCGCTTGGCCGCTCGAATCCAACAAAGGACCGCCAGACGTGCCCGGGTTGATCGGTGTATCGATTTGGATGATCGAAGGGTTGTCAAATCCGGGCATTTGCGGGCCGTCGATCAACTCGGCCGAGCGCAGAGATCTCCCCAACCCGCTGACAATACCCATCGTCATGGAATTGTTCAAGCCGAATGGACTGCCAATGGAAATGGCGAGTTGCCCCACTTTTAAGTTGGCGGACTCGCCGATCTCCAGCGGCGTCAAACGTTCCTGCGCCGTTTCAATCTTGAGCACCGCCAGGTCGCTGAAGCTGTCCAGTCCCTGAAGCCGGGCATCGGTCACCCAGGCGTTATGCAAAGTCACGGTAATGGAATCCGCGTCTTTAACCAGATGGGCGTTTGTGACAACATGCCCCATGCGGTCGTATACGAAGCCGGATCCCCGTCGCTTTTCTTCAGCGCCGCTGCCTGCAACCGTGAAAGCGCTCTCCACATTGACGACGGAGGGGCTGGCGCGTTCATAGATTTCAGTGAGCAGTGCGGATTCGGCGTCCCCCGCCGCGAAGATGTCCGGCGCCGGCGTCAAGGTAGCGCCAGCAAGCTCCCCCCCCGCTGGTTGTGGAAAAACGCTGTCTTCATTGTCTACATCGTCTACATCGGCGCTCAAACCTTGCAGGGCGCTGCAGGACGACAGCAACGCGACCGCAACCAGGTATAGCATTGCGCGATCAATTGACCGTGACCTGTGCTGCAATTCGCCGAAGCCAGGGGGCTGGGCGCCATCCATACGCCCTCCTGTCCTCGGCGCAGAAGGTCCGGCCGGGCGCTTTAGCCCGAATAGAGTGACCAAACAGAAAATTGCTTTGAGGAAAGTTTTCATCATTGGGCCAGCGACAGGGCAATGGAAACCCGTGATGCAAAACATTAAGGACCTGCTTTTAGTGTCATCCAGCCTATCTCCCGGCGAAGGCGCTAGCGCCCTCCCGCTAGCCCAAGCTGTCGCGCAACTCTTCGGCCAGATCACGTTGTGCGCGACCTAGGTTCTCGGGCACCGTAATCATTACTCTAGCATAGAGATCGCCGAAAGCCTTGTCCGTTCTGAGCTTGGGCATGCCCTTGCCGGTCATCCTCAGCCTTTGGCCGGTCTGCGTGCCAGGGCGGATTTTCATGCGGACGGGGCGTGTCAGCGTCGGTACCTCGACCTCGCCGCCCAGCATGGCAGTGAAGGCGTCAACTTTGATATCTACGAAGATATCGTCGTCTTTGCGTTCAAATAGCGGATCGTCTCCGACGCGTACAATGAGGTATAAGTTGCCAGCCGGACCACCATACACGCCGGGATATCCCTCGCCTGCCAGGCGTACTTTTGTTCCGGTGGCGGCGCCGCGCGGAATGTGAACGGTGATATCGCGCCCGTCTTTGCTGATGATGCGCCGCGTGCCTTCGTAGGCTTCGCGCAAGCTGATGGGGATCTCCTGTTCGATGTTCTCGCCGGCGCGTGGACGACGAGCCTGTGTGCGGAAGCCGCCAGAGCCCCGGTTCCATCGACGCTGCCTGCCGTCACGCCTGAATATCGTCTCAAAAATCTCAGACATATCGTCCATGCGCGCTTGCCCCCCGGCGCCGCCGAAGGGATTTCCCTGATACTGCTGCCAGTTTTCGCCAAAGCGATCATAAGCCGATCGCTTCTCTTCGTCGCTCAAAATCTCGTAGGCTTCATTGACTTCTTTGAAGCGCGCTTCGGCAGCAGGATTGTCCGGATTGGCATCGGGATGATGCTGTTTCGCCTTGTGGCGAAACGCTTTCTTGATTTCGTCTTCGCTGGCGTTTCGCTCTACGCCCAGCACCTGATAATAGTCTCTGGCCATAAGCTGGTTCCACTGATTAGGATCATTCGCGTCTTGCAGCCCCGTCCGAGCGCCCTACTCTGGCAAATAGCTGCGCTCTAGCTTCAACCGACCCCCACTGCCGTGTCGTGTATCTGCACATTGTACGCCTTGAAAAGCGGGCGGTCAATCAAGAGGGGCGCGCAGTTGCGCGGTCGCGAACTCCGGACGCCCGGCCACAATTGACGCGCTTCAATTCTAATGTATCGCAAGATTGTTAGAATTACGTTGGTGGCTTGGTCAGCCATTATGATATGATAGGCGCGATGGCATCTGCCGGAAACACGTCGGGAACAACAATGAACAGACGCAAGCTTTCGTCGGGATCATCTCAGTCGGTAGAGGACTTCCTGAAAGCTGTATATACCTTGCAGCGCGAGCATGAACGTGTATCGACGAATGCGCTGGCTGACGCTTTGAACGTGAGTCCGCCGGCCGTGACCGATATGGCGCAACGATTGGTCGAAGAGGGCACGGTCGATTACCGAAAATATCGCGGCGTAAGATTGACCGATGAGGGCGAGCGGGTCGCCTTGCGTATGCTGCGCCGACATCGCCTGATTGAAACCTATCTGGTGCATGATCTGGAATACGAGTTGCACGAGATACATGACGAAGCGGAGGCGCTGGAACATAGCGTTTCTGATCGTTTTATCGAGGCGATCGCGCGCAAGCTGGGCAACCCGAAATACGATCCGCATGGCGATCCGATTCCCAATTCTGAAGGTATCATGCCCCAGCGCGATCTGCAGCCGCTATCCAGCCTGGCATTGCATACACCAGCGCGAATCCGACGCTTCGTAATGGATGATCCCGATATGCTCCAGGATTCCCAGGAACGCGGGCTGATGATGGGGAACACGCTGGAAGTAACCGCGCGCGAACGTTTTGAAGGTCCATTAACGATTCAAGTAAGCTCGCAAGAGCCAATAATCATTGGCCACAAAATGGCTTCCCTCATCCTTGTTGAATTCTTCGACAATTCATGATATAATTCATGCCCTTTTCAAAATTCTATATTTGGAGTGCTTTGAGCGCTTATACCGGGCGAACCGCGACCCTTCGCTTCGCCGCAAATTCTTGCCCGCCGCTCATAAAGCCTTAGTCTTTGAACCTTATGCTTGCGGAAACGAAACAATCCTTTGTCATCAATCGACGCGTACGCGCCATTTTGCTGACAAATAAGGGCTCTGTCCTGTTTATCAAGCGGATAAAGCCAACGAATGGTTCCCCATACTGGGTCGCGCCCGGTGGCGGTGTTGAGCATGGCGATTTTGATCTCTTCGCTACTTTGGAGCGCGAACTATACGAGGAACTGGGTGCTGTGGCGACTGTATTGGACACCGCCTTCGTCTTGGAACATCGGAAAGCTGGCAAACAACTCGAAGAACATTTCTTCGTCTGTCGACTGGAAGACTATGACATCAGCAAACGTTATGGTCCGGAATTTGACGATCCGGCGCGGGGCGAATTCATTCCCGAAGAAATTCCGCTGAATGCGGAGGCCTTGGTCAATATCAACATCAAAACGCCCGAGATGCGCGATTGGATTGTCAGAAACCTCGAGTATTTGCAGCGAATTTCTTAAGTTGCCGAAGCGTTAACCCGGACGAACAGAAGTAATCAGTCTCTAATTTTTGATGCAATTTCTGCATTTTGGGCATCTTCAAATGCCCTATACCATTTCTCAAACATTAGAGATATGTAGAATAGTCGTTTTTTGACGCTGATGGTTCTGTTTTCGTTTGACTTGGCGCTACAATGTAGGTATATTTCCTTAACGTTGTGACCGGCGCAATGACACTAGCGCAGTAGCAGAAAGCGGGTAAACCAATGAAAAAGTCGAAGATCCTGTTGATTGACAATGATGCCGGGTTCAGCGCTTCCGTAACGGAACATCTTCACAGCGCCGGTTATGAAGTCACCAGCTTTCCGGATGGCCCCCCGGCAATCAACCATGTGCAGCAGCAAGGCCTGCCACATATCGCGCTCGTCAATTTGTCGCTGCCGTCCTCGCATGGCTTTGAATTGGCAAATCAGTTGAAGTCTATGGCGGACGTGCCGATTATCTTCGTGACATCCACCGGTGACAAAGACGTCATCGTTGACGGGCTGAAACGATATGCAGAAGATTTCATCGTGAAGCCCTTTGACCTGCGCGAGCTTGAAGCGCGCGTACAGGTGGTTTTGGCGCGAATGCCGAGCTTCGATTATGCCAGCGAGCCCTTGATCCGCGTCGATGATAACCTGAGCATCGACTTTGCGCATAACCGCATCGTAGTCGCTGGCAAACCCGTAGGTTTGACGCCCACCGAATCGATCATGCTGCATGTGCTCCTGCGCAATGCCACACGCGTCGTCGAAAATCGTATGCTGATCGCGCGGGTCTGGCCTTCGGAAGAAGTTTACGAAGATACCCTGCGCGTACACATGCATCGTCTGCGGCGCAAGCTCGAGGCCGATTCTCATCACCCGCATTACATCCGAACGGAACGCGGCGTCGGCTATCGCTTTACGCAGCGCCCGCCGGAAATGCGCGGCGACAACGCCTAGGCGCATGTCCTCTGAAACGCTCAAAGAGCTGGCACAGGCGCCCCTGCAAGAAATCCTGCACTTGCTCCTTCGTCAACTTGACGGCGCGCTGACGGGGCGCGACCCGAGCCTCGGCACGCACCCGTCGCGCGACTTGATAGCCGCGCTGGAAGCGGGGGAGACGCCGGAGAATGTCAAGGACCTGGCAGCCGTACTCATGGCCTTGGTCGAAGATAACCTCAAGATTCTGCGCCATCGTTTGTCGGTCGATTTCGCCGGCTCTCTCGCGGCCGATATCACTCAATTGACCGGCTGGGAAAGCACGGCCGACTTCCTGTCAATCGCGGACGAGAAGGCCCAAGCCGAACAAGCGATCGTGATCGCCTCCGCTCTTCTGCTTGCTTGCGGCAGAAGCGAATACGCCTCCTATCTGATAGAGGTGATTGAAGATGACGCCGGCGCGCTGGACGTCGATGCGGTGATCGCCCGGCGCATGTTGCTCCACGTCGGCGCGATAGATAGCGCCGACGCGGACGCGCCCTCGCAGGCCCGCGCCTGGCTACGGGACCAATCCCGTGCTTAGCTCCCCCGCCTCTCACGAACCAGCCCCAAAACTGGCCGGGAACCCAGCTACATAATTGTTGTAGTGCCAAGTCTGCATTATGATGGCGCTGCATATCTGGCGAAGGAGCTGGACCGATGCGCATCAAAGTGGGGCTGGCGCAAATCTACCCGAAACTCGGTGACCTGGCATATAACCTGGCAACGCACCTCGATTATGCGCGGCGGGCGCGCGAAGAGCGCGTCGACTTGCTGGTATTCCCGGAACTGTCGCTGACCGGCTATCAGGTCCAAGATCTGGTGCCGGAAGTCGCTATCGAGACGGACGCCAATGACAAGGTCTTCGCCGAACTGCTGAAAGCCACCGAAGACGGCGAGCTCGACATCGTCGTCGGCTTCGTGCATCGCGACCGGCGCAACCGCTTTTACATCGCGAACGCTTATCTGTCCGGCGGCGCAGCCCTGCACCTGCACCACAAGCTCTACCTGCCCACCTACGCCATGTTCGACGAATCGCGTTATTTCGCCCGCGGCAACAGCGTCCGCGCCTTCGATACCCGCTTCGGCCGCCTGGGCATGCTAATCTGCGAGGACTTCTGGCACGTCTCGCCGGCTTATCTGCTCTGGCTGGACGGCGCCGATATCCTGATCCTCAACAGTTCCAGCCCGGCGCGCGGACTCAACGAGAACGACCGCGTCCTGTCCACGCGCTGGACTGAACTGGTAAATCTCGCCTACGGCAGCATGTTCACGTCCTATATCCTGCACTGCAACCGCGTCGGCTACGAGGACGGCAAGAACTTCTGGGGCGGCTCCTCCGTGGTCGATCCCGACGGCGAGTTCATGACGGGCGGGCTCTACTTCGACGAAGCGCTGATCACGCAGGAGATTGATTTGAATCAACTGCACCGCACCCGCGCCCGCCTGCCGCTCCTCCGCGACGAACGCCCCGGCCTCGTCCGACGGGAGCTGGGCCGGATTTTGAGCGAGAATTTGGGGTAGGTGGTGACAAAGAGCAATCAGCCCATACCGCTAATCTTCTGTCATAGGGCGGAAGACCTGCTGGTTGAGTTGGACGAAACGCACAAACGTTGGGGCGGTTTTACCTGGCTGTTTAGGGGACAGAACGACGCACGCTGGCCTCTGCTTCCTCGTGCTTTCAGAAAAGGCAGTCTAGCTGAACAGTACGTAAAGGAGAATTTCAGCAATCAATACAGATTTCAGCATAGATTTCGTGACGACGAGTTTCGAGCCACTATCAAAGGCCGATTTGGACCTCTTTTCAACACACAATTCAATGATGGCGAGACATTAAGCAAGTATGTTGAGAAGAATCTCGATTTCATACGACGCAATTACGTTACTCAGTCATTGGTATCGACGTTCGAGTTTCTCATAGTTCGTAGCTTTGAAGAACTCTCAGACCGAGCAAATCTTGTAACTCCGTTTGATCGCCTTGGATCATATTGGGACAAACCTGTTACTTTAGTGCCCTTATTGATGGATGATCGGAAGCAATCGCTGAATCGTATCGACTGGAATGACGAGCCAATGCGAGTAATATACGCTCTTGCGCAACATCACGGACTCCCGACAAGATTACTTGACTGGACCTATCGACAAGATGTAGCGATGTTTTTCGCTGCTCATGAAGAGCCTGACTGTGAATCACCGGATGAGATACAGAGTAACTCCCAACCCAAAAAGAAACCAAAGAATCTAATCGTGTGGGCAGTGCAACAGACTGCACTTAACGCTGATAGTCTTCGAGTAGTCAAGCATAATCGAAGTCAGATTGGCTTCTTGCGACAGCAAGATGGCCTCTTCGCCTACGACAAGAATGCAAGCGATTGGTTTACTTTGTTTGGACAGTGGTGCCCTTTTGAATTGCTTTTGCAAGAGTCTGTAAACTTTGATGCGGTATACAGATTAGTCTTGCCGTATTCGCAAAGAGCAAGACTACTTGAGTTACTTGAGCGCAAAGGAATTACCAAAGCGCAACTAATGCCTTCCTTTGACAATGTAGCCGCTGAAGTAAAGTCAAACTATCGAGAACTCATTATGAAATACTTGACACCATGATCCCACCCGCAACCCTCCTCGGCAACGCCACCTGCCAATCCCATCCCCAGCCCTTCTCGAAGGGCTGTGTCAAAGGCGAAGACTTGTTTAAGAAATGGCACAATCTTTGGATTTACCTACGTTTCCGCCGACGCGTCACCCTTCCCCCTTTATGGGGGAAGGGCCGGGGATGGGGGTTGTAGTGGCCACGAATAACCAAACACATGGAATAGAGAATCCAACATGACCACCAACCACACAACCCGCCTCCGACAAGCCACCGTCTACGACGGCACAGGCAACCCGCCCATCACCGCCGACATCCTCATCGCCGGCGACCGCATCGCCGCCATCGGCGACCTTTCCGACGCCTACGCTTCGCAGACAATCGACCTCGACGGCCTCGCCGTCGCCCCCGGCTTCATCAACATGCTCAGTTGGGCTACCGAATCCCTGATAGAAGACGGCCGCTCCCTGAGCGACATCAAGCAAGGCGTCACCCTCGAAGTCATGGGCGAGGGCACCTCCATGGGCCCGCTCAACGACGAGATGAAACGGACGCGCGATACCATCCTCTCCACCGCCGATATCCACTACGACATCGAATGGACGACCTTGGGGGAATACCTCGAATTTCTCGAACGCAAAGGCGTGGCGACCAATATCGCCTCATTCGTCGGCTCGGCCACGCTGCGGGTTCACGCCGCCGGTTACGACGACCGCCCGGTGACCGACGCCGAATTGACCGAGATGAAGCGCCTGCTGCACGAAGCCATGCGCGAAGGCGCTATGGGCATGTCCGCCGCCTTGATCTATCCGCCGGCGGCATATCAGTCCACCGACGAGTTGATCGAACTCTGCCGTGTGGTCGCGCAATACGATGGCATGTACATCACGCACTTGCGCAGCGAACGTGCGCGCTTCATGCAGGCCCTGGACGAACTGATCCATATCATGCGCCAAACCGGCGTGACCGGCGAGATATATCACCTGAAAGCCTCGGGCCAAGCGAATTGGCATCTCATGGACGAGGCCATCTCAAAAGTCGAAGCGGCCCGCGCCGACGGTCTGGCGCTGACCGCCGACATGTATACCTATCCCTATAGTGGCACGGGCTTGGCTTCCTGCATTCCGGCTTGGGCGCACGACGGCGGTTTCGCGGCCATGATCGACCGCCTGAAAGACCCGGCGACGCGCGAGCGCATCAAAGCCGAGATGAACCAGCCCGGCGATAACTGGGAGAATATGTTCTACGACAACGGACCCGACCGCATCATGTTGGCCGGCTTTGCCAAAAAAGAGCTGCGGGACTATCAGGGCATGACCCTGCGCCAGGTCATGGACGAGCGCGGCGCATCGGCGACCGATACGGTCATTGACTTGCTGATCGAAGACAACAGCCGCATTTTCACGCTCTATTTCAGCATGTCCGAGGATAATCTGCGTAAGCAAGTGCAACTGCCCTGGGTCAGCTTCTGCTCCGATGCCGGCTCCATCGCGACCGAGGGCGCCTTCTTGAGCTATCATCCCCATCCCCGCGCCTACGGCAGCTTCGCCCGTGTCATCGGCAAATACGTTCGCGACGAGGGCTTGGTGACGCTGGCTGACGCGGTACGCCGCCTTTCCGGTTTCGCCTCCGACAACCTCAAGCTCAAGGATCGCGGTTATCTCAAGCCGGGCTGCTTTGCCGATCTGGCCATCTTCGATCCGGCGAAAGTACAGGACCATTCTGTACCGGGCGATCCCCATCGCTATAGCGACGGCATGGTACACGTTTTTGTCAATGGCCGGCAGGTCCTGCGCGATGGAGAACACACGGGGGAGATGCCCGGCCGCGTTCTTCGCGGTCCTGGTTGGCGGGGATGATCAACCGAAAGCGCAACCCAAATTGGCAGAACACGTAGAGATAATGACGTGAGCAACCCCTAATGATTGGGGGAGCGAGTATGGCCGCGTCTTGTGATATAATCGTGCCAGCAATCGAGAACAAGAAACGTAAACGCGTTTAGAAGGAGTTGTCATGAACTTTGGTTCGATCTTACAAGTGGTCGCCATACTGGCCTTTGGCGTTGGCATCCTCGGCGTCGCCTTCACCTTTACCCTGGCCTCCCAGGGCAGGTCGGCGCGCGGCGGGGTACTGCTGGCGCTGGTGGGCTTCGTCGGCGGTATCGTACTCTTTATCGTCAGTTCGGGTATCTTGATCGTGCCGCCGGCGCGCGCGGCGGTCATCGTCAACGTGCTTTCCGGTGAATTGGAAGATCCGGCACGGGCGCCGGGCACCTCGATCATCATCCCGGGTTTGCAGGAATTCATCATCTACCCGACCGATCAGCAGGAATACACCATGTCCGGCATCACCACCGAAGGCCGGATTCAAGGCAACGATGCCGTCGAAGCGCTAACCGTCGACGGTCAGGAAATCCGCCTGGATATCACTGTGCTCTATCGTATTGACCGTGAAGATGTCAATTTCATCCATTTGAATTGGCAGAGCCGTTACGAATCCGATTTCATCCGTCCGACTGTGCGCGCTGTCGCCCGTGATGTGGTCTCGCAATTTGAAGCCGAAGCCATTTACGGCCTGGAGCGTGAAGCCCTCGGCGGGCGCATCTCTGAATTGGTGGCTGAGCGGATGTCGGAACAAGGCTTGACCCTGACTTCCTTGCTGGTCCGCCAGATCGACTTCAATGACGCCTTCGCGCAATCGATTGAAGAGAAACAGATCGAGGAACAGAAGCTGCAACGTGCCCGCACCGAAGCGGAACGTGTCCAAACCGAAGCCAGCGGTCGCGCCGATGCGGCTGAGCAAGAAGCCCGCGGTCGCGCCAACGCCCGCTTGATCGAAGCCCAAGCGGAAGCGGAAGCCTTGCGCGTGATTAGCGATCAGATCGCCGCCAATCCCAACCTGATCCAGTACCTCTATGTCGCCAACCTGTCGGACAACGTGTCCTTCGCGCTGCTGCCGTCGGATTCGCCCTTCATCTTCAACGTCGATGACTTCGCGGACCTCGGCGCGGACTTCCAGGCGCCGCAGCCCGACCTCCGCACCAGCGGCTAGACAGATATACCGCATTTCGCATATTTTCAAGGCGCTGCCATCTGGGAGCGCCTTTTGCTTTTTTGATCGCGGACGCTTGCGCTTCTGGATGCCGCGTTGCTCCGTTGAAGAGGAAGCGCAATTCATAAAGGGAAAAGTCGATGATCGTTTATCCAGCCGAAGACCTGGGCATGTCCAGCGAGCGGCTGCGGCGTATCAACGAATACCTTGGGCATATCTGCCTCTGAAAGCCGGCGTCGAGCGCTATGGCTACGGATTTGGACTGGGATTCCGCGTCATGTTTGATCTGGGTCAAGCCAACGGCTATAGCTCGATAGTCCCCAATCTCGTCTATCAGGCCATTGACGATCTCAACGACGCTTGAACTGTATCAGAGATCGACATCCATCACATCGAGCACGACATCCATAGGCGTGAAGATAGTCGCGCGTCGCGAACCGGCGAAGAGCAATCCCACTGCCTGCAGGCTGTCCTCTTCGATGATCAGAGCGCCGGAATCGCCACCTTGGCTCATGGGAGACGTGATGACCTGGCCGATGAAGCGCGCTTGCTTGTCGTCGCCGTAGGATACATCGACGGTCGCGTTCATCAGCATAATCTTGCCCTCGGTATAGCCGGTGGTGCGCCCGAACTTCCGTATCTGCATGCCCAGTTGCGGGCGCTTGATGCCGTTGGGCCTGCCGATAGTCGCGATGTCTTGCTGGAAGAGCGTGGGATTGTTAGGTCGCGCCAGCGCCGCGTCAACCTGGTTGGGGAAGATCGGCGCGTCCGAGGTCTGCGCTTTTGGCGCTGGCACGCTTGTCAACCGTTTTGCCGAACCGTTGATCTTCGCCAGGGCATTGCCCACATTGACAAAGAGCTCGACAATGTCGCAGCCGCCTGCCGGCAAGAGTGGTGGCAAAGTGGTCGGCGGCGCTGGTCCCCGCTCGTAGTCGCCATAAAAGCGCAGTTTTTCGAAGCGGTGCAATTTGGCGACAATGTCATCGGGACGGACACCGTGATCTGTAGGCCCCGGCTGCAAGATGGCATCGCCGATGACCGCGTCATTGCTGTTTGCCAGCACGTGATTGTTGGAGAGCAGCAAAGGCTCGCCGGTATTGCGGTCGAATACAACTGCGCCGAGCGTACCCGCTGTGACCATATAGTGTCCGATGCTGACGCCCGCTGGAATGTTCGGTCGAAAGCGGTCCCGGGGATCGACATGCGCTTCCAGACGGCCCACTTCGACGACATCCGTTCGCATGCCGTTAACTTGTTGCGGGACCAGATCGTCTTCGCTGAGCGCCTCGACGGGTTTCTTTTGTTCGACCAGTACCGAAACAGCCAGTTGGTCGGTGCTGCGTTCGTTGTAGCTGCGGAAGCCGATAGCGACGCCAACCACGCCACCCCGCCGCAAGAGGTCCGCTTGCGCGAGCCGCTGCGCTTCCAGCAGTTGGCGGAACAGATCCATGGACATCTGATGTCATCTCGTCATCGGGCTGGCGTACATCGCCGCATTATACAATAGAACGCCCGCGACGAGGCTGCTCCAGGACGCGAGTCTCAAGCCAGGTTCTTGAGCCCGTTGCCGGTGAACGCAAGTACGACAGTAGCCTCGCCGCCCGTCCTTCTGCGAATCTGGGGCAGGGCGGCCGCGACGACAGCGCTGGTCATTTCAATAATCAAGCCCTTCTTGGCCATGCGCCTTTGCGCGGTCCGTATGGCCTCATTGTCAACGCGCAGGGCGAATCCGCCCGTCTGGTACAGGGCGGAAAGAATCTGTGCCCCGCGCACGGGCGCTTCGACCAGGATGCCATCAGCTACGCTGTGTCTCGCGCTGACTGCCGGGGGCGATTCCAGTCCCTGTTCCCAACCTTGCACGATGGGGTCCACGCCGCTCGATTGCACGGCGATCATGCGCGGCATCGATTCGATCAAGCCCGCTTCCTGCAGCGCCCGGAAACCGCGATAGAAACCGAGGAACAAGCCACCGTGTCCAACGGGCGTGGCAACAGCATCCGGCGCGCGACCGCCCATTTGTTCCCAAGTCTCCCACGCGACCGTCATCTGGCCCAGCGCAAACCAGGGGCTCCAGGCGTGGCTGGCGTATGTGATCGATCCCGCGGCAGCATAGACATCATCGATCGGCTGCTGCGATTCGACGATAGCGCCGCCGAAAAGGCCTATCAAGCGTTTCTTGCTTTCGACGGCTGTCGCCGTCGGCACATAAATCCGAGCAGTGATGCCCGCCAGGCTGGCATAGGCGGCGATCGACGCCCCCGCGTTGCCCGATGAATTGTCGATGACTTCGGTCACATCAAAGCCGGCAATGTGATTCATCAGGGTAGTCGTGCCACGATCCTTGTACGAGCCGGTGGGATTAAGATAGTCAAGTTTGGCGAGAACCGAATCCCCATCCAGCTCGACCGGCGCCAGAGGCGTCATGCCTTCACCCAGGCTGAAGCGCTTTTGCACCGGCAACATCGCCGAATAGCGCCACAACGAATAATCTTCGCGCTTGATCAGCTTGGGGTCGAAGGCCGGCAGACTGGCGAGATCCAAGGACCCTCCGCAGGTCCTGCAGCGCCAGGCTAGGGCCGAAGCCGGCTCCCCGCATGAATTGCATCGAATTACTGTCATTGCTCATCCGAATGGGTAGACAGACATTGACTAGCTTAGCCACTGGCGTCGCTGACGACAATAGTCAGGCGCGCACGACCAAAGAACACGCCCCAAAAGTCCATGCATATCCAATTCTAAGACAACTCGCTTATACTGACGATACATCCGAGCGTACGCCGAAGACGCGCATTGTGCCCTAACGGGCGCCAGCGCGTGAACTCGTGGACTTGCGCAAACGGACGCCTGTTTATACACTATTGAGCCAATTATCAAGATTGATCGCTCCAGATGACTCTAATTGACCAATTCGACCGACCGCTGCGCGACCTGCGCATTTCCGTCACTGATCGCTGCAATTTTCGCTGTCCATATTGTATGCCCGCGGAAATCTTCGGCGAGCGTTATCAGTTCTTGCCCAAGCCACAGCTTCTGACATTTGAAGAGATCGCGCGATTGACCCGCATCATCGTCAGGTTGGGCGCGGTGAAAATCCGCCTGACCGGCGGAGAGCCTTTGCTGCGTCAAGACATCGAGCGCCTGGTTTCCATGCTGGACGCGCTGGAAGGCGTCGAAGACCTGGCGATGACAACCAATGCCTACCTCCTGCCCCAGAAGATTGACGTCTTGAAGGCGGCCGGATTGAAGCGCTTGACGATCAGCCTGGATACGCTGGATGACGAGATCTTCCGTACAATGAATGGCGGCCGTTCCGGAGTCGACAAGGTCCTCGCGGGCATATACGCGGCTGAAGATGCCGGGTTTAGTCCGCTAAAGATAAACGCCGTGGTTCAACGCGGATTGAACGATCATACGGTTGTTGACTTGGCGCGCTTTTTCAAGGATCGCGGGCATATATTGCGTTTCATCGAATACATGGATGTCGGCAACAAAAATGGCTGGAAGATGGACGAGGTTGTGCCGGCGCGCGAGATCGTCGAACGCGTCCATGCCGCCATGCCCCTGGAACCCGTCGCCAGCAATTATTTTGGCGAGGTTGCTCGGCGCTACCGCTACGTTGATGGCGGGGGCGAAATTGGTCTGATTTGCTCGGTGACACAGCCTTTCTGTGGTTCCTGTACGCGTATGAGACTCTCGCCAGAGGGGCTGATATTCACGTGCCTGTTCGCGACAGAAGGCGTCAGCCTGCGCGATCCCTTGCGCGCCGGCGCGAGGGACGATGAACTGGAAGAAATCCTTCGCCAAACATGGGGCGATCGCATTGACCGCTATTCCGAGATCCGCAACTCCCTAACCGACGAAATGCGCGACCAGCGGAAGAAGGTCGAGATGTACCACATCGGCGGCTAGCGCGCCCTGACCCCTACGGGTTTATGCTTGAAAACTGTACGGGCCAGCCGATGGCTCGCCCAAAACATACCACTCTGCGCCCATGCGACCTATCAGGTCGCCCGAAAATCACCTTTTAGCTGCTGCCAAGCGCTTGTGGTGAATCTTCCAATATTGAACTCGCATAGGTAGGCATCCGCGATTATCATGATTTCCCGATACCGCTAAAGCTTGCAATGGCTTGCGCTCATGTGGTATTGTCGCGCAGATTGCGTCTCAGGCATTTAACAGGAAGAGAATCGACATGAGTAATCCGGACTTCGATCTGAGTGGACAAACGGCGCTGATTACCGGCGCGGGTCGGGGCATTGGCCTGGCGACAGCGCGGGTATTCGCCGGCGCGGGAGCTGACGTCATCATCGCCGAATTCATCGCCGAGAACGGCAAAGCCGCTGCGGCGGAGATCGAATCCATGGGGCGCAAGTCGATGTTCATTGAGGTCGATGTCCGGTCGCCGGAAAGTGTCAACGCCATGGCCGCTTCTGCGCTTGCAGCTTTCCCGCAGATCGACATTCTGGTCTGCAATGCCGGCATAGCCCAGGCGGTTGCCGCGGAAGAATGCAGCGATGAAGATTGGCTCAACATGATAAACGTTAATCTCAACGGCGTTTTCTGGTGCTGCCGCGCCCTGGGCAGGCACATGCTGGAACGCGGCAGCGGCGTTATTGTCAACCTGGCCTCCATGTCGGGCATGATCGTGAATAAGCCGCAGCCGCAAGCGCATTACAATGCGGCAAAGGCCGCCGTCATCCTCTTGACCAAGTCGCTGGCCGCGGAATGGGCCGATCGCGGACTCCGCGTCAACTGTGTCTCGCCAGGTTATATCGGCACCGATATGACTCTGCCTGCCCTCAGCAACGCGGAGTGGAAAGCGACTTGGCACGAAATGACGCCAATGGCCCGCATCGGCGAGCCGGAAGATATCGCCAACGCTATCCACTATTTGGCATCGCCGGCCGCGAAATTCGCGACGGGCACCAATCTGGTCGTCGACGGGGGCTATACGTCCTGGTAAGACGACAGGACAGAGCGGCTGTGGTATTCAGGGAAGCACCGGACACTCCGAACCGGTAATCGGGGTCACCGTGTCATTGCGGATCCAGCCGGTCAAATCGCTGTCGACGATCCTGACCCGAACGTAAAACCAAATCGGTCCGTTCACAGTGCCTTCTTCCCGCTGCTGCTGCAGTATCGGCAAGATTGTCGCGGGCGGGATGCGTGCGACCATTTCCGACGAAAGCTTGGGGCGCCAGCGCAAGTTTATTCCGTTCTGACCCAAAACAACGGCGCGGCACAATTCCGGCGGCGTCGGCGTCACCGTCGGCGTATTGGTAGCGGTTGGCGTATTGGTAGCTGTCGACGTCACGGTCGGCGTGTAAGTGTTTGTCGGCGTGTGTGATGGCGTAAATGTATATGTCGGCGTGAAGGTCTCGGTCGGCGGCGGCGTAGCTGTTGGGGTGGCGGTGGGCGTTGGCGTATAGGTCGGCGTGAACGTGTCCGTCGGCGTGGGCGTGATCGTCGGTGTATGAGTCGCTGTTGGCGTGTGTGTCGCTGTTGGCGTATGAGTCGCAGTCGGGAAGAGTATCGGCTCCCACTGGCCGCGAGCCATCACAGCGGTGATGCTGCCCATACCCAGGAGAATGATTATCACGATTAGCATGACGATGCGTCCGCGGTTTCGATGACGGCGTATCACAGTTTCCACGCGCGAAAGATCTGTGCGCCTGCCCAGAATGCGGAAGGGCTCCTCGCGCATGGCCTCCAGCCAGGTCTTGGCATCGCGCATATTGCCTTCTTGCAGCGCTTCGTCCGCGCGCTCCAGGTATCGTGTGAACAGGTCGTTCACCGTGCTGCGATAGCGCTCGTCTTGCGCGTATTCACCCACAAGCTCCGCCAGCATTTGACGCGCCTGCGCCAATTCGGCGTCGAAATTCTGCGTGACCAGCGCCTGGGCGCGCTTTATTACTTGTTGCGCGCGGCTGCTGTCAGCTTGCAGGTTGCGCGCCCGCATCAATAATTCCGAAAATGCGCCGTCGGTCGGGTCTAGCTCCAACCCCAACTCAACCAGCTTAATGGCGGCATTCATCAGCAAAATGCGTTCGTCAAGCGTGGTTGCGTTGTTAGCGTGGTTTATGGTCAATTGCGCTTGATCGTTGACCTGGCTGCGAATCGCGGCCAGCTTTGTATCCAGTTCGTGCTGAATCTGCGCCAAGCGCTGGCTATTGGGCAACAGTTGCCGCCCGTGCGATAGCAATGTGCGTACGCCGCTGATCTGGGCAACCTGCTCCTCAAGCGTGCCGCCAATCGTGTTCATGTTGACGGAGATCTGATCGACGTCTCGTTGCACCCGCCGGACCATTTCCAGACGTTCCTCCGCCTGTGGATCGTTGGGTACCACGCGCAAGGCGCCTTCGTACTTGCGCAAGGCTTCGGAAAAACTATCGTTCGCCATTAAACGGTCGCCATCCGCCAGCAGTTCGCGGGCTAGAGCCAAGTCTTGTATATCCAACAGAGCTTGCTCGACGTCTTTCCAGGTCAGGATGCCGTCGCGTTCCGCAAGTTCACGCGCCTCACGGTACAAACCCGAGGCCTGTTCGTAGTTGCCGGCGCGTACTAGCGAGTTGGCGCGGTTATAGGCGACCCGCGCCTCGAAGGGAATCCGATGATCGGGTACGATGCCGCGGATCAAGTTGTCTTCGGATTTTTCCCTGTATTCCAGCGCTGTAGGGTTATTTGACTGGATCGCCAGGATGCGGTTAGCGATGTCTATAGTCTGCTGGTAATCGCCCGAATAATAGTATTCAGTTAAGCGCGACAGAAGATCGTCCAGCGAGACGCTTGCCTGTGGGCTCAGTTCTTCGGGGGGCTGGCTTGCCGGTGTCGACGGCTGTCCCGGTGTCAGTGGCGGCGTATAGCCGGCAGCGGCAGAAGGATCCCGCGTCGAATCCACATTTGGGGGTCGCGTTGGACTTATCTCCTGTGACGGCGCGGAAAGGATATTGTGACGCGCGAACAACTCCTGCACACGCTGTTTTGCCTGTGCGCTATGCCTGCTCGCTTGTCGTAGCAGGTTGATCGCATCAGGATTGCCGGGATCAAGCTGCAAGGCATCCGCTAGAATATCGATGGCTTCGTCAACATCGTCATCGTCGCCGGCGATCTCGATTCGAATGCGCGCGCGGCGCACCAGACCGCGGATCGCCGCGATACTGCTTTGTGATCCGCTTTGGCTGCTGCTGGCGATTTCGGAAAAGAGCGCCTGCGCGATCGCTTCAAGAGGGGTGTTTTTGGCTTCCGTCAACAGGTCGCGAGCTTCTTGTTCAAGCTCAATCAGGGCATGCGGGTCGGTAGTGCGGCGCGCTCGATGACGTAAATCATCAATCGCCCGTTGCAATTCCTGCATCTACTGCATCCCTTATTTAATAAACTGACGTTGCTCACGCGCCCAGAGCGCCTATTGTCATACGTGAGCGCAACCGTCTTTCTCGCTGCCCAAGGTCAGTGTCTGCGCGATCGCCGAGCCGCTTCAAAGAAACCTCATAGGATCGACGGCAAATACGAACCTTGACGGCAAATGGCTAGGGACCGGGAGTGGCGAAAACGCGGACATGGGAAATCCGCCTGTGTTCGAAAATCGCGGTAAAACCCCCCTCTCCAATGCCTTGGGGAGGGGCCGGGGCTGGGGTTAGAATGAACGATGTCCAACAATGAAGGCACTCCCCGGGACCAATCCAATTACCACTTCGAGGAAAACTGTGCTAAAGTTAAACTATACTTTACTTCAACAACATTCAACAACTTATGCTATCATCCCAACACATCAGACCTAGGTACAAGCTGATCCTATTCTACAATATCAGACCCGATAAACAAGACCAATACTACCGCTACATGCTAAGTAGCTTTGTGCCGGCCATTCAGAAATTAGGCGTCTACATGCACATGGCCTGGCACGTCGCCTATGGAGATTACCCCATGCGTAAGATCGAATTTGTCACGGAAAACGCCGAGGTATTGCGGCAGTTGTTCCTCAGCGATGAGTGGGATGAACTCGAAAGCAAATTGATGCGCTTTGTCCAAGACTATGAGCGCAAAGTTGTCGATTACCGCAACGGTTTCCAGGTTTAGCGTTTCCCGCAAATTCGGCTAATCCCTGCGCCGTCGCTTCTGACGGACGCGAGACCCGCGCAGGCTTGAATCTCCCTCATGACTGCGGCAGAATTAGCCTCGCTAGACTGACGAACTTCATTTGAATTGAGCAACAGATGGATCTGCTCGCTACTTTGCAATTTCTCGAGAATCAACCGCCTCTGGTGAAAGACATCATCGTCAATCTACTGCTGATCATCATTTGCATCTTGATAGTCGTGATCCTGCGCTGGGTCTTGACCGCGATAATCTTTCGTCCTCTGCGTATCGTTGTGCGGCGCACGCAGACCGAAGTCGACGATGAACTGCTCAATCAAAGTCTGACGCCGGTACGAATCGCCGTTGTCGGTTTGGGAATCATCTTCACGGTTAATCTGTTTCAATTCGGGCCGGAAGTACAACAAATCGCGGAAACGGTCGGTCGCTCACTGATCATTGGCTCCGTGTTCTTCGCCTTGATCCGAATGTTTCAGGTTGTCTCCTTGCATCCGGCCTTCTTCAGGCAAATCACCGGTTTGACAATCCCCGATCGCTTGCTGCCGTTTTTGAACACAGTCGTCAAATACGTCATCATTGCCTTGGGCGCCATTTTTATCTTGCAAGAACTGAACTTCGATGTCGCTGCATTGATCGCGTCCTTGGGCGTCGTCGGCATTGGCATATCTTTGGCATCGCAGGACACGGTTGGCAACCTCTTTGGTTTCGCAGCTATCGTAAGTGACAATCCTTTCAAGGTGGGCGACTTTATCAGAACGCCCGATGTGACCGGCATTGTTGAACAAGTGGGCATGCGCTCGACCCGGATCCGCCAGTTGGATCAGGTGCTGGTCACGGTTCCCAACAACCTGTTGACAAATGCTGTTGTTATGAATTTGTCGCGCCTGGAAAAACGACGTTTCGATGTCACCTTGACTTTCACCTACAGCACCAAATCTACGCAACTGCGTGCGGTTGTCGAAGCCATCCGCGAGTTGCTGCTGAAAACCGACGATATCGATCCCGAATCGGTGATCGTACACTTTGTCGATTTCAGTTCCAGTTCACTCGACGTGCGTATCATTTGCCAAATTCTGCTCGCCGATTGGCGGGAATATACCGCGCTCAAAGAGACGCTGCTTCTGGAGATTATGGGCATTGCCGAGGATCTCGACATCAGCTTCGCCTTCCCAAGTCGCTCGATTTACATTGAAGGCATGACCGGCGCCGCCAGATCAGAGCAGGAATCATCCATAGACGAGAGTCAACTGCCCGGGCAAGATGTAGGACAATCTCCGCGACCCGAGCAAAAAAGTCCCGACAGTTCCCCGCCTCCCGCCCCATGACGGCATCCCCGGAGGGCTTGCGCGCCGCCCTCAATTTCTCTGAAAGCGACCTGCGGGCCAACAGACAAGGCCAGCTTTCGATTGAACAGGTGAAGCGATTGCGGCGCCACCAACGCCGGTCGGCGCTTATAGGCGCGCTGGTTTTTTCGGCGCTCGTGCTCGCTTCAACCGCGCTGATATTTGCTGGCCAGACTGGAAACAACCCGATCATGTTGCTGGCAGGTCTGGGCTTGATTCTGGTCAACGCCTTGATGGTCGGTCATATGGGTCGCGACATCATGCGTATCAACAGCGATCTGCGATCAAATGGCGTCGAGGTGCTTGCGGGCAATGTGGAGCGAGTACTACGCCGGGGACGACAGCGCGACAACTACCTGCTTAAGATAGCCGATCAAACGCTTTATGTGACAAAAGACGTCTTCTTGCAGTTTGATCATCTGATGCCCTATCGCATTTATCGAACGCGTCTCACGCGCATTTTGTTGTCCGCGGAGCCTGCTCCAGACGGACAAGAGACATGATCACCAAATAGGCATCCGACCCAGGATAATAGTCCCAATTTTTCTTCACCACCGAAAGCGCCGAGGGGCGCGTAGACTCAACCCGCCGACACAGCGTTCACTTCTCACAGGGCAAAACTTCTCAGTAAAACCAGGAAAGTAATGCAGATTCTTCAAAAGTAGCGATCTGTAGGGGCGTTTCGCTGAAACGCCCGCAATATATATTCCTCTGCTTGGTTTTTCTCTGTGCTCTCTGTGTTCTCTGTGGTTAGATTTTTTTTTCACGACTTACTTGCACTTACTTCTGAATCTGCGTACAAAACGGTGATAGTGACTTTGCACTGAAGCCTGCTTGTAGCCGCTCGGCGTGTAACCGGCGAAAGGGTCTGCCGCGGTCGCGCAAAATCGTAAGCCTTATCGTCGCATGAGCAACGCAGTTTACGTAAACAGGGGCAAGTGTACGACTATATTTTTGAAAGGCTTTTCTCTGTGCTCTCAGTAGGACCAACAAAGTCATGCTAATGCACTCCAAAATAATAGTCGGCGGTAGGGGCGACCGACCCGCAGTGTCTACGCGCGGCGCCGGGTCGCCCGTAAAACCTAGCCGGAACGGTGGGCGAGCCAAGGCTCGCCCCTGCGGCTCGACGTCGGAATTTGCATGACTTACCTGATTCTACTTCTGTGCCGTCGGTGGTTAATAATCAGTCCAATTTGGCATCATATCAGTCGCCGCCAGCTAGATGCGATTGCCCGGCATCCGCGCCGCCATAGCCGACAAGTTTGCCGAGGTGGTGATAGAATGTGACAGTGAACTGTTGAGCAAACGCTGAAGGATTGACCGTGTTGCGACTGCTGCGAAGCCATCATACATTGGCGCTCTGCGGTTATCTGCTTGTTACCTTGTATCTGATCTCATCTGTACTAAGCGCCTTTTCCACGCGTTTCCTGGGCGGTGGGACGGGCGATGCCTACGAGATGGCGCGCCACGTCTGGTGGTACAAGGCAGCCCTGGAAAGCGGCGACGACGTCTTCTACCATTCACTGCTGGCCTACCCGGACGGTTTTCCGGACACAGCCTTGTGGTCCAGCCCCTTGCAGTACTTTCCCATGTGGCTCTTCGCCTTCGCTATGCCCCTGGCAACTGCATATAACTTGGGACTTCTCATAACTCTGACCTTGAACGGTTGGGCGATGTACGTCTTCGCCTGCCAACGCATTTCCAGCCGCCACCTTGTTCCTGCCTGGATAGCGGGATTAATCTTTATGGTCTTCCCGGCAATGCAGGGACATCTATTTGACGGGCATGCTGGCTTGATTGTGCAATGGCCGGTACCGATTCTACTGTTGAGCCTGTTCAAATACGTCGATGCCGGGCGCAAGCGCTGGTTTGCGCTCTCGGTGATCTTTTTCCTCCTCTCCGCGATGGGACACAGTTTGCAATTCTTGTATTTGCTGGCCCCGCTGATTGCGCTCTTTACCCTGGCGCGTCTTTACCGCAGGGACTACGTAGGCGCGACGCGTACAGTATCGGTCGCGCTTCTCGGGACAATACTCTTGATCGGATTTCTCTGGCCAGTTGTCGAAAGGATTCTTCAATCTCCACATTACGGCGGGGCGGGCGGCTACGTGCGTTACAGTATCGATCTCTTGGGTCTGGTTACGCCTTCTTTCGAGAATCCATTCTGGCGCGATATCGCGTCCCACTCTAGTCGCGTACTCGGTACAAATCTTGGTGAAGGCGCCAGCTATATCGGCGCCATCGGCGGGATTCTGGCGCTTGTCGGCTTGCTTTTCCGCCGACAGGCACACTGGTGGTTGCTGGTGGCGGTCGCCGCCTGGTTATTGGCCTTGGGACCCGTGCTCAAGGTACTTGATGAAGCAGTTTCCGTGTCGGTTGCCGGCTACAGTACCGTTATTCCGCTTCCCTACGCATTCTTGATGAATCTCCCATTCGTAGAACTGGCGCGTACCCCGGGGCGGTTTATGTTCCTGTTTTCGGTCGCTCTGTCGATCATGGCGGGCTGGGGTATGTTGGTTCTTTGGGAGGGGCCTTTGTTTCAGCGACGCAGCCGCCTGATTCGCAATGCTATGGTGGTCTTGCTCGCCTTGCTCATATTTCACGACTATCAGTTGTTTGCGGCATTTCCAAGTGTTCCTGCTGCTATCCCGCAAGGCATTTTCGACTTGGCAAAACGAAGCGACATCCGCGCCGTCTATAACGTCCCGCACGATCATTTGCTCTCGGCCAAAGAGGCGATGTATCTGCAAACGGCGCACGAAAAACCCCTGGTCGCCGGGCACGATACGCGCGTCACACCGGTGGATCCAGCCAGGCTGGTGCTGCTTTCCAGCTTTCATCCCTTGCTTTTGGCCGAGGCCGGCGCCGACGCGGTGATCATCAATAAAGCCCGCGCCCGGGAAAGCGGTCAATTCAACCTACTCTATCCTCAAGCGCTGGCGCGCCTGGGCGATCCCATCTTTGAAGACGATAGATTTGCCGTATTTGAATCACGGTCATCCCGACGTAGCGCGACCCGGGAACCGGTTTATTCACTTGTCTCGGACGCCGGGTCGCACAACGTTTATATCTTTAAGCAGCGACCGGGATGGCTGACCTTCCGCGCGACCTTGGAGGCGGTAAACCGCCGCGTCAATCTCTCGCTCAACGACGTACCGCTTCAGGCTGTGAACGTCGTCGGTCAGACGGTCTTGTCCATTCCCTTGCCAATCGCGCGCCGGGGTTATAATACCCTGCGCATCGAGCTGGATCCTCCCTGCCCGGATCGAGTTGATACGACTGTCTTGCTCTGTCACGACGTAACCATGGAAGATGTCGGGATCGAGCAGTTGACCGACGGCGCGATTTACGATCCGATACGCGTCGCGGGCGGTATTGAGCTGGCGGGCTACCATATGCCGGAAAATATTGCAGGCGAACTCGTCATCCATCTTTGGTGGAGCTTCGATTCCCCGCGAACCTTTAATGATCAGCGCTTTATACACGTATTAAACGAGGATCGCGTCCTGATGCGGCAGGACGACATTCCTTTCGGGCCGGTGGAGGCTGGTTCGGACCATTTGGAAACGGTCCGACTGGATGTAAGGGGCTTCGAACCGGGAGAATACCTGGTCTTGACCGGTTGGTACGCGCTGCCGGATATGGTGCGCTACGATGTCTTAACCAATGTGGCCGGAGCGCAAAATAGCACAATTGAACTGGGCAGATTTAGCGTCGCTGAATAGCGATATGCTGGTCACAAATTTCCGATACCCGGTCGTGGCCTGGCGATGAGACTCTGCGCCAGAAGTCGGTCTTCTATAAGACTATGGCAAGAATTAGACGCCACACTTTTATCGAGGCTTCTCGAAACATGCGTGGAGATACGAACGTGAATCAAGTCAAACGTTTACGAATACCGGTTGTTCTGCTCTTGCTGGTGATGGCGTCGTCATCATTAACTTACGCGGCGGACTTCGATACGACGAACTATCGCAAGACCATGATCCAATTGCTAGCCGCGACATTTGATGTGGCGCGCGGTCGCCAGTCCGACCTGGAAATCTATGATGCCATCGCCGAGTCGGGCGATACGCTCTATGTCGCCCCGTTGATCGACATCGCGTACTTCGCGCGCAACGCGACCTTGAACCGCTCTGTCATCAATGCGTTGAACACGCTGACCGGCGAAGACATGGACTGGCGCGGCTACTTTGAATGGGCCGGGAGGAACGATATCGCCCTGCCGCCAGCCTATGAAGAATTCAAGGGACAGGTCTTGGCCGCCTTCGTCGATGCGGAATTCATGCGTTTCTTCGCTCCCGGCGTCCTGGACACGGCAAGAATCAATCTGGTTGAACCGGTCTGGGGCGGCGTCACGGTGGACGGCATCCCATCGCTGGTCAATGCGCGGCAGATCAGCCCGGAAGACGCGGCCACAGAAGGTCATGAGTTCGAGGACTTCTGTCGTGATTTCGATTGCAGCTATCCGGCGGCGGACGAATTGGTCTTCGGTGTCAGCCTGGACGGGGACAGCCGCGCTTATCCGCTGCGTCTATTGAATTGGCACGAGATGTTCAACGACGTTATCGGCCACGCGCCCATGTATGACGCGCCTGATGGCGAGCAGGTTTGTAGCTTCCGCGCTCCTGCAACCTTTGTGGCTCGCGGGCGCGCGAACAATGATTGGATTCTCGTCCAAGGCCAATCCGCGGCTTGCCCGCGAGATGGTTGGCTGCAAATTGAAGACATTGAATGGGAAGGCGACGACGCAGAGTGGGAGAACCTGCCTGATCTTGGCGCCGGCGCAGAAGCGACGGACGACGGTCCCGCCGGACGGGTTCGCGGACGCCCGGTCATGCTGGCTTACTGCACGCTTTGTGGCGCCGGCGTTCTATACGACGTCCAAATTGCCGATTTGACCTACACGGATCTCGACGGTGAGATCGTGAAACTTGGCGATACTGTCCTGGAGTTTGGATCGTCGGGTCTATTGATGCGCTCCAACAAACTCATGTACGATCGCAATACCGATACCGTCTGGAATGCGATTACCGGAACCCCCGCCTTTGGCCCGCTGGCCTCGAGCGACATCGTTTTGGACCTGCTTCCGGTTGTGGTCGTGGACTGGGCGAGCTGGCTGGAAAAGCATCCGGATACCAGCGTCTTGAGTTTGGACACCGGTTTCCTGCGCAACTACACCAATGGCGCCGCCTACAGCGACTATTTCAACAGCACTGAATTGATGTTCCCCTCCTGGCAGCAGGATACCGCGCTGGTCGAAAACAAGGACATGGTATTCGCCTTGCGCCTGCAGGGGGAGGCAAAGGCCTATCCGCTGGAAACGATCATTCCCGAGCGCGTCATCAACGATCGCGTCGGTGCGACCAACCTGGTTATCGTCGCTGACGCCTCGCCCGAGCGAGACTTTTTCGAACCTGGCGGGGCTGCCGTCCGCGCTTACGAGAGCGATGGGCGCCATTTCAGCGCGGGCGCTGACAAGTCGACGCTCATCAGCGAAGATGGCCGCGACTGGCAAATAGCCGAGGACGCGCTGATCGCGGCGAATGGCGAAAGGCTGGAGCGCATCGGCGGGCATCTGGCTTTTTGGTTCGGCTGGTTCGGCTTCTATCCCGATACGCTGCTTTACGGCGCCGATTAGGGACGTCGGCGATTCTATCGCCGCTTGGGCTTGCGCTTGCGCCTGATGCCGATGTCGGAGAGATCTAAATCGTGATGTCGCTGGCTGGTGTAACGCGCATGCGGCGCGCCGGTCAAACGCTCTCGCCTTTTGGCTAAAACCTCAGTCCAGATTTCGCCGCGCTTGTTCCGCAAGTATCTGGAGCTTGATGCTGTATTGTATCCGTCTTGTTTGCCGCCGGGCTCCTTCGAGCCTTGCTTCAACGAATACGCATCGTCCCAGTCACGTTGCGCGGCCGCGACTTCTGCCATATCCACGTAGTAGCGAACACCGAGTGCCAAGCCAAAAACACCGCCGGCAATCAGACCGAGTTCCGCGCCTGTCTGCTGCGCCAGAACGCCTCCCGCGAGCGCGCAGAGCAGTGCCGCGCCTACGCAGATCGCGCCCGCGCTAGCGATTGCCCGTATCGATACCCGGAATCCCACGGACGCTGACCTTTTCATTCGGTTTATCCATAGCCCACTGAGCATCGCGTTCTCGCAGATCGTAGGAATCGCGGTAGGCTTCGCGGACTAAGTTGCGGCGGGCGGTGGTGATGAGGTTGTCGTCATGCAGGCCCGCCGCTTCGTATTCGAAAGCGGGACTCGCGGCGCCCGCTCGGTGCATGCCGATGATGACGCCGACGCTCGCGCCGACGACCGCCCCGGCTATCGCGCCTTCGGGAAGCCCTGCCGCCAGCAGGATACCGGCGACCGCGCCCAAGGCGGCCGAGACAAACGCGTACAAAAGCAGCCTGATCACGTGATGCAGTCCCTAATCCATAGCCCGATTATACCAGAGCTAGTCGTCGCGAATCTTTGAATCCAGGTAATCCAGCCCGGGCGATCCTCGCAGTTGATGACGCTCATGGGCGCGGGATACATCCTTGCCCCGCGCATCGCGCAGGCGCGCTTGACGCCGCGCTTCTTCGGGATCGACTTTGGCGGCGTCGACGGCGGCGCGATGAGCATGGATGCGACCGGCCAGCAGCGCGCCGACGCTACCGCCGATGATGACACCGCCGAATAGACCCTCGACCATGCCTTCTGCCAGAAAGAAGAACGCCACCGCGCCGATGACCGCGCCCAGCAGGGCGCCCGAAGCTATGTGGCGGATGAAGTTGGGCATGGGTGATCACTTTCATATATTGCATATTTCTCGTACATGACTGTCATGCAGCTTGAACCATTCCCCTCTTTGACGTTGCTCGGCATACCGCTGATGTAATTGCCATTCAAGAGTTGGGGCGTCTTCTGTCTGTATGACGGCGACGACTTCTATCTCAAATGGAAGCGCCAGCGCAAACTCGTTGAATCGGCGGAAAGGGTTGTTCGTTCTCCCGATCTTGTAATATTTGCTTATGTCAACGTCCTGGATCACATAAACGTAACCAGCGGGATGCTGTGTGGGCGGCAACGTGCCTGGATCGTCAAATTCGCAGCGGGGCGCATAGCGGCCGCTTGAATGAAACAGGAAAAGGGCGCTTGAGACTACGACGGCTCCAATCAATGCGCCTATCACCCTGTTTTTTCCTGCAACTGCGGTTATCACAGCGCCAATTGCGGCGCCGACTACCGTGCCGATTGCGACTGGCAGACCGAAATGGCTTGCCACTAGCACACCCAAAAGGAAGGATGCGCCTGAGAAAATCATCACTTTCATTTGTCAAGCCCTCCCAATTAGATCTACGCGATTCAGGTTTATTCGTTGTATCACAAACCTGTTTATCTCTACAATCGGGTCTATAGACTTTTAAGTACAGTTCAGCCTCGATAGGATTCTTCGGCGGCTAATTCTTCCCAGCAAAAAACGCCTCCATAATCCCCCGCACCTCATCCGACACCAGCCGCTCGGCGATGATTTCCAACTCCGCGTCAATCGTCTCCCGCACCACCTGCGCGCTCCCGCGCCGGAGAAGCATCTTGGTCCGGCGCAGCGCCTCGGGAGGCTTTGCCGCCAATTGCCCCGCCTTCGACCAGGCCAAGGCATCAAGCTCATCCGCCGCGACCACTTCATTGACGATGCCGCAGTCCCGCGCCTTTTCAGCCGAAAAAGCCTCGCCCAGCAGCAGCAACTCTGCCGCCCGACCATAACCGGCCATGCGCGGCAGCAGATAGGTCGACGCCGCTTCCGGCACTAGCCCCAAGTCGATGAAGGGCAGGCGAAAAATTGCGCCTGCCGCCGCGTAAACCAGATCGCAATGCAGCAGCATCGTCACGCCCACGCCCACAGCCACGCCATTGACCGCCGCCACAATCGGCGTACCCGCGCTTGCAATCGCCTTGATGAAATTCGCCGGCGCGACCGAGCCGGGATCGCTCAGGAAGCTGTTGAGATCGTTGCCGGCGCTGAAACTGTCCCCGCTGCCGGTGATGAAAATAACGCGGATGTCATCGTCGCGGTCAGCGCCTTCGATGGCTTCGCGTAATGCGTCATACATGCCCGGCGTCAGCGCGTTTTTCTTCCCCAGCCGGTTGATTTGGGCGCGCAGGATTCCCTGCTCACGAGACGTGATAACATCCTTCATCATGATCTCCTTTCACAATTACGAAGTGGTACATTTACAGCAGTTCCAGACCCTAGTGGCTCCAAATTACGGAGAAAACTCCCCTTCTCCCCTTGTGGGAGAAGGGGCTGGGGGATGAGGGGTTTAGTAACATCGATATTTTCACAATTAACTTGGAACACTACAATGTTTCCAGAATCGACTCAACTTCCTTGAGCCGCTGATCATAACGATGATTCGCCAGCACATGCGCCCGCGCCTTCTCAGCAATCCGCTGACGCTCCTCGTCATGCGCCAAATAATACTGCGCCTTGGCCCGCAAGTCCTCTGTATCGCTGTATGTCACCAAATGCTCGCCGACCTCAAACCACTCATGCACCCCCGGCCGATCATCGACGATCTGGAAAGTCCCGACGGCGGCGGTCTCGAACAGCCGCATATTGCCCCCGTAGCGCATGAAATCGCCATGCGCGTTGATACTGATCTTAACCGATGACAAGACGCGCAGCATCTCCCGGCCCAGCGCGTAGCCCCGGTGAAAGGGCCGCAGCATTTCCGGCACTTCGTGCATGCTCCAGATGCCCAGGTCAAATTCGCGCAGGCTCTCTAATGCTGCCACCCGCTCGCTATAGAGCGCCCCCGGGACCAGCGTGCCGACGAATCCGATATCGCATAAGTAGTCGCCGGGCACATCTGTTTTCGGCTGCGGATGATGAAAATCCGGGTCGATGGCGACGTAGGGTAGGCATTCGGCGCGTTTCGCGCCCAACTCCATCCATTGCGCGCCATGATAATAATCGTTGACCAGCACCAGATCATAAAGACGGGCCGCGTCGCGTTCATTCGCATGGGAGAAGACGATAGGCGAAACGCCGCTCACATAGATAATCTTGCAGCCATGCTCCCGCTTCAGTTGCCCCAGCGTTTGAGGAAGGATCTCGCGGTTGTCGCCAGAGAGCCAGATGATGCCCGGTTGAAAGCGTCGCGCCGCTTCAAGCAGCAGTTGATTGCGGCGGCGATAGTCGGGATTAACTCGCGGCGGCAAACGCCGCATCAGCCCGGCCGCGATCTTGCCCGGACTCAATCTCTCGCGGAAGACATCGCTGCGCAGCCTGGCAACGTCCCTTGCGCCATAGCCCGGCAGATTGCGCCAAAACACCTCCAACTCATAGCCCGCCCCCCGCATGGCGCGCTCCCAGAAATGCTGTCCCATGCTGCTGGGGAACAAGGGCTTGACGCTGCTCTCGGCAGCGTCGCGTCTATCGGATTGCAACTGTTCGGGATGATGCAGCGCTGCGACGAATAGAACTCGATGGGGCATTATATTATCGCGTCGCTATCTAAGTAGAACCAAGTTAATCATGCGAATTCTGCAGGACATTCCAACTTCATCGTCGAGTCACCCTTCCCTGATGATTCGGGGAAGGGCCGGGGATGGGGTAGAAAAGCGGCGCTTTCGCAATGCTCATTACTTACTTGGAACTATTTAGTAGGCTTCTTTCCAGTAATTCTGCCAGAGCGCTTCGGGACCTACTTTCGCCACTCTGCGGATCGTCGACCAAACGTTATTGCTGCTGGCTGACCCCCGTTTGTCGCGGAATAGCTTGTGATGGTTGTCTTGAATATACTTTTCTAGCCTTTGTATTTCTTGACTAGCATCATCTTTGCCCGACCAATGTTCGTCTATTAGCTCATCGGGAATCTTGTCTTCTCGCATCAGCCAACTCATAGTCAATACGAGTACCGCGCCATCATCGACCAATGTTCTTACGTTGTTTTCTACATCTGGTATTAGATCTATGGCGCTATAGACGTAATGAGCAGCCACCAAGAGTTGCGTCTTTGGCTCCAACTCTATTCTTGGATCGCTAGCCAAGTTCACGACCAGATTGAGTAGAAGCGTAAGTCTCGACAATACTTCATAAAATGGAGAATCTTGGTTTTGCGTGATCCAACCTAAGATTTGATCTCCCCAATGGCCTTGCCAGTCCGCATTTAATTGAACTGTCGCTACGTGCTTAGAGATTCCTTCACCCGCGAGGTAATCCAGTTCTTCAAGTGACCTGTTCAAGATCTCGACAATTTGTATCGCAGCTTGGGGGGATGCGACATGAATATCATGCTTACATTTATTCCACTCAATATTAATATCTTTTAACATCCCAGGACTTAATATTTTTATCTCTTTACCGAAATGAGCTTGCATTTTCCTTGGAATTTCTTCGTCTTCAAAGTATCTGCGCCAATTTGTCAATGTCCACTGGTTTTTCAAATCCTTTTCTTCATTCCACTGGTCCCTCGCAGCCAGGAATGCTCGTGCACTATTTCGATCATCACGCAGGATAGAGATGTAATACTCCGTAAAGAGAGATTCCAACAACAGTTCAACTCCGCTGCAAGCCGTTAGAGCGGCCGCGGTGTAAAGTTCATAACGTATGCAGGAGTTTGCCTCGTCCCGTCGTTCAATAATTGCCTTTCTTGGTGTAACACTCTCCATTTTACTCACCTCGAAATATTCTCAGTGATTCAAACCCCTCTCAAATCCAACAACCGCAGCGGATTCTCAACCAGTTCCCGCAGATGATTCATAAACCCCGCGCCCTCCGCGCCATTGCTGACGCGATGATCGACGCTCAGCGTCATGTTCATCCGCGTGCCAGCGCCCAGCGTCCCGTCCTCCCGCACAACGGGCACGCGCTGCGCTGATGAAACAGCTAGTATGCCGGCTTCCGGCGAACTGATGATCGCCGAAAAATCCTTCACGTTGAAAGGACCCAAATTGCTGATAGTGAAGGTCGCCCCGCGGATATCGTCCGGCTTGATCTTGCCGGAACGGGCGCGCTCGTACATCGCTTTGTTATTGACCGCCATCTCGCGCAGTGAAACGCTGTCGGCGTCATGGCAGACGACATTGACCAAACCATTGTCCGGCAGCGCCACCGAGATGCCGATGTTTACGCGATGGTGCTGGACCAGGCGATCGCCGTAATAATGACTGTTGAGGTTGGGGAATTCCCGCAAACTCAGCGCCAAGGCTTTGATCAACAGATCGTTGACGCTGATCTTGATGCCCTCTTCCGCCAAAGCGCTGTTGGTCTCTTTGCGCAGCGCCAGCAGCGGCTCGACATCGGCTTCAACCGTCACATAAAAATGAGGCGTATTGCTCTTGCTGCGGATGGTGCCGTCGGCGATAGCCCGGCGCATGCGCGACAGGGGAATGACATCGACGTCTTCTTCGGGCAACTTGCCCCAGGTCGCTTGACCCCCCGTCGCCGGAGCGCTTGCTGGCATGGGCGGCAGCATGGGCTTTTCAGCGAAATTCTCGATATCCGATTTGACGATCCTGCCACCAGGTCCAGATCCCTGTACACGGCTGAGATCGATGCCCTTGTCAGCTGCCATCCGCCGCGCCAGAGGCGATGCCTTGATGCGACCGTCGTCGGTCATAGCCGCCCCATTGCCATCGGCAGCGGGAGCCCTTGTCGTCTTTGCTGGTTCAACAACTGCGGGCGCGGTATCTGGTTCTTGCGCCGCGGCTTCGCCTGATGCCCCGATCACCGCGATGACGGTTCCCTCGCCGATCTCGTCGCCCGGTTCGGCGCGCAACTCTAGCAGCGTGCCGTCGCTGCCCGCCTCGATCTCCACTGTCGCCTTATCCGCTTCAACTTCGGCGATGACATCGCTTGCCGAGACATGCTCGCCCACCTCGCGCAGCCAGTTGATCAGCAGTCCATCGGTTGTAAGCTTGACTTCGTACGCCATCTAAACTATCTCCTTGACCGCGTCGGCGACCTTTTGGGCGTCCGGCAACGCCAAAAGCTCAATCTCTTTGGAATAGGGCAGCGGAACGTCTTCCGCCGCGACGCGCTTGATCGGCGCGTCCATGTAATCAAACATGTTTTCCTGCAAGAGCGCGGCGATCTCGCTGCCGAAACTGTACATGGGCAGCGATTCTTCCACGATGACGCAGCGGTTGGTCTTCATGAAACTGCTGTAAACCAAATCCATATCCAGCGGGCGCAACCAGCGCAAATCGACCACTTCGGCTTCCACCCCCTCCGTCGCCAATTGACGCGCCGCCTGCAATGCCCAGTCAACCCCCCTCGCGTAAGCCACCAGCGTGACGTCGGCGCCCTCGCGCTTGATATCGCCTTTGCCGATGGGAATCAGATAGTCGGTATCCTCATCGTCGGGCATCGGACCAGGTTTGGGATAAAGGGCGATACTCTCGGTGAAAAGCACCGGATTGTCATCACGGATCGACGCTTTCAACATGCCGTAGGCATCCATCGAATTGGAAGGACAGCCCACATATACGCCGGGAAAATGCGCGAAGATCGGCTCCGGACTATGCGAATGCGACGCCGTCGCCTGGTTCCCCCAACCGCTCGCCGCGCGGTAGACCAAAGGTACTTTGAACATGCCATCAAAGAAGTAACGCACCTTGCCCGCGTGATTGGCAATCGCGTCCAGAGCCAGAAAGGCGAAGTTGATGGTCATGAATTCGGCCACCGGGCGCAAGCCGGCCATCGCCGCGCCCACCGCCACCCCGCCTATCGCCATCTCGCTGATGGGCGTGTCGCGCACGCGCCTCTCGCCAAATTCCTCTAGAAAACCGCGCGTGACCCGATGCGTGCCTTGCCAGTATGCGACCTCTTCGCCCATGACAAAGACGTTCTCATCGCGGCGCATCTCTTCTTGCAACGCCCTGCGGATCGCTTCCCGCATGGCGACGTTTCTCCCTGCCATCGCGCTTCCCTCGTTTGATGCAAGTCCCCAATTTATCTTATTTAATAAACCGCGATCTGCGGTAGCCGAGCCGGCTTGTTATTTTCTGTGAGCACGGTAGCCCAAATTCGCTGCCGCCGAGCGGCCGCCGGCTTCTTCGCCTTAGTCGCTGCCGGCGCCCACGCTCATATCGGTCTTGTGCACCAGCTTCGAATTGACATAGGTATTCTGGAAAAGCTCTTGATAGCTCTTTGGCAACTCACTGGCTTCGGCAAACTCTACCGCCTCTTTGACAATCCGCCGCGCCTCTTCCTCATGGGCTGCCAAAACCGCTTTGACGCCTTTGTGCTTTTTTGAGATCTGATCGCGCAGGATCTTGATTGGCTCGCGACATTCCATCCATTCGCGCAACTCGGCCGACATATCTTCGCGGGCATCGTATTGCTTGTCGGAAACGCCATGTCCCCGGTAGCGATAGGTCACATGCTCTACCACAACCGGTCCATGCTTGCGCGCATAATCGACCGCCTGCGTCGCGACAGCGTAAACTTCCAGGGCATCCTGCGCATTGACGCGGCCGAGGCTCTTGATGCCGTAAGCTTCCGCCTTACGATGCAATTCAATTTGCCCGCTGGCGCGGTCCACTTCGGTACCCATGCCATAACCGTTGTTTTCGATAATCCAAACCACCGGCAAATCCCAGATCGAACTCATATTGAGCGATTCGTGGAAATAGCCATTATTAGTGGCGCCGTCGCCGACATAGGTCATGGTCACATCATCGCTGCCGCGATAGCGCGCTTCCAGCGCGATACCCGCCGCCAACGGCAAATGACCGCCCACAATGGCATAGCCGCCCCAGAAATTGTGCTGGGCGGAGGCCAGATGCATCGAGCCGCCTTTGCCGCCGCTGCTGCCGGTCTTTTTGCCCATCATCTCCGCCATCACCGCCTTGGGATCCATGCCCAAAATCAGCGCGATGCCATGGTCGCGATAGGCGGTGATGACATGATCGCTGGGGCGCAAAGCGGCCATCGAGCCCACGCCGCTGGCTTCATGCCCGCTATACAGGTGCATGTAAACGCCGGTGATGCGCTTTTCTTCATAGAGCCGATGGCAAGTTTCTTCGAATTCTCGGATCAGCACCATCTGACGGTACCAGTCCAGGAGCATTTCTTTGCTTGGCTTTGCCATTGCGTCCCCTTCGCGCGACCGCAAAAGACCCTTTCATATAGATCGGCAAGTATAACATAGAAGTTTTCTTTTTTTGTATTCTGGCTTTGCTGCGACTTGACAAAACTCCAAACTGATCATATAGATCAAATGTGCGAAAGGATTTTGGCAGAGCAGTAACATGAGTCAAAAACCATTACCAGAAATCAACGCTGCAGCCACGCCCTTTGTGAAGTGGGTAGGCGGCAAACGCAGTCTGCTGCCGGAGCTGTTTGCTAGAATGCCGGCGCAATTCAATAATTATTATGAACCCTTTCTCGGCGGCGGCGCTCTGTTTTTCGCATTACGTAATATGCAGCAACGGGGGGGGGGGACATTCTATCTCAGTGATATCAATTTCGACCTAATCAATACTTATCAGGTCATACAACGAGATCCCGAACCCCTCATCGACAAGCTGCGACAGCACGCGGCCAAGCACTCGAAAGACTACTACTACAAGATTCGCAGTCAGCACGATCTGGATGATCGTGTTGAGATAGCCGCCCGCTTCATCTACCTCAACAAGACTTGCTACAACGGCCTCTGGCGCGTCAATAGCAAGGGCGAGTTCAACGTCCCCATCGGCAGCTATAAGAATCCCGCAATTTGCCAGGAAAACGTTATACGCGTCTGCCACCGCGCCTTGCAGGAAGTGGACATCCGCCTGCGCGATTTCCGCAAGCTACAAGCAGGGCGGGGCGACTTCGTGTATTTCGACCCGCCGTATCAGCCGCTCGACAGGGCCTCGTTCACGCGCTACGCCAAAGATGATTTTGGCATCAAAGAACAGCAAGCCCTGCGCGATCTCTGCCTCGCCCTGCATGACCGCGGCGCTAAGTTCATGCTCTCCAACAGCGATACCTCTTCCACGTTGTATGGCAATCCCGTCTTCAAAATCGCCACTGTCAAAGCGCCGCGTTTCGTTAACTCCAAGGCTTCAGGTCGCGGCGCGGTAAACGAGCTATTGATAACGAATTACTAGGAGACGGTTTGGAACGAGAAGAAGCGATTCGTCGGTTACAGTTGTTGAAAGGCGAAGACTTGCACAAGATAGGAGAACGTCATGGTATCTACGCCACTGTAAACGGCAAGCAAAACAAAGGCTGGGCAGGGCAGGTTTGTGAACGATTCTTGGGATTGCCGTTGAACTCAGCAAGAAGCCCTAACTTTGGCTCCTGGGAACTGAAGGTTATTCCGTTGAAGTACCTCAAGAATGGGGTGCTCGTATTCAAAGAAACCATGGCTATTTGTATGATTGATGAGGTGAATGTTGCCCAGAAGAACTTCTATGAAAGTCATCTGCTACAGAAACTGGCAAAGATGGTTGTCGTAGCTAGGATAGTTGGCAAGCACTACTCCGAGCCTTCATATATCGTCAAAGTAGCGGATTATGTGCTTAGTGAAGAGACATATGAGCGTATTGAGAGAGATTATGACGAGGTACGAAGGGTTATTTGCGATCCGATGCTGGGTTTTGATAGCTTGACTGGCAAAATGGGTGTCTTAGTACAGCCAAGAACTAAAGGTCCGGGCCACGGATCCAAGAGCCGAGCATTTTACGCTAGAAAGGAACTGCTGAAAGAGATATTTGGTGACTTAGATGAAAGACTCAACTAACGATCTGATTCAACGGCGATACGCGACTACTCCCCGCCTTCCTTCGCGAAAAACTTGCTCACCAAAACCACCACCACCGCGCCCAAAACGCCAACCAGAATCCCGCCCACAAAAGGCACTTTCACCAAGCCGGCAAAGCCCATAATCGTGACCAGCAGCGATCCGACGAACCCACCCAGGATGCCCAGCACAATATTGCCCAGCAAGCCATAGCCTTCGCCTCGCACCAGGTTGCCCGCCAAATAACCGACGAAACCCCATATCGCCAACGAAATTGCCAAACCTATCAACTTGCCCAGCAATCCCGAAAGCAGCAAGGCGCCGATGATAACCGCGATGATAATTCCGATTCCGACTTTCAAGTTCATCCCGCAACTCCTGTATCTGTTTATGTAAGCCGCGTCGCTCATGCCACAAGAAAGCTTGCTGTTTTGCCTGAGCGCGGCACTCCTTTTCGCTGCCGCCGAGCGGCTAACATTTCTATATTATACGAGACTATCCGCCAATCGGTTGCGCCAATCTTTCGCGACCGCAAATTGCCCGCAGTGGCGCATTTAGCTTGGAATCATAGTAGCGGACAAGCCTTCTACGGCTTGTCCGCTACTGTCGGAGCCGCGTCCACCCTTAGTCCAGTCCCCTCAATCCCCCCATAGCTATGATGGGAAGCTCGTTTCAATACTTGCATTAAGGCCAGTTTTCTTATGATGCAAGTGTCGATAACTGCTGTTTTCAAGCGAGCTCGCGCTACGTTAGCTCCCCCTCTCCCCTTGTGGGAGAGGGGGCCGGGGGGTGAGGGGGTGCAAAAACAACTGCGAATCACCGCAGTACCGGACAAGCCTGGTAGGGCGACCTATCAGGTCGCCCGAAACAGTCTCCTCAATCCGCGGTGAATCCCCCCGCAACGAACTCGCAATATAGCGATACTCCAGTTTTCACCACGCCCGCTTGCCAACAATTTCGCATTTCCGCTAATCTTACAGTATTATGAAGGCATAGAATCCCGCTGAGTTAGGCTATTTTATGAGTGAAGCAGTACAAAATCGCCCCCCGCGGCTTTCGCCGGAAAACTTCATCAACCGCGAGATCAGTACCCTGGACTTTCAAGAGCGGGTGCTGGCGCTGGCCGAGGACGAATCGACGCCGCTGCTGGAACGCGTTAAGTTCATCGCCATTGTCGGCAACAACCTCGACGAATTCTATATGGTCCGCGTGGCCGGATATTTTCAGAAGCTGCACCTCAACAATCCCAAAACCCGTCCCGACGGCATCACCCCAACCCAACTGCTGCGCACCATTCACGAAAAGGTCGCCGCTTTGATCGCGCGGCAGCGGCGCGTCCGGCGTCATGTCTTCGATCTGCTTGCCAAAGAGGACATTCACTTCGTCAAGACGCATCAATTGTCAGACGATGAGCGCGACGCCCTGTCCTACTATTTTCGCTCCGAGGTCTTCCCGGTTCTGACGCCGCTGGCGGTTGATCACGCCAGGCCCTTTCCCTTCATATCGAACTTGAGCCTCAATCTCGGCGTTTATCTTGAACGCGCCACCGACGATATGGCTTCGGGCTTCGAATTTGCCCGTATCAAAGTGCCGGTTGATGTGCTGCCGCGCATCGTGCGCTTGGAATCGGTGATGGGAAGTTATTCCGGCATCGAACAAGATGGCTACCACTTCCTGTGGATGGAAGACATCATCGCCGATCACTTGTCGGAACTATTCCCCGGCATGCATATCGTGGAGGCCTTTCCCTTTCGTATCTTGCGCAACGCCGATATCGATTATGAGCACGAACAGGACGAAGACCTCCTGGATGTCAAATCCATCATCGAGCAGGGCGTCCGGGAAAGGCGCTTTGGCTCCGTGGTCCGTTTGAGCGTGCCTGCCGAAATTAGCGAGCGCATGCTCAACCGACTGATGAGTTCGCTGGAAGTGCCTTCAAACCAAGAGGTTTATACCATCGAAGGCGAGTTGGGCTCGGCGGATCTCTTTGAGGTCTTGCAGGTCGACAGGCCCGATCTGAAAGATCCGCCCTATGTGCCGCGGCTGCCGGAACCCTTCAACAAAGGCGCTGACTTTTTTGAAGTCATCCGCAAACAAGATGTTATCGTCCACCATCCCTACGATTCTTTTTCGCCGGTCGAGGACTTTTTCAAGCGCGCCTCGCGGGATCCGGACGTGCTGGCGATCAAGACAACGCTCTATCGCGTCGGTTCCAATTCCCCTGTTGTCAACGCGCTGATGGACGCTCGCGACAACGAAAAGCAAGTGACCGTCCTGGTGGAGCTCAAAGCCCGCTTTGACGAGGAAAACAACCTGGAGTGGGTTACCGCGCTGGAAGAAAAGGGTGTCCACGTGGTTTACGGGGTGGAGGAACTTCCCGTCAAGACGCACGCCAAGATATCAATGGTCGTGCGCCGCGAACGCGATGGCTTGCGCCGCTATGTGCACCTGGGCACGGGCAATTACAACGCCACAACCGCGCGCCTCTATGCCGATATCGGCCTGTTCACTTGTGACGAACAGATCGCCGACGATGCCTCGCGGCTCTTCAACCGCTTGACAGGTTACGCCCCCGATACCGCCTACAGCCGCTTGCTGGTGGCGCCCGAATACCTGCATGACACCCTCGTCGCGCTCATTGACAATGAAATCGCTGCCGCCAAGCGCGGCGAAGAAGCCCGCTTGATCTTCAAAATGAACCAACTTGAAGAAGATCACATGATAGAAAAACTGTATGAGGCCTCACAAGCCGGTGTCAAAATTGACCTGATCGTCAGGGGCCTATGCTGTTTGCGCGCCGGCATACCCGGTTTGAGCGAGAACATCACTGTCAAGAGCATCGTGGGACGCTATCTGGAACATAGCCGCATCTACTATTTCCACAACGCGCCCGAGCACCAGCAACTCTATTTGGGCAGCGCCGACCTGATGCGCCGCAATTTGCTCAACCGCGTGGAAGTTGTCTTTCCCATTCTTGATCCGCGTATCCAGTGGCGGGTCCTGCGCATCTTGCAGACCGATATTGAAGACATCAAGAACTCCTGGCTCCTAAAGAGCGACGGGCAGTATCAGCGTCTCTGGGACCCGGAGCACTCGGAAGCCTTTGACTCCCAGGTGGCCTTCACGCGCAACAGCTACGGCGTCTGCGAGACCCCCGACTAACGCAGCCCCTACCGCCGACTGTCATTTTGGACTTGCATGATTTTCATTGTCCTACTGAGAACACAGAAGCAATTCCAAGAAAATAATGCAACAAAATACAAGACTGTAGGGGCGAGCCTTGGCTCGCCCACTCTTGGCATAGATTTCCAATCAGTTTTCGCATGACTTGCTCGCACTTGCTTCTGCGCCGCGGCCTTGTGACTATCCACGCGCCCTGCGCAACCTGCCCCCGCATGTCTATGTCGAAAACCGTAGGGGCGACCCATCAGGCCGCCCGAAATACATCCCTCTCTGCTCTCAGTAACACCAGGAAAGTAATGCAGATTCTTCAAAAGTAGCGATCTGTAGGGGCGTTTCGCTGAAACGCCCGCAAAATATATTCCTCTGCTTGGTTTTTCTCTGTGATCTGTTTACGCAAACCGCGTCGCTCAAGCGACGAGACGGCTTACGATTTTGCGTGAGCGGGACATTCCTGTGACCTTTTCGCTGCCGCCGAGCGGCTCTGTGAGCGCAAGTAAGTCGTGAAACATTTATTCACCACAGAAGTAGTTCCAATAAAATAATGCGAAACAATTGCATTTATTGAGCTAATTATGAATCCAGTCCAAGTCCCAGTAAAAGCGCTCCCCTTCTCCCTTTATGGGAATTCCGCCCCCCGTTTAGCGGGGGGACCGAGGGGGGCCTTGGGCTGGGGGATGAGGGTAGAATCACGGCGATCGCGTTTGCGCATGATTTTCTTTGCCCTACTGAGAGCACAGAAGCAATTCCAAGAAAATAATGCAACAAAATACAAGACTGTAGGGGCGAGCCTTGGCTCGCCCACTCTTGGCATAGATTTCCAATCAGTTTTCGCATGACTTGCTCGCACTTGCTTCTGCGCCGCGGCCTTGTGACTATCCACGCGCCCTGCGCAACCTGCCCCCGCATGTCTATGTCGAAAACCGTAGGGGCGACCCATCAGGCCGCCCGAAATACATCCCTCTCTGCTCTCAGTAACACCAGGAAAGTAATGCAGATTCTTCAAAAGTAGCGATCTGTAGGGGCGTTTCGCTGAAACGCCCGCAAAATATATTCCTCTGCTTGGTTTTTCTCTGTGCTCTCTGTGTTCTCTGTGGTTAGATTTTTTTTCACGACTTGCTTGCACTTACTTCTGTGTCCTCTGTGCTTAGATTTTTCCTTGCATGACTTACCTGCAACGACTTCTGTGCCTCCGTGGTGAATCCCCCGTACCAAACCCGCAACGAACCAGGCCCATACGACCCATTAGTTTCGCACAAGCCCTGTAGAACAATTAGCTATGCCTGGCCAGATATATCAGCAAAACAAGTATCGCCAGCAAAATCTTGGCTCCGATCTCGAGGGGCTTGCTTGTCATAAACTGGGTAAAGACATCATCTTCGTCATCATTGATTTCCGGATCGCGGAGCAATTCGCTCCTTCGCTGCCATCGCCTGCGGTCGCGCTCCCGTGCAGACCAAAATCGGCCAACGTCTCGACCTCTGCGCACTGGAGCTTTGGCTGGGGTCCGGTTCTCGGGAAAAATATAGAAACTGTTGCGTTGATGCTCGACCAGGACCGACCCATTGAGCGCCTCGATCTGATACTCGTCAAAGATTAACCAATCACTGCTCAACGCCGCGCCATGTTTTTCCTCAAGATAAGCCTCGGTGGCAGCGAGGTCGTCCGTTGCCAAAAGCGCGACGAGCTCAATGCCAAACCGGTAATCCCCCGTTTGTATGAGCTTGTCGATTAAGGCCTTGGGCTCCTCGCTAGCTTCGATCCGGTAGGCTTTGGCGTTTGGATCGCGCAGAACGCAAATATAGGCGGCTGGAGAAGCTGATTGCGGCAGGCTTCGAAAATCGCTCGGCCACAACCTGCGCAAGCCTCCATCGGCTGAACCGCTGCCGTTTTCCGTCTTGAGGGCTTCCGTTTTCATCACCATGGCTTCGTCCCTGCAATCATTTTACCGCATTGCCGCCTACAACAGCACATTGCCTGGTCCATGTTAAGCAAGCGTATCCTTATTTGCTTGAAATAATCACCTGACAGCCAGTAGGGGCGACTCGGCGAGTCGCCCGAAACAGTGCCCTCTGTGCTCTCAGTAAGCACAAGTAAGTCATGCAATTCCTAGCAATAGGGAGGCTGTAGGGGCGTTTCGCTGAAACGCCCGCATAACATACTCCTCCCTTGGTTTTTCTCTGTGCCCTCTGTGTCCTCTGTGGTTAATTTTCGTTCCATAACTTACCTGCAACGACTTCTGCGCCTCTTTTTTAGTAAACCGCGATCTGCGGTAGCCGAGCAGGTCTACTATTTTGTGTGAGCGCGGTAGCCCAAATTCGCTGCCGCCGAGCGGCTGGGGTGAATCCTCCAGGTCGCCCGAAAATCTCTATCGATTGCTCGGGAAGCTGTACTGCACCGTGTAGCTGAGCGCCGCCTCCGCGCCCGGCTGGACCTCGACGCGGAACTCGATAGTGGAGGAGTCCAGCTTGTCGAAGGGCTGGGAGCTTTCTACGATCTCCCAATCGCTCCAGCGATAGAGCCGTTCCGGCACGCGAATCTCGACCGCTTCATCCTCCTTGCGGTTGCGCAGGCGGATTTCAAAACTTTCCCGAGCAACATCGCGGGACACGGTTTGGTACCTCGTCTGCCTGCGCTCGCCGACCAGATCAAAACTCTTGCCCAGGAGGATCTGTACATCTTCGCCTTCGGGACTGTGATTAATCAGATTCTCGCCGATAAGCAGTCCCGCCCCGTCGACATCCTGCTGGTATACGCGGACGCGCCCGGCCGGCAGGTCCGCTCCCAGGCCGCTGTCCTCGCCCGTGTTGAATTCGAGATACGCAAGCACGTCGTCGCTATCGTCGACGCCATAGCCTTCCGGATAGTCAACCGGCGAATAATACGCCCCGAATTGAGGGGATTTGTCGAAAACGAAGAAAGTGTTTGCCGCGATCTTCGTGCCGCTGACGAATTCGATTTGCTTGGTTTCGTTGTTGCCGATAGTAACCGGCCGCTCGATTTCGTAAAGCTGGTATTCGAAGAGGTCTCGCTGGGCAACGCCGCCGCCGCCCCGGCCGCTCATATCAAAGACCATCTCTTCCCGCGCCTCCGCGGATAGCGCTTTGGGCTGAATGCGGCTAAGATCACCGGCCACCAGCCGCAGCCGCGCCTCTGCGAAGGCCCGCCCGCTATGGTTGTTCAGCGTAACCCATCCTTTGAGATCAAAGCTGGTCTGCTCGCTTGTCAAGAGCAGATTGTAGTCGGCGCTCCAATTCATGCCCCCGGCGAGATAGGTCAATTCGATATCTTGCTCGCCCGCGCTGGCGCTGCTCAACAGCCACTGCAAACTCGGGCGGGTGATCAAAGCCTCGGGCAAGGCCGGGAAGCGAATATCGCGCGCCTCATGCAGGCGGACGACGACGATTTCGCCGGAATCCGTCCGCAGGATCGCTTCGCTGTTGCGCCCGCTTAACAGTTCGCCGCTGTAGAGCGTGCCGTCTGCCGCTGTGATCTTGATCGTCTCGTCAAGATAGCGGGAAAGCAGCGCCGCGCTATTGACCAAATCGTAGATGTAATTCTGCTCCAGCACAACAGTCCCGTCCGGATTGCTCAGCGAACGCAAGCTTACCGACGTCGGATCAATCGTGGCGGCGACATCGCGCAAGTCGATCCGGTTGATGCCCTCGTCCAGCGTCAGACGGCGTTGCTCGCGTATCAGGGCTGTGCCCTGGTTGTAGACGGTAACGGCGACGCTTTGGCTTGCCTCTTGCGCTAGGGACGCATACAAGCCCCCAAGCAGAAATACCGCGCAGAGGGCGCTTTTGAATCCGTGCATATGGCTCTCCCTTAGATCTTCAGCGCTTGCGTATAGGTATTGACGTTGATGATGTACTCGCCAGGCGCGAAGTCGCCGTTCAGCTGGATCGTATCCTGATAAGGCTTGAGTATCATCGGGCAGAATACATCGGCCGGCACTTCGCGGTAAACCTCGACCGTGATGCTGCTTCCCTGACGGGACTGGTTGACGATAACCGGGAAGTCGCAGCCGTCCGGGTGCTCGCCTCGGACATCGAGGCTGACGCGCGTCCTTTCGGACTTTTCGATCTTGACCGTCACGTCGAGGATATTGGTCAAGACTTTGTCGATAGGGGTCATTTCTGGCATCTCCAGTTCATTGATCGGGATTGCGTTCAACTTGAATAACGTATCTGACCCCGCATCCGTTGCAGGGAGGGTCATCTGGTCATCAACCGGGACCAACATGGCCGGGCAGATCGTATCCGCGGCGATCGCATTGAAAACGCCCAACAATACGCTTTCGGCCGATACCCGCATGGAATACAGCTCGGGCAAATCGCAGCCGATCGCTTGAACCCCCCGGATGCGCAATTCGACTCCTTCCGCCCCGTCGGCGCCGGCGACCAAACCAGCTTGCTCGACTTGCACCGGCATCAGTTCCTGCGCTTCAAACAGGGGAACGCCGCCGTCCTTCCCCGCCGGATAAGAAATCGCCCAAACCTGACTGTTGATGATCAGGTACGGCGGCTGCCCGGCCACCAAATCGCCAGTGAGCGACAGGCGCCTTTCGAAAAATGCTTCGTCCCCGTCGCAATTGGCTGTGGAGGGAATCTCGCGATAGAATTGGATATCGATATTCTGCGGATAACGAGCGATCTCGCTATGCAACGCCAGGGCGCAGGCATCGCCGTGACTGCCGTTGACCCGCAAGTCCCACGCTCCGTCAATATCCGCCCCCGCCTCCGATGGCGATACGCTCACGCTGTCCACGCTGGACCACACGCGATATGTGGAAACATCTTTGTTTTGCACCACGACCGACAATCCGATGACCACCAGCGCAAGGCCCAGCGCCAGATAGACTTTGAACATTTTTTGTCCTCTTTTAACAAACTCCCCAAAATCTATCTAAATTCCCGTCGAAATCTGTAGGGCTTGTCCGCTACTACAATTCATATGCATAGATAACGGAAATAGTACCAAAACAATACAAAAAAGGGAGTCGATCCTTGCGAAAATCAACAAATTATTACATATTCCGCCAAGTTTAGCTCCCCTTCCTCCAATGCTTTGGGGGAAGGGGCCGGGGGATGGGGGTAGAAGTGGCGGCATTTGGTCGGAGTACCGGACAAGCCTTGTCGGGGCGACTCTGTGAGTCGCCCGCAAATCACAATTTGCCGCCGTGCGCCTCTACATCACCGCCTGCCATTCACCCTCGACAAACTGCCACATCTTCAGACTTTCTTCGTCGTCCTCCCAGTCGCGCGGATGAGGAATCGTCGCCAGGTAAAACGCTTCGCCGGGGACCGCGCCGGGCTGCTCCAGCGTCTTGAGAAAACGCTCCTGCGCCGCCCCGGGCGCGGCTGCGATCACGAGCTTGTTCCCGGCAGCCCCGCAGCGCAGTCGATTCATGGCGAAGACGACCCGCCGCCAGTCCTGCGACAACTCGATTTCGATCTGCCAAAGCGCTTCTGTAACTATATAAAACGATTCACTTTTGCGCTCTGCGGTACTCGCGCCGGCGACGCGGCAAACTTCAATCTCGAAGAGCAATTGCTCGCCCCCGAAGTCCGGGCGATTGCCGCGCCCGTAAGCGGAAAATACCCGGAACTCTTCGCCCTCGAAGCTGCCCTCGAATTGTCTCGCCAAAGCCTTGACGAAGGCTCGTTCACGTGCCCGCGCCAGCGACTCCGGTGATGTGCCCATCACCAGCGCCTTCAGCGTCCTCTGATAGCTCTCGCGCAGAATGCCCTCAATGTTCATGCTTCCATTATACGGTGGATCCCGGCTTATCACCGCAATGGATCAATCTAGAGCAACCAATCCACAGCATACAAACAGACCACGTAGGGGCGACCGGCGGTCAGTGTCGAAGGGCTGTGTCGGCGGTCAGTGTCCACGCGACCCACGCGCCCTACGCGCCCCACGCGACCTATCAGGTCGCCCGACACAGTCCACTCTGTGCCCTCAGTAAATCCAAGAAAGTAATGCAGATTCTTCAATAGTAGCGATCTGTAGGGGCGTTTCGCTGAAACGCCCGCAAAATATATTCCTCTGCTTGGTTTTTCTCTGTGCTCTCTGTGTTCTCTGTGGTTAGAATTTTTTTCACGACTTACTTGCACTTACTTCTGTGCCTCTTTTTTAATAAACCGCGATCTGCGGTAGCCGAGCAGGTCTATTATTTTGTGTGAGCGCGGTAGCCCAAATTCGCCGGTTACGCGCCGAGCGGCTGTGGTGAATCTCCCGTAACATACTCGCAAAGGGACATGCCCACGCGCCCCTCGCTAGTTAAATTTTCTCTTTCAACCGAAAAGGACACGCGACCGGAAACCCTGTTTCCTGTCGCCTTCAGCCTATAATATAATGACGGTCCGAAACCCGCGAAAACGAGAGCGAGACGCGCTTGCCGCTGAAGGAGCATCGCTTGCGGAGCCTGCCGCCGAGCAGCTACAGAACCTTGCCAAAGCTGGAACTGCCGGCCAGTTACGTTTGCGTCCTGCGCGATGTCGACAGCGATTCCTATCGCATTGATAAAACGCACGATCCGCCCGGCTTCATTGAGGGGGTCTTGGCCGAGCGAGACGGCGACTATGGGATCGAGTTGCTCGCCATTGTTGAAACGAGCGACCTGAACGCGCTTGAGTCCTTACTGCGGGAGCGGCATGATGCTTCTCTCGGCGTCGACTGGATGAGTCTCGATGACTATCAATTGGCTGAATTGCGCGACTCTGTCTTGCAGATCAACGCTTTTCACAGTCAATATCTCACCGCGCAACAACACCACCACGCGCTGGCAAACCCGGGCGCGGCCGCAACATCGGATGCCGTCAAACGGGCCGCCGGCGCAACGCGCCCATCCGGCCAGGCCGCGCTGGAAGGACCTCGTTCAAACAGAGTTGGCGCCGCAAGCCAACCTCGGCGCCGTACCCGACGCCCCATTCGCACGCGATCCGAACTCTGGAACCAGGAAATGCCCCCCGAGCAAGCCAGCTTAAGGCAGCGGATTGACGACAAGATCAACCATCTTTTTGTCAATGATCCCGTCCTGTTGCTTGCGATCGTCATACTTATTGTCTTCGCCGTATTTTTTGCCTTTGTCGCATTAATCGTGGCTAACCCAACTTGGCGCTATCCGACTGTCATCCGCTGAAATGCTTCCACTATGTCGAAAATTGCTGGGGCGACCTATCAGGTCGCCCGAAACACACCTCTCTGTGCGCTCAGTAAAACCAAGAAAGTAATGCAGATTCTTCAAAAGTAGCGATCTGTAGGGG
>JAPOWG010000107.1 GCA_026707745.1 Chloroflexota bacterium
CCCGAATCGCTGCGATAGCGGAACTTGGTGCCGAAGCCGTCGCTGCCGACGCTCTTGGACAAGCCTCCGATGCTGGCGTGACCGTGGTTGTCGACCACGATGATATTGACCTTGATGCCTTCCTGCACCATAGTGACGATCTCGGTATGCATCATCAGGAAAGAGCCGTCGCCGACCATGACCCAGACTTCGCGTTCGGGGTCGGCCATTTTGACGCCCATGCCGCCGGCGATCTCGTAACCCATGGTCGAATAGCCGTATTCCAGGTGATAGCCCTTGCGGTCGCGCGCGCGCCAGAGCTTGTGCAGGTCGCCGGGCATGCTGCCGGCCGCGCAGAGCACGGTATCGCCCGGCGCCGACAGCGAATTGACCAGGCCGATGACCTCGCCCTGGCTCAACAGTGGTTCGTGCTCCAGGTTGTAGATGCGATGAACCTCGGCATCCCAGGCCTGATTGTAAGCAAAGGCTCGGTCGTGATAGTCGCGATCGGTCATGTAGCCGTTCAAGAGAACCAATAGTTCTTCCAGTGTGATCATTGCATCGCCGACCAGGGGCAACGCGTTATGCTTGTAAGCGTCGAATTCGGCCACGTTGATGTTGATGAAGCGGACATTTTCATTGGAGAATGCCGTCTTGGAGGCGCTGGTGAAATCGCCGTAGCGGGTGCCGATGCCGATGACCAGATCGGCCTCGCGGGCGAGGATATTTGCGCCCTCGGTGCCGGTCACGCCGATCGCGCCCAGGTTCAGCGGATTGTCATACTTGAGCGCGCCCTTGCCCGCCTGCGTCTCGCAGACCGGGATATTGGTCAGCGCGACTAATAACTCCAGTATGCCATAAGCCTCGCTGTAGTGGACGCCGCCGCCGGCGATGATGATGGGCTGTTTGCTGGCGCGGATCCATTCGTTAGCGGTTTTCAGGGCGTTGATATCGGGCCGGTTGCGCGGGATCTGCCAGACGCGCTTCTCGAAGAGCGCGCTGGGATAATCGTAGGCTTCGGCTTGCACATCCTGCGGCAATGCCAGCGTGACGGCGCCGGTATCGGCGGGCGAGGTCAAGACGCGCATGGCTTCGGGCAGGGCGGTGATGAGTTGCTCGGGACGATAGATGCGGTCCCAATAGCGCGAGACCGGCTTGAAGCAATCGTTGACGCTGATGTCCTGGGTATGTTCGTTTTCCAGTTGCTGCAAGACGGGCGCTTGAATCCGCTCGGCGAAGATATCGCCCGCCAGCAGCAAGACCGGGATGCGATTGACCGTGGCCACCGCGGCGCCCGTGATCATATTGGTGGCGCCGGGCCCGATGGACGAGGCGCAGGCGAAGGTCGCCAGGCGGTTACGCTGCTTGGCGTAGGCCACCGAGGCCAGGACTTGCGCTTGTTCGTTGCGGCTCTGGTAGTAGCGGAAATCGGGGGCGTATTGTTCCAGGGCTTGGCCGATGCCGGCCACGTTGCCGTGCCCGAAGATGCCCCACATGCCGGCGAAGAAGGGGTTTACGCGGCCGTCGCGGGCCACGTGTTGGGCGGCGAGGTAGCGGACGAGGGCTTGGGCCATTGTGAGGCGGGTGGTTGTCATGGGGCGGTGTCCTTTCAGACTTCGGGTTTAAGAATTCTAAATGGTTTGTTGGCGGATTCCCAATTTCCGATACGACCGTAGAGTTTCGTACATTTCAAGTCTTCGCATTTGTACTTGCCGTGCAGTCTTCGAAATAACAAATCACTGTCGCGGACAACACGTAACCAATCTGCGAGCCTAATGCGAACAGATTCGTCATCGCTTGATTTGTCGAAGACCGGCATGCAGATGCAAAGCATAAAGTTTAGCAAGTCCTTCCCACGAACGAGTAAGGGATTTCTCCCGTGCCGGTCCTCCGCAGCTTTTACCTCTGCAAGAAGGTCAGCTACTGTGACACGAACATTACACGAATGATTAACGACCAACTCAGCCGTCTTTTGCCTATTGAGCCGAAGACAATCGAGATTAATGTAATCACCATATGACGATTCAATTGCGTTCGGGACTAGACGAAACTTACGATTCTGCTTGGCGACCAGTCGGAAATAACCGTAGTCCATGCTTAGCTGCATAGCCGCGTTGAGCCAATCCTCCGCGAACTTGGAAGCGTCATCCTGATCTGCAAATGGTCCCGGTCTTAACACAGCGCTGGCAATCGTCCTTCGTGAAACGATCATGTTTTCTAGATCAGGAACATCGTCATACAGAAGATCCTCGACTAGCAGCTTGCCCGTTGGATCAATAAGTTCGTAATCTGGATCGACGATACCTGCGACCCGGCGGCGCAATTTCTTAAATGGTCCTTTGATTCTAAGAGTCTCAATTACCCGGTCTTGGGTACCTGCCGCGAAAACATCACAATTCGCAAACCCAAAACGTTTCCAGAATCGGCTGTCATCACCTCCCTCTACGAACAAGAACGAAAAACCCTTCTTCTGAACCGGGAGACTCAGCAGAAGTTCGGAAACATTCTCTTTGCCAAGATTACTTGGATTTGCCATCATCGTCACTTTCAGATTCGCCGAGTGGAATCATCCAATCCCATTTGTCCGAGATGATTTGTGGAGAATGTGTGGCGATTAAGACGTCGAAATTCCGCAATTCAATTATGCGCTCGAGATCATCCAAGAATCTACGCTGCCAGACGACGTTCATGGAGATTTCGGGTTCGTCGATCATGACGAGCGTGTCTGATCGCACAATAAAGAGAAGTTGGTAATAAAGAAATAACAGATGCTGCTCGCCGGAGGACAATGAAGAAAACGGGATTTCATTGCCATCGTTCGCTTTGAATTTGAATTCGAAACCTGGTTCGGTTGTATCCAAGGATTTGAAGAGGATGCGTTCGTCGATGATTTCAAGAAAGAGCATCAATTCTTGAAAATAAGGATCACCCTGCCCCCATTCTTCGACCTTAGACCACAATATTTGCCACAGTTTGCGCTGCGATGCGGAAGGCAACGGCTTACCTTGTTCTGCTTCAACCGTAGGCTCATCACCTCTAAACTGAGCGGCTGCTGAAGGATTGTTGTTTTTCAACAGTAACGCAATATCGAAGAGGTTCATATCCGATTGCGACCAATCGGGGGCATTTTCATAATACATAATGGATTCTTGAAAGATTTTTGATACAGTTGGCATAGTGCTATCTTCGTGAAAATCATCCAACCTGAGGGTCGGCAATCCATATCTATCAAACAGATCTTCTTGGAGTCGCAAAGTATGAATGAATTCAATTTTAGTATCGTCTAGAATCTGCCAAATCCATTCTGGACCATCTTCAAGTGGATCATAATCGAACCAATCATCAAAACGGGGTATTTTCAGGACAAAATGCTCAAACTCTGTATCCGGAACTTCTTTGTACCGGAATGTGAGCTTGCGACTGTCTGTTGACTTTTCGACATATAACGACCCGTTTTCAAATTCGATACGAAACTCCTCAAACGGTGTCCGCGCAGTTACTTCGCAAGAACCATGAAACAGGTCGAGTACCATCCTCATCAACACCGTCTTGCCCACCCCATTCGGACCATGCACAATCGTAATCCGAGATTCCTGATTCAGCGGAATCTCGTGGTCGAACATGCCAAATAGCCCCTTGACGGAGATCTTGGTGATGCGCATCTCCGCTAGCCCTCCATCCCATGATGCACAATCGGCAACCTGGGATCCACATACGTCCACGTCCCCTTCACCCACTCATAGGCCGGATCGTCGCTATTCGCCAGCGACTGCGCCGATCCCGCCAGGAAGTTCAAATAATAGGTGGTATAGCCATGCGCGCTGACAACGGGGTGATAACCTTCCGGCACCAGCACAGTATCGTGATTGCCCGCCATCATGACGCCGTCGATGCTGCGGTCGTCATTGTAAACGCGCTGATAAGCATAGCCACCGGGATGGTCGATCTTGTAAAAGTAGATCTCTTCCAGGTCCGCTTCCAGCAAGTTGCCGTCGGCGTCCTCTTTGTGCACATCGTGCTTGTGCGGCGGATAGCTGGACCAGTTGCCCGATGGCGTGTAGACCTCGACCGCCACGATGCGATGGCAGTTGAAGCCGGGCGGCAAGATGCCGTTGATCTGCCGCGAGGCGTTGCCGCCGCCGCGCAGTTCGATCTCGCTGTTTGCCGGCGTGACCAATTGCGTGGGGAAGTCTTGATCGGTCGGTACCCAGCAGGAGGCGAATTCCAGCGCGTCGCTGGTCGCGGTGATCTCGAATTGCTTGTTTCGCGACATGTAAAGGGCGTAGGGCATGCCGCTGAAGACATCGGGACGCCGGCCCACGTTCTGGAAGTCGCCGTCGCTAGTGCGGATGTCGCAGACGCCGCCCAGGATGACTGTGGCGTTTTCGTGGGCGCGGGTCTCGACAGCGAAGCTCTCGCCGCGGCGCAGGCGCATGGCCGCCATGTTGAGGTAGTCCCAGCCCGCTTGACCGGCGCTGACCTCGGCGAAGATCCCGCTGTCGCCGCTATCCTTCGATTTCACCAGCATGGTTTCTGATATGTATTTCATGTCGATCCTTCCTGTATCCGCCTCATCCTCAATTCCTGCTTTAAGGCTTTTGAAGCCCCTCCCTCACTTTGGGACCCCGGGTGGGGGCAGACCCGCCACATAAGCTCGCAGCTCGTGCACATGATCGGCGTAGTGGGCGAAAGTATTTCCGACCAGAAAATACAAAAGCGGCATGTCGCGGATATTGCAGACTTCCGGATCATTGATTTCGTCGTCCGTCATACGCCCCAGCAGCTTCTCCAGCGGCGGGAAGCTGGCCTCGAACATCTCCAACACGGTCTCAAGCGGCAGGTCGCGATTGTCCTCATAGACACTGGCGTTGACCTCGTCGGTCGTTTTCGGCTGTGCCAGCATTTCCCCGCTCAAGGCGCGCGACACTATATTAGTTGCCGATTGCTCCCACCAGGTGATGTGGGCGATCAGGTCTTTGACCGACCACTCGGGATGCGGACCCGGGCGTCGCGTCATGTCTTCTGCGCTCAAGCCCTGCCAAATTGCCGCTAGAGCCTCTCGCTCGTCCCACGCGCGCGCCAGCAGGTCATCGCCGCTCATATAGGTGATCCAGCCCTCTTCGTTCGTTTTTGTGACCATGCTTTTTCTCAATCCTGTAGGAATTACTCTAGTCCGCCGTAAGGCGCGACAAAGGCTTCGACCTCGGGCATGGTCGGCATGAAGTTGGCGCAGCCGTGCTCGGTTACGACGATGGCGCCGCAGGCATTGCCCAGCCGCGCCGATTTGTACCAACTCCAACCCTTGACCAGGCCGTAGATAAATCCGCCGCCGAAGGCATCGCCCGCGCCCAGGATATTGGTCACCTCGACCGGGAAACCCGGCGCGTCGATGATCTCGCCATCGCGCAGATGCACCCGCGCGCCTTCCGGGCCGATCTTTTCGGCAATCGCTTCCGGTCCCATCCCCAGCATGAATTCGATGGCTGTCCGCGTATCGCCCGCGACTTTGGTATCGGAGACCTGCGAATGCGTCAATTCCATCTGCGATTCGTCGCGCAGCATGGCGGCGTTGATCTCGTCCTCGGTGCCGATCACCACATCGACCGCGCGCAAAACGCTCCGCGCCACCACGCCAAAGGCGCGCACATCATGCCATTGATCGGGGCGAAAATCGACATCGAAGACCACTTTAGCGCCGGCGGCCCGCGCCGTTTCCGCCGCGAACATGGTGGCGCTGCGGCTGGGTTCCAGGCTCAGGTTGGTGCCAGCGAATTGAAAAACACTGCAATCGCGGACCGGCGCCGCCAGCACATCATCGATGGTCAGGTTGATATCGGCGCAGTTGTCGCGATAGAAGACCAGCGGAAATTTGTCGGGCGGTTCGATGCCCAGCACCACCGCCGAGGTACGGTGCTCCGGCTTGCGCGGTATGAAGCGCGTTTCCACGCCTTCGTTCTTGACGAAGTGCAAGATGAAATCGCCGACCGGATCGTCGCCGACCGCGGTCAGCAAGGCGGTCTTGAGCCCCAGCCGTCGCCCGCCGACGCTGATATTGGTCGGCGAGCCGCCGACATAAGCCGCGAAGCTGTCAATCTCGGCAAAGGGCGTACCGATGTCATTGGAATAAAGGTCGATGGAGCTGCGCCCCATGTGCAGGGAATCGTAGGTCTTGTTCATGCGCCCTCCTAGCCAATCTCGCTCAGCTTGACCGGCCGATTTTCCCGCAGCGAGCGCAGTCCCGCCATCGCCATCACCACCGGCGCGCGACCGTCGTAGCCAGTGACCGGCACATCCCTATCATTTTCAATGGCCTCTACAAAGGCGGTCATCTCGGCCACATAACTTTCGAAATAGCGCTCGACGAAGAAGTGCATGATCAGATCGCGCCGAACGCTGCTGGCGTCGCTGATCGTCACCTGATTGGGATGGACATTGCCGGTGCGCGCTTCGCCCCCGCTGCCGAAGACTTCCACGCGCTGATCGTAACCGAATACCGCCTGCCGGCTGTTTTCAATCGTGCCGATCGCGCCATTCTCGAAGCGCAGCATCACCTTGGCGGTGTCGACATCGCCGGCTTGGCCGATCGCAGGATCGACCATGACATCGGCCATGGTGTACATTTCCTCGACATCGCCCAGCAGAAAACGGCAGAGGTCGAAGTCGTGAATCATCATATCCATCATCAGTCCGCCCGATACCTTGATATAGTCAATCGGCGGCGGCGCGGGATCGCGACTGGTGATCGACAGCGTATGGGGCTGCCCGATTTCGCCGTCGTCAATCGCCCGCTTGACCCGCGCATGGCCGGCGTCGAAGCGCCGGTTGAAGCCGACTTGCAACTTGACGCCGTTTGCGTCAACGGCGCGCAGCGCTCTGTCGATGGCGGCCAGATCGTGGTCGATAGGTTTTTCGCAGAAGACGTGCTTGCCGGCCCCCGCCGCTTCGACAATGTATCCCACATGGGTATCGGTGGAGGAGCAAATCACGATGGCGTCAAGCACGCCGCTGTTGATTAACTCGCCCGCATCGGTGGTGTAGTCGGGAATACGGTATTCTTCCGCGGCGGATTTGGCGGCTTCGGGGAAGATATCGGCGACGACAAGCGCCCTGGCATTTGCTACGCGGCTAGTCAGAATACTGGCATGGAGGCGTCCGACTCGGCCGACGCCGATGATGCCTAGGTTGATAGTCATATTTGTCTCTCGCTGCTACGGTTTAGCGAAGCTTATCATATCGAATTTCGCCCTATTATTGAATAGCGCGACATGATTGCGCTACAATTGACCAAAACACACTAGGAGGCGGGCCATGAACCCGGACAAAGCGAATCCGACCTCGACCCAAACTCCGCCAGCGCTCGTGGATGAAGACGACCGCGAGCCGACCAAAGAGGAGATCCTCGAAGACATCCGCACCGGCATAATCCAGGCAAAAGCTGGCCTAGGAAGACCTGCGCTCGAATCCCTTGAAGAACTACGTCGGGAAATCTACGGTGATGCCGACTCTAGTTAGGGATTTACCGAATTTCAAAAAGCGGCTTGGACGGATCGAACGCAAATACCCGAAGACAATTAATGAGGTTGAGAGCCTAATCGCGAGCCTGGCGCGGGGCGAGCGTCCCGGTCAGCGTATCCGACGAGTTGGTTACACCGTCTACAAAGTGCGTTTGCCCATCCGCGCGGCGCGCCGCGGCAAGAGCGGCGGCTTCCGTGTCATCTACTACGCGCAGATTGAAGATGTCGTTACCTTGCTGACTATCTACAGCAAAAACGAAGATGTCGATATCAGCGCTGGAGAAATCCAGCAATTAGCGCGCGAGGCTGACGAAGCCCTGCGCTAGAATGCGTCTCGGCACTGCTGGCCGGCGTTGCGCAAGCGCCCAGAGGCAGAATAGCAACGTTTGCCCGTTGACCCCTTTTATCCAGATTGCGAAAGATCGCAGGTCATCGGTCGATTCAGTTCCGGCTTGCAACAATTGCTTCCCGTCCTCGTATTTGCTTAAAATCGCGTATTCCAAATTCTTGGGTGATCGCCATGCCGCTATTCAGTTCCACTCGCGAACGTCGGCTTTGGACAGCGCTCCTCATCGTCTTGGCGGCGATTTACGCCACCCTGGGGAACGCGCCTGCTATTGCCGCGATGCTCCGCGAGCACGTCGACCTCACGGAGACGATGGTTTTACTATCTCTCGTGGGGCTGGTGGCGATCTCAATACTCTTTGTCAGGCGGCGCCCCGGCCGCGCCGAGCTCGCGGTCGGGCTCGGCATAGTCATTGTTTACATGATGGCATGGCTCAGGATTGGCGTCGCAAGCCCGGAGGAACGCACCCACCTTTTTGAATACAGCTTGGTGGCGGCGCTGGTTCACGAAGCGCTGCTGGAACGTCGGGAAAACGGCCGTCGCGTCCCGGCGCCAGCCATCCTCGCTCTGATCATATCTGTTCTTTTGGGCTGGCTGGACGAGGGCATACAGTCGCTTTTGCCCAACCGCGTTTATGACCTCATGGATGTGGCCTTCAATGCCCTCGCTGCCACAATGATTATCGGCTCGAGATGGATACTGTCTTTTGTACGGCGCAAAGTGGCAGCACGGAAGCGCGGCTCATAGCTTTAAGTATTTTACAGCGACCATCACCTAACTATTTTCTCAGGCTAATGTCTAAACGAAACAGCGCGTCGACCCGCGGATTTGTGGATCGGCAGTTGTCAATCTGTATTGTAAAAGAAAGGATCTTTGAATCTAATCATGGAGCGCGCGGATATCGGCCTGGCAATACGCGCGACCCAACGAGCGAAGCGGGGGAGGGACCAAGGTATGCGCTGCCCAATCAGCAGTTTCGGCAAGGACTTTGACCCGCTAGACCTCAGCGATCCCTTTCCGCTGTTGGCCTGTGCGCGCCGGGAGCAGCCCGTCTTTTACAGTCCTGCCATCGATTATTGGGTCGTGACGAGCTACGACGATGTCAAAGCGATCTTCCAGGATCACGACACCTACACCGCCGCCAACACCATCAGTCCCATCGTTCCGTTTTCCGAAGCTGTGAAGCGGCTGCTGGCTGAGGGGGACTACAGTCCGGAACCCGTGCTCTCCAACAATGTACCGCCCAGCCACAGCCGCATCCGCGCTCTGGTCAATCGGCTTTTCACGCCGCGCCGCATGAAGAGCTTCGCGCCCGCCATCCACCGGATTGCCGAACGGTCGATCGAGCGCCTCAGGGAGCGGGCGCCAGTCGATATCGTCGCCGAACTTACCTTTGAATACCCGGCCTATGTCCTGTTTCACGTTCTGGGCGTGCCCGATACTGATGTGCCGCGCGTCAAAGCCTGGGCGGGCAACCGCATCAAGCTTTACTACGGCAGACCCTCTGCCGAAGAGCAGATCGAGATGACAAGGCGGCTCATTCCCTTCTGGCATTATGTCGTCGACTTGGTTCGCGGCAAGCTGGAGCGCCCCGCCGACGATCTGACTAGCGATCTGATCCGGATGCGAAATGGCGACGACAGCGTGCTAACGATCAACGAAATCGCCAGTTGCATGATCACCTTGTTGGTCGCCGGTCACGAGACAACCACGGCGCAGATCAATAATGCGCTGCTGCACTGTTTGTCGCAACGGGAACTGTGGCAAAGGCTCTGTGAGCAACCGGAGGCGATCCCGCAATTCCTCGAAGAGATGATGCGCTACGATCCTTCGATTTGCACCTGGCGGCGTCTGGCGGCGAGAGACAGCGTCATCAGTGGCGTCGAGATTCCGGCGGGCGCCAATCTACTCTTGATGCTCAATTCCGCCAATCGCGACGAGAAGACCTTTCGGGAGCCGGACGCGATCATCCCGGCGCGTGAGAATCTGAAAGACCATCTCGCTTTCGGTTATGGCATTCATTATTGCGTAGGCGCGCCGCTGGCGAGATTGGAAATGGCCATCCTGCTGGAGGCACTGACGCGGGAGCTGCCTGATTTGCGCCTGTTGCCCGACCAGAAGATTGAATACACGCGCAATATCTCCTTTCGCGGTCCCGTCGCCTTGCACGTGACTTGGTGACTTTGATATTTATAAGGCTTCGCTGCCATGGATTGGCACAGGTCTGCGCAGCGCCCCCTTCCGCAATCTCATCAATACCAATTTATGTCGAATGTCACATAAATCTAAGTAAAAGTATAGGCGACAGAAGGGCTGTGTCTGCGCGCCCCTCAAAGCCGCCCATGCAAAAGGGGCGCAGAAATTCGGGCGATTCACAGAATCGCCCCTACATTGCCTTCTTTTTAGCAGGCAAGCGGTTAAATCTCGGTGCTCTCGGTGTCCTCGGTGGTCAAAAATCAAGTGCGATTGCTTTGTGTCCGCCCCTCGCGCAATTCCACAGCCGTGCTTCAGGCGCTATAATGACCCGCATATCGAGCCGATGATGGATGATAACGGACGATGACGACAGCGAATTACAGTTCGCTCTTTGCCGAATTTGACCGGGTTTCGCGGGACGAATGGATCGCGGCGATTGAAAAATCCCTCCGTGGACGGTCGCTGGATTCTTTGACCAAGCGCAGCTATGAAGGCATCGATTTGTCTCCCGTCGCGACAGCGGAAGATCTCGATGGCATTTCCGGTTGCCACAGTCTTCCGGGTCAATATCCTTATCTGCGGGGGACGCGTGCGGCCGGCTACCGTGAGAGTCCCTGGCTCATCGCGCAGGAACTTGATGTTTCCGACCCGGGGGCATTCAATCAAGCGCTGCATGATGCCCTGGCCAGCGGACAGACAGCCGTCGTCCTAGGCTCAAGCCCGCGAATTGAGACGATTGCCGATCTTCGGATTGCGCTCTCCCATATCGACCTGGGCCAAGTACCATTCTTCCTGGTTGACGGCGCTCGCGCCTTGAGCGTCTACCAATTGTTCTGCGCCGCTGTCCCGGAGGCAACGCTTGCGCGCTTGAGCGGCTGTATCGGCTATGATCCGCTGGGGGGGCTGGCGCTAACCGGCGCCGCGCCGCGGGACATCTTTGATCGGATGGCCCAGCACGCCATGGACGTGAACCAAAGGTCAGCGCAGCTCGGATCTATCGCTGTGCGCAGCGATGTCTATCACGACGCCGGCGCTAGCCCCGTGCAAGAGTTGGCAATCGCTCTGTCGACCGGGGTTACTTATCTTCGGGAGATGACTGCCCGTGGTCTGGACGTCAGTCAGGCCGCCGAAAAGATGCACTTTTTTTTGAGCATCGGCGAAAACTTCTTCATGGAAATCGCCAAACTGCGCGCCATAAAGATGATGTGGTCGCAGGTGGCGCGCGCCTTTGGCGCCGCCGACGAGGCGCAAAAAATTCATCTTCACGCCCGCTGCGGGAGCCGGAACAAATCCCAACTCGATCCCCACAGCAATATTCTGCGCGCGACCAGCGAGGCGATGGCGGCCGCCATCGCCGGCGTCGACAGCATCACCGTGCCGCCCTTCGACGCGCCGCTCGGGGATTCGGACGCGTTTTCTCGGCGGATCGCGCGCAACCTGCAGTTGATCTTGCAAGATGAATTGCGCTTGACCGAGCTCATTGATCCGGCTGGCGGCAGTTGGCATGTCGAAAAGCTGACCGACCAACTGGCTCAAGCCGCCTGGACGATGTTCCAGGACATTGAAGCGGGTGGCGGGCTGCTTGCGGCCTTGCAAGACGGGACAATACAAGCGGGCATCGGAGTGATTTCAAAGCGGCGTCAACGCGATTTGGAAGCGGGCGATGCCGTACTCGTCGGCGTCAACGCGTATCTCAACCCCGACGAAACGAGACCAGCGCCGCGCGAGGGGGCGCAGCCGCCAGCCGACGACGTTTCGGACGCAAGCGCTATCACCGCACCGCCCTTGACACCGCTCCGACTCGCTGCGCCTTTCGAATCGCGGCGCCAACCCGCCGGAGCCGGGGCATGAGTACCTATCCGGACTTCACCAAAATCGCCTACGACCTGGGGGCGCAGTTGCCGGACCAAGACCTGTGGCGCGCCCAAATCGAGGCGGAATCAGGCAGCCGCGCCGATGCCTTCGTTTGGCGGACTCTGGAAGAGATCGATGTCAAGGCGCTGTACACCGCTGCCGACCTGGAGCGCGTCGACCACACCGGATTCGTCGCCGGTATTCCGCCGTTTTTGCGCGGACCTTACCCGGCCATGTACGCCGTCCGACCCTGGACTATTCGCCAATATGCCGGTTTCTCCACAGCCGAAGAGAGCAATGCCTTTTACCGGCGCAACCTGGCGGCCGGACAAAAGGGCCTTTCGGTGGCCTTTGATCTCGCGACCCACCGTGGCTACGATTCCGACCATCCCCGCGTCGAAGGCGATGTCGGCAAGGCTGGCGTTGCTATCGACAGCGTACTCGATACCAATATCCTCTTTGATGGCATTCCCCTGGACCAGATGTCAGTTTCCATGACGATGAATGGGGCGGTCTTGCCTATTCTGGCCTTTTACATCGTCACCGCCGAGGAACAGGGCGTCCCGCCCGAGCGACTGACCGGCACCATTCAAAACGATATCCTCAAAGAATATATGGTGCGCAATACCTACATTTATCCGCCAGCGCCATCCATGAATATCATCTCCGACATCTTCGCCTACACGGCAGCATCCATGCCGAAGTTCAACAGCATCAGCGTCAGCGGCTATCACATCCAGGAAGCGGGGGCCCCCGCCGATATCGAACTGGCTTATACGCTGGCGGACGGCTTGGAATACTTGCGCGCCGGCCTGCAAGCCGGGCTGGATATCGATAGATTTGCCCCGCGCCTGTCCTTCTTCTGGGGAATCGGCATGAATTACTTCATGGAGATCGCCAAGCTGCGGGCGGCGCGCTTGTTGTGGGCGAAGCTGGTCAAATCATTCGATCCACAGAATCCCAAGTCAATGGCCTTGCGGGCGCATTGCCAGACTTCGGGCTGGAGCCTGCAAGCCCAGGATCCCTTCAACAACGTGGTTCGCACCTGCATTGAAGCGATGGCGGCGGTCCTCGGTCATACGCAATCGCTACATACCAATGCCCTGGACGAGGCGATGGCGCTGCCAACGGATTTCAGCGCGCGGATCGCCCGCAACACCCAGCTATTCCTGCAACAGGAAACGGGCATCACCGATGTGGTCGATCCCTGGGGTGGATCTTACCTGGTCGAGAACTTGACTCACCAATTGGCAAAACGCGCCTGGTCGCATATTCAAGAGATTGAAGCGCTGGGCGGCATGGCGAAAGCCCTGGAGACCGGCACCCCCAAGATGCGCATCGAAGAAGCGGCCGCGCGGCGTCAAGCGCAAATCGACAGTGGTATCGAAAGCGTCATTGGGGTCAACAAGTACCCGCCAACCCGCGAAGAATCCATCGAAATCCTCGAGGTCGACAACAGCGCTGTGCGGGAAGCCCAAATCAAGCGCCTGCGGCAACTCCGCCGCGATCGCGACGAGGCGAAGCTTCGCTCGGCGCTTAACGGGCTGACGGCTTGCGCGGAAGACGGCGAAGGCAACTTGCTCGCATTGGCCGTCGAGGCGGCGCGGGCGCGGGCCACCACGGGCGAAATCTCGCTGGCGCTGGAAAAAGCCTGGGGCAGGCACAAAGCGCAGATCCGCTCTGTCGCCGGGGTCTATAGCGGCGAGTTCGGCGACGCCGGGGAATTCGCCGCGGTACGGCAGTTGACCGATGCCTTCGCGCGTGACGAAGGGCGTCGCCCCCGCATCATGGTCGCCAAAATGGGACAAGACGGCCATGACCGCGGTGCCAAAGTAATCGCGACCGCCTTCGCCGATATGGGCTTTGATGTGGATATCGCGCCGCTCTTCCAAACACCTGCCGAGGTAGCCAAGGCTGCGGTAGAGAACGACGTGCACGTCGTCGGCATCAGTTCGCTGGCGGCCGGCCACAAGACCTTGCTGCCACAACTGGTCGCGGAGCTGGGCAAGCTGGGACGCGACGAAATGATGGTGGTGATCGGCGGGGTGATTCCCGCCCGGGATCACCAATTCTTGTATGACCACGGCGCGTCCGCGATTTTTGGTCCCGGTACGGTCATTCCGGTCGCCGCAGAGAAAGTGCTAAAGGAATTGCGCGGGCGCCTCGATATGACGTATGGGCTCTGAAACCTGCCCTTGGCCGTCGCGACCGAGGCAGGGCAAAGGTTCAAAGCGAATTACTAGCGCAGTTCCATCGCTTCTCCGGCGCGCTTCAACGCCGAACCGCCTTCGTCCATGGACATCAGAACGGTGGTTTTGCCACCGGACAGATATCCCAAGGCGTTCATCGCCAGCACGTAGGCGGCCATGCTTTCATTATCCGGCATTTCGACCACTGCGATAACGTCGTACTCGCCAAAGGCGTACCAAGACTGATGCACTACCCCGCCAAACTCTCCCGCCACTTTGTCATCCAGGTGATCAAAAGGCGATATGTGTTCCCCCATTTGCCGTTCCCAAGCCTTTGAAGTAAAGGCGAACTGCCATAAGAAAAGCGCCATTGCTTTGTCCTTTCGTTAACCGTTCGGTATGTCCGCGAGCAGCCGAAGCAAATGCCGGGCCGCAACTGACATTTTCAGTCTATACTTTATGATTGACGAAAGCAATCGACTATCAAGGATCGTGATGACCCAAGCGCCGCAAAGACCGATAGATTTGCCAGCCCTCGTCGCCGGCGTGCGGGGGAGCGACCGCGCCGCCTTGGCGCGCGCGATCACCCTGGTCGAAAGCCGGGCTCCACAGCACGCCGAAGCGGCGCAAAGGCTCTTGGCGGAATTGCTGCCACTGGCCGGCCAGTCGATTCGCATCGGCGTCACCGGGGCCCCCGGCGCGGGGAAGAGCACTTTCATCGATACGTTCGGATGTTTTCTCACCGAGCGCGGCCACAAGGTTGCCGTGCTGGCCATTGACCCCAGCAGCAGCTTGACCCGAGGCAGCATCCTGGGCGACAAAACACGGATGGAACGCCTCTCGCGCGACCAGAACGCCTTCATCCGTCCCTCCCCGACCCAAGGTGTTCTGGGAGGAGTGGCGGCCAGGACTCGGGAATCCATTTTGCTCTGCGAGGCCGCAGGTTTTGACGTGATCGTGATCGAGACAGTGGGCACCGGCCAAAGCGAGATTACCCTGCGCTCGCTGGTGGATTTTTTCCTGCTGCTGCTGATCGCCGGCGCGGGCGACGAATTACAGGGCATCAAGAAAGGCGTCATCGAAATCGCCGATGCCCTGGTCATTAACAAAGCCGACGGCGACAACAAGATCGCGGCTGGGGCGGCCCGCGCGGAATTCAACCGCGCCTTGCGTATTTTGGCGCCGGCCACCGCGGGCTGGACCACACGCGCCCACACCGCCTCCGGCATAACCGGCGACGGTATAGACGAGATCTGGGACGTTATCAGGCAGTTTGTGGCGGGGACCAAAGCCAGCGGCGCCTTCGATGCGCGGCGGCAAGAGCAATTGCGAGACTGGCTGAGAGACGCGATTGAGTCGCGGCTGCGGGACACCTTTTACGCGCACCCGTCGGTGCAGGAGGCGCTGCCGGGGGTTGAAGCGGCGGTGATGCGCGGCGATCTGTCCGCGACAGCCGCGGCCGAACGGCTGCTGGAATCGGTAATCTTTAGTGTCTAATGCTCAACACCCGGTAAAATGCAGGATGTATTCTGAGCTTCGTTTCTTCGGTTATATCGGACGCAGAAATCCTGTTTCCCTTATGAGACCAATAAGTCTCGTAAAACTCTTCCTTATGAACACCGATTATTCCAATCCGATAAAAGATATTGAAGAGTTTCGACATAGTTTCTTTAAACTCGTGATAATTGTCGAGTAGATGGAGTATTTCGTCACTCTCGCTAGACTCTTCAACTTTCACAAAATACTCTATAATTCGATTGATGAAACGTTCTTCATCCAGGCTATTTATGCGGAATTCCTGGTTTTGACCTCTTAGTAGAAAAGCCGCTTCGCCTAGCGTTGGAAAGTCAGCTGACCACTCATCTGCTAGTGCTCTTAGCCTCAATACAGAGTATACTCCTTCGGCTCTACCGATATGCAACTGATTTATTCGCGACTTGCCAACTGCCTGTTCGATACACGCGTTCAAGTACATAATCACATCGCGCGGCGTCGAAAGCGTTCTAGAAATGATGTACGAGACCGGATCACGTTGTCTTACCTTTTCTGAAAGAATATCTTCTAGGGTAATCCTTTGACCCTTTGCGTAATGATTAACCAATAGCTGGTTGATCCTTCTTTCAAGTACTTCTTCAAGTTGCTCATCTGACCAGTACAGTTTCAAGGATAGGCTGAGGTATTTCTCCTGTTGATCGCCATGGCCTCTTGTTTCTCGAAACACTCGATCGAGCAAATCTTCACGGATCGCACAAACAATTTTCAATTGTCGGATTCCATTGTTGAGTACACGTGCCGCTTCAATAAGCGCACGAATAAGCTTGTAACGCAACGCGTCATTAGTCCAATCAAGATCTAAACCGTCTATGGCAATGAAATACTTCTTTTGTCTGTCCTTCTGGAGTTCGTACGCAAGCAACTTCATGAGATTGGAAAGGTCTCGGATTTGTCCTCTGTTAACAATCTCCTTACCGATTTTCTCGATCTCAGATTTCTCTTCTTGAGTCAACGTCGACTTGGTGGAAATTCCGCCTCCGGCGTTCAATATATTCCTTCCCAACTTTGCTTCAATCTTTCCGTCCATTTGCTTTTCAAATCTCTTTATTTCGTCAATAACTCTAATATCAGCGTGATTCCAAAATCCGTCATGCTCTTTGATGTATGCTTGTCCTTTTCTTAGATGTGGCTTTTTGTATACGGCATTTCGAATGCCTTCCAAAAAGTAGTTAATTCCGGGCTCGCCGCTGCGAGAACCAACCAGGCCGATCAATTCCTTGATGAATATGTGGCGCCACAATACTCTAAAGAAAAGGTCTAGCTCGATTCCCATGTCCAAATAAGACTTTAGCGCAACGCTATTGGATAGATAGTCTACTGCCACATCATCTGCAGAAAGCAACGTTACTTTTTCTTCTTTATCTTCTAACATAGAAAGCAGAGCGGTTTTCCCCACGCCCGTTCTACCCAAGACAATACATTTCTTGCTTCCCACATCACGCAATTCGTCCAAATCACCCGTATCCACAAAGCAACTTTGAAGTTTTTCCCTGTCTTCCTGGGCATCTGGTTCACCCACAGTGGTGTGCTTCCTAAATTTAAATTGAGAACTTGGGTGTCTCAATTCTAATTTCATATGCAAGACCTTAGTTCAAAGTAAGCAATTCGCAAGGTATTTTACTAAGAATTGTAACGTTGGATAAGACTTATTCTTAATCGATCCGTTTGCCATAATTTTACATCCAGATGCTGTTCCGACCACCGCAGCGTTTTCGGGCAAATAACTGTCAATTCGTCGAAAAGTTCAAGTCCCAAAAGGCAGTGCATGACACTACCCGCGCAACGGCAAGAGCAATTGAGCAATGCGTGCAGGACTACTTCTTTGCGCATCCGGCGGAGCAGATGCTGTCGCTGATTTTGCCCGGCTGATAGCCCCTGCACTTGCCGAAACCCGACACTGCCAGTAGCATACCCCGCGATTGTCGATCAGAACAAGGAGAATAGAACAGTGATCGTCACAACAACGCCAAGCGTGGAAGGCCAGCCGGTTGCGGAATATCTCGGCATCGTCAGCGGCGAAGCCATCATGGGCGCCAATATGTTCAAGGATATTTTCGCCGGCATCCGCGATATTGTGGGCGGGCGTTCGGGCGCTTATGAAGAAGAACTGCGGCGGGCGAAAGATATTGCCCTGAGCGAGATGACGGACAATGCCAGGATGATGGGCGCAGACGCGATCTTGAGCGTCGATTTGGATTACGAGACCGTGGGCACGAATGGCAGCATGTTAATGGTTACGGCAAGCGGAACGGCCGTGAAGCTCGGCTAGGAAAGTCAGACGCCTAGTTTCGCGGGGCGCAAGCTCTATAGTTGGATCTGATGTTTGCTACGAAGAAGTTCACGCGCGCGCTGAACTTCTTTCTCTTTCCGCTCAGCTGACCAGACCAGGGTCGCCGCGCAGATCTCCGCCAATTCATCGAGCAGGGGGCGCGTCAAATTCCCCAGCATGGCGATGACCGTGCGCCGCAATACCAGATCCTCCAGCCGCGTGACCTTCTCATTACGCAGGATGAACTCGATTTCGCGCCGGCTATAGCCCGGATGATTTGCCAGCGCGTGGTCCTTGCCGGACGCGGCGATGAACATGGCGAATTCATCGGCGCGGGTGCCGTAGCGCTCGAACAGATCGCGCAGGCGATCTATGGGCAACTCGCTGCGAGACTGTAATTCCCGCAACCAGTTCAGCCGCGCTTGCTCGCCCCGCGGATAGGCGCGCCCCCCGCCGATAGCGAGGTCTTGGGTACCCGTCCGTCGCGGCAAACCCAGGTCAGCCAAGACGCGATCGGTCGTCTGTTCGGAAAAGGCGCGGAATGTGGTCCATTTACCCCCGACTAGCGAATATATGGGGTAGCGACAATTGTCATCGGCCGGGATCGTTTCGATGCTGTGGTCACGGCTGATCTGTCCGGTGGCGCCGCCTTCGCTAAAGGGCAGCGGTCGCACGGCGGAAAAACTGAAGACGATATGCGAGCGGTCGACCTGGATCGCCGGGAAAACCTTGTCCACCATGCCCAGGATATAGTCGATTTCTTCGTCGCTGATAACTGCGTCATCGGGATCGTCAATACGGATATCGGTGGTGCCGATCATCACGCGTCCCAGGTAGGGCAAGATCAAGACGATTCGACCGTCGTCGTTTTCAAAGAAGATTTCGCTGTCACGGGTGGCCCCCAACAGATCGGGATGATTCAGCACCAGGTGCGATCCCTTGGTTCCGCTGATGAAACGCCTCTCATCCCGTCCCATGCGCCGGTTAACGAAGTCAATCCAGGGTCCCGCGGCATTAACAAGGACTTTAGGCCTGACGATGAAGGACTCGCCCGAAAGTTCGTCGCGCAAGGTCACTGAACGCGCGTCTCCCGCGACCGCGCTCAGGTAGTTAAGGGCATGGCAATCGGGATTGCTCGCTTCAGCATCCAACAGCATCTCGAGGCAGATGCGCTCGGGATAGGGCATCCAGGCGTCGTAATAGCTGGCGGCGCAGACAATCTCGGGATTCAGGTGCGGGTACTGGCGCAGCGCCGCCGCCCGCAGTCGAAATTCGTGCTTCGGCATGACGGCTTGCCCTCGCAGCAACCAGTCATAGAGTGTCAACCCGATCTTGATGACCAGCGCGCCGCGTTCTCCAGGACGATCGAGCAAGTTGAAGAACTTGAGGGGCGCGTTGAGCAAGCCGGAGAACCAGCGAAAGATGGGGATCGTCGTACGCAGCGGCTTGGCGTAATGCGGCGCGTTCCGCAGCATGCGATCTCGCTCGTGCAGCGCCTCGTTGACCAGCCGAAACTCGCCGTTTTCCAGATAGCGGATGCCGCCGTGCAACATGTGGGAAGAACCGGCGCTGGTGCCGCTGCAGAAGTCGCCTCGGTCCACCAGCAGCGCATCGACGCCCTGTAAAGCCAAATCGCGGAAAGCGCCGATGCCGTTGACGCCACCGCCGATGATCAATACAGAGACCTCGGGATGTTTCTTGATGTGTTCTAGAGTCTCGTTTCGATTCATCCAGTGTCTTGATCGGGCAAATTGCAGGCGACATGTATGACGTATACGGCTCTCTTTTGCGCGTTGAAGCCAACCCGATAGGTCCCCCCACCGATAGAGATTTCGATGGTATAGATACCGGTGGGATATATGACGTTCGACGGATGGTGCTGCAGTATGTACGGGGAGTTGTTGTCTGTGAAGCGCTTATTCACGACTTGGTCAATCTCAAGGGCTTCTTCGTCAAAGGGAAGATAGAGATGAACATCCATGTCGCTCTGCGCTGGCCCCGCCTTGACAGTCGCGATGTACATCACCTCATCGCCGTGTATCCTCGATGCGAGGGCGCATTCCGTGCCCAACCCCAGGACGAATTGCTCTTCCGGCTCAATGATATCGTAGGGCCCGGGCACGACATCGGCGCTGTCAACGAAGGCGGTCTTTTCATTATGCGCCACCTCGTACCAACCGTCTCTAATGCCAACAACCTCCAGAACTTCTCCGATCAATATGCCCCATATCCAATCACAACTGCTGTCGGCGCATTCACGGAGATAACCAATCTGCTTGACGATGACGTGCCGCGGCACACAAAGCGGAACATCGCTTTGATGATAATGCAAGAATGTAAAGACATCATTGCCTATACGCATTAACTCCAGGTCGCCATGCTTTTTGACCATTTCCAGAACGAGTTCGCATTTGTACAGGTAGCCGCCCGAAAGATTTCTTGTCCAATCATGTGTCAGTTCCATGACAGCCGTGCCGGTTACAGGCGGATGCTCAATTTCGCATCCAGGCGCGCGGACAGCAAAGATCTCTTCAACCGTGGATACCTTTCCGTCGATGATTATGTAGAAGGCCTCAGCATAGTCAGCGATAATCTTATCCAGCGCATCGCAATTCCATTGATTGTTCTCACTGTGGCCAACTGTCCACTCCTGTGCTGTGGCGGAATTTGCAAGCGCTACAAGCACAATTGCTATCAGGAACAGTTTCTTCATGAGTTTCTCCCCACTTCAAATCCTTTCGAAAGGTTGCCTTCAGCATCGCCAATTCATCAACATCCGCCGACTAAAAACTCGTAAATGCCCTCAGCGCGGGCATCGAGGCCAATCCGCTCGACAGCATCGCCTACTGAAACTTCGATCACGTAGACGCCGATCTCCTCCAGCGGGCGGTACACTTTGACTTCAGACACATTCGGCTGTTCGAACAGCGCGACTATATCAATGTCCACGCCACTGCCCCACTCATAAGAAACAGAAGCGACGCAAGCATGCGCTTCAAAATAGTGGCCGTCAATGCCCTGCAAGACCGGGTAGCCGCCCGGCGAAGTACGTTGCGCGGCGATGAACCCCGTTTCATCACCGACGGCTACTTCGTACCAAGGGTCCTTTACGCCAACTACCGACAGCACCGTGTCTGTTTCAACGCGCCCTATCGATGGGCAATCGCTTGCAGCGCATTCATGGACAGTGGAAGGATGAATTGTGACGACGTGGCCTGGAATGCAGTCGGGAATCCTTGCCTGGAAGTAACTCAAGTTCGTCCAGGTAGTACCGCCGACGCGAAGGTAGTCTTGTACGCCGTACGCGCCGAGCAGTAATCTCACAGCCGCGCAGTTAAACGGACTATCGCCGCTGATTGCGTCTATCCACTCATTTTCAAGCGGCGATTCCAGCGCTTTGGCCGAGACGTCCGTACGGACGTTGCACAGCGGAGCCACCTGCAGGTGGTATTCGTTGAATGTGAGATTCTGGCCTTGAATGCGAACGAAATCCAGCTCGCCATATTCGGCCAGCGCGAGGCTGACGAAGCCGCAGTTGTACTCGAATTCGCTGTTAGTGCCCGTTACCCAGCCTTCATCGTGGCCGATTCTTTCGAGCAAATCCCGCGCTTCAAAGTCGGGATCACAGTCTGGCACCAACGACGTGAAAACCTCGCTGACGCTATAGCGCGCATCCGGGGAACCGATGACCAGCACGTTGTCGCCGTAAATGGCAAAGATCTCGTTTAGCAGGGCGCAGTCATATTCCGATTCGTTAAAGTTGCTCCGTTTCCAATCGGGTTCATGCTCCACAGTCGAACTTGTATCGGACGGATCAATGGCTGGTTGACAATTGGGGACCAGGATGGCGAAGAAGGCGCTAATGCTGTAATGCTCGCCTTCCAGCCGGACGACCGGGCGCGCGCCGAAATCCGATGCGATATCGCCGATTAACTGGCAGTCGTACACGGCGCCGCCATCCTTTGTTTTAACCCACTCTTGCGCAAGCGCGCCCGAGGCAAGCAGCAAAAGCACAATGATAACAATAGCGAACGATCTCATCTTTCAATCCCCTGTCCTAAGCATCCGTCGTGCCGGTTATGCAGCCGACCCGATCGCCAAGACAATCCTAGCACGAAAGTTTCGCGCCAAGACCGACGCTTGACCGACGTCGTGCGGCTCTAATTCACGCAGCATAAGCGCCCCATCGGCCAAAGATCCGAGTCGTGCCGCAACTCGGTTCCCAAGCGCCAAAAACAACAGAACTCCATTATCCAAGTAGCTCCAAGTAAGTAATGAGAATTCCGAATGCCGCTTTTCTAACATCTCTCCCGGCCACTCCACTTCGGAAGCATTATGGAGTGGGGTTGAGTCACCAAGTAGTGCAATTTTCGCACGACTAATTTGGGACTATTTGGTCGGGAATAGGACTAAGATAGTTGGTGATTCGATTGTTTTACTGCCCGAATCAAGCTCCTGCCGGTCATCTGCTCCGGCTGCTCGATCTCCATCAAATCCAGCACGGTCGGCGCGACATCCGCCAGCCGACCCCAGGCATGCAAATCGTGGTAGTTGCGCGCGTCGATGACAAATAGCGATACCGGTCCCACGGTATGATACGTATGCGCCTCGCCGGTGACCATGTCGATCATGCGCTCGCAATTGCCATGATCGGCTGTGACAATCACGACGCCGCCCTTCTCAAGTACGGCGTCGACCAATCGACCAGCGCAGACGTCAACCGTTTCCACCGCTTTGATCGCTGCGGGTAGCGAACCGGTATGACCAACCATGTCGGGATTGGCGAAGTTGACGAGTACGAAATCATCATCAGCCAGGCGCAAGCGCTTCAGCGTTTCACCGGTCAGCTCTTTGGCGCTCATCTCCGGCTGCAAATCGTAAGTGGCGACCTGGGGCGACGGCACAATCTTGCGCGTTTCGCCCGGGAAGGGCGCTTCGTTACGGCCATTGAAGAAAAATGTCACGTGCGGATATTTCTCGGTCTCGGCGCTGTGATATTGTGTCTTGCCGACCCTGCTGATCGTTTCGGCCAGTGTATCGCGCAGCAATTCCACCGGAAACAGGACTTGCTCCGTCAGTCCTTCCAGATACTCCGTCATGGTGATCAGCCGTAAATCGTCTATCGGAGAGAACTGATCGGCGCCATCAAAGTCGCGTTTGGCAAAGGCCCCCGCAAGCTGTCGCATGCGATCGGCGCGGAAGTTGTAGCAGAGGAGCGCATCGCCCTTGTCAATCGCCAGGCTATCGTCGTCGCCGATCACTGTCGGTTTAATGAATTCATCGGTCAGGCCGGCATCGTAGGATGTCTGTATGGCGGATTGGGCATCGGACGCGTTTCGCTCTGCCACCCGAAATGCCATCGCATCATAGGCCAGGCGCGTACGTTCCCAGCGCCTGTCGCGGTCCATCGCATAATAGCGTCCGCTGACCGTCGCCACGCGTCCGTTACCGGTGGCAGCGAGCCTGTCGGTGAGCTCTTGACAAAAGGAAATGCCGTTTTGGGTTGGCGTATCACGCCCATCGGTGATCAGATGCAAAATGGGATCTATGGCATTTTCTTTCGCGATATCCAAGAGCGCGTAGAGATGATCGCTATGGCTGTGTACGCCTCCACTGCCGAGCAAGCCGATCAGATGCAGTTGTTTGCCGCTTTCGTGAACATGCCGAATCGCATCCTGAAGTACTGCGTTCCGCGCTAGTGATCCATCGGCAATAGACTTGACGATACGCGAGATATCCTGGTAGACGATGCGCCCCGCGCCCAGGTTGAGATGGCCAACTTCGGAATTGCCCATCTGCCCGGGCACCAGGCCCACATGTTCCCCGGATGAATGCACAATCGCGCGTTCGCAGGTTGTGCGCCAGCGATCAAAGTTGGGCGTTTCCGCCTGTGCCACCGCGTTGCCATGTTCTGTTTCGCGTATGCCCCAGCCATCCAAAACGATCAGCATCACCGGTTTTCGAGCCATCGACTGTTTCCCCTGCATCGCGCCCTGTTTGCCGAGACACTTATAACACAGTTTTCTTACCCGCTGAATAAGCGCTTTGAGATAAGGTCAGTCGCGCCTCGCCGATGATAGCATGGTGAGGGCGCGCGGCGGCGTGGGAGCGGATTTGTCAATCAAGCGCTCGGGATTGTAGCTGTGATTTTGCTTACCGCCGAGTTCGGGAGGAAGTTCGTGCAAGAGTTCGACGGAGAGATCGTCATAGAGACGGAATATGACGATATCACGGTAATCCGTGTCCGCGTCGAGGTACTGTAAGTTTTTGTCTATGTCATCGGTGCTGCAGGCTGCGCCCAAAATACATAGTGAGGAAAACATCGGACGGCCTTGTCCATACAAAAAATAAATCGCGCTGTCGAACATATTTGTCCACAACTCGTATATTCCAAGTTCTGAAAGCTCATCGCGCGACATATTAGTGACCAGAACCATGCGAGCGTTCGAGTCGTAATGCGGAACCTGTTCAACGATCTGCAATAGAACGCTTGCCTTGGCATTGGCGCTGTTATTGAAATGCGCGTGTTGCACAAAGAGGCGCGAGAGCGCGGGAAACATAAGCATGAGGCACAGACAGATTACCAGCGCTTGGCGCAGGCGAACTTTCTTGACCGGCGCAACGAACAAGAGCAAAAGACTTGTCACGACCGCAGCGGCCCCAAAGGGAATGTAAATGTACATGCGCCATAGCTCAATTTGATATTTTTCGAACCACATCAGCACGGCAATTGAGGGCAGAATGAACAGAAGTCCAGCGAGCAGCCACAAAAGCAATTGCTTTCTTGACGGGAACATATCCGCTTTGGAGAGCCGCGCCAGATAGACCGCGACGGTCCCGGTAAGAACGAGCGCAGCGAGCGTCGGGGCTATCCAAAGGTTTTGCTCCATACTGTTAAACGCTTCATGCCATCCATGCAAGAAAGTCTGAAGGTACACTTTTCCAATGATGTCTAGATAGTGACTTACGTTTTCGATGACCGTTCGCTCTTGTATTAGGGCTCTGGATAGATAGATCGCGCCATAGAATTTTCTTCCCGCATTGGACAACAATATGATAAAGATAATCTGCGCCGCCGGGATCAGATACCAGATCGCGGTCAAGTTGAAATTGCGCCAGGTCCAGCGAGGACTGCGCCACCACCAGAGGATCGGGACAAGTAAAATGATCACAAAGGCGTTTTCATAAGAAGCGACGTTGAAAAACAAGGCCAACCAGAGGCCCAGCAAGCGCCAGCGGGATGCGCTTGCCCGGCATTCCAGAGCGAAATAAATTGCGACGAATAGCGCTAGCTTGCTAAATGCATGCGGCGTCGAGCGCAGAGACATCAAATGAGAGTTTACCGGGTAAACCATGGCGAGCATGGTGACCAAGAACGCATGTAGCGGCGCAATCTTGAATCGACGCAGTATCGCGTAGAATAAGATAGATATGCCCCAAAGCATTAACAGATACAGGATGTGATATCCGAAAAATGATTCCGCGCTGATGACACGGGCAAGGAAATCTGAAGCGAGAAGCCAGAAACGCGAAACTATTTCACGGGCAAGTTTCGAGGGCCTCTCTTCAAAAAGCGCTTGAATGGACCAGGAGTCCCACTGCCCGATACTTTCGAAACCAAAAGGCGAATAGAGCAAAATAAGGAATACAAATAACGCGCCAATAACAACAAAGTCTGCGCGCAATCCTCCCTTCAATCCCCGCCGCAAAGATTGAAAAGCTAGCGGAATGTAGACGATCCCCGCCATAGCAATACCGAAAACTTGCCAAGGTCGACTTAGGAAAAGATTGGCGAGGCTGGTCATAAAGCTTTCGATCGAGAAAGGGCGGGCAGTTTGGATAAGCAAGCAAACCAGCAACAGCGCTAGTAATGTCAGAATTGGGGACGCGTCTAAGGGAATCCGCTCAGCGATGCGCAACGTCGCAAAATAGTAAAGGGCTATTAAAAACGGCAGGAGAAGAAATAGCAGCGCTACACTGGATACGACGGCAGCTGGCAAGTCTTGAATGTTCAGGTCAACTGAAAGCGGTTCGCCATTGGCTGCGGCGATCTCGAACTTCAAGCTTGTGGCGTTCAATGTTGGGCAGAACTCCATCGCGCCTGATCCTGATTTTGCTTGACCATTGATGGAGAGCGACCGGATTCCTCCCATTTTCCACGAAACGTTAACGCATTGTCTGGGTAGCAGAATCCAAGCGCGATCCGTTCTGATGTTGATTTTCGCGCTGTTGAAAGTCGTATCGATCTGTAGCGGTGTGGTGCCAGCTATCGCCAAAGCAAGCAGCAGGACCATCACCGCATTCAGTACCAGCAAATACCGGGATATGCGACTAAGGAACAGATGACTGCACAGCGTTTTCAACAGTAGGAGGCTCCCCCGCGTCATGGCTTCGCGAACGCGCGTCGCGCCGATGTCAGCGTAGTGAAGGCGCGTGGCGGCATGGGAGCGGATTTGTCAATCAAGCGATCGGGGTTGTAGCTGTCGTTACTAGACCCGCCGAGTTCTGGAGGCAGTTCGTGCAGCAATTCTACTTTCAGGTCCTCATGAAGACGGAATAACACCACATTACTGTAATCTGTGTTTTGCTTCAAATGAAATGCTTTCGTCGAATATTCATCTAGAAAACATCTTTTATCTACGATGCAGGTAAATGCGTGTTTCAGATCCGGGTCTTGATATACCACGCGCAGAGCACTCAGGAATGCTCTAGTGCGGAACTCCGATACGCCTTTGGCTCTTAGTTCCGTCCCGAGCATCTCTGTTGCGAGGATAATATATGTATCCGGATCTACAGCAGGCGCCTGCTCCACAATCTGCAGGAGAATCAAGGCTTTGTTGTTCGCGCTGTTCACATAATATGCGTGTTGCGCAAACAGACGGGCAAGCGCGGGAAACATTGCGATCAGACAAACACAAACGACAATGGCTTTGCGTATTTGATGCTTCTTGACGAGAGAGGCGGCGAGCAGTACAGAACAAAAGACAGCAATTGAACCGCCAACAGGTACGAATAGGTACATCCGCCTCAAATCAGTGTTGTATTTGTCAAGCCACATCAAAACGCCGACAGCTGGCAGAATGAACAGCGCGCCACTGAGTAATCCCAAACATATTTGCCGTCTTGATGGGAACAATGTCGCGTTTCCGTTGCGCGCCAAATATGCCGCAACCCCGCCCGTGAGCATCAGCGCGCCGATTGTCGGCGCAAGCCACGCGCTTTGGCTCAAAGTGGACAGCGCTTCCCGCCAGCCGTACCAAAAGGTCTGGCGATATACGCGTTCAACTATACTTGCGTAGTAAGTGATGGAATCAAGCGCAAACTGCTGGGGCTCCAGAGTATTTGAAATCCAATTGCTGCCGTAGAATCGTCTATTGTCCAGATCTAAAAGCAGAAGGAAGACAATTTTCACAAGCGGAAAGAGATACCAGATTGCCGTTAAGTTGACATTTCGCCAGGTCCATCGTGGGCTGCGCCGCCACCACAAGAATGGAATGATAGCAATGATGGCATAGCCCGCTTCATATGACCCGACGTTCAAAAGCGTCGCTAACCAAAGACCTGCCAGCCGCAATCGGCTTGGATGTTCCATAAACTCCAAACAGAAAAAGACCGCGGCCAATAGCGAGAGTACTCTGAAATTCATCAAGAAGTGCCGCAATGACATCAAACCCGTATTGACGGGGTAAACCATGAATAGCAACGTCGTCAGGAAGGCGAAAAGTGGATCAACATTTAGTTTGCGCAGTATGCCGTAGAAAAGTACTGAATTGCCCCAAAACACAAAGAAATTGAGGAGGTGATACCCGACGAACGATTCCGGGGCTAGGAGATTAGCCAGAATGTTGGGAACGATAACCCAGAAGCGTGAAACCAATTCGACGCTGACCCCGAATTGATCTCTTTCCAGGTAGGCTTTGAATACCCACTCTTCCCAATGACCGACGCTATCGAAGCCAAATGGAAGATACAGCAACAGCATGAAAAGAAAGAACGCCCCTATAACGACAAAGTCTTCCCGCGCTCCGCTCTTTAGACCCTTTTTCACTGATTGCCCGGCGAGTGGAATGAAAATCATCCCTGACAATATGAGGCCAAAAAAGTGCCAAGCCGGGTTGCTGAAAACCTTGCTCAATCCCTCTAGCAGGGATGCGATACGGAACGCGCTGCCTGTTTGGCAAAGCAAGCAAGCCATCAACAAAGCCAC
>JAPOWG010000073.1 GCA_026707745.1 Chloroflexota bacterium
TGCGGAACTCCGATACGCCTTTGGCTCTTAGTTCCGTCCCGAGCATCTCTGTTGCAAGGATAATATATGCATCCGGATCTACAGCAGGGGCCTGCTCCACAATCTGCAAGAGAACCCAGGCTTTGTTGTTCGCGTTGTTCACATAATGCGCATGTTGCGCAAACAAGCGGGCCAGCGCGGGAAACAGTATCATCAGGCAAACGCCGACAATGAATGCCTTGCGGATTTGATGGTTCTTGATGAGAGAGGCGGCAAGCAGTATCAAGCAAATGACGGCAATCGCGCCGCCAATTGGTACGTAAATGTACATCCGCCACAAATCTGAACTGTATTTGTCAAGCCACATCAAAACACCGACAGCTGGCAGAATGAACAGGGCGCCACAGAGCAAACCCAGACTTATCCGCCGTCTTGGTGGGAACATCTTGTCATTGGCGTGGAGCGCCAGATACGCCGCAACCCCGCCGGTGAGCGTCAGCGTAACGATCGTCGGTAGAATCCAGGCGCTTTGGCTCAGAGCGGACAGCGCTTCTCGCCAGCCATACCAAAAGGTCTGGAGATACACGCTTTCGATTATCCCCGCGTAGTAAGCGATGGAATCAAGCGCAGATCCCTGGGGCTCAACAGAATCTGAAACCAAATCGCTGCCGTAGAATTGTCTACTGTCCAGGTTTAGAAGCAGAAGGAAGACGATTTTCACAATCGGAAAGAGATACCAGATGACGGTTAAGTTGACATTTCGCCAGGTCCACCGCGGGCTGCGCCGCCACCATAGGAGCGGAATGACGGCGAGGATGGCATAGCCTGACTCATATGACCAGATGTTCAAAACTGTCGCCAACCAAACGCCCGCCAATCGTAATCGGCTTGGATGTTCCACAAACTCCAAACAGAATAAGACCGCGACCATTAGCCAGAGAACACTTGCATTTATCATGAGTTGTCGCAATGACATCAAATGGGTATTGACCGGATACACCAAGAACAGAATGATTGTCAGGAACGCGAAAACCGGATCCATCTTAAGTTTGCGCAGAATGCAGTAGAAGAGCGCTGACCTGCCCCAAAACATCAGGAAATTGACCAGGTGGTGGCCGACGAAAGATTGCGGGCTTATGTAAGTCGCTAATGCGTTGGGCATGGCGATCCAGAAGCGCGAAATCAATTCGTGCCAGACTCCAAGTTGATCTTTTCCCAGATATGCGCGAATTCTCCACTCCTCCCAATGACCGACGCTATCGAAGCCAAATGGAAGATACAACAACAGCATGAAAAGAAAGAACGCCCCTATGGCGACAAAGTCTTCCCGCGATCTATTTTCTAAACCTTGTAGTGATTGCGCGGCGAGCGGAATGAAAATCATCCCTGACAACAATAGACCTAACGCTTGCCAAGCCGGGTTGATGAAAACGTTGCTCAATCCCTCTAGCAGGGATTCGATACGGAACGCGCTGCCTGTTTGGCAAAGCAAGCAAGCCATCAACAAAGCCACGCCTGCCAGAAAATGCGTCAATTCAAAGCGCATCGGCGCGCAAATGCGCTCAGTCACAAGATAGTAAAGCGCGAGAACAAGAAGGTTCAGAATCCCTAGCAGATACAAACACTTGTTCAACTCCAACGGGAGATAGCGAATACTGAGTGCAAAGTTCTGCTGGTCGCCATTGGCTGCAGCGATTTGAAAAGTTAGGCTTGTAGCCTGTACCGAGGGACAATATCCCATCGCGCCCGAGCCAAATTTGCTATGACCATCTACATAAATCGTCTTTGTCCCTACCATGTCCCAAGTGATCGTCGCGCAATCCCCTGGCAGCAGCACCCAAGCGCGGTCTGCTCTGATATCAACAGTCGCCCCGCCGAACTCGGTGTCTATGCCGGGCGCTGGACTGTTATGTATCGCCAGAGTGAGCAGGCCAAGCAGTACAGCAATGATGACCAGAAGCGCGCGTGCTGTGGGCGAAGAGGGCGAAAAACGTGATCCGGCATTCATGCGAACTGGTCTTTTCTATTGGGAACTATGTACCTAACTGACATGACCGCACTGATACAGTTGGCAAAGGCATAGGCTGTGATGTGGACGTTTCCTCTAATGTAAGTTCGGGACTAGCCTGTAGAGCGTTAAGTAAGAGTTTTGTCGCATAGCATAGAGCCTATTATACTAATAATAACGTACTATCCTTATAGGGTAGAGCCTAGGAGAACTATGATGTCGTTTCCTCTAAGAAACAAGCAAGTTTCTTATGTCAAGTTCCGATACTTGTGAGGTTACTTAGTCAAAGAGGCGGGAGCAGGGAGGCGGGGGATTTTATGCACATAGCCTTATGCGCGGCCTAGTGCGTTTTTTCGCCCCTCTGTCCCCATCTCATATATTGAGCAAGAGTCTTACCCATGTCAGTGGAACGCGCTTAGTGATAGGGAAAAGAGGAAGAATGCTACGACGTCCAGTTAGAATATGTCCAGGATGTCGCGCCGGGAAACTATAAGCTCATCCAAGAATTCCAAAGGTATGCCAATAGCCCAAGAACAAGCTGAACACAGGGGACAAGAAGGACTGCGCAATATTTGAAAAGCGCATCAGCTCTGTCTATGCTTTGTTCATATAATTTTGGGGCTTGCTAATGCCCGAGAAACAGCAAGAAAACATACCCGCCACTATCCACAGAAAAGCAAAGAAACTAGCGCGGGCTTGTTTTTCAAGTTAAGGCCTGAAACGAAGAACCGTCAAAAAGCCACCTCACAATATACTGCAATTCAAACCACAATCTATCATCCTGAATGAACTATATCAGTTTGGTATATGGTTCCCTTTCTTCTCATGGATTCGCGGAAGCGCGCCTCGCCGACGCCAGCATTGTGAGGGCCCGCGGCGGGATGGGAGCGGATGTGTCAATCAAGCGCCCGGGGTTGTAGCTGTCGTTACTAGACCCGCCGAGTTCTGGAGGCAGTTCGGGGAGGAGTTCGACGGAGAGGTCGTGATTGAGACGGAATATAACGATATCACTGTAATCCGTATCGGCATCAAGATATCGCAAGCTTTCGTCTATGTCATTCGTGCTGCATGCCTCGCCCAAAATACATAGTGAGGAAACCGCTGGGCGGCCTTCTCCATATAGTAGATAGATAGCGCTGTCGAACATATGACTCCACAACTCGTCTATTCCAAGTTCTGAAAGCTTGCCGAGCGATACATCGCTGACCAGAACCAAGCGAGCGTTCGAGTCGTAATGCGGAACTTGTTCAACAATCCCCAATAGAATGCTTGCCTTGGCATTGGCTCTGTCATCGAAATATGCGTGTTGTACAAAGAGGCGCGAAGTCGCTGGCAGGATAAGCAAGAGACTCGCAACAATGACCAAGGTCTTACGAATACGAGATCGTCTAATTGGCTCAGTTAACAGCAGTAAGAGTCCAAAAAGGGCGATTGAGGCGCCAAATGGCACATAGACATACAATCGCCAGAATTCTGTGTGGTATTTGTCAATCCACATACCAACGCCTATAGATGGCAAAATAAAGATCAGTCCTCCAAAAAGCCAAAACATCGCCGCTCTTCGAGATGGCAGCGCGCTTGCCCTTTTATCAATTGCCAGCAGCGCCATGACGATGGCTGTAAGCCCAACCGCCATCAATGTATGCGCAACGTACGTGTTTTCACCCATGACGGCGATCGCCTCACGCCAGCCATCCCAAACGGTTTGACGGTACACGTCCGCGATCACGCCGGCATAGTAGATCACAGTTTCCAGTATATTTTCGTCTACGCTAACGGCGCTTACGACGTACTGTATGCCATAAAACCTCAATCCCGCGCTGGCCAGTACCAGCAAATAGACAATCTTGAGCGCGGGAACGAGATACCAGATCACGATCATGTTGAAGTTTTGCCAAGTTTTCCGCGGCCCGCGCAGCAACCACAGCAGCGGCGCGACAAGGATTATGACAAAAGCAGTCTCATATATGAACAGGGTCAAAATCAGCGCTAACCATAACCTTAACAGTGTCAGCCTGCCGGGTTTCTGTAAGTAATCCAAGGCGAGGTTTATCGCGGCCAGAAGCGTCAGCAGGGAGAACGATAACGAGAATGACCGCAATGACAGCAATGACGCGTTGACCGGGTAAACCATGAAAACGATGGTTGTGATGAATGCCGACAATTTATCGACTCGCAACCGGCGCAAAATAACATAGAAAAGAGTCAGCTTCCCACAAAACATAAGAATATTGAGCAGATGAAATCCTACAAAAGAATTAGGATCAAGCGCTTCTGCGAGCGTGTCCGCCAATAGCAAGAAGAAACGCACCAGTACTTCCCGGCTTATCCTCGATGGCCTGCCTTCCAGGAAAGCCCGCTTAACCCACTCTTCGTATTGCGCAATGGAGTCGAAACCGTAGGGAAGATAGAGCAGAAGAATGAATACAAAAAAGACTCCGATGACAAGAATATCCGCGCGCCGCCTTTGCCTTATGCCCTGGCTGCAATACGCAAAAACCAGCGGTATGAAAACCAACCCAGCCAGGACAAGACCGAAACTCTGCCAGGCGCGGGTTGTGAAGACATTTCCCAAGCCACCGAGAAGACTCCCGATGGTGTAAGCCTGCACTGTTTGGACGAGCGCCAGAAAAAGCGACAGCGCAAGCAATGCCAAAACCGGAGAAGCGTTCAGCGGGATTGGATCAGTCATTCGCAGTGTGACAAGATAAAATGAAGCGATGAGAAAGGGCGATATTAAACACAGCAGCACAAGACTTTGTGCTACGGCCGCTGGAAGATATCGGATATTCAACTCATACGCGCGTAATTGGCCATTTTCAGCCGTGATATCAAAAACGGGACTGCTCGCATCTATCGAAGGACAATAAATCATCTCACCCCAGCCTATTTTCCCTTGACCATCGATATATATCGACAGAATCCCCTCGAGGTCCCAGGAAATCGTCACACAGCCTTGCGGCAAGAGCACCCATGCCCTGTCCGCCGCGATCTCAATGGATGCGCCGCCGAATTCCGTCTCGATAAATGGAGCCGGGGTACCAGCCATTGCTACCAGGAGGAGCAAGAAAAGCGCCGCCGGCAAGATTCCCATCTTGCCCTTTGATATCATCTGCGAAATTCCTGCTGCCACCTTCCGTTTCCTTTGTTTAGCGGTTCGTCTCAGCTCGGCGCGCCGATGCTAACATGGACCTGGCTCGGGACGATATCTCCGCGTCGCGATCATATAGCAGACTGGCATCGTAAGGAAAACGCGAGTCTAGTCCGAAGTAATCAACTGGATGTTCAAGCAATGCCACTGACATGTCCGCGGCAATGTTTATCGCAAGTGTACGCTGAAGCAACTCCGACGAATCCGACGTGAAAATCGTCTTCTCGCCCCCAAATGTCCTGCACTCTGCTTTATCAACACAGAAGGTCGACTGGATCGGCGAGCCGTTTCCGTAGAGCACATACAGCATACTGTTGTCAAGATCATTGCTATAGCGCAATTCGCTGATAGCCGAGGCCGCCAACTCTTCTTTGGTCATGTCTGTCGTGAGCAAGATCACTGTGTCGTCTTTGATTCGCGGAATTGTCCGCATCAATTGGTAAAGCATGCGCGCCTTGTTATCGGCCCGGCGGACTGCCGAATCATGTTGAATCAGCAGGCGCTCCGTGGCCGGCAACATCAGAGCAAGACACAGCGCTACTATAGTAGCCTCACGGTATCGGCGGGGCAGGACGCGTCCGGTAAATATGCGCGCCAAACTGAATACCGCTATCGACGCTCCGATAGGGACATAAAAATACATGCGCCACAGGTCTCCGGCGTATTGAGGCAACCAGATCAGTATGCCCACTGCCGGCACCACAAACAGTAAGCCGCAGACAAACGACGTCTTGGCATTGTCCTCGACTTCCTGCTCATCCGAGTCGCCGCAGCGTACAAGATACCAGGTAAACGCGCCTGCCAGCGTCAACATCGCCAGACTGGGCGCGAACCAGTTGCTGGCGCCCGTCGCATTGAGCGCTTCTACCCAGCTACCCACAAACGTGTGCCGGTAGACCTCCGCCAGCCGCCCGAAAACCGCGCCGAGCGCATCGGCGCTGATACCAAAGGAATATTTGCTGCTCTCGAAAACATAACTGTTGTAAAAGGTCATATTTAGCGAGGAGAGCAACAGCAAATGCGCGATCTTGCAGGCTGGAAACAAGTACCAGACAACTGTCAAGTTCGCGTTTTGCCAGCCCCCGCGCGGCCGACGTGAAACCCACAGCGCTGGCGCTACCAGAATGATTGCATAAGCTGTTTCGTTGGTGACTACATTGAACAGCAACCCAAGCCAAATGCCCAGGAGATGCCAACGGCTAGGACTCTTGCGATATTCCAACATCAAAAATGCTGCGGCAAGTAGTGACATGACGCTGAACTGATTAGGCAGAGACCGCAATGACATCAAATCGGAGTTGACCGGGTAGACCATGAAGAGCATGGTCGTCAAAAACGCATGCGGTCGGGTAAATCCAAGTGCCCGCAAAATGCCGAAAAGCAGCGTCAGCTTTGCCCACAAGATCAAAAGATGCACCAGATGGAAGCCGACAAATGAATCCGGGGCGATGATATTCGCCAGCAGGTGCGGCACCATCACCCAAAAGCGCGTATTCAATTCAAATTCGACGTTCCAGGAGTGTTGGCCTTCCAGATAGGCGCGGTATCCCCACGATTCCCAGTGTCCGATGCTATTGAAGCCAAAAGGCAGGTACAGGAAAAGCAGGAAGAGCATGAAAGCGCTACCGACGGCAAGGTCAGCAAACTGTCGCTTTCGCAACTTCTGTCGCACCCTGTGGACTATCAACGGTAGATAGACGGCTGCTGCCAAAGTTAGCCCAAGCAACTGCCAGGACGGGTGTCGAAAGCGCCGCTGTATTACCTCCAGCAGCTCCCTGAGCGGATTGGAATCAATCGCCCCGAAAAGCAGAGCCAACGCTAGCAGAAACTGAAGAAAGACGAGCAGGGCACGCAGGCGCAACGCGTTGGTCGCTTGCGGACGCAGAAGATAATACGACGCGAGGAGGGGACAAAGCATCAAGCCCAATACACCAATATGGAAGAACAGAAAGTCGGTGAGGCTTGTTGCCCGCCGGATTGCGAGGAAGCCTAAAGCGCAGTCTGCGACAAGCAGTGCCAATACGAGGACAACGAAGGTTCGCTGCGGCAGCTTCAGTTGCAAACTCATCCGGAATTTGGCTCGGCCGATTGGCGGACAGGTTAAGGTTTAGTCAATCCTAACATAGTGTATGCGCGCTGCGGCAACGGGGCGTCAGGATTGTACAATCTTGTCACATCGTAAGTCAGGCCGCGGAATTCGCTAAAGATTGTTTCAGGCTCTGCAACCAGTTCAAGGGAAAGATCCTCATGAAGCAAGAAGACAAGCGTGTCAGATAGATGATCGGCCCAGTTTCCGATTGGATAACAATCCTCTGCGGATAGACACATGGAACCCAACCCGGAAACCCCGCCGCCGTGTATGACATACAACGCGCTTCCGATCATATTCGACTTCATCTCTTCAATGTGTTTGGACAATCGGATATCGGTGGGCATATCACTTAAAACAAGAACCCTGGTTTCGCTCTCCATTTCCGGCGCAATCTGCACGATCTGTTGGAGAACATGCTTCTTGTTATTGGCGCTGACAACGAAATGCTCGTGCTGGAGGATCAAGCGGGAAACGGCCGGCACAATGAACAACAAGCAAAGGAGCATGATCGCTGGATATCTGAATCTCTCCCTTGGGATGCGGCTGGCTAGCAGCGCGATCAGGCTGAACAAGGCAATGGCGGCCGGTCCCGGCACGTAGAGATAAAGCCGCCACAAGTCTTGACTATAGTAACTGAACCAGATCAAGGTCCCTACTGCAGGAACAATCAACAGCATCCCGGTCACAAAACCGAGGATCAAGTTTTTTTCATATGCATAGCTTTGGTTTTGTTCTCTTTTCCACAAGTACCAGGCGACTGAGCCCGCCAGCGCTGCCATTGCGAGGGTCAGCAGCAGCCAACTGTTTCGACCTAAATCAGCCAATGCCTCGCTCCAACCCACGACGAAGGTCCTGCGGTATACCTCGAGCAGATTGTCGATGGTTGTCGCTATGAGATTGTCGAATCTCACTTCGGTACCGGCATAAACATAATTCGAGCGGTAAAATCCGCGCCCGGTAAGGACGAGTAAGACAAGGTATGTCAATTTGAGAGTCGGGGCCAGATACCAGATGATTGTCAGGTTAACCTCGCGCCACCTCGGTTTGCGAATTCGATACCACCACAAAAGTGGAATAACTAGAGTTAACGCGTATTGCGCTTCGTAGGCGCCGAAACTTAGTGCGAGAGCCAGCAAAACTCCCGCAAGACGCAAACGTGTTGGGTTTTTCAAGTAATGCAGTACAAGATAGATCGCCGCCAAGAGGTTAAGAACACTAAACTGCAACGCAATTGACCGCAGATTCATCAAGTTGGAATCTACCGGATAGACGCCGAATAGCATCGTAATCAAATAAGCAAATAGTTGCCGAACACCGCAACAGCGCATGATGCCGTAGAACATTGCAAGCTTGCCCCACAGGAAGAGCGCATAAAGCATGTTGTGACCGGAAAAAGTCTCCGAGTTGAGAAGAAAACCCATCGCGTGTGGCAACAGAAACGAATAACGTTGATTTAACTCGGTATATAGACGCTGTCGATATGCGCCTTCGAAAAAGCCGCGATTAAACCACTCCTCCCATTGCGCAATTGTGTCAAATCCAAACGGCAAATACAGTAACCCGATGAACATCAGGAATGAGCTGACGACAAGTAAATCCGCGCTTCGCCGATGTCTCCAGCCCTGTAACAACGCTTGTGTCGCAAGAGACAGGTAAAAAACGGTTGTGGCCGCAACACCAAAATACTGCCAGGCCGTGCTGGTAAACAAGCCTCGCACTATCGCCAGGACACCTACAATCGTTAGTGGCCAACCTGCCAACCGAAGGGCCGCAAGGGACAAACAAAGCGCGAGCGCCACAAGAAATATCGTCCGCAATGCCGGTCGCTTGTCCAAACTGTTTGTAAAAAAATAATATGTTGCCATCAAAGGGAAGAACCCGAGCGCGGCTAGACCCAAGACGTTCACTGCAACGTCCGGCACATAATAAGTTTTCAGGCTGTAGCTGCGGTAGAAGCCATTCCCATGATCGGTTAATTCGACCTTGGGGCTTGGGCCGAAAGCGACGGGACAAAATGTGGCTTGTCCCGATTCGCGCCGCTCCACGCCTTCAATGTGAATCGATTGTGAGCCCTCTAGATTCCAAGTGATCTGAAAGCAGTCGTCTGGTCCAAGCGACCATGCTTTGTCAGCCCTTACGTCAATTGCAGTCTCTTTGTAATTGAATGCCAGATGAGGCGCGGGCAATTGCCAGGCGATCAGTGAAGTTGCCAAGGCCAGCGCCAGGACAATGCCGGTCAAGAGCTTATTGACAACAATTGCAGAGAATGGAAATCGCAACTTCATCAGATAGCGCTTCGCATTTCACAAATGAACTATTCGTGCGACAAACCCAGCATGGAATACGCGCGTGATGGCACTGGAGCGTCAGCGTCATAAAGTCGACTTATGTCGTACTCTATGCCGACAAACGCTTCCAACATGGTACTCGGCTCCTTTACCAGTTCCAGGTTAAGATCCCTGTCGAGTACAAAGACGATTGTATCTTTAAGATATTCCTGCCTATGCAGCAGGGGAAAACAGTTTTCTATAGACGGACAAATGGAACCACGCCCCGATCCCTGGCCTTCATAGATCGCATAAAGCGCATGACCCAAAGCGCTGCTTGTAAAAGCCTCAATATGCTTGTCTTGGAATTCTTCGCTGCTCATTTCGCTTAGAACGAGCACACGGGTTTCAGTTTCGATTGCCGGAGCCAACTGCACAATCTGGGCAAGTATCCGCGCTTTGTTATTGGCGGAAGTCACGTAGTGCTCGTGTTGCAAAAGAAGGCGCGATAGCGCTGGCAGCATCAATAGCAGGCAAAAGCCTGCGATCGTGGCATTCCGAAGTTTGTTGCTTGCTATCGGAGAAGTCAGCAAGGCGATCAGGCAAAACAGAGCAATGGCGGCCGCAACCGGAATGTAGAGATACAATCCCCGGAACTCGTTATAGTAATCGTCTAGCCAGATCATGACGGCAACGGACGGCAAAACGAGTAGCAAACCCGTCACAAGCGTCAGTCCAAGCTGCCTGTTTTCTGGAACCCGCGCGTCCTTATCAGTTCGCCAAATTAACCAGGCAAGGGCGCCGAGCAAACCGAGCATGAAAGCCGCCAAGGGTAGCCAAGGATTCTGCCCAATCGAATGAATCGCTTCACTCCAGCCGATTGCAAATGTACGCAGGTATACCTCGCGCAACCTATAAATTGTTGTTGAGAGGAAGTCGCTTAGCGAAATCTCGGGTCCAAAATAAAGGAAATTTGCCTTATAGAACGATCGACGGGTTGACAGTAGTAACAAAAAGTACACCACTTTTGAAGCCGGCACGATATACCAGATAAAACTCAGGTTTAAATTGCGCCACGCCATTTTTCGAAATTGGCGCCACCATAAAAGCGGTATCAAAGTAATCAAGGCATAAGCGGATTCGTATGCGCCGACACACAAGCCGAGTGCCAACCAAATGCCTAAGAGAGTCAGTCGAGTCGGGTTTTCTATGTAGCGCAACGACAGATATATCGCCGCTAGAAGCGAGACAAAGCTAAACTGCAAATTGATCGATTGGAGCGACATTAATCGTGCATCTACTGGATAGGCAAGGAAGACCATGGCAGCCGTGAAGGCATACAGATGACGGACATTCAATTGGCGAAAGATACTATAGAGCATCACAGGCCTAGCCCAAAGCATCAGCGCATAGACCGCATTGAAACCGACAAAAGAATCCTTCGTTAAGGTATCTGCAATTGTATGTGGTGCCAGTACAGTGGGCCGCAAGACCAATTCAGTGTCCATGCGAGGCCATGGCATGTCCTGGCTGTAGGCAAGATAAGTCCATACGTCCCACTGGCTGACGGTGGCAAATCCAAAGGGAAGATACAACAGGGCAGTGACTAGGAAAAAACCTGCGGCTACAAGAAAATCTGTATGTCGGCGAACCTTTAACCCGCCCGAAATGCTCCAGATAGCCAGCGCAGAATAAAATACCGCCGCCATAATAGCGCTGCCATACAGCCAGCGCTGATCGGAAACCACATTGCGAATTGTTGCCAGAACAGCCACTATCGTGAACTCTACGTCCAATATCCTCAGAATAGTGATGCAAATAGCCAGTAAAACCGTTGCGACGAGAACAGCATTCAGTGCGGGACGCCTTCGTATATCATTGATCCAGAGATACTGAAGCCCAACCAATACGAAGAACGGTATGATGAGAACGCCGACCAGGTTCAACACGAAGTCCGGCAGGTAGAAGATGGACAAGCTATAGCTGCGGTATCCGCTACCTAGATGATCAGTCAATTCTATCGTAATGTCCGTCGCGAACAGTGTCGGACAATACTGCTGGTCCCCCGATTTCAGCCATTCCCTGCCGTCGATGTAAATTCGCAGATTGCCGTCGATTACCCAGCGAACCTTTACACAGTCATTGGGAAACAACACCCAAGCTCTGTCCGCGGATACTTTCGTGGCTGTACCAGCGTATTCGAATGTAAGCTGCGGCGCGGGCGTTAGCCAAATTGCCATTCCCAACATTAGAACAAGCGCCGCTATCAGTCCCGTTAGAAGCATGTTCAGGTTGCGCGATGAAAGGGTCTTGAAGAAATTCATCCAATGATCTCGGACCGTTTGCGGCTGCTATCCCAGCGAATATCAGGAATCAAGACGTCGGCGCGCGCCTCGATGCGCTCACGATTGTGCTGTAGATCCAGCATCATCTGCCGCAGCACGGCTCGGATATCTCGCGTCGGCTGATAACCCAGTTCGATCAGGTGCTGACGATCCGGATTGTAGTAGTGCTCTTCCATTTCCGTACGTGGATTCTCGTAGTGATTGATCGCTACGTCCAATCCAATCTCGGACGCCACCGCTTTGACCATATTCGCCAGTTCTGTGACGCTGTAAGCATTTTCAAACTGATTGAATACGCGGAACTCGCCCGGCCCGGGCGGATTCTCCACCGCCAGTCGCAGACATGCCATCGAATCCAGCAGCGGCAAAAACCCGCGCTTCTGCATGCCTCGGCCAAACAAAGTCAATGGATGGCCGATGATCGCCTGACAGCAAAAGCGATTAATGGCGGTGCCGAAACACTGATCGAAGTCGAGTCGGCTGCGTAGCCGCAGGTCATCGCCCATCTCTTCAATCTGTGTTCCAAATACCACGCCCTGCATGATATCCGTCGCCCGTATGCCCCAAATCCTCGTGGCAAAATGCGTGTTGTGCGAGTCGTGCACTTTGCTCTGGTGATACCAACTCCCGGCCTGGCGAGGGAAGGGCAGGCGATCGCGGCGTCCACGGAACTCGACCTCGAAGAATCCTTCGGGAATGTCGACTTTGGGCGTCCCGTATTCGCCCATTGTGCCCAGCTTGACTAAATGCGCGTACGGAACCACCTCCTTAATCGCCCACAGGATGTTCAGATTGTTGATGACATTGTTCTGCTGCGTCCAAACACAGTGCGCCTGATCCATCATGGAATAAGGCGCGGATGGCATCTGCCCCAGATGAACCACCGCTTCCGGTTGAAAGTCCTCGAAAAATTCCTTTACGAAGCCGTAGTCCATTAAATCACCGACGCGGAAGTCAACAGGTTTGCCGAATCGTTCTTCGAACGCTAACAAGCGATCTTCGCGGCTGGCGATGGGTTGCGCGCTAATTCCACCGACTTCGGCCACCCACTGCCGCCGCAGCATGAGATCGGCACCGGCGACTTCGTGGCCAGAGGCGCTCAAATGAATCGCCAAAGGCCAGCCCAGATAACCGTCGATTCCGGCGATAAAAACCCTCATTTAGCGCTCCCAAATTTCATCGACTCGTCCTCGTCCCGAGATGATCGCGACAATCTTACAAGGTTCAGGGACGATGTGTAGTGTTGCGCAACAGGTGTGCATTGTTACTCCAATGTAACTCGAAAGACGCGATACTGAAACAGTGTCGGAACGCGATCGGTATCTCGCATAGGTCAAGGGCGCATATCTGTATATAATACCGAGCGCATTTATGCTGATAAGCCATGCTATGGCGCAGACTGCGAGTTCAGCTTGACCGACGCCAAACAATCCAACGGTACATACTCGGGTCTCATCCGGAACAACAGAGCCTTCCGCTATCTCTGGGCCGGCCAGGTCGTCAGCCTGACGGGAGACTGGTTCAACCTGATCGCGTCAGCGGCCTTAATTGCCACCTTGACGCAATCGGGTGCCGCAGTTGGTGGTCTTTTCGCCGTGCGGATGCTGGCGCCTTTCCTGGTCAGCCCGTTTGCCGGCGTCGTTGCAGACCGTTACAACCGCAAAACAATCCTGATCACAGCTGATATCCTTCGCTGCTTCGTTGTGCTCGGCTTTGTGCTGGTGCGCGAGCCGGAACAGGTCTGGCTGATATACTTGCTGACGGCTGTGCAGAGCGCGTCACAAGGCTTTTTCTTTCCCGCATGGAACTCGATCTTGCCAGATATCACCTCGCCGCAAGAACTCGGCATAGCCAACGCCCTGGCCTCCGCAACCTGGTCTGTGATGCTGGCCTTTGGCGCGGCTCTAGGCGGCTTGGTGTCGGGAGTCGTCGGGGTATATCCGGCCTTTGTCATTGACGCCGCGACATTCCTGGTGAGCGCGTTCATCATCCTGCGCATGCCTTATCAATCATTACTTTCGCCTGGCGCGGATCGATCCATGATGGCGGGCATCCGCCAATACATCGACGGTCTCGCCTATCTGCGGCGTCACATCGACATCTTTGCCATCACCTTGCACAAAGGCCTTTTGGGGCTCTTGGTCATCGGTCTCTATCAAGTGGTGCAGGTAACCATTTCCGAGCGTTATTTCCCCATCGGCGAAGGCGGTAGCATCACCCTCGGCTTGATCTACGTGATGTCCGGCATTGGATCTGGTATCGGTCCCATACTGGGACGCCATTGGGCGCGCGACCGAGATCGCCATCTGCGGCTGATGATCGCGCTGGGATATGTCTGCGCCATCGCGGGATTCCTCATCAACGCAACCTTGGCATCGCTGCCGATCATACTCTTTGGCGGCTTTCTGCGTGGCATCGGCGGTGGATTGGTATGGGTGCTCGGCACACAACTGCTCTTGCAGATCGTGCCAAACGAAGTCAGAGGACGCGTCTTCTCCACCGAATTCGCCATGTATACGCTCTTTGCCGCAGTGTCATCCGGCACTTCTGGCGCCTTGATTGATGCCAGCCTGGGCGTGACGGGGATCCTGCTGCTGGGCTCCGCGCTGCTGGTCATTCCAACCGTGCTATGGTGCCTTTGGATCGCCTTTGGCAAGCGAGATCTTATCATTGTCAGCGAAGGCGCGACAGTGCCCTAGCTTGCCGGCGACGCTAATGGGTCATTGCCGAACTTCCGCTATAATAGGCGCAAGCGGGCCCTTGGATCTTAACAAATGATACCCTTCAATCAATTGAAACCGCTCCACGACCTCTTGGCAGAAGAGATCGCCCTGGCCATGCGGCGCGTTGCCGACAGTGGGTGGTATATCCTGGGACCGGAGGTCGAGGCCTTCGAACGGGAATTCGCCGATTATCACAACGTCGACCATGCGGCGGGCGTAGCGAGCGGCACCGATGCCATCGAACTGGCCCTGCGCGCCGGTGGCATTGGTCCCGGCGATGAAGTCATCACGGTGGCGCATACCGCCATGGCCACGGTCACCGCGATAGAAGCTGCTGGAGCCAAACCAGTGCTGGCGGATGTCGACCTGTGTACTTATACGCTTGATCCGAAAAGCGCTCTGGATCGTATAACAGACCGCACGCGCGCCATCGTTGTCGTCCATCTCTACGGTCAACCGGCCGACCTGGCTTCACTGGACGCTATCGCCAAGGAGCGCGATCTGCTCCTCATTGAAGATTGCGCGCAAGCGCATGGAGCAGCTTGGAATGGGGCCAAAGTCGGTACCGTCGGGCACATGGGAACCTTTAGCTTCTATCCCACCAAAAATATGGGCGCCTACGGGGACGGCGGCGCGGTTATCACCAAAGACGCTGCCTTGGCGGACAAACTGCGCAAATTGCGCAACTACGGGCAAACAACGCGATATACCCATCAGTCTCGCGGCTGCAACAGCCGCCTCGACGAACTGCAAGCCGCGATTCTGCGTGTCAAGCTCCAGCACCTCGACCGCCACAATCAACGCCGTCAGGCGATCGCGGCCATTTACGACGAACTTTTGCAGGGCCTGGTCACGCCCCGGGTTGCAGCAAACGCCGAGCATGTATACCATCTGTACGTAATCAGAGACCAGCGGCGCGATCAACTGATGGCGGCGCTCAAAGCCCGCGATATCGGCACGCTTATCCACTATCCTATCCCGATACATCTGCAAGAATCGCACCGCGATCTGGGCCTGGCTGCGGGCAGCCTGCCCAATACCGAAAAAGCCGCGCGCGAAATCCTGTCCCTGCCCTTGTACATCGGGCTAAGCGATGACGAAGTCAAACGCGTCTGCATGACGATCCGAGAACTGCGTGGCTGAGCTAATGAACTATAGCGGAGTATTTCGCGGCAAGCGGGCGCTCGTCACCGGCGGGATGGGCTTCACCGGGAGCAATCTGGCTATCGCCCTTGTTAATGCCGGCGCGCATGTGACCATTGTCGACGCCATGATCCCGGGTTACGCGGGAAATCTCCACAATATCGAGCCGATCCGCGACCGCGTCACGGTCAACTTCTCGGACGTACGCGACGCCAATGTGATGAATTATCTGGTGGGTGGACAAGATTACGTTTTTCACCTGGCGGGGCAGGTCGATCATGTCTTGAGCCTGACCAATCCCTTCCCCGATATCGACATCAACATCAAAGGCACGGCGATCTTGATGGAAGCCTTGCGCTGGCACAATCCAGACGCCAAGCTCATCTACACCGGCACGCGCGGTCAATATGGACCTGCGGTGACCTTGCCTGTCAACGAAGAGGCGGCCACGCGTCCCAAGGGCATTTACGAAATATCCAACTTGACAGCCGAAAAGATCATTCAAGTCTACAATGACGCGCATGGCATCGCCTCGGTTTTGCTGCGTCTGACCAACATTTACGGTCCGCGCGCGCAGATGAAACATCCGCGTTACGGCGTGGTAAACTGGTTCGTTAGGCTGGCGATTGATGACGAGACCATCAAAGTCTTCGGCGATGGCAGGATCCTGCGCGACTTCCTGTATATCGACGATGCTGTTGACGCGATAATAATGTGCGCGCAGGAACCCAAAGCCATCGGCCAAGTGCTGAATGTCGGCATCGATCAGCCGACCGATTTCGTCGAGCTAGCGGAAACGGTGATTGATGTCGCCGGCAGCGGACGCTGGGAGTTCGCGCCCTTTACCCGCGAACGCGAGGCGCAGGAACCCGGCGACTTCTACTCCGATATCAGCAAGATTCGGCAATTGGTCGGCTGGGAGCCGCGTACTTGCTTAAAGGACGGACTGCGCGCGACCGTGGATTTTTACCGGCGATATAAAGCGCGCTACTGGAGCGATGATGACAAAGATTGACATCCACCCCTCGGTGCGCCGGGGCGACAACATGCAGATTATGGGCGACTTGTCGCTGGCGCGGGGCGTCGAAGTCGGCGCCAACGTGACTTTCTTTCCGGACGCCCGCGTGGGAGAAAACACCAAGATCATGCCAGGAGCGGTCATCGGACGGCCTCCCATCCGCGCCGGTACGACCAATCGACCCATTGACAGTGGCGATGCCACCATGAGCATCGGATCCGATTGTGTCATCGGAGCAAACTGCGTGCTTTACACGAATACGCGCATCGGCAACAACGTGCTCATCGGCGACTTGGCTGTGATACGCGAAGGCTGTCGCCTGGAGGATGACACAGTTGTCGGGCAAAATTCCACACTCATGCATGATGTTGTCTTGCAAGCGCGCAGTCGCATTCACAACTTAGTACATATTACCGGTACCATGCTTGTTGAATCCGATGTCTTCATCGGTCCTAGCGTCAGCAGCATCAACGACAACGATGTCAATCTCAAGCGCTTCAGTCTGATACCCTTTGAAGTCACAGGGCCACGGGTCAGGCGCTTCGCCCTGATTGGCACGGCGGCGACCATAGGCGCTGATATCGAGATTGGCATGGGCGCCATCATCGCGCCCGGCGCGATGGCGATCAAAGACGTCGCGCCCTGGACCATTGTGGCCGGCGTGCCCGCGCGCGAAATCCGCACTGTTGATGAAGAGAGCCGCGCGCGAATCCTGGCGCGCTTTGGTCTGAATAACGAGAGGGGCGAATGAGCCTGTTCTCGATTGTCGTCCCCGTCTATCACAATGCCAGCAGCCTGGGGGATTTGCTGGCCGCGTTGCAAGTCGTCGCGGAGAAAAACCCCCAAGACGATTTCGAGTTCATTTTCGTCGACGATGGATCCGCTGACGGCTCTTTTGCAGTGCTGCAAAGGCTGGCAAACAACGAACCTCGAATGAAAATAGTTAAGCTGTCGCGGAATTTCGGTTCCAACCCGGCGATCATGGCCGGCATGAGCCAGGCAGGTGGCGACGCGGTCGCCGCTATCGCAGCCGATTTGCAGGATCCGCCCGCACTGCTGCACGATATGATCGAGCTGTGGCGAGGGGATCACAAAGTGGTCATCGCCGCCCGTCGCGGACGTCAGGATCCCTTCCCAACCTCGCTGCTTTCGGACGCCTTCTACCGGCTCTTTCGCCGCTACGCCATCAAGACCATGCCCGAACGCGGCTTCGACTTTTTCCTGATAGACTGGCAAGTCTGCGCGCTGATCAACGATATTCAAGAGAACAACGCCTATCTAATGGGTTTGATCCTCTGGCTTGGATTCGATCCCTACGTGCTCTACTATGACCGCAAGGCGCGCAAGCAAGAATATGGACAGTCGATGTGGTCTCTGAAGCGCAAACTCAAATACTTCGTCGACTCTTTCGTCGCCTTCTCCTATTTTCCTATCCGCCTGGCATCGGCTCTGGGCGTTGTATTCAGCCTGCTGGGCTTGCTTTACGCGCTATGGGTCATCTATGCGCGGCTGGCGCTGGGTATCGAAGCCGAAGGTTGGGCGTCGCTGATGATCGTCGTACTCATCGCCGCCGGCGTACAGATGCTGATCCTGGGCATCGTCGGCGAATACTTGTGGCGCAGCCTGGACGAGACACGGCGTCGGCCGCGCTTTATTATCGAGAAGATCATCGAGAATGAGCGCGCGGCCGAAGAACCTGATGATTCCGCGGGGCTCTAAGCCAAACCGGCGGAACAATCTCTCGAGCGCTAGGCACTTTCCGGTCTCCAGTCTTTTCGCATATTGGCCGGCCGGGCAGGCAGTTGAGGTTTCCTGACCCCTGACAGCCAGGGCAATCGCTTCAAATTGTTTTTTCGCCACAAAGACACAAGTAAGCCAAAGTAAGTCATGCGAAAAAACGGGCCTACTGCAGGGACGGCAGACCCACTGCGTCTACGTGCCCTGCACGCCCCTCAATAGTTAGAAAATCCCAACGCTTAAACATTTAACCTCCCTTGATTAGAACATCTGTGCTATCATATCTGCAAACCCATCGAAGCGAGGACCATCATGCCCAAAACCAGAAACTTCTCAGACCGTGAAAAACGCGATGCCATGGACCTGCTCGATATCCACGACGACATAAACGCCGTCCATCTGCTTACAGGCATCCATCATCGTACGCTGCGTCGCTGGCGCAAAAAGCTGCGCCGCCGACAAAACGCAAGTTTGTCCGAAAAAAGTATTTCTTTGTCCGCCAAACGGACAATGTCGGACAAAGTTATAACCAAGAAACAACCAACCGATAATCCCGAACCTACTCCCGACGCCGCCATTCAACCGCCGGCCAACGCCCCCCGCAAGAACACCAATACAGCCAGTGACGACTTTCAGAGCCTGCTTTACATCCGCGACCAACTCATGCGCTTCGCCTGTCGCCTCGCCGGCGACCTTGATCCGGATGACCCCGATGTCAATCTCCGAACCCTGTCCCTCTCACGTACCCTCGATCGCATCTTCTGGCTCGACGGTAACCTCAACGATGGCGAAGACAAAGAAGAAGCCAGCCAACCCGATCCGCACAACCGCCTCCGCTTCATCTCCGATGGCAAAGCCCACGAACATCCGCCTTGGCGCGACCCATCGGAAGAAGAGCCGCGCCCCAATCCGTCCAATCCCAAATCTTCGACCGCCCAGGATGATGCGCCCAACCGTATCGAATTCAGTTAGGCGGGTAATGCGCGCCATCTGCCCCCTGACACGACGCCCCCCAGAGAAGACGGCGATTAACCTGATGATTCCCGCAGTGCTGACGGTCTGTGTCGAAGGGCTGTGTCGGCGGGCTGTGTCTACGCGCCCTACGCGCCCCTCGGTGGTAAAAGTCTCTTGGCTTTACGCGCGTTTCCAGGTTCAAGCCATTGCCCTGCTCGGACAGCAAAGCGCGCTTCGCCTATTCGCCTCATCGCAGGTATGATTGTCCCTATATCCGATCAATTCCCAAACGAGGTTAAAGATGAAGATTCACGGTATCGTGCCACCGATGGCGACCCCCTTTACTCCCGATGGCTCCCTGGACGAAGCGGCGCTGCGCGCTGAAGTCCGCTATCTCATTGAAGACGCGGGGGTACATGGCCTGGCCGTCGGCGGCAGCACCGGCGAGGGGCAGACGCTTTCCACCGAGGAATTGCGAACTGTCGTGGGCAGCGCGCTCGAGGTCGCCGCCGGCCGTGTGCCGATCATCGCTGGCATCATCGTCGATAGCACCCGCCAGGCCGTCGAAAAAGCGCGGGCCCTTGCCGATCTGGATGTGACGGCCCTGCAGGTGACGCCCGTGCACTATCTCTTCCGCCCGACGGACGAGATGATGTTCCGGCACTTCGCAACGCTGGCGGAAGAGGCGGCGCATCCGGTCATGATCTACAATGTCGTGCCCTGGACTTATTGTTCGCCCGCCCTGCTCGACCGCATGATGCGCGAGATCGACGGTCTCATCGGCGTAAAACAAAGCGCCGGCGATCTGAAACTGCTGGCGGATCTGCTGATGACATCCGCCGACGCCGGACTGATTATGTCCGCGGTCGACGCGCTGCTCTATCCGTCTTTTAGCTTGGGCGCGCACGGGGCCATCGCCGCCATCCTAAGTACAGCGCCGGAGTTATGCGTGGCGCTCTGGGATCAAGTGAGAGCGGACGATCACGAATCAGCGCTATCGACGCACTTGAAGCTTTTGCCGATTTGGAATGCCATCATGGACGATAACTTGCCGGCGAATGTCAAAACAGCCCTGGCAATGCAAGGCCGGCCAGCCGGCTGCGCCCGCATGCCCATGCCGGGCAGCTCGCCGGAGCAACGGGATGCCATTCGCTCCGCCCTGATTGCGGCGGGGATCCCGCTGGCCTAGTCCACCAGGTATCGCTGCAGCGCGTCCCGGTTCAGTTCGATGCCGAGGCCGGGCTTCTGTGGTAGCGGAATCTCGCCGTCGACCATCTGCAGTTCATCGGCGACCAGTTCGTCGCGCAAAACAGATTCCGACAAATGCGCCGGCAGAAATTCGATGAAGGGACAGCAAGCCGCCGCGAAACCCAAATGGGCGCTGGCCGCGATGCCGATGCCCGTCTTCCAGCAATGCGGCACTACCAGCCGTCCGTAATCCGACGCCAACTGCGTGACCTTGCGCGCCTCGGTGAAGCCGCCTACGCGGCCCACATCGGGTTGCAATACATCAAGCTTGCCGTGGTGCGCCAAATCAAGGAATTCCCAATGCGTATTCTGCCATTCGCCGGCGGCAATCCGTATCGGTGAATGGGCATTGATAAAGGCGTATCCCTCCAGGTCGTCGATGTTGATCGGCGTCTCCAGAAAGAACAGATCAAAGGACTCCAACTGCTTGATCACGCGCAGGGCCGTTCGCGCATCGTCCCAGGCATAGGCGACATCGACCATTAGCGTCATCTCGGCGCCAACGGCCTCGCGGCATTCGGCGACGATGCCGGCGACATGGTCGTCATGTTCCTGCAGGGCGTTATGGGTATAAGGTCCGTTGATGCAGATTTCCAGTTTGGCCGCCTTGAAACCGAACTCCTTCGCTTGCAGCAGTTTTTCCTTCAGCGAATCTCGGTATTCTTGCAAGGTGTCGCCGTTGGGCAGTAGCGAGGCATAAGGCGTTATCGAATCTTTCACCGCGCCGCCAAGCAACTTATAAACCGGCAGATCGAGCGCCTTGCCCTTGATATCCCAAAGCGCCATGTCTATCGCGCCCATAGCGCAGATCAGCGCCCCGCGCCGTCCGTTCATCTTGGAGCCGCTGTACAGCTTTTGCCAGATGGCTTCCGGTTGCATGGGGTCCTCGCCGATCAGCATTTCCTCGAGGCCCAATCCCATAATGTGGGTGCCTCGCGCCTGGATGCAGGCTCGCGCGATCCAGGGATTCACATCGGTTTCGCCAATGCCGACGATCCCCTCGTCGGTATGGATTTCCACCACCAGGTCATCCTGCGCCGAGGAACAAGCCTCCGTGTGATACTCCGGAACCAACAGTACATGGCAATCAATGCGGGTGATTTTCATAATGCAATCCTGTTAAATCTGAAAATGGACATTTGCACCTGTTTACATATTGCGCGTCGCTGATGCAGCGAGAACGCCCTCGATTTTGCGTGAGCGCGGTAGCCCAGATTCGCCGATTACGCGCCGTGCGGCTCCAAAGACAGCCGCTAGATCTATTCAAGTAAAACGCAAGCCAGGTCCATTCCCTCAACGCGGAGCTGAAAGCTGCTGGTATCTTCATTCGAGATGTTTTCGTCGAGAAAAGGACGGGCAACCGTGAATCCCTCCTTGCTGATTGTCTCGCAGACCGGCTCGACGCCGGCGTTGATAAAGAACCAAGCTTCGGCGCCACTATATTCGCTGCGGCGGCGCAGCAGCCCGCCGCAGCGATCCGGCCTGATACCAGCCTTGTCTAGTAGCGCCCCCAAGAATTGATCCGTGCCTTGGTCCACATCCCGGTACGCCAAAGCGCCGAATCCAAGGAATGTGCCGATCAAGACGCTGCTTCCCGCGCCGACCCGATTTATCACGCCGGTGACTCGGTCGCTCCTCATCAGAATAGCTTCGGCCGCCACCGGTTCCAGGCTCTGCAAGTAGAAACTGGCCAGTACTTCCATATTGGCGAAATCTCCAATTCCCGTCAACTTGGCCGTCGCGTCGAATTCACCAAATCGGCGTTGCTCGGGCATCCAACGTTGTTCGTCCTTCGGCTCCTTGACCATCACCAGCTCCTCGTGCTTTGCGCCGAACAACTCCTCGCCACCGTCTACCAACTGCGCCACGGTACACCAGCCATATTTGTCCCAGCGGCCCGGGCAGGCTTCGCTAATCAACAACCCGCCACACCGCGCGAAGTCTATCAGATGAGCGAAATATTCAGCGTCCAGGCTGAGCGGCATCGCGAGGATCGCCGCCCCATAGTGGCGCAGGTCGCCCGCCGCGACTTCGTCCGCGTCCAGGAAGTCGACAGCAAAGCCCAGCCGCCACAAGCGCGCGTAAATACCGCGCATATTGTAACGATAATGGTGAATAACCTCCCCATTGCAGGCCTGGAAAAAGTGATAGAGATCTTCGTTGACCAATATGGCGACCCGGGCCCGTGGCGGCTGCGCCTGCGAGAAGAACTTGCCGCGCCGCTGTATCGCCTTGCCGATGCGGCTCGCAGCGTTCATCCGCTCGCTGCTGTCACCGGTCGGATCAAGCAAACCAAAGCCGTTGGCTTCTTTCCAGAAGCGCTCGACGCGATGATTCCAAAAACTGATGCCGGTCATGCCACAGGCCAAACCCGCCAGCATCCAAACGCGCAGGTCCTTGGGCGTCGGTTTTCGCCCATAATGCAAGGAGGTCGAGATGGGCCCACCCTGAAACTCTGCGCCCCAAAGCGCGCGATCGCGCCCATTGTTGCAGCGCGCCAGATCGGTACAGAGCATCATCTCTTCCCATATTTCATATAGCAGCGCCCCCGGCTCGCTGCCGATCGGATCATCCCAGGGGTGGCCATTATTCCACTTGGGATAGTTGCTGGTGCCGAAAAAATCGGCGGCGCGCGCCCAAGCCCACTCGGCGCCGGATCCAAGTCGCGGCGTGTCGGCATGGCTAAAGACCGGTCGCTGATAAGGATCATTTTCGCGCAGTGCCCGTGTTTTGAAACCCAAGGCGCGCGCCATATAGACATCGTCCATGAAATAGCGCCAATCGATGAAGGGCGCGAGCGGCTCCTCGCGCCGCGGCGGTTCAACCTCGTCCCAGGCGCCGTAATTGATCTGCCAGGTCGCATTCAACGCGTCCAGGCTGCCATATTTGTCTTGCAGCCATTCGCGGAAGCGCGCGAGGGTATGCGGACAGTAACAGAATCCCAGCTTTCCCGCTGTATTGGGCCAAAATCCGATCTCTTGAAAGGTATTCCAAGCCCAGATATTTCTGTATTGTCCCAGCCTTCGCGCCAACTCCGCGATGAAACGCGCCGCCGCCTCCCGCAGTCCCGGATGATCCCAACAGGGTCCCGGCTTGCCATCCATCGGTATGGTGTATTGAGCCGGCTGATTGTGCCGCCGCCCATCCGAATATACGAAGTGACAATCCGGGAATTTCCGCCAGACCCAGGCCGGCGCCTGCTCCATGGTCAATCCGAGATAGATGCCCAGATCAAGTTCCCCGGCTCGCCTGATCAGACGCTCAATGCGCGTGAAATCGTATTCGCCCTCGCGCGGCTCGTCCGCCGACCAGTGTTCCTGGATCTTGATCATGTTGAAGCCGTAGTCCTTTAATAGCGGCAGATCCGCCAGTACCGCGTCCAGATCCAGGCAAGGTTCGCGATAGACATGCGTGCCAAAGGGAAAAACGTCGTCGCCAAAGACTGGGCGGATGCTCATCATCTCACTCCTTCACCGCGCCCAGCTTGATGCCCGAGATGAAATAGCGCTGCAAAAAGGGATACACGATCAGTATCGGCACCGTCGCCACGATGATCTGCGCGCCGCGGATCGCCCGGTCGGAGAGGCGCTGCAAGTCGCGCGGATCGATGCCTACATTCGTCAGATCCAGCTCGACCACGACCGTGCGCAGAAAAGTCTGCATCGGATAATTGGCGGTATCGGTCATGTAAATCAAGCCATCAAACCAAGCGTTCCAGTGGTTCACCGCCGACAAAAGTGTCAGTGTGGCGATGGCGGGCAAGGATAGCGGCAGGTAAATATACCAGAGCACTTTCCAGTGAGAAGCGCCATCAATGACGGCGGACTCTTCCAGCTCTTTCGGCACATCGCGGAAAAAATTCATCATCAAGATCATGCTGAATATCGGCACTGCATTGGGCAGAATCAGCGAGCCCAGGGTGTTCAGCAGTCCCAAGTTGCGCACGACTAGGAAAGTGGGAATCAAGCCGCCGTTAAAGAGCATGGCGAAAACAAAAAACCAGATGAAGACCGTGCGGCCCTTGAAGACCCGTGGCGTCTTGGACAAGGGATAAGACGTCAGAATGATCAGGACCATATTCAGGCTGGTGCCGGTCAAGACGCGCACTACCGAGATGATGAACGAGCGCAGAAAAATGCGCGAGCCCATCACCTCTTGGTAATTCTCCAGCGTGAAGTCGATGGGCCAAAACGATACGTATCCAGCCGTCGCCGGCGCCCGCCCGCTTAGCGACACCGCGAATATATGCACCATCGGGGCCAGACAGAGCAGCGCGAAGACGGTCAGAAAGACGTAATTGAAACCATCAAATGATCGACTGAACCAATTGTTGCCGCGAATCATGCGCCTGCACCTACAAAATGCGATATCCGGCGTAGCGGTCCGCCAGATAATAGGAAAGCACGATAAGAATGAAGCTGATGAATGATTTGAACAAGCCCACCGCGCCCGCCAGGCTGTACTGCGCCGAGACCAAGCCGACGCGATAGACATTGGTATCGATGATGTCGCCGGTTCGGTAGACGGCCGGGCTGTAGAGGGTCAGAATCTGCTCGAAGCCGGCTTCCAGCACATCGCCTAGGCTCAGCGCCGCCAGCAGCACGATGGTCGGGCGGATGCCGGGCAAAGTGATATGCCAGATACGCCGGAAACGCCCGGCGCCATCAATCGCCGCCGCTTCGTGCAAAACGGGATTGATCGCCGTCAGCGCGGCCAAATAAATGATGGTGGAAAATCCGACATTCTTCCAGAAGCCCGACAGTATCATCGTGCCGCGGAACCAGGAGTTGCTGCCGAGGAAGAGCTGCGGCGGCGCGCCAAAAACGCCGATCGCCTGATTGAGTATGCCGTGCGGCGCCAAGATATCCAGCAAGATTCCGCCCAGTACGATCCAGGACAGGAAAAACGGCAGGTAGATCAGCGTCTGAATGGTGCGTCGGAAGAGGATGATTCGCGCTTCGTTGAGCAGCAGCGCCAAGATGATCGCCCCGATCTGGTCGGAGACGATTTTTGCTATCGCGATGATCAGTGTATTGCCGAGAATTCGATTGAATTCCGGCAGTGAAAAGAGAAATTCGAAATTCTCCCAGCCGACCCAGGGTGAATTGAGGAAACCTTTGGCCGGGCTGAAATCTTGAAAGGCGATGACCACGCCATACATCGGATAATAGCGAAACAGGAGCACGAAGATCAGCCCAGGCGCAATCATGACGTACAGGGGCCAGGCGCGCTTCATGTACTGTTTGAAGGTCATGCAATCGCTCAGCAGTTAAGTCCCCTTCCCTCCTTAAGTGGGGTCGCGTAGACACCGACCGTCGGGAAGGGGATTTAGGGGATGGGGTCTTTGGGCCGCTACATCTGCCCGTGCCACCAGTCGTTGACTTCGCCGGTGATGGCATCGCCGCCGCCGCTCTTCCAGTCCGCGACGAAGGTATCGAAATCATCCAGCGAGGCTTGCCCGGTGATGATATTGACGAAGATCTCGGCTTCCAAACCGTCCAGCGACGCGCCTGCCCGTTCCATCGTCCGCGTGGGGAAGGTGGTGAAATGGTTGCGGATGCCGTCCAATTCCCAGCGATCGACCGCGAAGACGTTGGCGTCGTCCCACATGACCGACAGCTCATCGCCGCCGAGGAAGGCTTCCATATAGGCATCGCGCTCGTCTTCGGGAACGTTTGCCCAAACTTCGCGACGATGCTTAATCCAGTTGGTCTCGAAACGCGGTTCAGTCAGCGCGCTGCCGTTGGTTCCGGGCGGGCCCCAAATATGCTTGTTGCCATCGTAGCCGGAAGCTAGATCGAGATTGGCGCCCATGGAGTCGACTTCGCCGTCGTCATTACGCCAGTAGTAATCGGTGCCCTCGAAGCCATGGTAGCGATTCTCCGGATTCTGCAGCAGTTCCGCCCACCAGCCAATTTGCTTCAGCACCAGATCGACATGCTCGAAGCCTTTGCGGAAGCAGAAGACGCTATC
>JAPOWG010000068.1 GCA_026707745.1 Chloroflexota bacterium
GATGACACGATTCAATTGCTACCGCCCTTTAACGCGACCACCTCGTTCACCGCGGAGACGCTGCTGGCGCAGATGGATTGGGCGGGTGTTGAGCGCGCGGTCCTGCTGCAAGGTCCTTTTTACGGCGAGGCGAATGCCTATGTCGCCTCCGCAGTCAAGCGATGGCCCGACCGTTTTCTGGGCGCGTTCGCTCCCGATCCGCGGGCCAGGGATGTACGGCGGCAATTTCAACAATGCATCGATGAATACGGCCTGCGCGTCCTTAAGTTCGAGTTGACCGAGACAACCGGCTTGACCGGTCGCTACCCGGATTTGGATATCGACTCGGCGGAATTCCACTGGATTTACGAAGAGGCGCAGCGGCGCAACCTGGTAGTCACCTTCGATCTGGGAAAAGCCGGAAGCGCATCGTACCAGACTGATAATGTCGCGGCGGTCGCCCGCCGCTACCCCGCGCTGAACATCGTTATCGCCCATCTGGGGCAGCCGCCAATCGCGCGCCCGGATGACGACGCGCTCAACACGGCATGGGCAGATCAGATCCTGTTGGGCCGACTGGCGAACGTCTTTTTCGATACATCGGCGTTGCCGGCGTATGCGCGCGATTACGACGAATATCCCTATGTCTTGGCGCAGGAGTATATCCGCAGAGCCGTCGAGTTGATCGGCGCGGAGAAGATCATGTGGGGTACCGATGTGCCCGGTTTATTGACCAGCGGCAGTTATCGACAATTGCTGAACATGATCCGCGTCCACTGCGACTTTCTATCCGCGGAGCAGAAGGCGCAAATCCTGGGGGAGAATGCCGCGCGGGTCTACTGGTCGGCCTGAGGGGCGTCTCAGTTCAAACGATAACGATAGACCGCGCCCTCAAGCTGGATCACCTGCCGGCGCTCTTGCAAGTACTGCAAATGCGCCAGCGCCTCGGCCATGGCGAAGCGCCATTCATGCGGCGTGAAGCGCTCGAAGGGGAAGATGACCATCGCAATCTCGCGCACCGAGGTCGCGCCTCCGGCGATGGCGTCCAAGGTATGACCCAGGCGCTGGTCATGATGGTCCAGTAGTTCTTCGATACGGGCGCGCCAATCGGTGATCAGCCACTTATGCCCGGGCAGCGCCAGCCGTACATCGAGTTGGATGAGCGAATTCAGCGAATCCAGGAAGCGACGCAAGGGATTGGGCTGGCTATGTTGCCAGGCGCCGATATTGGGCGTGATCTTCATCAGCACGTGATCGCCGCACAACATGAGCCGATCTTCGGCGTCATAGAAGATCAACTGACCATCGCTGTGCCCCGGCGCGTGTATGGCCCGGAAGTCGCGCCCCCCGATGCGGATGACGCTATCCGCCTCGAGGTAGTCCTGCTGTAGCGGATGCGGCCGAGTCGCATCGCGCGTGCTGCCCAGCGCGCCCTCAACTTCATCAATCGTAACCTGATCTACGCCGCAAGCGAGCAGCCATTGGTGATAGCGCGTGGTGTTGCGCGGGTTGTAGAAGTATTGCGCTTGCGGCTTTTCCAGGTCGGGGATAATCAGCGGCATCGGCTGCTCAATGAGTCGCTGCCACCAGCCGGCCATGCCGAAGTGATCGGGGTGCATATGGGTCAGGACGATCTTTTCGACATCCGCTGGCGCGATGCCTAGCTGATTGAGCGCGGAGGTCCACTGAGCTTGCGCCGCCGCGGTATTCAAGCCGGTATCGACCAGGGTCCAGCCGCCTTCCCCGCGCAGCAGGTAGCAGTTGACGATGTCGAGCGCGTAGGGTAGCGGGATCTGCACTTGTACGATGTCGTCGGTGATATGGGTTATGCCGTCGTCGGTCATGGCAGGCCTTGCAGGTCGGTTGGCAGCAAGCAGTATATCATTGATTGACCGCAGAAGTAGTTCCAAGCAGACAATGAAAGTACCTGCTTTTATGTTCCTTACAACCCTATTCCACTCATAAATATGATAATCCAACCTGCGCCAAAATACGGATTGTATTTTGCCAGCGTATCGAAGTCGATTGAGATTGAGACAGCAACCACCAGACAGCCGTTAGGGAGCGATCCAATGGATCGCCTGAAGCGCAGAATCTGCAGGTCGGGCCCCCCGAACAAACTGTTGGTATTGTTAGGCTAAGGACTCCGTGTCGTGGACTGGCTACAAGTACTTCAGCGGAAAAGGATACATTACCCTGGTCACGATACGATGACCAACACAGTCGATTGAGGTACAATGGACACGTCAATGAGTGTCCGGTTGGCTAGGGAGACTAGCGATGTTGTCGAGCGAACTTCTGGACGAATTACACCAGCTTGAACGCGCTGATAAGGCAAGGGTTATCCAGATCCTCGCCGGAGAATTGGCGGTGGAAGGAGAAGCGTTCTTTTCAGATGGATCAATTTATGACTTCTGGTCACCTATAGATGCGCCTGAAGCGGCTAGAATTCTAACGCAAATGCTAGCAGACAGACAGGAAGTAAGTGGCTGAACGCTTGCAGTTTCCATACGTTGCAGTGAGGAATCGAATTGGCGAGGTTAGCTCGAAACCATTACTGCCAATCACCTTGCAACATAAAGGTCTGGAATTCGCGACCTCCGGTCTCTTGGATTCGGGCGCGGATATTAATGTTCTTCCCTTTCATATCGGGTTAGCGCTTGGTGTCGTTTGGGAAGAGCAGAACATCAGTTTGCCATTAGCTGGTAGTTTGGCGGATGTTGAGGCCCGCGGAATCGTCGTTGAGGGAACCGTCGCTAATGTCTGGCACGGCGATTTAGCTTTTGCCTGGGCGTCATCACGTAAAGTACCTCTGATCTTGGGCCATGTAAACTTCTTTGAGTCTTTTGACGTGTGCTTTTATCGCATGATGATGTATTTTGAATTGACGCCAACATCCAACCGGATCAGGTAAACTTCTAAGGTTTTGCCTCGGAAATATCCCCGGTGAAGAGATAAAATTTGATCCCGAAGGGCGTCATCAGCGTGGCGTGGGACAAGTCGTTGCTGTCGCCGCTGTCCATGAAGGCGCCGAGCTCGAAGCCTTCTTCGACCAGGGCTTCGTTGACCGCTTTCATGTTCGGATCGAAGTGCGTGATGGAAAAGGGCTCGATCATGCCGTACTGATGGATGCCGATCAGGTACATGTCGTCGCACCAAATGCCCCAAGGCATGGGCTGGGTATATTTGCCCAGCGTTTCATAGCCGGCTGCTTCCCAGAAGGCGCCTTCCGTTTCCAGATCGTCCGTCATTACCGAGAGCTCGCCAAACTTGCCCAAGCGCGTGATATCGGGCGCTTTGGCGACTCCGTCATGCGGCAGTTTGCGCGGCGCCGGGGCGGGATCCAGCAGGATCTTGACGCCGGTCGGGCTGGTCAGGGTATTGTCGACGATGTCCAGTCCGCTCGCAGCGAGCGCGTCGATATCGCTGCCGTAGTAGCGCAGGCTGGGGTTTTCGCCCTGGCCGGTCAACAGGTGCAAGTGATAGCGACCATCGGTGTAGACATCATCGCCCACGGCGACCAAGCCCAGCTTGCTGTAGTATGCGCCGGCGGCCGCTGTGTCCTCCACAAAATTCAGTACCTCGACATAGGTTCCCAGTTTCATGCTGCGTTCTCCTTTGCTAAGCGTTGTGCTATTGCATGGCTTGTTTCAGCGCGTCCAGGGCGGACTGTTCCACCTCAAAAATCGTATGGAGCTGCTCGCCCATGCGCTCAAAAAGGGCATCGGTCGCGCTCCCATCGAGCGGCCAGCCCGCCAGGTTATTGGGCCCTTCCAGCGCTTCCAAGTCCTTCATGGCTCCTTCGAGACTGGCTTGATCTTGTCCTGCAAAGGCCGCATATCGCGCGCGCATCAGCGCTTTTGTTTCGGCGAAGACCGGCAAGTCGTCGGAAAGCGCCATCTCGGCCAGGGCGCGCCACTCGGCCGCGCAAGCGCGATAGCGTTCCGCCGCCCCGCACAGATCGATATCGAGTAAGGCCGTGGCTTCGATCAGGAAATCGGCATAGATCTCCCGCAGTCCAGCGCCTTCGGTATCGTCCAGCGTGATGCCTTCGTACACGGTACGCAAGGTCAAATACAAGCCGGCGCGCCGCGCGAAGACGGCACGCCAGCTTTTTTTGTTCTTTGGGTGAGTCATCAGCTTCGCCCATTTCTGGTACACTGGTAGCGAAAATGACTCGGAACTACGGCTCAAATGAGAGATATGGTCGTCAATGCCAGCCCGCGCCGCGCTAGCCAGATCGAAATTCTGCGCCGGATGCAAGCTGATGCTGCGCTGTTTGTTGGAAGGGATCGGTTCCCGCGCGACCGCCAGCGCATCGCGGCCTAAAGACCAAGGGCTCCCGCTCAAATCATCGACGATGTAGTGGTTGTCTCCGTCGTCCTCGACCCGAATGAGATGGATGATGCGTCCCTTTTGCGCTGGCGGCAGTCCTTGATAGGGCAGGCTGGCTTTGTCTGTCCAGAGCAAGGCCGTCCCGCTCGCCGTAAGCGCATCGTCCAGGTTGGCTTGCGCCTTCTTCACACTGGTGGTCTCGCGCATGTCGACCTGGACATGCAGGCGCTCGCAGGCGTTTTTGAGGAAGTCGGCGTCGTAATTCCAGCGATTGCGGAATCCCAGCACAATCAGGGCCGAATCGTACTTGTCGAATTCCCACAAGATATATCCCGCGCCCAACCCGCCGCCGATGCCCAGGATCATAGCCTCGCTCAACGGTTGGCCCGTTCGCGCATCGCGGACACCCTGGCGCGTCAAGGCATTTCTCAGGACTGTTGTGACCGAATGTTTTCCGCCGTATGCCCCTGTCATATTGAATTGCTCCCGCGTCTTCAGCGATCAGGCCTCCAATTGAAGATCGGATTGTACCAGCTTCTCTTGCATCTCGTGCATAGACTTGGGGTAGATTTGCGCCCAGGGGTGATCGGCTAGCGGGATAGCGGGTGGTTGCCAAGTCTCGCCGTATTCCGCTATCGACCGGATCCAGTTCAGGTAGTTCAGCCAGCCGATCCAGATGCCGTTGTTGGGAAAGTCCGGCGAGAAGCCGCTATGATCAAAACGGATGCGCGTCTTGCCAGCAAAGCGCTCGAGCCGCCAAGTCGCACGGGTAGGCGCCTCATCCGCCATCTGCCAACTGATGGTCAGACTTTGGTTTTGCGCGCAGTCGACCACGCGGATGCCGTCGACCCCCCAGCCCAGATCATATTCTCCCCCTGGCTGTAGCTCAATTCGCGCTTGATTGGCGATCCATCGTTCCATCAGGTTTGGACGGGTGAGCACACTGAAGATGGTTTCCGGGGATGCGATGGACTCCAGACTGTGCTCGATGTCCCCGGTCATCGGTCGGCTGAAATCGACCCGCGCCTCGCAGGATTTGCCGTCGATATAACGGCGCAGGTTCTCTAGATGCACAAACCAGAAATCCTCGAGCGTGAAGGTCTCGGGCTCCTTTTGTTCCTCGCGTTGATGAATCAAGGTCAGCGCTGTGCGCTCCGCGCCCAAGTCCCGTAATTTAATCGTGACTCTGCTGGGAGCATGTCCCAGATGCCAGGCGAATTTGAGCAGCCGATCGACTTCATGAGCCAGCAAAGTCAGGTGCTCGTCATGCCGGCTCGGGTTAAAAGGCGTCGCCGCGCCCCAAAACAGGAAGCGTCCGGCAGCGAGATCGATATCGGCGGATTCCGCCAGCCAGGCCCGCACGGCATCCGTCGTCGTCAAGGCGCGATATATTGCAGACGCGCCAGCCTCGATATGGACTTGCATGGCGAGAGATTTCATTTCGTTCACGGCATTTCTTTCTTGACTGGAGAATCGCGGACAGTTTGTCATGAGCCTAACGGAGATTCCTCACGCTCGGAAGTCCCAGTTAGGCCTGAAAAGGCGGATTGTCAGTTGATTAATCAGGTTGTAATGAAAGGAGCTTATTTCATGCGCCGACCATGCCGGCCGGACCGCGGCGCATGAGCATGAGAAGAAGCATTATCGCTGCAGCCCACAGAAGAACGCCGCCCGCCAAGGCGGCTCGCCACAGGTGCGGTTCAAAAGCAAAGACGACACGGCTTTGCCCAGCGGGCACTTGCAACGCGCGAAAGATTACATTGGCGCGGAGAATCGGCGTTGATTCGCCGTTAACCCTGGCTGTCCAGCCCGGGTAAAAGGCATCGCGCAAGATCAAATAAGCCGGCGCGGACGATTCGACCTCCAACACCACGCCGGTATCATCATATTCGACGATGGCCACCTGTCCGGGTTGATCGGCGGCGAGCGCGTCCAGATCGGCCTCTCCATGAATTACGTCCCGGTCGCCTTCGTCGATCACGCGCAAGGCTTCTTCACGACCCTGCAAGTTGTCTGGCAGGATGCTCACATGTGACGCCAGGTAGGCGCGGGATTCATTGGGTCCATTGGACGGTACGCGGTAGACCTTGATAGCGCTGGAAAGGACGCGTTCGAAATCCGGTGGTTGCGCTTGAAGGAAAATCCCCTTTTTGCCGCTGTAAGTGAAGGAAAGCGCAAGAATACTGTGGTCGGACGCCAGAATGGACTGCAAACCGGGGTGATCGACAACGGTTAGCAGCAGACCATTCTCAAGCTCGCTGGCATCGTTCCTGCCCGCCAGCGGCTCGGCGTGCAGGATGCGGGCTTGATCGAAGGGATCGTCTGGCCAGGTAATCCGCTCGACCTCTTGCCAAAAAGGCGCCAATGCGGTGTCGTAAGCGATGTCGTCCTGCCAGATGTCGTAGACCTTGTCGACGATGAGATAACGCGTATCGGTCATCTGCAGCCAGCGCAATTCAGGTATGCAGGCGCCGCTGCATTCGGGCAAGGCCATCCGTTCCCCAAGCCGGCCATCGACGGCGCGGGCCGCGTCCTCCGGCAGGAGCCGAGACGTGAATTGTGAATAGAAGACCGTCGGCGTGATGCCGCCTCCGAAGCCGTCTATTGTGGGGATACCCCAAGTGAGCGCAAGATTCGGCATCAGCATCTCTTGCTTTTTGACCGCGTCCAGGGCATGGAACTGCGCGTTGAAATCCATGCCGAGGCGGTCATAGCGGGCGCGCAAGTCAGCGATATCGCCAGGATCGAAATAGATTTGACTGATGGAAAGCGTCCGCCCCGGCACCGTCTCTTCCGCTTGATACGCCAGCAATTGACTGATGGTGAAGCGCTGGCCCAGATAGACTTCCGGTGGGCTCAGATCGTTGTAGGGCAAGTTCTGCCCTGCGAGAAGCAGTTCGACGAATACCAACGCCAAGGCTGCGTAGGGCAGCCAACGAAACCGCATCATCAGCACCGAGAGCAAGAGCAAAAGCGCCAGCGCCCAAAGCGCCAGCGAGGAATCGCTAATGGCGTTTCCGCCAAAGATTGCGCCAGGCTCCGGCCGCAGCAGGTAACGCGTCAGCAAGACGAGCGCGGCGATTATCAGCCCGACCGCCGCGGCGCTGCGACGCCTGCCCGGCCCTTGTTCGCTTGATGTTCCCCGAGCAAGGGCGGAAAGACCCATGCCCGCCAGGATCGACATGCCCAGGGTGAACAAGGCCAGGAAACGCGCCGGCACGCGAAACAGGTTGAATAATGGCAGTTCCGCCAGCAACAGAAAGAGCGGGCTGCTGCGCCCCAAAGCCAGAAGCAAACCTAGCAGCGCCAGACCGATCCAAAGCCGTCGCAGCCCGGCGGGAAGATGGCCAGCCGCGACGCCCCAAAGCGCCAATCCCAGCCCGATGACTCCCAGGTAAGCGACATACTCCCCAAAGAGCTGCCCGTCATAACTTGGCAGCAGGGCGCGCCCCAACAAGTTAGGCGACAAGGAGAAGGCGGTGACTTCTCCGGCGCTGAAGCCGCTGCCGCGGTTGGACATGCCGATCAGTTCCAGGCTCGGCAGCAATTGCGGAATGGCCAGAAGCAGGGCCAGCAGCGTGCAGGCCGCCAGCGTCATAAGCCGACGACCGATCTTCCGCGGCCTTTCCCGCGCTGCTAGGCCAAGTCCGATGCCGTAAACACCGAGACCGATGCCGCTGATGAAGACAGTCTGCGTATGCCCGCAGAATATTTGCAGCGCCCAAGCCAAGGCAAAGAGCAGCCCGTCTCGCGCTGGTCGCCCGCGCGTCAAGGTCCGATGATAGAGCGCGAACAAGACGGGCAGCCAGGCTAGTCCTTGATACTGGTTGATCTGCTCGACGTGCGCGCCGAGATAGCCGCTAAAGCTATAAACAAGCGCCGCCATAAGCGCTGGCATGATGCGCTTTTCGACGGCTTCACGGTACAAATAAAAGACGCCCAATCCAGCCAGGATGCTATGCAAAAGGATACTGATCTTGATCGCTTGCGGCGCGCGGAAGGGCGCCGTCAACCAGTTGAGCGGATAGTATGTGCCGAGCTGTGGATTGGCCAGCAGGGGGGCGCCCATGAACAGGTCTGTCGTCCAAAGGGGCAGTTCGCCGGCGCGGAAAGCGGCGTTCCGCACGTCCCAATACGGGTAGAAATAGTTATACGTATCGCCCCGAGCCAGAATAAGATCGCTGAACATCAAGTGCCGAAACAAGATCAGCGTCGAGCATATAATGAGCAACAGCGGCAGGAATCGTCGGGACCGGCGCGCGCTCATAGGCTGTCCTGTTGATCCCGCTGGTAAACCGACCACTCGGCGCTGCGCACCAGGCCCCGCGCAGCCAGGGCGAGGCGTATACGGCGCTGGACGGGTCCCTGTCTGCGCTCGTGCTGGTATTGCCGCCAACGCTCGTAGGCGGCAGGTCCCCAAAGAAAATCTTCAATTTCGTCGGGCAGTTGGACGCCCCCGGTATTGCCCCAACTATGCCAGGCATCCTGTTGCGCGCGAGGATGGACTGGGCGTAGATGACGCCATTCGCCTCGACGCAGGAAGATAATATTGACCTCAATATCCTCGCGGTCGCCCCCGGTGTTGCTCAGGTTGTCGCCATGGATTAGAAAGTCGCCGCCGTTGCTCTGGCCGGCATGATACCGGGCATGAGCCAGAGCGCGACTGGCCCATTCCATATCGCCCGCTACGCGAAAAGCTTGGTCGAAAGGACCAACCCGCTGATAGAGCGCGCGACTCATCATGAAGAAAGGACCAAGGCCATTACCCCTTGCGAAACTGGCGGGATCAAAAAGCCTCGGCATGTCGAGGCGCTGCTGTTGAGGAAAGACGCCAAGGCGTCGTACAGCGCTGACCCGCGTGAAAGGGAAATCTACCAGGTTTGAGCCGCCACCCAGCGCGCGGATTCCCTCGATAAATCCCTCGGCCGAACGAATATCATCGGCGTTCCAAAAGGCGATATAAGGAGTCTGCGATGCGGCGATGCCACGATTCCAAGAGGCATACAGCGACTCGCGGGCTACGTATGCCGGCGTCATGCGACCATAGTAGTTAGCGTTGATTTCGCGCGCCAGCAAATTGATCTGAGTTCGCTCATAGTCCGTGGCGTCGTTGGCGATCGGCAAATAGTGAACCGAGACGCCGACTTCACTGACTTGTTTGGCAAAGCCGAATACGGCCGCCGTAAACGTGGGCAAATGCGGCTCGCAATGATAGAGGGAAGAGATCACGGCGACGGACATCAACTGGGCATTCCCTGATGGTTTTGACAACTTTATCAGATTACAGGCTGTCAAGAAATTCAAGTGTTGCCATGCTTGCGGTAGATGAATCTTGTCAGGATTCTTCCTTGCAGGGTGGAATGTACCTCGCCGACTTTGCGCGCGCCAAGTTTGTAATAGAAGGCGTCGGCGTGGGGATCCGATGTGAAGGTGAATTCCGGCGCTTCGATAGCCGCGCGTCCCATCAGACTGGAGCCGATGCCCCTGCCCATGTATTCGGGCAGCACCCAGAGATGCTCAAGTACCGCGTCGTCCCCGTGGTGTTCGAGGGCGGCAAACGCGACCGGCCTGTCTGATCCTGTGACAGCGACCCACACTTGGCGCGTGGCGATGTAATCCGCCGTCACTGTAAGAAAGCTGCCGCGCCAGCGTTCGATTTGCTCGGGCGCATATCCCCAGTGCGCCTTGGCACGTTGAGCGATTGCGCTCAGTTGCCCCGCTTCTTGCGGCAAGGCGTCGCGTATGACAAAACCTTGGCTCATACCTGGTCGAGTATCTGATCCGTTGTCAAAATGGTGGCGAATTCTTGATGCAGTTGCGCCAGGGCAAGGTCATGCACCACATCGGCCGGATAGAGGCTGCCGTCGAAGCTTCGTTTTTCATGCGCCGCCGTGGCGTCCGCCACCACGACCGTCTCGTATCCCAGATCGCCCGCCATGCGCGCAGTGGTCGACACGCAGTGGTCCGTGGTCAAGCCGACGATGACTAGCGACTGAATCATCGCCCGCTCCAGTCGTTCGCGCAGATCAGTGCCAACGAAGGCGTTGTTGACCTTTTTTGGAATCACCGGTTCCCGGCCCTGCGGCGCTACGATGGCTTTGATGGCATTGCCCGGTAATTCCGGTCGCAGCGGAGAATTACTTTCGGTGGACATGTGCTGGATGTGGAAAACCGGGCGCCCTTGACGGCGCCACTCGTTCAGTAGTCTCGCCATGTTGGATTCGGCATCGGGATTGTTACGCTTGCCCAAACGCGGATCATCCAACCCCTCTTGCACGTCGATGATGATCAGCGCTGGATCTTGCTTTGCTGACATGGGTCCCCTCCTTTTGCGACTATCGTAAATGGTCAACCGAACTAAGTTTAGGGTCTTTCAAGGCCTTCGATTTCCCCTCTCCATTGTCAAGCTCGCAAGACCGCTTGTTCCGTCTCATTTCAAATTAATCGCGTTGTCCGGGCGAGCAGAAGGTATATTATTCTGTGTGAGCGCGGGAGTCCTTTTCGCTGCCGCCGAGCGGCTGTGGTCGAGGCGACGAACCGACCACAAGATTCAATTTAGGCTAGGGATTCATGTCATGGGCATGATATAATGCTGCGGTAATCGCGATGAAGCGGTGGAGATCATGCTTCAGGTTGTATCCTTCAATATCGGTGGCGCCCGTGGTATGCGGCCCGCGCCTCATGACCACGAACAGTTGGCTCAGGATGCCATCAGCACCCTCAAACAGGTAATCAATCCGGGACAACCGACGGTGATCGCGCTGCAAGAGAGCGGCGTGGCCATTGTCGATGGGATACAACGAAATGTGGGGCGCAGCATGGCGCGGCATCTAGGCGACGAATATGTAGACGCATTCGCCGCCGAAGTCACCATGTGCGAGCACCCGCATCCAAACTTGTGGGACCGGCCGGCCTTTCGTCGCATGACACAGGCCGCCGAAGGCAACGCCATCGTGACCAATCTGCCGATCGCGGAGTGGTCATGGGGCAGTTACCCGAGCCACAACCATTGCGGTACGGCAGGTTCCTGGGCGCGCCACACTTGCATAAGCCGCGCATCGCTGTACAGCAGCGGCAACCGCGATACGCAGCCGCGCAACTTGATGGTCGCTTCCCTGAACTACCGTGGAATCCCGCTCTATTTTCTCAATACCCATCTCGGCGTGCTTATCGGCGAAGATCGCCGCGATCCGACCTTTGAGCGTTCGCGCACGGCATCGCATATGCGTCAGGCGCAGGCGCGGGAGATCTTGCATGTCGTGGACGAACTGAAATGCGCGGACCGGACGAACGAACAGCCCGAGCGCGCTATCTTGCTAGCTGGGGATTTCAACGCCCAGCCCGCCACGCCGGAGATGGAAATGCTGCAGCGCCATTTTCGTTTGTTGACGCCGGAGAACGAGCGGAAAGAGCTGTGGACGCATCACAGTCACCGCATCCTAGTCGATCATATCTTGCTGCACGATCCCGTGGATCAGTTTGAAGTGATCTCCTGCCATATACAGAGTAAGATACCCTTCGATGATTTGACCGACCATCGACCCACGGTTGGCATCTTCGCCCAGGCATAAACTGCCTGAATTCCTATGCAATAAACCGCGATTTGCGTTGGCGTAGCCGATAGATTGTTTTGTGTGAGCGCGCTAGCCTAAATTCGCCGGTTGCGCGCCGAGCGGCCTTTATTCGTTTGATCGCAAGAGTCTCTCATTGGCCCGCTTCTGTCGCTGGGCTTTGTTACGTCTGTTGAGATGCTCGTGCATCTCGAGGAAATAATCGAGCGTCTTCTGCTGCGCGGCTTCATCCGCGGCGTAGGCTTCCAGGTCCTGTTGTCGGCGTTGCCGCGTCACCTCGTACATAAACAAGGCTGCCGTAACCGATACATTCATACTCTGCGCGATGCCCCGCATGGGAATCGTCACCAGGCGATCGGCGGATCGCAGCGCCCTGGCGGAAAGTCCGTCCTTCTCGTTGCCTAGCAAAAGGGCGAGTTTCGGCTGGCTGAGATCGGCCCCGAAAATGGACTCCGCATATGGATCAAGCGCGGTGGCGACGATATGCCATCCTTCATCTTTCAGGGTTCGCAAGGCGTTTTCGCTGCCGTGGTGCACGCGATAGTTGAGCCATTTGTTGGTCGCGGTCGAACTGTTCTTGCCCACTTCTTTGGGGTCAAACTCGGGATGCGTATCGAAGATGATATTGATCTCTTGGATGCCGAAGGCATCGCAACTGCGGGTGATAGCGCCAAGATTATGGGGATCAAACACGTCTTCAATCACCACCGTCAAGCCAGCCTGCCTCTGGGCGGCGACGTGTTTGAGTTTGTTCAGGCGCGCATCGGTGGGCATCGTTAAACTGCGAGTCGGCAACTCAATTCAAGGGGAAAACAGGCGCTGCAACGCGAGTTCGAATCCGGGCAGGACATCCTCGCCGTACAAGATCTCCTGCTCGGCGACGGTCTCGCGCGTCATGCCGCCGCCCTCAGCCAATCGACAGATTTCGACGCTATCCCGGCGTGGCATGACGATCCAAACCAATTGGGCGCCATTCTGCAAATATATCCGCGCTTTTCCGCGCACCTGACTATCAGTGTTGCTGAGTGAGATGATCTCGATTGCCAGGTCGGGCATCAGTGGCACGTATGTCTCGGGAAAAGGTTGCGGCGCGCGAGCGCGACTGAGAAATGCCACGTCCGGGGAGAGCAGCGTATGGCAACTGTCGGGAGGATGATAGCCTGCGTCCGAGGTGACAACCCCAAGGGGCTGAGCTTCTACGAATATGTCCAGATACCGTGATAGCCTAACCTGAAGTTGTCCGTGTCGCCCGCCGGGAGGTGACATAACGACTAACTCTCCATCGATCAATTCATAATGTCTTGGGTCCATGACATCTTGATGGGAGAGTTCCCAAAGGTCATCAATGTCGTATATCCGCTGTCGCAGTACCATCGCTGCCTCGCGTTGTCGCCTCCTGTACCGATATCATACCACATTCGGGTAGCAAAACCCTCCAAGAGACGCCGCAGACAGGGCGCCTGCGAGAGTCCCAAGACCTTATGTTATAATGCGGACAAAGAGAACTATATAAAGGTGTTCTTATGATTGGCGAAACAATTGGTCTGCTAACGGCCGGTGGCGACAGTCCGGGCTTGAACGCCGCAATCCGCGGTATCGGCAAAGTGGCAATCGAACGATATGGCATGCGTGTGGTTGGTTTCCGCGATGGTTTCAGGGGTTTGATGCAAAACCGCGTCGAATGGCTGGGTCCGGAGCAACTGAGCGGGATTCTCACCTTGGGCGGCACCATTCTGGGTACGAGCCGCGACAAGCCGCACAAGATGCCCATCGGCGGAAAAACTCTCAACATGATGGATGTCATGGTCGAGAATTACCGCAAACACGATCTGGCAGCCTTGGTCTGTCTCGGCGGAGGCGGCACTGCCAAGAACGCCTGGCGCCTGGCGCAAGAGGGCATCAATGTGGTCTGCTTGCCCAAGACGATCGACAATGATGTCAGCGGCACCGATGTCACCTTCGGTTTTGATACGGCTTTGAATATCGCCTCTGAAGCGATTGACCGCTTGCACTCCACCGCGCACAGCCACCACCGCATTATCGTCTGCGAGATCATGGGACATAATACCGGCTGGCTAGCCCTGGGCGCTGGACTGGCCGGGGGCGCAGATGTGATTCTGATCCCGGAGATTCCCTTCAACATCGAGGTGATCGCCGAGTCAATCCGCGCCCGCAGCCGCGGCGGCAAGCGCTTTAGCATCGTCGCCGTCTCGGAAGGCGCGATGACGCAGCAGATCGGCAACAAAATGCTCGACGCCCGCGCGCGCATCGAAAAAGCCGAAGCCGAAATCAAGAAATGCGCCGATGACAAGAACAAGCTCAAAGCGGCGAAGAAGCGGCGCCGTGAGGCAAGAGCGGAAGCCGAAGCGCTGGAAAAAGAACGCAGTGGCGGCACCTTGTTGCTGACGAACGAACTGGAAAAGCGCACCGGACTGGAGTCGCGCGTGACTATTCTCGGTCATGTGCAACGCGGGGGCGTGCCGTCGCCGGCCGATCGCCTGCTGGCGACGCGGCTGGGCACGGCCGCGTCCAATTTCATCGCCGCGGGCGAATCGAACATCCTGGTTGGTGTCTGCGGTGATCATGTACGAGCCGTGCCGCTGGGGGACGTCGTCGGCAAGCGCAAGAACGTGCCGCTGGATCACCCTTGGTTGCGGACGGCCCGCGATCTGGAGATCTGCCTGGGCGACGCGGTTTAACCGCGCTCGATTTATGAAATGCCTTCCCGTACGGCGTTGACCATATTCGCCGAGGCGTTGGCGAGGATATTTGTATCGGTCATCACGCTGACGATCTTGTAACCGCGGCGGATCAATTCAACACCGTGTTCGGGACCGGCGGCGAAGACGCCGGCGATCACTCCGTGCCGTTGCGCAGTCGCCAGAAGTTCATCCAGTGCGGCGTCGATAACCGAGTCGGACGAGTCCAAGCCGGCTTGGCCGGTCATGGTCAAGCGCAGGTCGCCGATGCCGATGAAGACGCCGTCCAATCCCTCGACGCTCATGATCTCGTCGCGATTGTCATAACCCTCCTGCGTCTCGATCATCGCCAGTGTGATGATAGTATTGTCGGCGTGTTCGGCATAATCGGCGCCGGCGTAGACGCGGGCGCGCGTTGGGCCCAGGCTGCGGTAGCCACGCGGCGGATAGCGGCAAGCGCCCACAAAAGCTTCGCATTCCTCGCGCGTTTCGATCATCGGACAGACGATGCCATAAGCGCCGGCGTCCAGCAACTTCATGATGTCGCCCGGCGTATTCCAATTGACCCGCGCCATCGGTACAGCAGCGGTCGTTGAGACGGCTTGCAGCATCTGGATGGCCGTTTCCATGCCCATCATGCCATGCTGCATATCAACTGTGAGACTGTCCCAACCTTGATTCGCCATCACCTCGGCGGACCAGGTGCTGGGTATATGCAGCCAGCCGTTCAAGGCGGCTTTGCCTTCTCCCCAAAGCTTCCGCACATGGTTTTCGCGCATCATCTGCTCTTTCTTGTCGGTGGATGAACTGCCGCGGATTATAGCGCTTGGCAGCGATTTTGCCCAAAGGGATATTTCTTGCTGACGACGAAGTCCGTTTCTGTTACAATCGCGCCAGAACAGATTCGAAGAGAGTCCCCAATGGCTGGTACCTTACACACCTCATAGAGCCTACTGTCCAATTCGCAGCGCCCGCACGATAGACGTGCCAATAACGCGCATCGTTGCGCCGATCCAGTAAAAGGTGTTTTCCCTCCGGGGTATCAGTTATGTATGCCAGCAACATCAACAAGATAGTCCTCATCAACTTCTGCCAGCGCTTTCATCTTTACATACACGCTTACGCGCTGCTCTTGCTAGGTCGCGGATTGACTCTGGTGCAGATCAGCCTTATCGAGTCGGTGGTCATCTTCTCGATATTCCTGATGGAAGTGCCCACGGGCGTCTTGGCGGACCGCGTCGGCCGCAAATGGTCGATTTTCGCGTCCACTTTTCTCTTGATGAGTGCCGAGTTCATCTTCATCTTCGCGCGCGGATTCGAATGGTACCTGTTTATCGCCCTCTTGACCGGCACGGGTTTCGCCTTCGCCTCTGGCGCGATGGAAGCGATGATCTATGACAGCTTGCCCGAAAAAGGGCGCGAGGACCGAATGAAGCGGGCAATGGGCCGGGTGGGCAGCTTCGCGCAGATCGCCTTCGTCATAGCTCCAATCCTGGGTGGTCTGATTATCGGCGACGCCTCGGTGGAGAATTTCATTCCGGCCATCGCCTTGACGGTTCTGGCGCTCTTGCTCGGCCTGTTCGTCTGTGTAACGTTGCGCGAGCCTTCAATTGATTCGACGGATTCGGCGGAAAAAAAGGCGGGCAGCATGACCTTGCTGCGCGATGGCCTCTCCTTGCTGCTCATGCAACCGCGCTTGCGCTGGCTTGCACTGCTGGTGGTTTTCACATCGCCCTTTACCGGCGCCATGGTGACGATCCTCGGTCCGCCTTATCTGGTGCAAAACGAGGCTTCGCCCTTCGTGATCGGCGTCGCGCTGTCGCTTGGCAGTCTGTTGGCGGCATTGACGCAGCGCTACGCTTACAAAGTCGAAGAATGGCTGGGCCAAGCGCCGGCGATCGCGCTGCTGATTCTGCTGCCCGGGGCGCTGTATTGGATTTTGGCAGGGGTGGCCGGCCCCATCGCACCGGTCCTGGTCATTATCCTGATGTATGGCGTCAACGATATGAAGGCGCCGCTGTTTTCCGCCTATCAGAACGCGCTGATCGAAAGCAAGAACCGCGCGACCGTCTTGTCAATGATCAGCATGTTCCTTAGCCTGTTCCTGGCGCTTGGTGTGCCGGTCTACGCCGCTTTGGCGCAGCGCTCGCTGAGCCTGACATTTGTGGTGATGGGCGCGGTCATCGTCTTGGCGGGGCTTTTGCTGGGGGTGCATCGCTTGACTGAAGCGGGAGACAGGGGCTGATTCATTTGACAGCGCGTAGGAGATTATAGACTTGGCGCACCCTGTAGACCGCGCCGCTCGGTTTCAATTCGCTTTCGTAAAGCACGAACTCCGCAACGGGAAATGGCTCGGTGAAAAAGTCCATATGCTCGCGTATCCAGGTTGAAGCCAGCCCGCGGCGTAGCGGTTTCTTGAAGCGCATCAGCGTAATGTGCGGGTGAAAGCGTCGGCGCTCGCGTCGGAATCCCTCGCGCTCCAGGGCCACCCCGACCGCTTCGTACACGTCACGTAGCGGCGGGGTATTTTCCACGCCGGCCCAGATGACCCGCGGTCGCGCCTCGATGGGGAATTGTCCCACGCCGGCAATGCGCAGGTCGAAAGCGGGCGCGTCAACCTCGCGCAGTATGCGCTGATAGGCGCGCGCAACCGCTTCCGGCACGTCGCCGATGAAGTGCAGCGTCAAATGCAGCGCCTCGCGGCGCGGCCAGCGCCCGGGCGGCAGGTCATCCTGGCGCAGCCGCAGGATAGCGTCTTTGGTCTTCTCGGGCAGGTCGATGGCGACGAAGAGACGGGGCATGCATACACCTGATTTACAATGTTACAGTTAGGGATTATACTCCATACTTGCCTTACAATAAAAAAGCTACGACGAGCTAGGAAACAAAATGAATATGCTCAAAAAGGACATCGCAACAAGTTTTCTGCAAATGGCTTGCTCAGGCGCGGTGTCTGAGGCTTACGAAAAATATGTTCATCCTGACTTTATTCATCACAACGCCTACTTCAAGGGCGACCGCGAGACACTTCTGAGAGGAATGGATGAAAGCGCGCGGCAGTTTCCCAATAAACAATGCGAGATCCTGCGCGCCCTCGAAGATGGTGATTTGGTTGCGGTCCACAGCAAGGTTGCGCTCGACCCCGAGCATATATATTCGGTCATTCACATATTTCGATTTGAGGATGGAAAAATCATCGAAGAGTGGGAATCGGCTCAAGAAGTCCCAAAAGATTCGCCGAACGAAAACGGGATCTTTTGAGGAGCATAGATCGTCCTTGAACAGGTCAGGCAAAACAACTACAGGTATATCCAGATTCTCTTGATATAAGAGCAGCGACATCCTCAGGCATGAGCGATCGCAGTAACAGACAAAATCATGTTGCAAGGGGTTGTCAAAGGGCTACAAGGGGATCGTTACGAAATTGTTTGGACATTTCTGACATCTTGTTATTGTTGCAACCCCGAGAACGAAACCGGCGCGATTGCGGCGCCTGCAAAGCACTTTCGGTGTTGCTTCTGGAGAGCGCTCATTTGACGTGATCGAATTGGCGTTTGGGTCGACCCTCGCCGGATTTGCTATCTTCTTGTGGGGTCTGCGGTCGCTGAGAAATAAAATGGTCCTCGTGGGCAGATTTAGGGTGCGCGGCAGATGGTCGGCTTGGGTTTTCGGCTTCGTTTCCACAATCTGCGGTATCTTGATGATGCTCACTGGCGCGGCGGCGGTCCTGAATCTGGATATGGAACTGGCGGAGGTGATGGCGAAGAGCGGATTGTTCATGTTTGCCGTCGCCTGGATTCTCGCCCTTATCTTTGAATGCCTGTATCGCATCAGCTGGCATCTCTTTCCGACTTATGCGCCGCGGGAGTTGCGTGACACTTTAAACACATCGCATCGCGCCCGGAGAAAACATAAGTTGCAGCATGAAGATGAGGGCGCCGCGAGCGCCGGCATCATGGCGTCGGTAAGCAAACTGGCGAAAACGGCAAGCAATATGATTCTGTTTTATGGTTCACAGTTGTTTAGTCGCATCATGACCCCGCCTCGCTCGTGGGACAAGCAAAACCGTTGGCATGCCGACGAGGGTGCAGAGGACAACTGCAGCGACTTGGACTAAGCGCTCCGAGCGCATCACCGACTCCAGCGGCTGCGAATCGATGCTGTAACACGTCGACACTCTGTGCTAGATTTTTCATGACAGGAAGTTCAGATTTGCAGTTGATGGTTACCAAAAGGTGGAAGGATATGAACAGGGTCGTCAAACTAGGATTGATGATTTGCGTACTTTTGCCGCTATCGCCGCTAGTTGGCGTCGTAATAGCGGAAGATCACTGCGACTTCGCGGATGAAACCATTCTGCTGGGCGGCGTCGTGCCATTGTCGGCCCCGGGCTCTGTTGCCGGCGGCATCGGCATGAAATGGGGCTTTGAGCAAGCGGTGGCCGATATCAATGCCGGTTGCGGGATTGCGATAGACGGCGCGAATCATCGCCTAGACCTGGTCACTGCCGACTCGGAAGGCGTCTCTGAATACGGACAATTGGTGGTGGAGCGGCTGGTCTTGCAGGATGGCGTTCACGGCATCGTCGGCTTTTATCACAGCGCTGTGGGTCTGGCGACGATGGGTATGGTGGAAAGGTATCGCATCCCGACGATTTATGCCCATCCGCGCAACGACCTCATCAGCGCCGCCGGCTATGACGGCTTTGAAGGCGATCCGCCACGCTTCGACGACGGCATTGACTATGTCTTCCGTACCTCGCCACCCAGCTCGATTGTCGGCAAGGTTGTCACGGATTGGTTGGTCGAGCAGGGCGTCGAGGATGTGATTTTGATCCTCGAAAACACAGACTACGGCCATCCGGCCGCGGCTGCGGAACGCGCGCACCTGGAAAAAGCCGGCGTCCTTGTCGATCAGCTTGAAATCGAATTGGGCACGGAAGACTTCGTGCCCATTCTCAGCCGCATTTACGCCCGGCCGCGTCTGCCCGACGCCATACGCATTCTCGTCAGTGGCGAGACCTCATACAACCTCACGCAGCAGATGGCGGAGCTTGGCATCGCGCCGACGCCGGACACCATCTGTGTCACCAACCATCTGGCATTCCAGTCCGAGCAATACTGGAACACGGTGCCCGATGGCAACTTCTGCGCCTTTGACCGCGTCGGTACCATCCCCAGTTTGTACAACGACATGGCGAGTTCCCTGGATCTGCGCTATCGCAAGGATTTTGGAGACGTGCTGGTCAGCTTCGCTATGGAAGCCTATGACAGCGTCTGGCTGATGGCGGACGCCATGGAACGCGCCGGCAGCTATAGGGACCCCGATGCCATCGTCCGAGCGCTGGAAACAGCAGACATTATCTTGACGCAGGGCCGCTACTATTTCGACTACGGCGGGCACAATCCCGTAATGCCGGAAGGAACGCCAACTTATATGTGGCACCAGTGGCCAGTGCCCGTCGTGACCGTCATGCAGTATTTCAAGCAAGATCAAAACGCCCTGGATGCCGCCGTGGTCTATCCCGAGGTTTATCAGACGCACGGCAGATCATACTTCCGGCCGGGCGGCTAGTGCCAGGTGGATCAGACGGAAGCGACGCGGCAGGGCAATTCGCCGATTACGCGCCGGGCAGCTGCGATAGGCTGATATGATGGCGCCAGCGCGCCCATAATCCAAGGAGGTCCTAATGTCAGGGAAATCATTGGCGGCGCTTGCATTGCTATTCCTGCTGCTGACGAATGCCAGCTTGATAGGCGCAGAGGATCATTGTGAATTTGCGGAGGAGACAATCAAGTTTGGCGCCTTCGCGCCACTGTCCGCGCCCGGGGCGGTGGTGGCCGGCGTCGTCATCGATTGGGCGGTGCAGCAGGCTGCCGAGGACATCAACACCGACTGCGGCATCAATATCAATGGCGCAAATCATCGACTGGAGGTCATCACCGGGGATACCGAAGGCATCTCCGAGCGCGGGCAGGCGGTGGCTGAACGCTTCATATACGAAGAGGGCATTCACGGCGCGGTCGCCGGCTTTCACAGCGCGGTTGCGCTGGCGGCGATGAGCATCTTGCAAGAAAACCACATCCCGACTGTATGGGGAGGTCCCTGGAACGACAACATAACCGCCAACGGCATCGTCGAATTCGAAGGCAGGCCGCCGCGCATCAGCGACGGTGTGGACTATATCTTCCGCATCTCGCCCGCCTGGACGATGGTGGGGTCGGTGATCGCCGACTGGCTCATCTCGCTGGAAGTTGAAGATGTGATCATCCTGGCGGAAAACACCGATTTCGGGCAGCCGGCCGCGGCGGACGAGAAAGCGCGGCTGGAAGCGGCCGGCATGCGCGTCGAGCAATATAATATCGAGTTGGGGACGGAAGATTTCATCCCCATTCTCAGCCGTATTGAATTGCGCCCGGAACGGGCTGACGCCATCCATATCATCATCACTGGCGATACGGGTCTCAATCTCAACCAGCAAATGGCGGAGTTGGGCATCGCGCCCAGCGCAGACACCATCTGCATCGCCGGTTACGATGCCGAGCAATCGACGCAGTTCTGGCGCATCGTCGAAGACGGTAACTACTGCGCTTTCAACCGTACCGGCATCATCCCGTCCCTCTTCAGCGAACTGGCCGCCGAAGTCAACCGCAAGTACGAAGCAGCCTGGGATGATACCGCGCCCAGCTTCGCCATGGAGCCTTATGACAGCGTGCTGCTGCTGGCGAACGCCATCGAACGCGCCGGTACTTTTACCGACCCCGACGCCATTGTCGCCGCGCTGGAAACATCGGATGTGGAACTGGCGCAGGGGCATTATTACTTCGATTATGGGGGGCACAATCCCGATCTGCCGCCTGACGCGCCAGCTTTCTTGTGGCATCAATGGCCCGATCCCATCATTACCGTCATGCAATACTTCGAAAAAGGTCAAAGCTCGTTGGAAGCGGCGGTCATATACCCGCCGGTGTATCAGACGCATGGCACTTCGTACTTCCAACCGGGCGGCTAGATATTTGCGACGTTGATATCCGCGGGATGTCTTTCAACTTTTGATGTTACTATTGCGCTTGCTTTGTTCATAGCGCTGCCATTAAGATGGTATAATAGATAAAAGCTCAACCAAAATATTCTTCGGGACGAGGAGGACGGAATGAGTTTCAAGAAACTGTTTTGGATAATTTGCTCGGCGTTGCTGATCATGCTCGCGCCAATGGGGGGCGTTTACGCCGACGCACATTGCGATTTTGCCGATGAAGTCATAAAGTTCGGCGGTATTGCGCCGCTATCTGCGCCGGGCGCGACCGGGGCCGGTGTCGTCATTGATTGGTCTTACCAACAGGCGGAAGCAGACATCAATGCCGGTTGCGGCGTCGAAATCAACGGCGTTAATCATCGCGTGGACGTTCTCACTGGTGATTCCGAGGGCATATCCGAACGCGGCCAAGCCGTGGCCGAGCGCTGGATTTTGGACGATGGCGTTCACGCTGTTGTCGGGGGTTATCATAGCGCAGTGGCCTTGGCTGTTATGAGCATCACCCAAGAGCATCGTATCCCGACTCTGTTCGCCGGGCCCTGGAACGACAACATCACCGCCAACGGCATCATCGACTTCGAAGGGCGGCCGCCGCGAATCGACGACGGCGTCGACTATGTGTTCCGCATTTCGCCGGCCAATGCCATGGTCGGCGCTATCATCGCCGAATGGCTGATCTCCCTGGGACATGACGATGCTGTCTTGATAGCCGAGAATACGGATTACGGTCGTCCGGCTGCCGCAGACTTGAGAGCGCGCCTGGAACCGGCCGGTTTCACCGTCGAGCAGTACGATGTGGAATTGGGGACCGAAGACTTTGTTCCCATACTCGGCCGTATCCTTGCCCGGCCCGAACCTCCCGATGTCATTCGACTGCTGGTCACGGGCGAAACCTCCTTCAACCTTGTACAGCAGATGGCGGAGCTTGGGGTCGCCCCCACGGAAGACACCATCTGTATCGCCGGTTACATTGCCGTCGATTCCGAGCAGTTTTGGGACAATGTCCCCGATGGCAATTACTGCGTCTTTGATCGCGTGGGCATCACGCCTGTGCAGTTTGGCGATTTGGCCAACGAACTGAACGCGAGATATTCCGAAGCATTTGGTGGCGTCGCGCCAAGCTTTGTCATGGAGCCCTATGACAGCGTCCGCCTGATGGCGCATGCGATGGACCTGGCCGATACCTTCACCGATCCAGATGCGATCGTGGCTGCACTGGAAACGATTGATGTCGAATTCTCGCAAGGGCGCTACTACTTCGAGTATGGCAGCCACAATCCTGAACTGCCCGAGGGTACGCCCACGTTCATGTGGCACCAATGGCCCGATCCGATCGTGGCTGTCATGCAATACTTCGAGCAAGGACAGGATGCGCTCGACGCCGCCGTGGTTTATCCGCCGCTCTATCAGACGCACGGCACGAGCTATATTGAATACGGGACGACGCCCTGACTTTGTGCCTGGCGCAGTAAAGGCGCTATAATTGTTCGGACTGACGGGCGGGTTCATGGCCCGCCCGTTTTGTGTCTCCTGAAACGAGTAAGGAATTTTCGATGTCTTTCCCAATTCTGAGCGAAGAATTCCGTATTCGCCGCTTGAAGCACCCTGAACGCAAGGTGCGCATGGTGCTCGATACGGATACCTATAACGAGATTGATGATCAGTTCGCGCTTGTATATGCGCTGCTCTCGCCGGAGCAACTCTCTGTCGAAGCGATTTATGCCGCGCCTTTTCACAACAGCCGCTCCACGGGACCGGGCGATGGCATGGAAAAAAGCTACGACGAGATCCTGCGCCTGCTGGACTTCCTCGGCGTCGCTGCCGACGGCTTCGCCTTCCGCGGCTCTACCGAATATGTCGGCGCAGCCCGCCGGCCGCAAGATAACGCCGCCGTCCGCGATCTAATCGACAAGGCCCTGTCGAGTCCAGCGGACGATCCGCTCTATGTGGTTGCCATCGGCGCCATCACCAATGTCGCCTCCGCGCTGTTGCTAGCGCCGGAGATCATCAAGAAGATCGTGGTAGTCTGGCTAGGCGGGCATCACTTGAATTGGCCGCATACGCGCGAGTTCAACCTGGCGCAGGATGTGCCGGCGGCGCAGGTCGCGCTCGACAGCGGCGTACCCTTTGTGATTGTGCCCTGCATGGGCGTGACTTCTCACCTGCTGACCACGCTGCCGGAGTTGCGGTCAACCATCGGCGGAACCAATCCGGTTGGCGATTACCTTTGCCAGATCTTCAAAGAATATCGCCCCGATTCCTTCGGTGCGTCCAGCGTGATATGGGATATCTCGACCATTGCCTGGCTGCTCAACAGCGCCTGGGCGCCGAGCAATCTGGTACATAGTCCCGTGCTTACCGACCAGGTCACCTGGAGCGTCGATCAATCACGGCATTTGGCCCGAGTCGCCAACTTTGTCCACCGCGACCCCATTTTCCGCGACTTGTTCAACAAGATCCGGGCGCTGTGAAGCAAATGAAAACCTTGACACCCGCACGGGCATGTGCCGCCCAGGATGACGCTCATTTCGGTAGTGTATCCTGTTCGATTGAAATACCTTTAGCCCGTCCTCGACATGGGATCCTTAAACCGAAACACCAACGATCTGGTAGGGGCGACTCGCCGAGTCGCCCGATACTCTTTCAGTGTCTACGAGACGGGCGATCCAGCGGGTCGCGTAGACACTGACCTTCGATCGTCCCTACCGGCTGTCAGGTAGTTGTTGTTCTTAATTTCAACCGACTTCGATACTCTACCCTCCTTTCCCGCGTTTTGTTTTGGCATAGGCAACTGGTACAATTATTGTGTCAGCAAGGATGCTGAAAGGTTCGCGAACTAAATGGTCGTTCAACAGCAATACATCACGGCTGATCGCTTTCTCGAGATGGTGGAGCAGCCACAATATCAAGACCGCGTCCTGGAACTCGTGGAAGGAGCCATCGTCGACATGTCGAAGCCAACTTGGAAACACGGAGTTATCACAATGCGGCTGGCCGTCAAGATCGCAAACCATGTTGACGCGAATGAACTGGGAGTGGTAACTGCTGCTGACACCGGATTCATTCTCGAGCGCAGCCCTCATGGTCGGGACACCGTTCGAGGCCTAGATATCGCATTTGTCCAAAAATCGAGAACACTGGATCCGCCTGAATACATCTGGTATGACATGGGACCGGATTTGGCTGTTGAGGTAATTTCGCCGAACAACAGTACCGCCGACACTCATCTGAAAGTGACACAACTTCTGAACGCGGGCACGCGTCTCATTTGGGTCGTGTACCCCGAGAATCGCTCGGTCGTGGCGCATACGTCAAGCGGCGCAAAGACGCTTTACGAGGATGAGACGCTGTCCGGCGGGGATGTGCTGCCAGGCTTCGAGTTGCGGGTGGGTGACATCTTTCCGAGTTGATCAGTCCTAGTCAGTAAGTACAAGTAAGTCATACAACAAAATCTGAACACAGAGGATACAGAGTTCGCAGAGAAAAACCAAGGGAGTTTTGTGGGCGTTTCAACGAAACGCCCCTACCGACGACTATTATTCTGGAGTTGCATAACTTAGTTTGTCCTGGTCAGTGCCGATTCAATGTTTACAGTGTCTATCTGCCTCAAGGGTTAATCGCATGTCTTGCTACACTTTTCTATTCAGCTAGTTGCTATGTGCCCTCAGTCGGCAATCGATGTTTAATGAAGAGCGGGCGACACAAGTGTCGCCCGCTCAATTCTTGTCTGATTTGAGAAGCCCCTAACGCTTGCCATTGCTGCCATTGCGTCCGTTGGATCGACGCGGCGGGCGCTTGCGCGGCAGCTTCATGGGCAAATTGTGACGCCGCACCCCGTCGAACTGATAAAGCGCGTTGGCGACGGCGCCCGCGGTCGGCACCAGGCCGATCTCGCCCACGCCTTTGGCGCCGTAAGGTCCGTAAGGATCCGGCACTTCGACGCCGATAACTTCCATTTCCGGCATATCCCGAGCGCGCAGGATGCCGCATTTACGCAGCATGGTGCTCTTGGGTCGGCCGTCCTCCATCGGCAGGTCCTCGCTGATGGCATATCCCAGACCCATGTGGATGGAGCCCTCCAACTGGCCTTCAAAGAGCGTGGGATTGAAGATTTTGCCGGCGTCATGGGCGGCGATGATCTTCTCGACTTGACCGGCCTCATCCAGAATCACCACTTGCGTGGCGTAGCTGTAGCTGTAGTGCGTGTAGACCTTCTCAACCATGGCGCCGGGCTTGGTCGTCCAGTCGACCGTGAAGGCGCCGACGTAGCGCTTGCCGACGAGTTCCTCCAGGGAGTGCTTCTCCAGGTCGGCTTTGAACTCGCGGCAGGCATCGATGATGGCGTTACCAATCAACGAGGTCGCGCGTGAAGCGGTGGTCATGCCGGTCACCATCTCGGAATCGGTCTCGACGCGGACCTCGACCAGCCCCGGATCAAGGCCGGTTTCGGTCACCAGCGCCTGCACCGCCATGGTATGCACGCCTTGTCCCATTTCGGTCCAGCCGTGATCAATCACGACTTTGGCATCCCCCAATCCCTCATTTTGGGAAAGGGATTTAGGGTGGGGGGTAGAAACCACGCTGACTGTCACCTGGGACGAATCGGGCATGCCGTTGCCGATGCCGGTGTTCTTGATGCCACAAGCGATGCCCGCGAACTTGGCGTTGCGGAATTCGTTCTTGACCGCTTCCAGCGTGGCTTTGGCGCCAGCGCCGGCTTCGATGACCTGACCGGTTGCGGTCATATCACCGTCGTCCAGGGCGTTTTTATAGCGGAATTCCCAACGGTCGAAGCCACCCTGTTCACAGAGGTCGTCAATGCAGCTTTCCAGGGCGAAGGCAGTTTGATTGACCCCGAAACCGCGCATGGCGCCGCAGGGCAGGTTATTGGTATAGACCGCGGTACTTTCGATATCGGTGACCGGGAAGTTGTATGCGCCGGTGGCATGGCCCGCCGAGCGTTCCAGCACCTTCATGCCCACCGAGGCATAAGCGCCGGTATCGCCGACGAA
>JAPOWG010000020.1 GCA_026707745.1 Chloroflexota bacterium
TACCGCCACTTCGCCAACATCAAGCTCGAGCTGCTCAGGGACATGTTGGAAACCTCCCGCGACATCATGAAGCAACTCAAATCTGGCGAGTACAAAGGCGCCACCGTCAGCCAACTCACCTACACTTTGTCAACCCTGCTCAATCAAGCCCATCGGCTGGAGGAGAGCTTTGAAGATCTGCCGCCGGACGCCCAACTGGAGACCGAAGAACCCAACCGAATGAGATTTATCTACGAAGAAGACCTGCCGGATGCCCCAGCCCCGGCAGCTGAAAGTCCTGGGGAGCCCGACGCGCCTCAACGTATGAGCGTGCGGGAGAGGCTGAGGCAAATCGGAGTCTGGGCTGATCCGGAGCCTGAGGTTGGCCCGCCGGGAGCAGAAGAGCTGCTGGAGGCTCTCTCTCTGCTATCAGATGACGAGGGAGATCCGGAGAGATCCGGTGAAGGCGGTCAAACAGCTAAAAAGCGTCGTCCCAAGCCAAAGCAAACGGCGCGTCGATCTGCCAAAAGGCGCCGTAATCGCCATCGGTAGCGCCTATAAGGCTTGTTCGGTACTACAATACAGAGTCAGATTTGCCCTATTTTCCAGGGTAATGCAAACATCCGTAGTCATGGAACGCGGGCGACGTACAAGGTCGCGTAGGGCGTGTAGGGCGCGTAGACACAGCCCTTCGACACTGACCGCCGACATAGGAGGTGTGTTTCGGGCAGCCAGATTGGTCGCCCCTGCAAATTTTTGCGCTCTGGCGGGCAGGCGGGCAATCTTGACTGCCGCCGCCGCTGCCACTATACTTCTTGATCACCATGCTTGCTCGTGATGATGAGTCGGGCCCCTTGCGGCAGAAAATTCCGAACCGTGTCAGGGCCTAACGGCAGCAGCACTAAGGAAAACCTCTGGGTGTCTTGTGGATTCCTGACTCATCTTCTCGGGCAAGCATGGTTTTTCGCCGCCACAGGCGCGAGCGTCAGCGCAGGATCACGCGAATCTTGCCTTCAAACCCGGCGTTGGCGTGGCTGACCATTACCGTGTAAGCGCCGTCAGCCGGCAATGCATAGTCGGCGATCAGCGCATCAGTTTCGCCGCCGCCATCGTCATCGCCCAATAACGGCTTTCCGTCGACATCCAGCAGAACCAGCAGGGGATCCACGCCCGTTCCCAAATAGTCGCGCGCGCTGATCGACGCAAGCTGACCCGCTTCGCCCTCAAACTGCAGGCGCGCCACCAGAGCGTAATCCATTTCAACGATCACGGGTTCGTCGGGTGTCAGGCTCGCTTCTATGGATTCTCGCTCTAGCAGGGTCATACGACGGTGGAAATCCGGCGCGGCCAAATCCAAGCGCTCGGTTTCCGAATAGATATGACCGCGCGACATGTAATATTCTTGCATGTGCGGTTGCAACTCCAGCGCCGCATCCAGATCGGCCAGCGCGCTATCCCAATTTTCCGTGTCGGTCCATACGTTGGCGCGGGCGAAATAGGCATAACCGAGTTCCGGCGGCGGCGCGCCACGATCAAAACCCCCTATCGCCTCGTCCAAAATGGAGATCGCCCGGATGCTGTTGCCCCGGGCATTGGCGCGCCTCGCATCGGCGATGCTTTGGTGGAGTTCTCGCAACTTGTTGTCGCGATCGCGCTCGTGCAAGCGAACCAGGCTACTGTAAGTCGCCGTCAAGCGCGGGTTCACGGTTAAACTTTGCTCGTAGTCGCGTTTGGCCCCACGCGGATTGCGATTCTTCAGATGCAGTTCGCCGCGCGCGCGCCAAATCGCGGCATCACTCGGTCGCAACTCCAGCACTGCGCTGTAGTCCGCGATGGCATCCTCCCAATCTTGCGAGCGCGCATGAGCGAATCCACGATAGTAGTAGGCTTTCCAGGATCCCTCGTCTTGCCCCAAGATCACACCGGCAAGCGCGATCGCGTCATCGTAGGCTTCGGCTTCAATATGTTCCAGGACTTCTTCCAGCGCCCGGTCAATATCCAGCGCGTCGGGTGTCGGTGTCGGCGTGACCTTCCCAATGGCATAGCTGGCATCCGGGTCCAATAGCATCGCCAGCAGCAGGCAAAGGCTGACAAGCACTGGAAAAACCGCGTATCGCTTCGGCATCGGCATTATTCTCCCGATTGTAAAATACGCCCCAGTCCCAAAACAAATGCAAGTGAAATACCTTGTTTTGGAGCGCGCGTTTGACCCGGTCGCGTGTCGGCCGGTTGCAGCGGAATATTGTGAATCCCTCGTCAGCGCAAGCGAGCGCTGGTGATCACGACCTCAAACTGCTTGCAATAAACCACAGCCGATCGATAGATACTTAAATCGTGATTTTGCGGCAAAATATAGTTTTGATTGCCGATATTGCCCTTTAGCCTGCCCAGGTTCAAGAAATCCGCGCCGAGCTCCAGGGCATTCCTCGGCTGCGGGTCGCGCGACAGATAGACCCGAACATCGCCGCCGCGGGCCGACGTAAAACCTTCAAAGCGCAAAATGCGGCGGTCGGCAAACTCGTAAATGGTCGCTGTGCCTTTTCCCCAATGCAAGGCATCAATCGTGCCAAACTCCCCGCTAGCCAGGACGCGCGCCGTCTCGGCGCTCATCTCCCGCTCGTCTTCGGGCGCCCTATCCGATTCACTGATGGCGACGTGCACCATGCCCAGCGCCATTTCCGGGCTCGTCTCGTGCATCTCAATCAAGGCTTTACGCTGGTCCGCGGGCAAGGCGAGGAAGTCGTCCTGCAAGTCCATATCGAGGCCGGGAAAGGCTTCGATCACCTGCCGGTCGCGCAAGAAACCACGCCAAGCGGGAAAGGTCCAAACGGCCAGGGCTATCAGCCCGATTAGCGCGGTAAGTATGATTCGAAATCTCAGTTCCATAGACTGGCATTCTTGGAGTAATTTGCTAGAAAGTCATTGTGGCACAGCCCTACCGAGCGGGCAAGACCGCCCACTGGCAGGTAGTGTATCCATTTCGGTTGAAACAGGAAAACTGAAGCACCGAGGTATGTTTCGGGCGCCCTGATAGATCGTTCCTACAAGGCTTGTCCGGTACTGGATCATGCTAAGCGCTTTTTTCACCCCTCACCCCCCAGCCCCCTCTCCCACAAGGGGAGAGGGGGAGCTAAGCTTGGCGGAATATGTAATAATTTGTTGATTTTCGCAAGGATCGCCACTTTTTTTGTATTGTTTCGGTACTGTTTTCGTTATCTATATGTATTATTTGCAGTAGCGGACAGGCCTTACAATTTTCGCCCAATAAGATGCTTGTGATCGTTGTCCTGTCGCTTTCATAGCCAATCGGATCAAAGCTGTCATTTTCTCAGCCCGCTAAGCGGGGTGAAGACTAGGGGGCGGAAATCCCACAAGGGGCGCGCGTAGACACAGTACTACGAGAGGGGGAGCTAAGCTTGGCGGAAAATGTCATAATTTGTTGATTTTCGCAATGATCGGCTCCCTTGTTGTATTGTTTCGGTATTGTTGTCGTTATCTATGTGTATGATTTTCAGTAGCGGACAGCCTTGCAGTTTTCGTCACAAATGAGATTGTTCCGCATTATTTGTTGGGACTGCTTATACTATCTACACAGCAGCACGGCGGCGAAAAGGACTCCCGCGCTTGGGCAATATAAGGAACGCGTTCCGCGCGGATGGTGGTTTGTTAGATTAGAGGCTGTCGTCTGATTCGCAGAGGGCGGGGAGAGCGCAATGCCATTTCGATACGCATGGAAAGACGCATCCAAACGCGTCATCTGCTACATCGCGGAAGGCGACTGGAACTGGAAGGACTATCATCAGGCCGCGCGGGCGTCGGCCTTCACGCTGTCCGGGGTCGACCATCCGGTTGATTGCCTCATAGACTTGCGCCGCAGCGCCCGTCGGGACTTGCCGGCCGGGCTGGCCGCGCACGTCCGCAGTTTTGGCAAGAAAATGCAAGCCTGCCTGACCGGGCGCGCTGTCGTGATTGGCATGCCAGGAGAGGGAATTGATTCGCTGCTGCTGGACGACGACGACACGCTTTCCACCAGTGACGGCGCGGTGCGGTTTGTCGCTGATGAGGCCGAACTCGAGCGTGTGCTAAGGGCTTGGGCTGCGGACCCGCCCGGTTAGAGATCTTCATGCCGGACGGCTGGCTTGGCCGGCAGGGTGAAAATCAGCGGCAGGGAAAACAGCGAGATAAGCGCGGCCAAGATAAAGGCGTTTTGCAAACCAAAGAGGTCTCCCAGAATCCCGGCAATCAGCACATTGATAGCCCGAATGCCAAAGGCATAGAGCATGAAAATGCCGTTGGCGGTGGAGCGATTGTCCGGCAGTTGATCTTGCACCAGCGCAAGGAAGACCGGTGATACCGATAACGCTGTCAGACCCGTGCCGATGATAATGGGCACGAGCAGAACACCTTCCACATGGACGAATACCAGCATGAGCAGGGCCGAGACAAGCGAGGCGACGGCAACCACGCGCCGACGTCCAAAGCGGTCGCTTAGCGTGCCGCCGGCCAAGGCGCCGCCCACGCCGGAAAACTCATACAGCGCCAGCGCTCCCGTCGCCAGGGGCAGCTCGAAGGCGCGTATGTCTACCAAATAGACGACCATGAAAATCCCGAGGCTGCTGGACGCCATATTGCGCAAGAGCATGACGCCCAATAACGGCGCAAAGACGCGCGCGAAGCGCCTCAGCATCGGCTTGGTCTTGTCTTTGCGCGGCGCGCGCTTGGCCGAGACATCGCGCAGTCGCCAATACAGGACGGCGCTCGCCAGCCAACCGAAGAACATCAAGCGCCACAAGCCTTCCATACCCCATTGCGTGACGCCGTAGGCGACCAGCAAGGGGCCGACCGAACGCGCCAATTCACCGGAGGCCATGAAAAAACTCATGCCGCGCCCGACCTTGTTCCCGGAAACATGCGCGATCATCGCCGGCGCGGGGGCGTGAAAGGCCATGATGTTCACGCCTACGCAAAACAAGAGCAACGCCGCAGCGCCGTAGGTAGGCATGAAGCCGATCAAGGTCGCCAGCGTCGCCGTGATTGCCGGCGCGAAGATCACCAGGTAACGTACCGTGAAGCGATCCGCCAGGTAGCCGATGATGGGACCCAGTAATGAAGGCATCTGCATGAATACGGGTAGTGATCCCGCCATGACCAGCGTCAAGCCAAGTTTCTCGATCAGCAAGGGCAGCAGGGGCGCGATGAAGGCCGAGTAAATATCGTGCACAAAATGGCCGCTACATATGAGCATGATGCGGCCGTATTGGAAGTCTTCACCATGTTTTGCCTTGCTTGCGACCGGCGCGGCTGTTGATGCCATATGTCTTTCCCGGGGCGACTGTTGACCAAACCTGCATTATAGCGCGGCTCGCAGCATGCCGCACCGGTTGCAGCCGCGCCAGACTTTGCCTGCCGTGTCGCCGCCTTTGCCCGCAGCTTCGGCATCAAAGCGCAGAACTGTGAGACAAGCCACACCGTCTCCTGAGAAATGCCATTGTAGGGCTTAGACATCCGGCGAAACTTGAAGAAAGGACTCTGCCTTCTGGGGGCAGCTATGTATTACTCGCTTTAGAGCAGCGAGGAACTCAGCCAGTTTCTGAGCGAATGGGAAGACAATCCGCAGTCAATCTAAAAGTCCTCATGCCGAACCACAGGCGCAGTCGGCAGAGTCATTATCAAAGGCAAGGAAATCAGAGAAACAAGAGCAGCGACGACAAAAGCCGTCTGCAGGCCCAGCGCATCACCCAAAGCACCCACGATCATGATATTGAAGGCGCGTACGCCATATTCGTACATAAAGAAGATGCCGCTGGCCGTGGCGCGATTATCCGGTAGTTGATCTTGCACCAGCGCTTGGAATACCGGTGTCACAGAGAAGGAGGCTGCGCCCAGCCCCAGCAATACCGCGATCAAAAGCGGGCCGTCGACGTGTACGAATACCAACATGAATACAGCGGAACATATCGCTGCCAGCGCCACCGTCTTCCGGCGGCCAAATCGATCACTCAGTGTGCCGCCCGCCAGCGCTCCTGCCACTCCGGCCAGTCCGTACAGCGCCAGCGCGCTCGTCGCCAATATCAGATCGTAACCGCGGACATTCACCAGATAAACAACCATGAAGGCGGTGAGGCCGCTTACTGACAGATTGCGGAACATCATTACGCCAAACAGAGGTGCGAAGACGCGTACAATTCTCTTTGGCAGCGGCGCGGCTTTTGACATTTGCCGATCGCGCTTGGCAGATACGTCCCGCAATCGAATGAAGAGAATTAGAGTTGCTAACCAGCCGAAAAGCATCAAGCGCCATAAGCCGTCAATGCCCCACTGCGCCACACCGAAGCCCACCAGCAGCGGCGCCAGCGTTCGTCCCAGTTCGCCGCCCGCCATGAAGAAACTCATGCCGCGCCCGACTTTGTTCCCGGCAATATGCGCGACCATTGCCGGCGCCGGCGCATGAAAGGACATCACGCTTACGCCCATCGTAAATAGTAATAGCGCTGCCATGCCATAACTTGGCATAAAGCCGATCAAGGTCGCCAGGGTTGCCGTTACAGCCGGCGCGAATATCACCAGATAACGGATCGTGAAGCGATCCGCCACATAGCCGATCAGCGGACTCAGCAATGATGGCATTAGCGAGAATACCGAAAGTGAACCCGCCAACAGCAGCGACAGACCCAATCTGTCAATCAAAAGCGGCAGCAGCGGCGCGATAAAAGCGCTGAAGCTATCATGCACAAAATGCCCGCCGCTGATCAGGATGATGCGATTTGCCTGAAACTCTTCGCCACCTTGTACCTTGCTTTCCATAGAAGTGACTGTGGTTGTCATTTGTAATTCCGAGAGCCCCCGGTTGGCGATACTTGCCACATTGGCATATTTCTCGTCGTGCCGACGTATCTGTGATTCTTGGGGAACTGTGAAGAGTGTCGTTTCGACGCTTTCTAATGTCTTGTATTGCGTGGGGTTGCGATTCGATTTACTCACGTTTTCAAACAATCAATATATTAACTTGCCTTTAAGGTACTTAACATTAACAAAATATATCGTGAGAGGCAAGCTTCATTTCTATCGGGAGTGGCGAAGACCGTGGTTAGGGCGCTTTCCAAACACCTTGTATTGCTGTGCTTGGCGATTTTGCATGCCCATATTTTGAAGCGCTCCACTGTTAAATTGCCGTAAAGTCACTTAACATGAGCATAATATGTCACGAGACACTGTGCGCTATTGAAATGAGGACAGTCAATAATCTGGGCGCGGCGCGTTGTAAAAGTTGTGATTTGCGTCGCATTGCGTTTTTCCATTACGACGGAATAGGGCGCCCCCAGTTGTGTTGGAGCGGCGGCACCGGGAAACCGACTTCGATAGCCGTAATACCAACTTTTTAATTCTATTGCCACTGAAGTCCGCCGTCAGTCCGATAGAGGACCGGGGGGACAGCGCCCTGGGGCGACCTTGACTACGCTAGACACCAACCCTGTGCTATCATTCTCCACATGAAAAGGCAGACGCGACGCTTCAGCAACCGACGTTACCTCGATGCCATCGAGGACCATATCGTCATCTTCGACGGCGCCATGGGCACCAGCATCCAGTCTTACGACTTGAGGCCGGCGGACTACGGCGGCGAGCGGTATCAGGATTGCCTCGATTATCTCGTCATCACTCGTCCCGATATCATCCGCGAAATACACGAGTCATTTCTGCGCGTCGGCAGCGAAGTTGTCGAGACCAATACCTTCCGGGGCAATCGCCTGACCTTGGCCGAGCATGGCCTGGGCGACCGCACCGTCGAGATCAACCGCGCCGCGGCGGAAATCGCCCGCGCCGCCTGCGACGCTATCGAAGCCGAAACCGGCATTCCGCGTTTCGTCGCCGGCAGTATGGGACCCAGCGGCAAGTTGCCTTCCGGCGACGATCCCGATCTCAGCGATATCAGCTTTGACGAGCTCGCGGATCTGTTCTGGGAGCAGGCGCGGGGACTCGTCGAGGGCGGCGCTGACTTGCTGCTTCTCGAGACCAGCCAGGACATACTCGAGGTCAAGGCGGCGATAGTCGGCGTCAATCGCTACTTCGCTGATAGCGGGCGGCGCATTCCCCTGCAAGTGCAGATCACGCTCGATGTCAGCGGTCGTATGCTTTTCGGCACGGATATCGCCGGCGCATTGACCACTTTGGAAGCGCTGCCTATTGATGTGCTGGGCATGAATTGCTCCACCGGTCCCGAATACATGCGTCAGCCCATTCAATACCTGGTCGAACGCTCGCCGTTTCCCATTAGCGTCCTGCCCAACGCCGGCTTGCCCATCAATGTCGATGGCGAAGCGGTGTACCCCATGGGGCCGGAGCCCTTCAGCGACATGGTGGGCGAGTTCACGCGCTGGGGCGTCAACGTCGTCGGCGGCTGCTGCGGCACCGGGCCCGAACATCTGGCGAGACTCTACGAAAAGGTGCACGGCCAGACCTATCAGGAAAAGCTGGCCAAAGGCGCGCAACTGCGCGCGCCGGGTAAACGACAGATCATTCACGAAGCGCAAGCGTCCAGCGGCATGACCGCCACGCGCATGATACAGGATCCGGGACCGACGCTCATCGGCGAACGGGTTAACAGCCAGGGCAGCCGCAAAGTCAAAGGCCTGCTGCTGGAAGACGATTACGACAGCATCGTGGAAATCGCCGTCGGACAGGTCAGCCGCGGCGCGCACATGCTCGATGTGGCTGTGGCGCTGACGGAACGCGACGACGAAAAAGAGCAGATGCAGCAACTGGTGAAGAAGCTTTCGATGGCTGTCGAGGCGCCGCTGATCATCGATACCACCGAGGCCGATGTCGCCGAAGCCGCGCTGGCGCTCTATCCCGGCCGCGGCATCATCAACGGCAACAACCTGGAAAACGGCCGCGAGCGCATCGACAAGATTATGCCCATCGCGGTGAAACACGGCGCCGCTGTGCTGTCCATGACCATTGACGAAGAGGGCATGGCGCATAGCCGCCACAAGAAACTGGCAATCGCCCGGCGCATCACCGATATCGCCCTGAACGAATATGGCCTGTCGCCGGAAGACCTGATCTTCGATGACCTGACCTTCCCGCTGACGACCGGGCAGGAGGAACTGCGGGACGATGCCGTCGAAACGATCGAAGGCATCCGCTTGATCAAAGAAGAGATCCCGGGCGTGGTGACCGCGCTCGGCATCAGCAACGTCAGCTTCGGCATGGGCGCGGCGGCGCGCGGCGTGCTCAATAGCGTCTTTCTCTATCACGCGGTGAAAGCCGGTTTGGACATGGCCATCGTCAATCCGGCGCATATCACGCCTTACTTCGAGATCCCGCCGGAACAGCGGGTAGTGGCCGAAGACTTGATATTCAACAGCGACGCCGACGCCTTGCCGCGCTTCATCCAGTATTTCGAGGAAAACGAGGTGCAGCTTGCGGGCGGCGAAGCCGTCGATCCCACCGCGGACATGAGCAGCGAAGAAGCCCTGCACTGGCAGATCGTGCATCGCAAAAAAGAGGGCGTTGAAGCGCTAATCGACGACATTCTCAGGCGTAAAGACGCCGTCGACGCTTTGAACAATGTACTGCTGCCGGCCATGAAAGAGGTCGGGGACAAATTCGGCGCCGGCGAGCTTATCCTGCCATTTGTCTTGCAATCGGCCGAGGTGATGAAAAAGTCCGTCGCCTACCTCGAAGGTTTTATGGACAAGATCGAAGGCGTCAGCAAGGGCGTCGTGGTGCTGGCCACGGTTTACGGCGATGTGCACGATATCGGCAAGAACCTGGTCAAGACCATCCTGAGCAACAACGGCTATACCGTCCACGACCTGGGAAAACAGGTGCCGGCCAATACCATCATCGACAAAGCGCTGGAACACAAAGCCGACGCCATTGGACTTTCGGCGCTGCTGGTCAGCACCTCCAAGCAGATGCCGCTGATCGTCAACGAATTGGCGCGCCGCGGCTTGCGGATTCCCGTACTGGTGGGCGGCGCGGCCATCAACCGCCGCTTCGGCCGCCGCATCCTCTTTCTCGATGAATCGCGGGAGCCTTACGACGCCGGCGTCTTCTATTGCAAGGATGCCTTTGAAGGCCTGGCAGTGGTCGATCAGTTGCTCGACCGGGAACGTCACGAGCAGTTTCTGGACGAGGTCTTCAGCGAAGCTTATGCCGAGGTCAAGCGAGCGCCCCGCCGCAGACGAGCCGGGCGCGTCCTCTCGCGCAAGTCTGTCAAGGACGCGCCGGCCATCCCGACGCCGCCTTTTTGGGGGGCGCGCGTCATCCGCGATATGCCGCTGCAAATCGTCACACAGCACTTGCACAAGCCGGAGCTCTTCCGCTTGTCATGGGGCGCCAAGAATACCCGGGGCGCTGAATGGCAGGGGCTCGAAGCGGAGTTCGAAGCGCGCCTGCTGCGCATGTCCAGGGAGGCGCATAAACGCGGCACGCTCAAGCCGCAAGCTGTCTACGCCTATCTGCCCGCCAACAGCGATGGCAACGACTTGATCGTCTTTGACGCGGGCGCCTTCGCCGACAATGGCGAAAAGATTGAAGCCGCTCGCTTCAGCTTCCCACGCCAGCCCGACGGCGAATTCCTCTGCATCAGCGACTACTTCGCGTCGATTGACAGCGGCAGAACAGATGTCATGGTCTTGCAGACGGTGACGGTGGGCGAAGTCGCCAGCCAAGAATTTGAACGCCTGCAAGCGGCGGACGAATACAGCGAAGCCTACTTCTTCCACGGCCTGGCGGTGCAAGCGGCGGAAGCGACCGCCAATTACCTGACCAAGATCGTTCAAGGCCAACTGGGCATCGCGGAAGGGCAGGGCAAGCGCTACAGCTGGGGTTATCCCGCTTGCCCGGAGCTTGCGGATCACCAAATCGTCTTGAGACTGCTGCCGCAACTGGAAAGCGAACTGGGCTTGTCGCTGACCGAGTCCTGGCAGTGGGTGCCGGAGCAGAGCACCGCCGCTCTTTTCACGCACCATCCGGATGCGAAGTATTACAGCGTGGGGAATTTGGATCGGGCGGGGCAGATATTGGGTTGATTTCGATTACAAACGCTGGGCAAGAACAGATTTGATTGATTTTTTGGTGACCATTCGGTTGTCTTTCAATGGAGAGATTGTCAAGGACTTAAGGCCACAAGCAAGCCTATATGACAGCTGCCCAGCGCAGTGATACGTTAGTCGGCCATCTAAAATCAACATAACACTCAAAAGTTGATTTGATGCAACATGAGCCGCGCGATGCTTTCAAGGAGACAGGACAATGTTGCATCTTTGGTCTTTGGCAACCTGGGGTGTACATATTACTCATGACGCTGGCATGGCAGAATGGATTGACACACCGCTGACTAATTGGATTATCGAGAATCTTTCACCAAACGGCGGACACTCTTTTGACGGTGACAAATGGACATTGCGCTTGCCATCAAAGTTGCAACTTCTGACTGCATGGTACATGGATGAATACTGTGAACATCTGTATTTCACGTTTGTAGACCCTCGCGGTATCACGTTGCATAGAGATTTAGTCGAACTCGAATTCCAAGAAGACATACCCAAAATTCATATCGCAGGAATTCCTCTCACTCATCTGTGGTACACTGTTGATGGATTTTACACGTTTACGTTTACTTGTTTTTTCGGCGGAATGCCCTATCAACAGTTTGGATCATTTCGTTTCATGATATTAGAGAAAGAGAGCGGCAATGAGTGAGCCTGAACGTATCATAGAGGTATCTGGATACAGCAAAATCGTGCCGATAAATTGGCATGAAGATCCAACGCGCCATTTGCTCAACCGGAAGCCGGTCAACGCGAAACGCAACAGCGATTCCAAGAGGACTTCTTCTAGTTCTGTAAATCCGTCGAAAAACGACAGTAGCAATCGTGCCGACGCCTAATGACAAGACTTAGTCGCGTTGACGAAGTGATTGCGAATTGCTAGCGGTCAGGAGGCCGCCCATAATGGCAAAGTATGAGTACCAGGGGGAAACTTTTCAGGTAGAGGCCACAGATACCTGCAAGATTGAAGTGTCGGATGGTGTAAACACTGTATCTATCACGCTGAACAGTGGGGGGCCGACCTTATACAAAGTGTCCACAGTAAAAGGGGGGTGGTGGTGGCATCATGATACTGTGGAAGACTCAGTAATAAGGGCTTGTCGGGAATTGGTAAAAGCGAGAGCGGACATTGATTCAGATGAGGCTTGCAAGTCAATGTCAGAATATGTGGCAAAACTGGCAGAGAATGGCTAGTTGGCGGCTCGAGAATTCCTCGAATCGTGCGAAACAACAGTGGGAGCAAAACAGCAATAGGAGCATTAACCCATGACCTACACACTCAAACGCATCGGCTTCGTCTCCGCCGTCAGGATCGCGGCCCTCATCGCGGCGGCCGTCGCCGTGCTGCCCATCATCATTCTGCTGCTGCTCAACGCCATCTTCAAATTCCTGGATGTCATCATCCCGCCGGAACTGATCGGGCAAGTGCTGGCGTCGACCGCGCTTTGGGGCGCTGCCGCCGGGGCGATCTCGACCGCCATCGTCGTCGTAATTTATAACATCTGCGCCCATTATTTCGGCGGCATCACGATTGAACTCAAGGCGGAGCGTCCCCCGCGCAAATCCAAAGAAGAAGTCGATATCGACTAGCAGCTCTCGTCGCGAGCGTTGATTGCCGATATCACCCACGTAGCGCGGTCGTGCCAAGATAATCTCTTGGCTGCGAGGCAATTGGGTTGGCGCGATTAGCCTGCTTAAGCGGAAAAGAGGGATTCGACTGTGGTTTATCCCTTAATCCCGGAGCTGGCGATCCCACTGACGAAATATCGTTGTCCCACTATAAAGACGAAGATTAGCGGTAGCACAGCGATACTAGCTGCAGCCATCAACTCGTTGAAGGGAGATTGACCGTATTCTTGCGAACCTTGTACAACGCTGACTGCAAGGACAATTGTCCGCGTCGATTCGCTGGTGGATATCATCACCGGCCAAAGAAAATCATTCCAGGTCCACTGGAAGCTTAGAATCGCCAAGGATGTGATGGCTGGTTTGCTCAGGGGCAGCGCGATTCTCCAGTAAATTCGGAGTTCGCTGGCGCCATCAATCCGTGCGGCATCAATGAGTTCGTCAGGTATATTTGCCATCATCTGTCGGAACAGAAAGATGCCGAAGGCATTCATCAAGCGCGGCAGCATCAGCCCGACATGCGTATCGAGCAATTTCAATTCCCAAGCCGTGATGTACATCGGAATCAATATCACGGTAAGCGGGATCATCATGATGGCAAGAACGATGGTGAAGAGGATATTCAAACCACGAGACCTGAATTTCGCGAATGCATAACCGGCAAGAGAGGAGAACAACACCGTGGTTACGACGGTGGGCAGGGTAACAATCAGGCTGTTCAAGAAGGCGCGTCCGATCTTTGCAGCCTCAACGACATTCGTGTAACTTTCAAAATTCGGATTGGCCGGGAGCCAAACAATTGGCACTGCAAAGATTTCCTGCACAGTCTTTAATGAGCCGGAAAGCATCCAGAACAGTGGAAACGCCATAGATAGCGCGCCGAGGGCCAGCAGAAACCAGGTAAGGGCGCGTAGAAGAGACGGTAGCGGGTTTGAGCGTAAACCGCGCGCGTGTTTATTCATTGCTGTAGCCCCGCAGCATGATGAATTGAAGGAGCGAAATCCCAAACATAAGCACGAAAAGAACCATCGCCTGGGCCAGCGCATATCCCATGCGGAGATGTCGGAAGCCGGTCTCGTAGATATTGAGCATGAGCACTCTTGTCGCCTCGCCGGGGCCGCCCAGTGTCATGGAGTACACCAGGTCGAAGGCTTGCATGTTGCTGATTACAGTGACGACCAGCACCAAGATGATAGTGCGTCGCAGCAGCGGCAATGTGATGAAGCGGAATTCACCCCAGTCGTCGGCGCCATCAATTTTCGCCGCCTCATATAACTCGTCGGGGATATCCTGTAGACCTGCCAGAAAGAGAATGATATCGAAGCCCAGCATCCGCCAGATGCCCACAATGATCAGCGCTGGCAAGGCCAAGCCAATATCGCTTAGCCAAGCGGATCTTCCCAAGCCAAGCGCGGATGTCACTTCGGGTATAAAGCCATAGGACTGATTGAATGCATAGTTCCCGATGACACCGACAATGAACAGAGGAATTACGAGGGGAACAAAGTAACTTACACGAATCAGCGGGCGGAATGGCCATGAACGTTGCAGCAGAACCGCCAAAGCGAGCGAGAGGACAGTCGTGATTAGCACAACTCCCGCCGTGTAATACAAAGTCACCAGCAATGAGTTATGGAATTGTCTGTCGTGGAGAAGCTTCGAGTAATTGTCCAGGCCCACATACAACGGTGGGGTGATTAGCGCCCAGCGTGTGAAGCTGCGCGACAGCGCCTGCAAGACCGGCCAGATGAAGAAGCAAGCGAAATAGAGTACTGAAGGCAGCACGAAGAGATAAGCTATAAGAATCTTTCTTCGGTGGTAGGTGAGTTGAAGCCAGGGCAGGCTTCGCCTTGCAATGGCCGCCATAAGGTATAGTACTCTAAGCGCTGAAGCCGCCTTTTCTCCATGCTTCGACGGCGGCAGTTTGGCTCTCGTGTGGACGGAAATTACGCACTACTGGGGTGTTCATCCGCTCAAAGTTTCCGCGTATGGCATACAGCTCCGCATTGGTCAGCTCGACTTCAATGCGTCCAACAGCCTCCGTGATGGACGCCCCGGCAAGTTTCCAGGATGGTTCCCAGCGGTAATCGTCGCCTCGAAATGCCTGGCAGTCATCGAAAGCGTAACCCGGCAGCGGCTGCCCATTCACGTCAGAGAGTTGTACGCGTACCCAGCCAAAGGGGGCACGCACGTTCAGCTTGAGATTGAGTGGCTCTGAGAGGTGGAGGCAGCGCGTCATTAGGCGACCGGTGTAGCTTGCGGATTCGAGGTACATGAAACCGTCGCATCTGAGCTTATGAACCAGAAGCGCTGCCGCGAGCTCCTCCGTGTCTTTGTAGTGTTCGCCGCGCGAACTGCCGGAATATATGAGAATGTCTCCGTTGTCATCAATATTCATGGAAGTGGGGTAGATGCAGCCGCCCCCTTCTTCGCCCCGGGCATTGCGCTCTACAAATGGCGTTCGGAAGCTGCGGTTGAAGGCGACGCCGTCGTAGCTATACGTCAGCTGTGAGTCAATCGGTCCATTTCGTTTCAGCAAGCTGACCTCGAGCGGATCGCCATACATCAGCCAGAGCAGGCCGATAAACATACCTTCATATGGAAACGTTGGCATGCCGTAAAACTGCACCAGCGGCGGATCCAGGGGGTCGGGTGAAAGCACGTTTTCCGGACCAGAATATGTCTGGAAATCTTCCGTATCAATGCGCACGATGCGCCGCTCGGCTTGCTGAGGCCGAGTCATGATTGAATACAGGCTGCGTCCCTCGTTCCAGAAGATCGGATATGGCGAATCCGAGCAGAAATGGTTGTTCCAGACACAATCCTCCACCGACCAGTGAATTCCATCCGGCGAGTGTGTCAGTCGCTGTGTGAACACACGTTTGCCATCGGCGCCAGCACTCTCATACAGGCTCATTGCTTTCAAACGCTGCCGGACGTCCAATGGATGGGGATCGAAGAATATTGGTCCGCGATCGTAAATGTCGTAATGCTTGAGCACTTGGTTCGGCGCTATTCTGTGCGATTGTTCCAGGATTTCTGTCAGATCTGGTTTGGTCCAGTGCAGACCGTCGTCGCTTTCCGCCAGCATCAGTACGGGGATGTCCGCCGGTACCGAAGCCAACTCCTCCGTCACACCTACAACCCCTTGATAAAATGCATACCATTTTTTCGTATCAGGATCTCGGTACACGGTGGGGAAGTTGTATATGCCCTTGGTCAGGTCATCAAGCAGAGTGGCTTCTGGAACTGGCCGGGGCTTGCCCATTTTTCTCACGACATTGTGGCGCGTCTCCAGCCCCCAGTCATCAAAGAACAGTAATGTGGTCATTTGGCTGTCCTCAAAACATGAACAATTGGTTAATCAGCACCGGTAATTCACAGTCAGTTGTGTTCGTTCAACAAGTTCCCGATCATGGCGAACGATATCGGCCCTGCGGGCATTACGATCCGGTCAAAGGCGTGAATTGCTCCGGCTGCATATGGAACGCCAGTAGTACAAGTTTCATCTGGGCACATGCCATTAGGCGCGATGCACACAGCCTTGCAGAATCAAAAGATGACCGGCAGCGATCTTAAGAAACGTTGGCCAAAATTGTCGTACCACTCCACTTCGTCAGTTTTCAGCCGAAGGCAGGGAAAGCGCGACAGAATCGTACTGAGAACGATCTGAAGCTCCAGCCGGGCCAGCGGCGCGCCAATGCAGTAGTGCTTTCCGTAGCCAAAGGAAAGGTGGCTGTTCTGCTCTCTTTCAATGTCAAGCTTGTCAGGCTCGGCAAAATGGGCCGGATCTCGATTTGCCGCACCAAGCATGGCGGCGATAAACTCTCCTTGTCGAATCGGTTTTCCGCAGATCTCGATGTCTTCAGTAGCCACCCGGCCGAGGCGTTGCACGGAAGAATCGTAGCGCAGCAACTCCTCAACAGCGTCGTTGATCATAGTTGGTTCGCGCTGGAGCTTTTGCAGTTGTTCTGGGTTCCGCAAGAGCGCTAGCACCGCGTTGCCGATTTGGTTGGCCGTTGTCTCGTGACCGGCAAAGAGCAGTAAGACACCCAGTGCCAATAGCTCTTCTTCATTGAGCCTGTCGCCCTCCTCTTCGACGGCAATGAGACCGCTCACAAAATCGTCTCTAGGCGACTGTCGCCGTTGTTCGAGCAAGTCATGAAGGTAGTCCATCAACTCAAGCATACTCCCCTGAGCCAACTCAGCTCGTCGAGTTGTGACGTGGGCGGCGCCGACGAATCCATTGATATTGTCCGACCAGTTCCTGAATCGAATGCGATCTTCCGTCGGTATTCCAAGCAGTTCTGCAATGACACTTGCCGTCAATGGATAGGCCAAGTCACCCATCACGTCAATCTCTCCGGCCTCTGCAACCCCATCAAGGAGTTCGTTGACAATCTGATGTACGGAGTCTCGCAATCCCTCGACCACTTGAGGAACAAAAGCTTTATGCACTAAGGATCGGACCCGCGTGTGGTCAGGCGGATCCATGTGAATTAGCCATAGTGCTAGCTGATGGCCAAGTGGGCGCAGGCGCTCCTGAGCCGTCTCCGGCAACTGATTCATGAAGTAGTGCGCGCGCACAGAAGAAAAACGAGGATCGTTGGCGGCTGCCTTGACATCATCGTAGCGCGTGAGGATCCACGCGCCGATGTGATCGCTCCAATGCACGGGATCCTCGGATCGCAGATGATGGTAAACCGGGTAGGGATCTGACAGCTTGGCCTGATAAAAGCGCTCAAGGTTATCGGGAGCTTGTTTGGCCGTATTCGACATGCAGGATCCTATGTCTGTAATATAGCCCAAGCGACCAAAGCGGCGTGATCAGCGTATTGCATCTCGGCGGCTTGGCTGCAACCGGCTATCCTATCCGGGCCTACGCTTGCGCCTCCTCGTCGTATTCGGCGCGCTTGGCAGTGGTGTGTTTGCCGTCGTCTCCGACACCGATACGATCCGGCCAGGCATAGTTGTCTTCGTGGTAGTTGCCAAAATCGGCCCACAGGACGTTTTGGGCAGCCTCCCAGGTTTTTAGCAAATCATCGCCGACGACGGATTTATCAAACCACATGTCTTCGGGGTTTGGGCCGACGGTAATACGATAGCGCGGCCCGGATAGCTTGACAGGCTTGATGTCCTTGCACCGCTCAATCCCGGCTTTCGTGCCCTTGCGAATGACTTCGCAGGCGGCTTTGTGGCTGAGACTGCGCGCCATCCAATGACCGTGCGCAACCTTGACGACGCCGGGTTCGATGCCCGGCACCAAGTCCTCGGCTTCGCGACAGACAAAGTCGTCACCGCTTACAAAAACGACCGGAACGTCATAATAGCCCCCGCCCGCAGCTACGACTCCAAAGATGCCGACCTCGATTCGCTCTGTCGCTTCGTCATTCTCGTCGATACTTTCTATGTACCAGAGTTGATGCGTACCGACAGCGCCCCAGGTGCCGCCTTTGCAAAAAGCGCCGACGAATACGATCGCGTCCCAGGTCTCATCAAGACCCGGCATAAAAGTGGGTCCGCGAGCTCCACGACCCTGAATCAGTTCCACAGGCGGATCGAACTCCTCGTAATTCAAGTTGAATCCAGTGAAATGCTTGTCATTGATCCAGATTGTATCGGCGCCCGCTTCGAGCGCGCCGGCGACGGCCGCTTTAACCTCGCCCGTGCTGATCTTGCGCTGCCATAGCGTATGCCAGGTATTGAGGGGGGACTTGCTAACAGGGTCGGTGGGGAAATTGACTCCGGCAACCCCTTCCATATCAAAGTGAATGTAGACCTTCAGTCCAGTTCCCATGATTACCTCATATCCTTTGCGACTGGCAATTAATGCAAATTGGGCCGTGAATCGGCCCTGTCAACTTGACTAAACGGAGGCGCCAGCAAGCACTGAATCTCACTGGCGCCTTGCGTAAGTTATCGTGGCCTACCTCCGTGCCCGGGCCAGAGCGCCAAGCGCTAGATGCCTGGCTGAGCGAGAATGGCGTCTACGTTTTCTTTGGGAATTACATACGAGAGTAGCCGTTGGTAGTAATAATACTGGCTGCTTGTATCGAATAGTGCCACTGTGCCCTTGACAAGGTAATATTTCCTAATTTTACAGCCTAAACATGAACTAAAACTTGACGCAATCCTACCTGCCCGCTGATCCTGCAAAGTGTAGACTTAGGGAGAACGGTGTGTCAATTCGGTATACAGGAGTTAAACAATGCAAAACATGCACAACCTATATGAGAGAATTGAGGCGCTTGAGCGACGCGTTGATTCAACTATAAAGGATGTGGTGCGCGAAGTCATCCAGCAAGAATTGAAACCGATTAAAGAAGCTCAAGATGAACATACCAAGTGCCTAGCTTCTATCGAGACCACCTTAGATGACCACACAGCAAAGCTAGATCGTCTTATCGAGTTAAGCGATAGCGATTCTGTATATCTCACCGGTGGTAAAGTCAGGAACTAATCTGCAAAATCGCCTTTGCACTCTAGCGCCTTTCACACTGTAGTAAAAGCCAAAAAGCCTTGACGAAGTAACAAGAAAGTATCGACGAGATAACAAGTAAGTATTGACAAAGTAACAAGTAGTTTAGTAAACTACTGTCAGATAAAGCAAAGGGAACGCTACTACCGGCAGCGTCCCCCTTGTCCCGATCTCGTCAATTCGCCTCAACCAGAGGCGCAATCTTACGATCAGGATAGAGGCTCGGAGTGTATACCTCCGAGCCTCTTGCATTCTAGTCCGCATCGCGGCTTGGATCAAGCCCCGGAGTCATCTCCCGTTCCTCTACCATCTTCACCAGATCAGATGCTTCCATCTCCAGCGCGTCAGCCAGGGCAAAGACAATGTGCAACGACGGAGATTTCTCGCCCCGCTCAATCTCGCCGATGTAGTTCCGGTGGCTGCCGCAACGAAAAGCGAGCTTCTCTTGGGAAAGTCCCAATTGAAGGCGGCGCTCTCTAACAACATTTCCAAAGGCTTTGCCTAAGTGTCGCATTTCTGTACCTGTGTCTCGGTACAGAAATTGTCGGTGCTGTAGGCAATCTGGCTACACGCTATTGCGGGTAAGTGGGGTATGAGATATAGTCGAAACTGGCGCAGCCTCGAAAGAGGGTGCGCTTGGGGATTCCCCAGGGCGGCTATATGAGTTGAGGACTCCGCCGCCCCAAGAAATTTACGTGCAGAGAGCGACGTGTTTCCTTTTCGGGATCGCGCCGCTCCCTTGCATATTATTACCAGCCTGTTTTTGTTCGTGCAAGTGCTAAGTTTTGAGATTGGAGAGAGGATATGTCAGGACAATACAAAATCGGGCTTATCATCCTGCTTGCTATATGTGGGTTCATTTTCCCGCTGGCTAACGGTGTGTCTGCGCAAGACGGCAACAGTTGTTTCCCGCACAAAACTCTGTACACAACCGAGCCAGTGGAGATGCGACGCACTGATTCATATCTTGGTGAATGGGTAGGTAAAACAGCGGCAGGCAAGGTCTACACAGTGCGCGAAGTAAAGAACGCCCCTTTGTTCGGCTCGTGTTGGATCAGGATTAGTGGTGGCTGGCTACTACGACGCGCCGGTGCCAGTGCAATTAAGGCTGGAAGTCCAAAGCCAAAGCGACAAACAACTAGCACCACCAACACAACTAGCACCTCTGGCGGAAGGGAGTGTCACTCGACTAGCAGGGCGTATGTCACTGGCACGATGAACATCCGCTCAGGGCCGGGAACTAGCTATCGCAAAGTAGGGTCTGCGAGCGCGGGAGGGTCTTTTGCCGTATTAGACTCCCGACGCGGCAACGATTACTGCTGGCTCAAGATGAGTAAAGGTTGGGTAGCTCAAACAGGAAGGATACGGAATACAAGGCCTGTTGTCCGCACCGCTACAACTTCTGTGTCCTCCACCAACACTGCAGGTCTGCCGCAAATCACGGGCGGGGCAACATGCCGCAACAAGATCATCAAGGCATGGAATTACCTTCGGGCTAGATCGTCAAAGTGGTTTAGCTATGCTATCAACGCAAACTTCTCGCGCATCGAATGTTCGTATAGAACAGGGGTAACGTTAGAGACGCGGGTCATGGAAATAAACACCACGAGAGATGTGCGTAACGACGTTGAAATATCAAGTGTGTTTGTCCATGAAGCGTGTCACTTACGCCAATGGGACGAAGGTCGTCATCATGGGCGCACTAAGATAGATCGGGAAAACGAGTGCTACAACAAGCAAGCTGACGCAGTGAGCGAGTACGCACCACATGCGCGATCTTGGATCGCTTCGTTGCGGCGCGGTATCCCCGGATATTCACGGTAGGGGGCTATATGCCCCCGCCCTCTGCGATGTTCCGAAGTGTGTCACGTATATCTATCAGGATTTCGGTGTGCTGGTTGAGCTTACTATCAACCCTGCACAGAATTTCCTTTTGCTCGCCCAGCGCGGACAGAACATGATTGCCAAGAATCTTGTTCGTAGCTTGAACACCGTCGCGAACTTCTTCCATATAGGTTTTGCCGTTTGCACTACCGCTCATTGTAGACATGATTGCCTTCTCCTTTCTACCGTGTCTCAACTCGTTTTACCATCAAACAGGGATAGTTGTCGGGAGGGGCGGTGATCGCGGGCCAGGTCAATCCACCGCAAGCGCCTCCCAGCCGCTCGTAGGGGGAAAGCTCGTACTTTCTCCTCCGTAGTCTTCTTCCGATCATTGTGACGGCCCGTGAACTCATTGATGTACCGTTGCAAGTGCTTCCGGCTCATGTGGTGGTACGTGCCTTTGTAGCCGCGCTTTAGCACAGCCCAGAACGACTCGATACCGTTCGTGTGGCATCTGTCGCGCACATATTCACCGCTCTTATGCGCTACCGAGGCGTGTCTGCGAGGGATACCGTTATAAGACGGCGCTTCATCCGAGTAGACCGTTGCCTCTGGCTCGGTGTTATCCGTCACGAACTTCTGCAGGACACTGCTCTCGGTGGAATCTATAACTTGCGCCTTTACGCGCTTTGCTGCCCTCGATAGCAGACCCACCACAGGAGTCTTACCCACAGTGCCTCGACCGGCTCGCAGCTTCTTATTGGAGTGCTTATTCTTCTCCAGGCCGCCTATGTATGTTTCGTCGACCTCGACCTCGCCAGAGTATTTATCTTGGTCGAGATCGTACATTTCGCGTATCCTGTGCGCCAAGTGCCAAGCGGACTTCTGTGTAATGCCGAGCACCTCAGCTAGTTTAAGACTGGAGATACCTTTGACACTGGTAGTCATCAGGTAGGTTGCAATTACCCACTTTTGGTATCCCAGCTTGGAACTATGCATGACCGTATTGGTCTTGACGCTAAAGTGCTTGCGGCATTCCCGGCAACGATAAGGCATCGTCGGATGGCTAACACTAGCCACATCTTCGCTGCCACAATGAGCACAGGCTACACCGTTCGGCCACCGCGCTTCTTCGATCAACCGCTCCGCCGCCTTGTCATCAGGCACAAGGCGGAACAGGTCAATGAGACTCATATCTGCTTGCATTGCCCTTCCTAACTGTTAATTTACAGACTATAATAGCCAATAGTTTATGAACTGTCAAGGGCAAGTCTTTGGGCTTGATTTACGGCTGTCTCAATGCTACCATATGGGGGTAGGAAATTGGGTATAAAGTGAGGCAGCAAATGGCAGAGAAAAGCGCGAGCCAAGCGGACAAGTCCGAGAAGCGACCGGTGGGGAGACCGCCGCTAGAGTTCCCCGAAAAGATCGACGATACGGGGGAGAATGTCCTGCGAAAGATAATGAATACGCCGCCTAAGCCGCGAGGCGAGTGGGACTATGAGAAGCGAGCGAAGCGGCAGGAATCGTGCTCGGATTAGGCGGAAAGATGTCACATGCAAAACGATGATGGGCGTTCCCTCGACCACACGCAAGCATGCGAAACGCGGATGAGCAGTGCGATTTTGCGCTGCTCAACATTTCTAATTATGACAGCGTAATATAATAATAGTTTTGCGAAAATGGCTGCTAATTTTACTATGGCTACTTTAGTATGTAAATCCCTTTTCTTTGGCCCCTGCCAGCGCGTCGGCCACGGAAACGTCCTCCAGGATCATTCTGGAAATGGCGGACATCACTTGGTCCTTGACCTCGAGCGCTCTCGGATGCAGCAAGGCCGGAACAGCGTACTGCTGCGTTTCGTAGAATGGCCTCCAGTTGTCATCTGACGCGATAAAGTCATCGTGCCATTGGTTGGGCCAGGTGATAGCCGTTCCATATTTGCCAACTTCAACACCCATGGCGTCATTCGGATTCATAAGCATCCATGCCAGGAACTTCCAGGTCTCCGCTCTTTCATCGTCGGGCTTGTTGGGGTTCACGATCCAGCCGGCAAATGAACCGGCAGTAATACGATTGCCACCCGCAACCACCGGCCAAGGCGCTACGCCGACCTCGAAGGGCAGATCCTTGTTTTTCATGGTGGCATAGAATGCGGGGAAGCTGAGCAAAGAAACGATACGACCCGCCTCGAAGTCACCGAAGGGATTGGTGACGAAGCCCGGTGTGATCGACTTGTATTTCTTGAAGAAGTCGACATAGTGTTGGAAGCCGGCGACAGCTTCGTCCGAGGTAAAGATGGCTTCTTTGCCATCCGCACTCAAGACATCGCCGCCTGCCTGCCGCACTAGGGTGGTGAAGTGGTTCTGAAATGCCTCTTTCCAGAAGGGCGCTTCCATGCGCGCGGCATAACCTGACCGCACCAGCCTGTCGCCTTCCCAGATCGACAGTTCAGCAGCGGCTTCCCCCCATTCTTCCCAAGACATGGGCTCGGTCGGGGACGGGCGTGGGATGCCAGCATCGTCGAAGGCGGTCGCATTGTAAACAAATGCATAGACTGTGCCGGTTTCGTTCATCACACGGATCTGGCCGTCGGGGGATGCGCTCTGCATCAATTCGACAATGCCAGGCTTGTAGTATTGGTTGAGACCCTCATAACTGTCGACGCCGAAGATATCCAGGGGCAGCGGGTCTGCCGCACCGGTATAGGTATACTTCGTCCATTCAACATCGTTTTGGTTGAAGAAATGGGGTCCGCCATTGGCCAGTAGCGCGAGCAAAATGCGCTCGGGCAGACGGTCGCCCGGGAACTGCGAGAAGTTCACCGTCACATCGGAACGTCCACCAGCGGTTTGGTAGGCCTCGGCGAAGCTGTTGGCAACCTCGGCGGCGCCGCCCCAGGCGACTGACCAATAATCAAGTATGACAGTATCTTGCGCTGCCACCATAGACGCGGGTAGCAACGAGCTGGCTGCTACACCACCTGCGACGCCTGCAGTCGCCTTTAAGAACTCGCGACGGCTCAGCCTCTGTCCTAAATCACTCTTGCGGGGGGTCATTTGCTTGCCTCCTAAAATATGTACTAAGATTTTCTTTAGCGGGAGAGAACCGAATCGGCGCGAAACGTCAAACACCTCCTCATCTAGGGCGCGCCGCTACCTGTTTCCGATGACGAAGTTTCGTCGTTGGTTCGTCACAATTGTTTTTCCCGGCTGACCATTCGTTTGATGCGCTCTTGAAATCCCAAAAATTGCTCCTGCAAGGCTTGGCGCGCTAGCTCCGGGTCACGCTTCTTTATGGCTTCCAAGACATTGCGATGCGCGCTGATGACCCAGTCGCGATCAGGAGAATAAAGCTCTCCATTCTCGTGATTGTAGAAAGCCAACCAAAAGGAACTGAATAGCTTCATGAGCGTCTGATTCTGCAGCGTGCCCAGAATGATGCGATGGAATTCTTCATCAAATTGGATGTAGTCTTCCCCGAGCTTCATGGCGCGTTCCCACTGCAACATCAGGATATCAAGTTGCATCAGTTCATCATCTGTAATCCTTTTGACAGCGTCTCCGATCACTGCGATTTCCAGCCATTTCCGAATCTGATACAGCTCCACCAGGGTTTCCGGGCTAACCCGCATTCCGAATTGCAACGTGGCAAGCACTGGGTCGAAATTCCACTCTCGAACAAATAAACCCTCACCGTGGCGCACTTCAATAATGCCGAGCGATTCTAGCGACTTCACCGCTTCTCGCACCGGACCACGGCTAACGCCCAATTCACTGGCGAATTCTCCTTCAGGGGGCAGGGGGTCGCCTGGCTCGAGGTTGTTTTCGATAATGTAATCTTTGATGTGATCTTGCAGGACAGCACTTAGTAGCGGTCCACGCAACTTTCGATTCACGGTTCGATTTAGAGGAGACGTTATCACTGCAAGTATATATGTGATAGGTGAATTCAGATATAAGATATCTTAGGGTTGAGTCTATCCTATGGTTGATTCTCTGTCAAATGCTTGCCGAATCAAAATTGAGCATAGGACTTTCAGGAGACGGTTGAGTACCTTACTTGCGATCCGTTTTGCTCTTCAAACAGATGAGCTGCGCCGAGCGAAACGCGGACAGATTGATGGAGTGGTCGGGAAGGGGAAGACGCAAGGCGATGTGTTCCTGTCATTAGATGCACGGCGCGCCCTAGCTGGCAGCACCCGCCACCGATTCGACTATGCCGACGTACTCCGAAAGGCCCGGGCCTTGCCAGCCGATAAACTGTTTCTCGCCGCCAAGGCTGTATACTTGGAATAAGCAATTGGTAGTGGTTTCTACACAACGAACACAGGTTCGAGCTTATTGTGAAATCGGGCACGACGGTCAAGCGGTCGTATCCGTGTCAGGACATGCGGGCGGAACGGATTTCTTGCGAAGTCGCAAGTGTCTGCGTTACACTGTGCTTGCGATCGCCCATTCCGGGCAAGCGGGAGCGCGAATCGAGCGCTCTTGAAAAATACGTTCCATTTAGTAAGGAGTTTTTGCAATGGCAAGGAAGCTTATGTTTTTGCTCTTGTTGGTAGTGTTTTCTATACCAAGTTTTGTCGGGGTAGCTCAGCTGCCAGTCGATCTTCCGCGTGAAGAGGTCTTTGTTGTCGATGTGATCATCACTGCGCCTGTCCCTAATA
>JAPOWG010000021.1 GCA_026707745.1 Chloroflexota bacterium
CTGTCACACTAGTATACTCTCTCAACTAGGTGTCCAGTTTTTCGAGACCACTACACCCATCCCCCGGCCCCTTCCCCGAAGCATCAGGGAAGGGGAGCTAAACTTGGCGTATTTCGTAATAATTTGTTGATTTTCGCAAGGATCGCCACCTCTTTTGTATTGTTTCAGTACTGTTCCTGTTATTTATACGTTTGATTTTGAGTAGCGGACAAGCCTTGTATACGTATAGCGCGTCGCTCATACGACGAGAACGCTTACGATTTTGCGTGAGCGGGGCAGACGTTTTCGCTGTCGCCGAGGGTCTACAAGGCTTGTCACAACGTCGGAATCCTTATGGTATACTCGCCTGTCAATACATAGGGCAGAACTAGCGAGGTAACGGGCATGGAATTCACCATTCCCCGGCATGTGCAAACCATCGCGCATCGCGTGCGGCAGTTCGTCGATGATGAGGTCATTCCGGTGGAAAGCGAGTTGCTGCGAACGGGCCGGGACCTAAACAAGGAGATCTTGCAAGATCTGCGCGCCAAGGCAAAGGCGGCGGGGCTTTGGGCGCCGACCATGCCCAAAGCCTGGGGCGGCATGGGCCTCACCATTCAAGAGATCGTGCCGGTTTTCGAGGCTGCCGGCCGCAGCATGCTGGGACCGCTGGCGATCCATTGCGCCGCGCCCGACGAAGGCAATATGCACCTGCTGCATAATTGGGCGAACGAAGAACAAACAGAACGATACCTGGCGCCGCTGGCAAAGGGCGAGGCCTTTTCCAGCTTTTCGATGACCGAGCCCGCGCCCGGGGCCGGAAGCGATCCGCGAATGATCCTGACCCGCGCCGAAAGGGAGGGCGATGATTGGGTCATAAACGGGCACAAGTGGCTGAGTACTAACGGCGAAATCGCCGATTTTTTCATCATCATGGCGGTGACAAATCCCGACGTGCACCCCTATCGAGGATGTACGCAATTTCTGGCGCCGCGCGACAGCAAAGGCATTCACATCCTGCGCGATGTGCCGGTGATGGGGGCGAAAGACTTCGGCGGTCACGTCGAGATCCGCTACGAAAACCTGCGCCTGCCGCAGAGCGCCATTTTGGGCGGCGAAGGCGAGGGATTCATGCTGGCGCAATCGCGCCTGGGTCCGGCGCGCCTGACGCACTGCATGCGCTGGACCGGCATCGCGCAGCGCGCGCTGGAAATCGCGATAGAATATGCGACTACCCGGGAGGCCTTTGGCGGCCCGCTGAGCGCCAAGCAATCCCTACAATGGATGCTGGCCGACTCCGAGATGGAACTCAAGATGGGGCGCCTGCTCATCCATGAAGCGGCTTGGCTCCTGGCGCAGGGCGAGCAGGCGCGGGTCGAGACCTCAATCGCAAAGGTGCAAGTGGCGGAAGCCGTGGGCCGCGTATTGGATCGTTGTATACAGATCTGCGGCGGACGCGGGATATCCCGGGATTTGCCCCTTTCCACCTGGTACGAAAAAGCGCGGGCCTTCCGCATCTATGACGGCGCGTCCGAGGTGCATCGCATGGTGGTCGCCCGCGATGTCATCAAGCGTTACGGAGCGATGGACAAGCCTGATTAGGGCTTGTCTGGTACTGGAGAAAAGAGTTCCATCTGTACATTATCAATGCGGTAGTCCAACCGTTCTTAGCCGGAACGCGGGCGATCTGATAGGTCGCCCCTACATAGCTCGTCTGTATGTTGTAGTTTGGGTAGCCAAATGGTGTTATTTTCTTGCTGTCGGACGCGTATTTGCGTCCATTTAGATCAGCAAAATTGACTAGCGGACAAGCCCCATTAGGGCGGGACAAGCTGTCACTGTGCTGAGCGTTGCAAGCTTGTCCATCGCAGCGCTGTACAAAACCTCTGCCGCGGAGTCAAGCACGAGAGTGTTAAGATCTAGGAATGCCAAAGGTATTCGTTAGTCACAGTAATCAAAACAACGACGAGGCCCCCCTCATCGTCGAAGGCTTGAAGCGCGCCGGATTTGACGTCTGGGTCGATTACGAGAACATTCGCGGCGGCGCCGACTGGCTGTGCGAGATTCAAGCCGGCATTGAACGTTGCGACGCTGTGGTCACAGTCCTTTCCAAAGCGTCGCTGGGATCGGTTTGGGTCGAGCGCGAATGCCTCTATGCTTTTCAACTGAAGAAACCGGTATTCAGCGCCCTCGTAGATGACGTTCTCCTGCCCTTGCATCTGGTCAACATCCAGTACTGCGACTTTCGAGAAGACTTCGCGGCTGGGTCAATGCAGTTGGCCGCGTCCCTGACGAGCGCATTATCGTCGCCTGAATCCGGTATCGTCTACCCGGATGAAGCCAACGCCATCGAAGCCAACCGCGCCAATTTTTTCCCTTACGTCGAGCAATTGCCCCGTGGCGAAATCGCGGCGCTGGCGGCGCGCGATCTGTTTCATTGGTCGGCTCGGATTGCGGATGAGGTGGCTTTTGGCGGACGCGTGAATCCAGGTTGTCATGTACGAATGAATCTCAATGGTCGTCCGGTGACGGTTCTGTCGATTTGGGCTTACCCCAAGACTCCCGCCGCGCAATTGTATTTCGATCGACTGGCAGCCTTCGGGCCGTATCATCGAGTGAAGGCTCGCCGCGCCCTTCTGAGGCAGCTCAATCAAATTCTGCCGTCCGAGTTTAGATTGCCCGCGGCCAAGTCCGATGGCAGACCGACCATTCCGCTAACTGTTTTGAGCAGCGCGGAGATTCTGGAGTCGTTCAAGGGAGTATTAGCGGAGATCCTGGCGGGTTTGCGGGCAAAGCAGTCCCCTTGAAGGGCGCTGTCAGCGTAGCGCCTCTTCCAGATGTTCAAGACGCAACTGCCGGTCGTAATACTTTTCCGCAGCTTCGGCCATGCTCTGCATTGTTTGAACGTTGAGGAAGGCATTGGCGACCGCGCCCGCCAGCGGAACGAAGCCGACGATCATTCTGGCCGGCACGCGGGCGCCCAGGCGCGACGCCAGCTTGCTTGCCAAACGCCAGCTGACTTTGCGTCCCAGGGGACGGGTTAACATAACCTCGTTGTCGAAGCGCCGCACGTTCACTTCGCCGCCTTTAAGCAATTCTTGCGCGAATGCCGGTCCGCCTATTGCCTCCATCATCAGCAGCCCGCGTTCGTCGCCGGCCACGTAGTTTTCCACCAGTCGCTGCAAGATATGGTAGGTACGCAGGGTCGTCTCGTCTGTGGACGACTCCAAGAGCTTAGGCATAGCGGCTTGTCCCTCCGCAGACGTGGCCCAACTGAAACAGGCCAAGGATATCGCCAGGTGCTCGATAATGCTGGCGTCAAAGTGCGTGTTGTTCGCCCAAAGCGCCAGGATATTGCGCAAATCCGAATAGGCTTCCGTTTCGACCACGAAGGCGCCCTTCAAGGCGCCCACACCCCAACTGATGTATCCCATCTTGTGCAGCAAGTAGCTGATGCCGGTTGGAATGGTAAAGGCATGCAGGCCCGGGATCACCATCTCGGCGCCACCAACCAGCGCGAGTTTTGTGGTCTCTTGCTTGATCCACTGCGCCGCCGAATCGCATTCCATCGCCGAAGCGACGGCCTTTTGCGGATTTCCGGCCAGTTCATCCATCGCCATCACAATGGCTTCGGCAATGGTGTCTTCCAGTCCCATATCAATCGACCTGCAACCGAGGGTTTGTGGTGTAGAGTATACGCGATATGAGGCATGGTCGTTGCGCGATCCTATGTAAGTGCAAGTAAGCAATGAGAATCGGGAATTGCCGCTGTCTATCTCCCACCTCCGGGCTCATCCAGCGCGGAGCGCCAGATTTTGAGGTCGTCAAAGGCCACTTCGACGGTCTTGCCGGTATAGTTCATAATCGCCGACAGGCCGACCGAACCGGCACTGGCGCGGCTGTCCCGCGCTTCGGCGACGAAGTGATCGTTGATCCATAGCGCCAAATAGTCGCCCAGGCAAATCGCTTTGATTCGGTTCGTGGACGAGCCGCGATTGATCAGCCCCGAGGGCTTGGCGCTGACGATTTCATCCAAGGAGCGCCCATTGCTCCAGCGAATGCTGTAATAGCCGTCGCCGGCTATCAAGAAGTAATAGCCGCGACCGCTGTTTGCCGGATCAAGCCGACAGGCGATTCCATAGGCGTTGTGATCGAAGTCGGACAATTGCCTGACTTCCGCTTCAATAACAACATCGTCAAATGTATAGGGGAGCTGCGCCCAAACGTATTGGCGGGTCGCGAGCCAAATTCTGTAGCCGCCGTCTTCCACGGCCATTTTCAGGCTGTCGCCGCCGTCGTAGCTCGTCCAGTTGCCGGGGCCGTCAAACTGATCAGTGTAAAGCAAGTCCAAGTAAAGAAATCCGACGCTGGGTCTATCGCCCGGGCCCAGTCGTTCAACGACAGACTGGCAAGACGTTGTCAGCAAGATAAAGACAAGGATCAGCTGAATGCGCAAGAGAACCTCGTAATGTCGACTGGCGCAAGTGTAGTCAATATCCAGGCCAAATAGTAGATTTGACAGCGGCGATCGAAGTCGATTCGCTGAAGTGCATTTCGTTCGATTTACTTCAAACTGTTTTGAAGTGGCGCGATAAAGGTGTATAATCTGAGCAGGCCTAATCTGAGATAAAGTGATCGAATTTCATGATTGAAATGATCGTAGACCGTGTCCAGGTGAGTCTGATGTCGCAGCATCGCCTGGTTGTTTTGCGGGACACGCAGGAAGAGCGATATTTGCCGATCTGGATAGGCGCGTTTGAATCCGAGGCGATCACCCTGGAATTGCAGGGAATGCTGCGGGAGCGCCCTTTGACACATGATTTGCTCAAGGCGACGATCACCGAAATGGGTGGCGCCGTTCGCCACATTTTCATCAACAATTTGAGCAAAGATGTCTTTTATGCCCAGATCAACATCGAAGTGAATGGCGATTCGATAGACATCGATTCGCGCCCAAGCGACGCCATAGCGTTGGCGGTTCGCCTGAAGGCGCCGATCTACGTTGACAAACAGGTGATGGACAAGGCTGGCATTCGACCGGACCGCAATGTCGAGCCGGAGATACTGGGGCTGGACGATGAATATGCGGACGCCATGGATCCATCGGAAAAGGTCGACGAGACCAAGCTGAGCGCCTTTGCCGATTTCGTAGATACGCTCAATCTCGATGATTTCGACGAGGATGAATAATCGCCGTCAGGACTGGGATTGGGCGGCGGTCGCCTGAAAAATCGGTGGTGTCGCCAGTTGCAGGCATGCAGCGCTTTCACTGCCGAAAGCGCATTGCGCCCGCGGAACCGAAGGCATGACAAAGCAATTGACTCAAACGCATTTGCAGATTCCAGCCAGCCTGGAAGCCGAGCAGGCTTTGCTGGGCGCTATCCTCTTGCAGCCTAAAGCATTTTATAACATCGCCTCGTTCCTGGAAGGCGGCGATTTTTTCCTCAAACGGCACGAATACATTTGGGCGGCGCTAGAGCGCTTGCAAGAACGCGGCGACGCGATCGACTATGTGACCCTGTCCCGTGAACTTCAGGATATGAGCGTACTGGATGAAATCGGCGGCCAAGCCTACTTGACCAACCTGGTGAATAATACGCCGTCGTCGGTTCATGCCGAAGTATACGGCAAACTGGTCGAACGCACCTCGATTCGGCGCAAGATGCTGCTGGCTTCCGACGAGATCCGTCGCCTGGCAGTTGACGAAGAACTGCCCATCGATAAAGTGATTAGCGATGCCGAATTGGCGCTTTTCGCCGTCAGCAACAGCCAGATCAAGCGCGAATTCGTGCCGGTATCCGATGCCCTCAGCGATTATTACGACGAGATGGAGCGGCTGCTGGCTGCCGGCGAGGGCACAGTTGGTTTGCCGACAGGCTTCAAAGCGCTGGATGGCTTGTTGGGCGGCTTTCAAAAGTCGGATCTGATCGTCTTCGCCGGGCGGCCCGGTATGGGCAAGACAAGTTGGATACTGACCGTAGCCTTAAACGTGGCGCGGCGCGGCGCGCGGGTCGCGATGTTCACCATGGAGATGGGCGTCGAGCAGATGGTTCAGCGCTTGATCTCGATGGAGACCGGCATTCGCATTCACCAGTTGCGCTCGGCCAGCATCTCTGCGCGCGAGCATACACGCTTCACCGAAGCCATCAGCCGAATCTCCAACTTGCCCCTTTTCATCGACGACACGCCGTCGATCACACCGATTGAAATGCGCACCAAGTGCCGTCGGCTGCAGCACGAATACGGGCTTGATATCGTGATGGTGGACTATATGCAGTTGATGTCGGCCGGCAAGGCTTATGAGAACAACCGCGTGCAAGAGATCAGCTATATCAGCAGGTCGCTCAAAGAACTGGCGCGGGAACTCAATGTCACGATCATTTCGACGGCGCAACTTTCGCGAGCGGTCGAGCAGCGGCAAGACAAGCGACCGCAGTTGTCCGACTTGCGCGAGAGCGGGAGCATCGAGCAGGACGCGGATGCCGTATTATTCTTGTACCGGGACGAAGTCTACAACCCGGATACAACCGAATTCCCCAATCAAGCCGATGTGATGCTCTCGAAGCATCGGCACGGGCCGACCGGCACCATTCAACTCTACTTCGAGAAATCGATCACCAAATTCATGGATGTCAACATGAAGCGGGTTGATCTAAGCAATCTGGAATGAGCGAAATGACCGATACTTTGGCCGGATTCATGATTCGAGACGAGGTCGTCGCCCTGCCGGCGGGGCTATTCGAGTCCCTTCTGCTGGAGATTGATGATCTGCCGGAACTAAAGCTGACGCTCTTTAGCCTGTCCGCGCTACAGCAGAAAGAAGGCCGTTACCGCTATCTGCGCTATGACGAATTGCGCCTGAACAAGCAACTGATGACCAGCCTTCATAATGCGGACAATTCGCGCCGGGCATCAGAAACGCTTGACGACGCGCTGGAAAGAGCAGTTCGTCGGGGAACGCTATTGGAGGCGATTGTCGATCGTCAAGGCATGCAAAGGCGCATTTATACGCTTAACGACATGGACGGGCAGACGACCCACCGTCAGCTCGTCGCCGGGGAATGGATACCGGACGGGGAAGACGAGATAGAAATCCTGCCGCCGCGGCCGACGCTTTATGGGCTTTACGAGGAAAACATCGGCTTGCTGACGCCCATGATCGTTGACGCCATCCGCGAAGCGGAAGAGGAATTCCCCAATGACTGGATTGAGGACGCGATGCGATACGCTGCCGAGCGGAACGCCCGCAATTGGAGATACATTCGCAAAGTGCTTGATAGCTGGCGGCACGAAGGGCGCAGAAGTGAAAAAGCTGGACAAGATCTTGAGCGGCACAAACAGTACACCGCCGGGGAATGGAAAGACTTCATCGAAAGTTGAGCCGGAAAGCGGGCTCGAACTTCCCCGGCAGATCATCTGTCGCGATCCGCAAAACAAGGATGAACCTTGCCCGATCTGCGGTGGGAAAGGCGTATACGCGCTGGACGTTCCACTCGATGACCCGCGCTTCGGCAAATTTCAGCGCTGTCCCAACAATCCGGTCCAGGAGGATCAATGGCTGCAAGAGAGGCTGCGGCGCTATGGCAATCTTGAGGCGTACAAAGAGAAAAGCTTCGAGAGTTTTCAGACCGATTTGGGAGGCAGCAGCTACACGCCAAACGTCGTCAGTTCGCTCATTCATGCCAAAAGCGCAGCTCAACAATTCGCGGACAATCCAAGTGGATGGATTGTGTTTGAGGGACGATTTGGCTGTGGCAAGACGCATTTGGCGGTGGCGATTGCCAATTGGCGCTTGGAAAAATACGGCGAGCGCGTCTTGTTCATCACAAGTCCCGACTTGCTCGACTTGCTTCGTTCCACATTTGATCCAAATGTTCAGAGTTCCTTCGACAATTATTTTGATCAAATTCGCGGCGCCCCTCTGTTAGTTTTGGACGATCTGGGCGTGGAAAAGCCCAGCGACTGGGCCAAGGAAAAGTTATTTCAACTGTTGAATCACCGTCACGTCGAAGCGCTGCCCACGGTTATCACAACAAACACGCGGATCGACGATTTGGATCCGCGGCTTGGCAGTCGCTTGCTGGAGCGGTCGCTGGTCAAGCACATCAAGATTCAAGCTCCTGACTTCCGAAGGGTGTCGCGCAACCGGGCTCGCGATAGTGATATTTTCAATATGCACTTGTACCGGGATATGCGCTTCGAAACTTTCTCCACGGATAGCGTCTTCGGCGACGATGTCAGCAACTTGAAGCGCGCGCTGACGGTAGCGGTGGAGTGGTCCGCGAATCCAGAGGGCTGGTTGTACATGATGGGCGAGTATGGATCGGGAAAGACGCACCTGGCGGCAGCCATCGCCTACGATTTGTACGAGCGCGGCCATGACGTCATGTTTAGGACCGTTCCCGATCTGCTGGACTTCCTGCGGCTGAGTTTTAATCCGCGCTCGGATGCGCGTTTCGACAAACGATTCCACGAGATCGTCAATGTTCCTTTTCTGGTGCTCGATGATCTGCGTTTGGCCAGCGCGACGCCTTGGGCGAAAGAAAAGCTGTTCCAGATCATTGATTACCGTTATCTGTCGCGCATGCCGACGGTCTTCACGTCGTCAGAAACGGTGGAAGAGACCGATGAACGTCTTGCCACGCGCCTGGCTGACCGCAGGGTGTGCACGATCTTCGCCCTGGAAGTTCGCAGTTACGTCAAGCGGATGAAAAACCTGCGCTGATGCTTGGTACCCGGCTTCAAATCAGGCCCTACAGACGGCGTGATCGGAGCGCATTGCTGGACTTGTCCTGGTACAGTCAATGGACGCACAAGCACTTGGATTGGTATACAACCAGTCGCTGGCTTGATCGTGACGATGCGCTCATTTTCCTGGCATGGGATGGTGAAGAACTGGTTGGGTACATAGGCTTGTCGCCTGAAAACTACGGCTCTTCCTGGATCCGCCTGATGGGTCTGCGCGATGGCTTCATGCCGGCAACGATCGTCAGAGAATTGTGGCAATGCGCGGAGGCAAAGTGCCTTGAACTCGGTATAAGCAATATCATGGTGTTGATGGTTACTAATTGGCTGCCCGCTTACCTGCGCGACTACGGCTTTATCTATTGGGACGATATCATCACGTTCAATTATCTTGGCAACTACGATCCTCGTCAGCCCGACCCATCGCTAAAAGTACGACCGGCTGAAGTAGAGCATCTGCCGGCGATTGCCCGGGTTGATCGGATGGCATTTCGCCACAATTTTCGCCTGTCGCAAACCGATCTGCGTCAGGCGCTGCGCATAGCAGCGGCCGCCACTATCGCCGAATATAAGGGAGAAATCGTCGGCTACCAAGTCAGTACGCGGCATTGCGAGGTCGGTCATTTGGCGCGACTGGCTGTCATCCCGGGAATGCAAAGGCGGAATATCGGTTCGGCGCTGCTGCAGCGGCAGTTGGGCGACTTCGAACGGAGAGGGATCAGTACAATCAGCGTCAATACACAGTTGAGCAACTTGCCATCGCAGCGCCTCTATCAACGCTACGGCTTTTTCCGAACGGGCTTTGATCTTGAAATCTGGAACAAGCGCCTGCCAAGACCATCAGCAGAAAAGACAAAGTAAAATACGCGATGAGCATCATCTATCACGAAAACGACGCCAACCTCGGCGTCTTGAACAGCAAGACGGTCGGCATCATCGGTTACGGGAACCTGGGGCGGCCGGTCGCCAATAACCTGCGCGATTCGGGCATTAGATTGTTGATCGGGCTGCGTGAAGACGAGACGCGCGATCATGCGCGCGAGGACGGATTCGAGCCGCAAGATATCCAGGAAGTTATTCCCCGCAGCCATATCCTGCTGCTTATGCTGCCCGACGAAGTTCTGCCCGAGGTGTATTTGGAGATGATCTCGCCCGCTCTGCAGCGGGGACATCTTCTGGTATTCGCCAACGGATACAATATCGCTTTTGGCTTCGTGGAGCCGCCGCCATTCATCGATGTCGGCATGATCGCCCCGCGCACCATCGGCGCCGCAGTACGCAGTCGCTATCTCGATGGCAGCGGTTTCTTTAGTTTCGTTGGCGTAGGGCAAGACGCAACCGGCACCACTTGGGAGTCGCTGCTGGCTCTGGCGAAGGCGATGGGAAGCCTGCAGGCGGGCGCGATCGAAATCTCCATGGTTCTGGAGGCGCAGCTTGATCTATTTGTGCAGCAGGCGATACTGCCCGCCTTTCACCATGTGATGACCACTGCCGCTCACGTTTTGCTGGAAGTCGGATACCCGGCGGAGGCCGTCATGACGGACTTGATTTTGTCCGGGGAATTCACCGACTATCTGTCCCGCGTGGCGCAGGGCGGCCTCTTGCACGCGATGCGCCTCTCGTCGCTCACCGGGCAATACGGGATCTTCAGCCGCCTGCCCCGCTTCAAAGAACTGAAGCTGGAAGGGCTCATGGAAGCCACCTTGGAGGATATCCGGAGTGGGGACTTTTCCAAAGAGTGGGCGCGGGAATACGAAGCCGGTTATCCGCATCTCGGCGCCCTGCTGCGCGCGCAGGAAAGCCACGAACTGTGGGCGCTTGAGCAACAGACCCTGGATCTCTTGCGCGGCAAATGGTCGCATTCTTGAGCTACCTTCCAAAACTTATAGCCTACATGCTAAAATGATCGATTTACTCAACAGCAGAAGTAATTCCAAGTAAGTGTTGGGAAAAATGCCACGCTTTGCCCCCACCCCCAAACCCTATGCCCCCTCGGTCCCCCGCCTCACGGGGGATGCATCCCATAAAGAGGGAGGGGGCTTAAACGCAATGATTGCGTGACCTAGACACCCCTTCCCTCCTGTGAGGAAAGGGGCCGGGGGATGGTTTTTTTGCGAAATTCTCATGACTTACTTTGTTTTACTGAGAGGGAAGCTCAATTGCTTAAACAGATACGAGCGATTATCTCCGACATGGATGGCGTCTTGTGGCGCGGCATGCAGCCTTTGCCGGGCTTGCACGAGTTTTTCGCTTACATGTTGGACAAGAACATCGGTTTTGTCCTCGCCACAAACAACAGTAGCAAAACCCAGATGAACTATGTGGAAAAGCTGTCAACGCTGGGCGTAAATGGCGTGCAGCCCTGTCATATTGTCACCAGCGGGACAGCAACCGCCAGCTTCTTGAAGACGAAATACCCTCAAGGAACGCGTGTCTTTGTGGTCGGAGGCGCGGGACTCAAGCAGATCTTGACGAAAGCTGGTTTCACGCTGGTCGAGGATGGCGCGGCCTTGGTCGTCTGCGGCATCGATATTGATCTGACATACGAAAAACTACGCAAGGCAACGCTGCTGATTCGCGGCGGCGCCGGCTTCATCGGCACGAATCCGGATTCGTCTTTTCCTTCTCCGGAGGGCTTGGTACCGGGCGCCGGCAGCATTCTGGCGTTAATCGAGGCGGCATCCGGTCAAGCACCGACAATCATCGGAAAGCCGGAACGCGGCATGTTCGAGGCCGCGCTACGTCAATTGGACGCGGATCCACAAGAGACACTGATGATCGGCGACCGCATCGGCACTGACATCCAAGGCGCAAAGCCGCTCGGCATCAAAACCGCGCTGGTCATGACCGGGGTCGAAGATGAGACGAGTCTAGCCGAAAGCGCGACCAGGCCGGATTTTGTATTCCAGGGCTTGCCGGAATTGATTGCTGCATTGAAGCGCGGCGACTAAGGGCGGGAGTCCGTCAAAGCCTTTAGAACCTCGTCGAGCGTCGGCAATTCATCAGCATCTTTGAAATGCGACATGCGCTGGTAGATGTCATGGGCGGCGAGGAAGAATCCGTTTGGCAGCCCCGCCCCTTCAAAGGTATCGGCGATTTCTTTCATTTCGCCCGTGAAGCGCCAGGCTTTCTGGGTTACACCGCGCATGTTGTCTTGCGCCCTGGTTGCTGAATCCGGATCGCGCCTTTCCCATTCGCGATACAAGTCTTCTCGCACGCCAAGGCGCTCGGCAACTGCCTGAATCGCCGATTGCAAGGCCGTAAATCCTTTTGTCCCCGACGCGAATACCATCTTTAGCGCCGAGGCTCGTCCAATCTCATCGCCTATCACAATCGCTTCGGTGACAGTGCCCGCAAACAAGTCGGCCACATGCGCTGCGGAGGCGCCCGAGAGGTAGAAGCGCGTGGCGCCGGGCTTCCAGGCCGGGGGGCCGATGATGCTGCCGTCGATGAAGTCGATGCCCGCGGCGCCCATTGCCTCGCCTATTGCGATGGCCTTCTGGGGAGCGATGGCGTTGCCATCGCAATACAAGCCGCGGAATCCGGCTTTGATGACCGAACCCGCGACGGATTCCGCAGCATGTGGAGGGCAGACGCATAGAATCAGTTCGCAGGCCGCGCAGAGCTCCGCAATCGAAGCGACATCGAGCAAGCCGTGTTCGGCAGCCCGTTGTCGACTTGCCGCGCTGCGTCCGGCGGAAGACCAGACCACGTCGTGCCCGGCGGCCCGCGCCGAAGCCGCGATCGATATACCCATGGCGCCCGGATTAATGATGCCAACTTTACTCATGGTCTCGTCTCACAAACCGACATTATCGTCGCCGGACAGCAATGATTCAAATCGTTCATAGGTATCCGACTTTTCGTCAAAGACATAATTCGGTCTCATCACGATGATGTCGGTACCGCCCAGATCCCGCAAGTGCTGCATGGTTTTGTGGATCAGATCCGCTGGAACCAGCAAGTTGGTCTCGAACCATTTTTCAGCAACTTCCGGCGGACTGGCCACCTCAACGACGCCGGGACCCTTGCTCCCGCTTAAGGCGGGGTTGGCAAGAATTCGCCTTTGCACATCGGCAAGTGATTCGCCGCGGATGTTGGCGCGCAGAGATACAAAGCGGCGGGCGCGACGATGCGCCTCAATTAGCTCAATCATCTCGCGCAAGGTCTCCAGCTTGGCCGACGACTCGCGCAAGCTGCGGCGATTGCCAATGAGCACCGCTTGCGAAGCGAGTATCTTGCCGCCGTCAATTGGCCGCAGGTGGTTCTCGCGCAAGGTGGTGCCCGTTTCGGACAAGTCGGCGATCATATCAGCGTAACCCATACGGGGCGCGGCTTCCATGGCGCCGTCGGCATGGACCAGCAGAAACTGGGAGATGCCCTGGCGGTACATGAAGCCCTTGGTCAAGTTGCCATATTTGGTGGCGATACGCAGCTGTTTTCCACGTTCGTGATGTCTCAAACTCAGGTCGGCCAAGTCCGCAATCGACGTGACGTCAATCCAGGAATCGGGCACGGCCAAAAGCAAATCGCACCTGCCAAAGCCGAGCTTTTCGATGATGATCACGTCTTCAGTTTCGTCACCGTATTCGGCGACGATATCGTAACCCGTGATACCGATGTCGACGCGTCCCTCACCTACCTTGCCGAGGATATCGCGCGGACGCTGATAGACGACCTCGGCAGGCGGCAAGCTGGGGATCGTCGCCGTGTATTGACGGCGATTGGGTTTGTATATCCGCAAGCCCGCCCGACCAAAAAAACTCTCGGAAGCGTCCCCCAGCCTGCCCTTACTTGGCAATGCCAGTATCAGTTTGTCGGCAGCAATCCTGTCAATCATCGTCCGTGAACACCCTCGTCACTACATCGGGGACATCGTCCAGGTCGACGGTCATCTCTTGACGGCTACGCATATCTCTCACAACGACTTGACCACTTGCGCGTTCTCTCTCGCCAACGATGACAACTGCGTCCGCTCCCTTGCGGTCGGCGTGTTTGAGGCTCCTGCGCAAATTGCGCTCGTCAAGGCCAACCTCCACCACCAGGCGCCTGGCGCGCAGACTGTTAGCCAATTGCAGGCAGTAGGCGACTTCGCCCTCGGCTACCGGAATGACGTATACGTTAGGACGGTTCAGCGACCGGCGATCTCCGGCATCCACGACGCTCGCGACCCGCTCGATGCCGTAGGCGAAGCCCGCCGCCGGCGTTGGCTCATTGCCGCCAAGAATACTGACCAGATTATCGTAGCGTCCGCCTCCGCAAAGCTGGATATCTTCCCCGCTTTCACCCGCGCAGTGGATCTCGAACATCAAGCCGGTGTAATAGTGCAATCCTCTATTCAATCCCAAGTCCAAATGTATTTCCGCGTCTAGCTCGCCGAATAGACCGAGTTGAAGGAAAGTCGCCTCCAAAGTGTCCAAAGCGCCTGGATTGACGTCGTATTCCGCGAACAAATCGCGCGCGCGCCCAAGGATTTCTCCGGTCGGACCGTTCAGATCGCTCAGCTTTCGCATATATTCGAGCGCGGTTCGAACTTTCGGGGCTTGTTCGTCCTCTCGGATCTTGCGCAAAAGCCGGTCGATAACTTCGTCTTCGTCACGATTGGTATCTATGCGGATATTGAGGCTGTGCAGGAAGTCCGTGATTGCTTGGTGGGCTTCGCCATCACTCATCTCGCGCAACAAATCAATTAACCGCTGGCTCTTGACGCCGTCGGCGGGTCGAGAACCTGCTTCCCCGGTCGCAAGACCAGCAAGGTCAGGATAGAGATCGGATAGAGAATCTATGACGGCATCCATGCCGCGTTTGCGGACGTTTTCCATATTGCGCAGGAGATAATTCAGGAGTTGCCTGCGCAAGCCCAGCGAAGTCAAAAAACCTTCCAGAATCTCGCTATGACCGACAACGAGACGGTACTTGCGAAGTCCAAGCGCGCTCAAGCCGCTGCAAGCCAGGTGGAGAATCTCGGCATCTGCCAATGGTCCCGCCGCGCCCAAAAGCTCGGCGCCGGCAACGGTAAACTGCCGGAATCGGTTGTGTTGCGGTTTCTCGTAACGAAAGACCGGCCCGGTATACTGAATCCGCAATGGCAGCGGCTCGTCCTGCAAATGCTCAACATATGCGCGCAAAACGGACGCTGTAAGCTCCGGTCGCAGGGCGATGCGCCGGCTCTTAAAATCGAACTCGTACAAACGCGAGGCGATGTCCTCGCCAGATTTGCGCAGGTAGAGTTCGGTGTTTTCCAGGATGGGCAATTCGATCGGCACGTAGGAATGCCGGAGGAGATGCCCTTCGAGCTGCGCCTGAATGCCTCTGCGCTGGGCGTATTCAGCGCTGAATACGTCGCGCATGCCGCGCAAGGCCGTGATTTTTTGTGCCGATGACATGATCAGCGGACCTTATCTACCCTTTGAACATCTAAACAAGAGCCGCAGGGCGCGTAACCGGCGAATTTGGGCTACCGCGCTCTCAGAAAATAATAAACCTGCTCGGCTACCGCAAATCGCGGTTTATTAACAAAGAGAATAATAAGCCTTCTCGTCGCAAGAACGACTGGTTTATCAAAACAGATTACCATGCAAATGCGTGAACGAGTAGAGCGCGCGCCGGCGCTCAATCGTAGGTATTGATCGCGACGGCATAGCTGCCTGCCTGGTCGTCAAAGAATTGAAGAAGCCGGCTCCCCTCTTCCTCAATTGCCCGCAAACAATCCTTTGGCTTCGCTTCAAAGAGCTTGACATAGAGGCTAAGCGAAGTCTTGTCCTTTTTGACGTTCCAGGTCCCGCCGACGACGCCGTCGATCAAGACCGTGCCAATGACGCGGCCGGCGCTGAGAAAAACTTTTTTGCGATGCTCGTCAGGGATGATGCGGGACCGATCCCGGTGCGCGATAAGAATGTTATCGTATTCCGGGATGAATCGGATTGGCGCTATCGAGTCAGGCGCGGCAATTGTCGATTCGGGCAGGTCGTACATGTCCTGGCCGCTTTCGCTCTGATAAACCACGAGATCGGCAAGGGCCGGCGCCAGTTGAGATTTCAAATTGGTCATGCCGGTCCAGGTCTGGAAATCCATGATGCCCGCGGGACCATAGGCCGCCAGATAGCGGCGGAAAAGACTTGGCAGATCGGAGGGATCGGCCGGTCCCAGCCAGCTATCCGCGGTCGTGTAGGACGCACGCGTACCCGCGCCCCAGGTTCCGCTAGGCGGTATTTGAACCAGCGGCAGGTAGCTGCGCACAGCATAGGCCATCGCTTCCTTGTTCAATTGCGGCTCGTGCTCCTGCAAATGCGCGCGAAGCGCGCCTATCGAGGGCTGATTTGACTCCAGGAAGGGCTTGGCAATGCTCAGCAGTCGCTCGATATCCAGGTCCGCGCCGCGGGCCCCAAAAAAAGACCGAAGGCCACGAAACAAAGCCGGCTGAATGACCGACTGAAAGCGTTGATGATCGGCCGCCGAAACCAGGTGCAAGGTCGAGCGTACCCACGGGGCGCGCACAATCTCGCGGACGTCAAGCAGCGCCGTCAGCTGGTCTCGTTTGAAGCGGCGCAGTCGCGTCCACAAGCCAATATAGGGCGGATTGGGTATCTGCGATTGCAAGGCGATCAGATGCTCGGTAGCGGCAACCGGGCGCATGTCCTGACGGTCCAGGAGCATTTGCCGCGCCAATAGCGTTCGATTCAGTTGTCGCAGCGTTAGCCGGGTCCCTGCCATTGACCAGTCCTATCACCATGCCAATAGTCGACGAATCATACCGACGTGCTGAGGTTGCGCCAATACAGTCATCTCGTACTCAGTAGCAGTTGCAGGCTGATCTTCACGCGAAACAATGGACATTGGTTCTGTCTAGTCGGAACGGTGGGCAAGCCAAGACTCGCCCTTACGGCTCGACGTTTATGCAGAAATTGCATGGCATACCTGGTCTTACTGAGAGCACAGAGAAAGACAAAAGATTATTTCGGTTTGCGGGCGTTTCAGCGGGTCGCGCAGACACTTACCGGCAAACGCCCCTACAACCGTCCTGTTTCTAAGAATTGCATATCTTGCTTGGACTAGCCGTGTATGACCCGGTATCAAAACGAAGGGAGGCTAAAGCGCTGTCGCGACAGGTTCCTCGGAGATGTCCTGCGCGGCGGAAGCGCCAAATAGTCGCCGCGAAAGCAAGAGGCTGAATCCGGCGAAGAGGGCAAGAATCGCAGCAACATGAAGGCGCGCGGGCATTTTCCTTAAACGCGCCACCAGCCCCGCTTCGCTTTCCAGCAGTTGCGTTTTCAAGTGAGCGGCAAATTCCGCGCTCGGCTCAACCGGACGCAAGGTATCGCGCAAATCTTGAATAAGGGAAACAAGATCCACAACCTGCTCGCGGGCGCCGTCGGACAAGTCAAGAAGCGGGTCTGGCGAGTTTCCCTGTTGTAGCGCGGCGGTGATGTCATCGACGAAGTCTTGCGCCTTGGCGTCGGCATGTGAATCCATGATCGCTCTTATCCCTCTTTTCCGCTTAGACGACGAGCGGCGCCAATATCTTCATGACGCCCCAAATCTTCCCGCAAGGCCAATAGCGTCCGGTGATACAGCGATTTGACCGCGCCTTCTGTTCGCCCCATAATCTCGCCGATTTCCGCATTTGACAATTGCTCAATGAATTTCAGCAAGAGCAACTGCTGGCGATCTTCGGGCAATCGGCGTACCGCTTCCATGAGTTGCTTTTGCTCTTCTTGCTCTTCGGTCCAGCGATCCGGCGCTTCGGACTGCAGCGAATGCGCGACAAAGTCGTCAAGCGCGATGATCTTGCGCCTACCCTGATCGCGATGCCAGTTGGCAACCAAATTGTGAGCGATGCGATAGAGCCAGGCCTGAAAGGGCAGCCCCCGGTCGACATAAGCGGCTATATGAGACATCGCTCGATGAAATACCTTGGCGGTCAAATCCTCGGCGTCGTGCGTGTTACCCGTACGATAGTAGACATAATTGTACATCTTGGTCAAATATCTCTCGTAAAGCTCGCCAAAGGCCTCTTTGTCGTCGGCGGCCAATTCTACCAGCGCCTTGTCATCAAGCGTCTTGTATTTCTTGCGTCGCGCGAACAACTTTTGCATAGTCTAAAACCCGTGACGATATGTGCGGTTACGCAACTCTGCGGATCGTAAGCATTTACTTACTCCCCGCCCGCAAAAGCGAGTTTACATCACGCAATCGCGGCAAGGACGACATGGTACCGTGTTTGCTGCAAGCCAGTCCAGCCACCGCTGTAGCGAACTTCAGCGCTCCCTGGCCGGGCCAGCCGTTGACCAGTGACATTACGTAGGCGCCGACGAATGCGTCGCTGGCGCCGGTTGTATCCACAACCGCGACCGCGAATGCGGATTGCTCCAGCTTGCGCTCCCTTTCATATAATACGCAGCCATCTTCTCCCAGTGTCATTACGACTTGCATGATCCCCATATTCAGCAATCGACGCGCCAATTCGTCGGGGTCATCGCTGTCGTCCCCGGCGATCAGTTGCGCCTCAAACTTGTTGGGAATGATGACATCCACCAAATGAAGATATTCAAAAACGAAGGCGTCACGGGTAAAGAAGGGCGCGGGATTTACGACAGTCGTAGCGCCGGCGTTCTTGGCGAGTGTCAGCGCATGGTGGACCAGTTCCTGCGGGATTTCGAAGTCAATCAAGAGCAGATCTTGCTTTTGCAGATTCCGCAGGGCTTGGTCGATATCGTCTTGGCCGATCTTGCGGCTGGCGTCCGGCGCGCCGATAAAGCCCGGGACCATGTCCTTGACCACGATACTGGCCAAACTGGTCCTAGCCGAATCATGCACAATGACGTGGTCGATGTTCACGCCGATATTCCGCAGTTCCTGCAACATCTGCGCGCCGAACAGATCGTCGCCCACACAACCTATCAGCGCGACGTCCCCGCCGAGTAGACAGGCCGCCGCGGCTTGATTCAAAGCCTTGCCGCCGGGGGATAAGGTCACCTGGGAGGCGTGAACCGCGCGATTGGGTTCAATCCAATCGGGGACATTAAACACCAGGTCGTATACCAGGGCGCCAATGACATGGATTCGAGGCATCGAATGCCGTCCTCGCATGCGTGATCGTCGCGCTCCATTGTATCATGGACCATCGGATCAGCTCTATCGGCTGTCAAGAGCTTGTCCGGTACGGTGGTGTTCGCGGTTGTTTTTGCACCCTTCATCCCCCGGATGCTTCTCCCAATAAGGGGCTGAGGAGCGGACACCTTTTCATCAGGCGCGATCTCGCCACAAAACCTGAGATTATTTCGGTGATTTTCGGGGGTCCTGATAGGTCGCCCCTACAATTTTCGCCATAAATGGACCCTGTAAGGCTTGTCCGATACTACAAAACAGAGTCACATTTGCCCCATTTTCTAGGGTAATCCAAACATCCGTAGTTATGGAGCGCGGGCGACTCACAGAGTCGCCCCTACATAGCCCGTCTGTATTCTGTGGTTTGGCTCGCCAAAAAGTGATGTTCGTTACTGTCAGCCAAATCTCGGCGTCCAATATGTTCAACACAAATGGAGAAGCGGACAAGCCTTATATTTTCAAAGAAAATTAACCCTATGGGGATCAGCTACTAGCTGACTCGCTATGTCAGCACAATCTGTATCGATTCAAACACGTCCCCTCCTTAACCAGCAGCGAGTTTGGCGCTTATGTTTCTTTTACGATCCTCTATTGCCTTTCCGATAGCGTGTTTTTCTTTTTCCTATGTTGCTGGCTTAGGCTGTAGATGTCAGTTAAGCACAACACAGACTTCAACAGAAGGAGAAATCAAAATGCTAGTCAGAACCCGCAACCCCTATTTTCGTCTGATCGACGATATCTTTGGCGACCATCGCCCGCTGCTCGGCACGGCCAACGAATTCGGGAATCGCAGCTTCGGCCTCGCCCTCGATGTCGAGGAGAACGAAGATCGCTACGTCGTCCGCGCCGATCTGCCCGGCGTCAGCCTTGAGGATATCAGCGTCAACATTCACGACGACCTGCTGACCATCAGCGCCGAAACCACGTCGGAATCCAAGGACGCCAGCAAGCGCGTATTGGTCCGCGAGCGGCGCGTCGGCAAGTTCAGGCGCAGCCTGCGCTTCCCGATCCCGGTCAGCGGCGATAATGTGGAAGCCAGCTTCGAAAACGGTGTCCTGAGCGTCGCCGTGCCCAAGGCCGAAGATGCCAAGCCGCGTCAGATCCCGGTCAGGGTGAGTGGCGCCAGCAACTAAAGTCCAAGGGCGCAAACGAAAGTCCCGTCTTCAACTGAAGTCCTGAAGACGGGACTTTTACTTGGCGTCGTCGCTAGGCGTCCGCGACTCCCCAGCCACCGCCGCCGGGCGTCGCGATGATGACCCGATCGCCGGCGTCCAGTTGCGCCGTATGTTTGCCGCCGACGAGCTCCGGCTCCCCCCGCCGCAGGATGGTATTGACGCCGCAGTGTCCCGGCGCGCCACCCTGGCTACCATAGGGCGGCCGCAATCGTCGTTCGGAGCTGATGGTGATCCGCGCCGGCGCCAGAAACTCATATTCGCGTATGATGCCGTTTCCGCCAGGATTACGACCCATCCCGCCACTGCCTTCGCGCAATTCGCAACGTCGAATGCGCATCGGCAAGCTGTACTCGAGCGCTTCGACCGGCGTATTCAGCGTATTGGTCATGTGGCACTGCCGCCCGGATAGACCGGGACCGGCGCTCGAGCCGCCGTGACCGCCGCCGAGCGTCTCGTAGTAGACGAATTGAGCGCCATCGTTGAAGCCGCCCACGGCGAAGTTGTTCATGGTGCCTTGCGAGGCCGCTGGAATGACATCCGGCAAAGCCCCCGCCAGGGCGCCTAACACCGTATCGACCACGCGCTGGCTCGTTTCCGTATTGCCGACTACCACGGCTGCCGGGAAGCGCGGATTCAATACGCTCCCCGGCGGCGTCATCACCCTCACAGGCTGGAAGCATCCGTGGTTGACCGGCACATCCTCGCTGGCCAGCAGGCGCACACAGTACCAAGTCGCCGACTCTACAATGGCGGTTACGGCGTTGACGTTGCCGGCAACCTGTGGCGCGCTGCCGGCGAAATCGACCGTCATCTCCCGGCCATGTACTGTTACCGCCACGTTGATTGGGATTTCAAACTCATTCTGCCCGTCGCCTTCCATGGCGTCGCGGAAGCGATAAGTGCCGTCGGGTATGCTATCAATCACCGCTTCGGTCATTTTTCGCGAATAGTCGAGCAAGGCTTTGGCGTGTTCGATGGTGCTTTCCACGCCATGGTCGATCATCATGGCGCCAAGCCGGCTTTCGCCCACGCGGTGCGAGGCTAGCTGCGCTTCAATATCGCCCAAACGCTCTTCGGGATCGCGGCTGTTGGCTACGATCAAAGCCAAAGCGCCCTCGTTTGTCCAGCCGCTTAAGCGCAACTTCAGCGGGGGAATAATGACGCCCTCTTGATACAGCTCGCTGCTCAAGGGCAAGGAGCCGGGCGACATGCCGCCGACATCGGCGTGGTGGGCGCGGCTGGCGACGAAGTAGCAGAGGTCGCCCCCAGCGAAGACTGGCGAGATCATAGTGATATCGGGTAGATGCGTGCCGCCATGGTAGGGATCGTTTAACACGATGACGTCACCGGGGAAAAACTCCTCAAACTCTTCAACCGCGGCGGCGACTGATGCCGGCATGCTGCCCAGGTGAACCGGGATATGCGCTGCCTGCGCAATCATGCGCGCCTGAGAATCGAATACCGCGCAACTAAAGTCGAGCCGCTCGCGGATATTCGGGCTGAAGCTGGCGCGCTGCAAAGTCACGCCCATCTCTTCGGCGACCGCGGCAAATTGATTCTTGAAGACTTCCAAACTGATGGCGTCAACCGTCATCGCGCATTGTCCTTCGCGCTAGGCAGGTCACACCCATATTAGCGCAAACTTGTAGCGCATCAAGGAACTCGCGCAACCTTTGACCATAGTGTGGTGAATGGTAACATAGCCACCCAGAAATATTGCAGTAGTATTCCGGAAAGGAAGCGCAATTTGCGGATTCTCCTTTTTGCCAACGGCGTGGCCAAAGACGGAACCATGGTGAGGCGGGCGCTGGAAGAGGCGGGATCCGCTCATATACTATGTGCGGACGGCGGCGCGCTCAATGCGCTGAAATTTGGCCTGGCGCCACAGACTATCATTGGCGACCTGGATTCGCTCAGCGGAGAGCAGGTTGAGGAGCTTAGCGCCGCCGGCGCCGAGATATTACGCTTCCCGATGGAAAAGGATGAGACCGATCTGGAACTGGCGCTGGGTTGGGGCGTCGACAAAGGCGCGACCGCGATTGTTATATTGGGCGCTCTGGGCGGCCGCTTCGATCAAACGCTGGCGAATGTTTATTTGCTGGCGCTGCCGGGTCTGCGAGATATTGAAATCGAACTGGTCGATGGTGAACAGAATATCCGGCTCCTGCGCCCGGGCACTTACAGCGTCGAAGGGCGTACCGGCGACACAATTTCGCTGATCCCACTGGTAGGGAAGGCCAGCGGAATCACTAGCAGGGGGCTCAAATACCCCTTGCGCGATGAATCGCTCGAGTTTGGACCGGCGCGCGGCATCAGCAATGTGATGCTCTGCGATAGCGCCAGTCTCGAACTCCGCAATGGCTTGCTGGTCGTCGTACATACCAGCGGCCGCGCCTGATGACTGCCTGCACGATCATCAAACGCGATGCGCTGGGCACGGACGAATTGTCGTACCAGGGTGTGCTGCGGGAGATCTGCGACGAGTATGTGTGTATCGAAGCCGAGTTCGGCTACCCCGACCGTGACCTGGGCTATGTCGTGTTGCGATCCGGCGATGTGTTCCGCGAGTGGTTCTTCCGCGATCGCTGGTTCAATATCTTCCGCGTGGCTGACGGGCGGAGCAAGCGATTGAAAGGATGGTATTGCAATATCACGCGCCCCCCGCAGTTTGGCCCGGACTGGATCGCGGCAGAGGACCTCTGTCTCGATGTCTTTGTCTATCCCGACGGCAGGACGCTGACGCTCGACGAAGAGGAATTTGTCACCCTAGATTTGTCGGAGAAAGAGCGGATGATGGCGCGAAAGGCGGTCCAGGAAATCCAAGAAATGGCAAGCTTGCGCTTGCCGCCGTTCCACGAGATTTCATCGGGGACGGAAAGACCGAACTGAACAAGCGGGAAACCGCGCTCGTCAGTTCGGTCGCGCAGGTCCCGGAACAACCCCAAAAAACGACAGTCCGAGATCACTCCAGGTCGGGTCGGATGACCAGCACGGGCACATTGACATCGTGCATGACTTTGTTGGCGACGCTTCCGAAGACCAGCCGCACCAATCCGGAATGTCCGTGTGTAGTCATCACCACCATATCGATTTTTTCTGCTTCGACATAATCGCAGATATGTTGGGCGATACCGACGGCGTCAATGATATGCAGCCTGCAGTCCACGTTTTCGTCACGTACCTCGTTGCGCAAGCTCAGCAGATGTTGCTTGATCTCCTCGCGGATGCGATTGGCCAGTTCATATTCGCCCGCAATCGCCAGCGAATCAACAAATTCGTGCATCGGTGGCGTGAATACGTGCAGCAATATGACTTCGCCGCCGCCGACTCGCGCGAAGTCGACCGCGTAAGGAATTGCGCGCTCGCTCCAGGCGGACCCATCGGTGGGAACTACTATTTTCTTTAACGGACGGTGTTGGAACATCTGATCCTCACTTTACTGAAACCACTACATACTATTGCAGTATATCACAAGCTGTTGCAATATTGTGCTTCCTCATGTTGACGTATTCCACTTTGAACTTGTATAATTCTTCGTGAAAATCTGTAAAATTATATGTAAACCTGCAAATGTCTGAACAAAAACCATCGGACCTGACAATCGGTCGCAATCTTAAGATCGGCATATTTCATCTTGGCTCGGGTATGGCGGACGTCTTGGCGACCGGCGTCTGGAACCGCATCATGGTTGCCGACCTTGGCTACAGCGCGACCGTGGTCGGATTGTTGACCGGGCTACGTTATTTCCTGGCGCCTCTGGGGGTTTGGGCCGGGCGCTATTCGGACACACATGTGATTGGCGGATTTCGCCGACTGTTCTGGATCTGGCTAGGTCGCGCGATGATGGTGCTGAGCACCTTATCGCTGGGCTTCTCTACTGCCGAGATGGTGCACTCGGCTCAAAGCGATCCTCCGCTGCCGCCATCCCCCGCGCTGTGGCTGGTTATCGCGCTTTCATTTTTGTTGTTCAGCTTGGGTATCGCGCTCTCTGGCAGCACATTTCTAGCGCTGGTTCACGATCGCGCCGCGCCGGCGCAAAGAGGGCGCGCGGTTGGACTGGTGTGGACGTTCCTGTTGCTGGGCTTCACTATCGGAGGCATCTTCTTCAGTGTTATGCTGCCTCATCACGAAGGCGCGGGCGAGATTGCTTTCTCGGCGGCGTCTCTGCAGAACCTCTTTTTGATTACTTCCTCCCTGCTGGCTGCCATCTGGCTCTTCTCGTTACTGGGTGAAGAAAAACGGAACGGCAAGCGCAACCTCAAACGAAGCGTCGAGTCCTCAAGCCTCCTGCGCGATTTGGCCTTGGTTTGGCGCAGTCGTCCAATGCGCTTGTTTCTGATCTATTTGATCCTCTCGATGATGTTCGCTTTTTTGCAGGATACCGTGCTGGAGCCATTTGCCGGGCAAGTTTTTGGCATGGAAGCGCAGGTCACAAATCGTTTTTCCGCCTATTGGGGCAGCATGGCGATTCTGGGCTCCTTCGGCTTCTTGTACCTGTCCCGCCGCCATCGTAAACTCACGAACGGTCTCATGTCCTTGGCCGGCGTTTGGGTTCTGGTGGCTGCATACTTGCTTTTCGCGGTGTCTTCACTGGGCGAGATCCGCGCTCTGGTCACGCCGGGTTTGGTCCTGCTCGGCCTGGGTTTGGGGATTTGGAATATCGGCACGCTGGGCCTGATGATGGATTTGAGCCCCGATGGACGCGCGGGTACCTTCCTCGGCTTTTGGACGCTGACCGTCACTTTTGCGCGGGGCTTTGGCGTGGCGGGCGGCGGCATATTGCGCGATCTGGCGCTGCAGCTTTCAGGAGATCATACCGTCGCCTACGGCACTGTGTTCATCGCAGGATGCCTTGGCTTGACCTTCGCTTTGCTGGCGTTGCGGCGCGCCGATTTGCGCGACTTTGCTTTAGGCCGTCTCGAACCCGAGGTCATGTTTGCGGGCGCGCTTGATTGATTAAACCGCGACAGCCCGCTTATTTTGTTTGAGCACGACATTCCTGGGACCTCTTCGCCGGTTACGTTCCGAGCGGCGGTTCGTCTAATCCAATTGCCCCATGAGCGCCTCAACATCGGTGTAACCCATAATGTTGTGGCCGGCATCGACGTAGATCACTTCGCCCGTAATACGGCGCGACAGGTCCGACGCCAGGAACAGCGCGAGGTCGCCGACATCGTCCTGGCTCACAAGCTCATTCATCGGCGAGG
>JAPOWG010000111.1 GCA_026707745.1 Chloroflexota bacterium
TCCCCCTCTCCCCTTGTGGGAGAGGGGGCCGGGGGGTGAGGGGTGAAAAAAGCGCCTTAGCATGACCCAGTACCGGACAAGCCTTACAACTTGTCGCTTTTTCTGATTCTCATTACTTACTTGGAATTACTAAGATTCAAGACGCGAGTCAAAATCGGACGCAGCTTGTCGATCGTCTCCTCGTCCATTGCCGAGCGCGATGTTGCCAGCGCTGTATCGAGCGCGCTATGCGCCGGGACATTTTTATCGGCGTCGATTTTGGCGATCGCGGCAGCCAGCGCGTTCTTAACAGTCTCGATGTTTTTTGACAGCGTCTCAATTACCATGTCCGAGGTCACCGCTTCTTCCTCCTCGCGCCAACAGTCGTAGTCCGTGACATGGGCGAGCGAAGCATAGTCAATCTCCGCCTCGCGCGCCAGAAACGCTTCCGGCGCGCTGGTCATGCCGATAAGATCGCATCCCCAGGCGCGGAACAAATGACTCTCGGCGCGGGTCGCGAAGCGCGGGCCGTCCTCTACCAAAAAGACACCGTGTCGATGCGCTTTGCCGCCGACCGCTTCTACAGCATGGGCGATGATTTCGCGCAGGTAGGCGCTCATCGGCTCCGCAACCGAAATATGCGCTACCACGCCTGTTTCAAAGAAAGAACGGGAGCGCTTGTGAATCGTATAGTCAATGATCTGGTCGGGCGTGATGATATGTCCGGGCGCGAAGTCTTCCCGTAGCGAGCCCACGGCGTTGACCGCGATGATGAAGCGCGCGCCAAGTTTTTTGAGTGCGAAAATATTCGCGCGGTAGGGCAGGGTCGCTGGCGAAAGCACATGCCCTTCGCCGTGGCGAGGCAGGAAGGCGACGCGTTTGCCGCTTAAGCTGCCGACCTTGATAGCCCCGCTGGGACTGCCGAAGGGCGTATCCACTTCGACGCTGACCACATCCCTAATGTTTGGCATATTGTAGAGTCCCGAGCCGCCAATGACCGCGATCTTCACCTGTTCCATTGCTGAACTCCTTTTTGCTTGATCTTTCCCGTCAAGCTCACCATTCGCGACGGTTACGCGCTAGCGCGTTCCTTGTCAAAATCAGTCTGTATCTGCATTGACCGATACTGATCTCATCACCATCGGCTAGGGCTGTGCGCCCCTGAATTGTCTGATCGTTAAGCTGAGTGCCATTGCGGCTCTCGCGGTCTTCTATCCACCACCGGCCGTCTTCCAGGACGATCGTGGCGTGGAGGGCGCTGGCATATTCGTCATCGACGACGATGGCATTGCTCGATGATCTGCCCAGGGTCGTAATCGGCAACAGAGCGAAACTCTTGTCAGGACGATGTTCGCCATTCCGATCGCCAATGGCGGCTAGTCTGGCGTGATGCGCTTGTTCGGCTTCGAGAGCGTCAGTCATCTGAAGGAGGCTGCGCCAGATCATGTAAAACAACGCCAGAAGAAAGCCCGCAAGAATCAGTCCGCCGAGCAGGCGCAAGAGGAATACGGTGACTTCAATACTCACGTTTCTGCCTTATTTCGCGACTATTATTTTCGTCGTTCCATCCTTGTCGGGGCGAGCGTCCTGCTGGTTATATACCAGTTCGGTGCGGCCAATGCGAATGATGTCCCCATCCCCCAATTGCTGTTCTTGCGCGGACACGTTGTTCACATAGGTACCGCCTCGGCTGTTCAGATCAAACAGGATATAGGCGCCATTTCGAAATCGCAGTTGCAGGTGATGCCTCGAGACATAGGCGTCATTGATGACAATGTCATTGTCATCGTCTCGTCCGATGTTGATGACGGGCTTTTCCAGTTCGATTGGAGCAGCCCTGCCGATGATCCATATCAGCCGTCGTTCGTTTGATGCGGAATCCGCTTTAACGACAGGATGCATGTTTCGTGTTTCGAAGCGCTCTGTTTCGCCGTGGCGAGCGTCAATCCGAAACTGATGAAAGGCGAGCTCATTGTCTTCCTCGATAAAGACTATGGGCTCGCCATTCAGGCGATAGCCGGATTGCTGCGTTAGTTCGACGACCAGCCTCGCCAGGCGCAGGGCGAGATCCGGGTATTCCTTGAGGAACTGTTTTCGGGCCTCCGGATGCAAAAGAATGGTGTAACTGTCTGGCGCAACGAGTTTTCCATCGGCTTCTTGGTTTATCGCTGCCGCATCTTCAATGGCGCGCCCAATCAAAATAGATAGATCTCGCGCGCTTAAATGCTTGTGGAAAATGACTGCGAATGCGCCTTCGATCAGGGCTTCCAGTTGCGATTCCAGTATGTCCAGCGGCTTGTTACCCATGCTCGAATTATAGTCGAGCCACCGGTTTAGGAATAGTTCGTCTCGCATGCCTGGCTAATGCAAAAGCAGAGAACTCTGTTCTCTGCCTTTTACGCATACACACAACATCGCGTTGTGAAGGGGACTAACCTTGGCCGCGAGGGATGTAATTCAACCAGGTGTCATGTATCTCGTACTGGTCGGCATTTTGCTCGCGCAAGTTCTCGACGAAGAGTTCCAATTCCCGTTGTCTTATCCGTTCCAATTGACCAGAAAACGCGTCGCCGCCGCGTTCGTCTTTACTGCGCACTTGCAGAATATGATATCCGAACTCACTTTGAACCGGCCCGACAAGTTCTCCGATTTCGGCCTCTTCAATGGCTCTGCGAAACTCCGGCACATAATTGCCGACAAAGGTCTCGCCCAGCTCGCCGCCGCGCGCGCCGCTGCCCGGATCGGTGGATATGGCCCGCGCTAAATCGGCGAAGGACTCGCCATCGCGCAACGCGCCCAGAGCCGATTCGGCGTCTTCTTCCGTTTCAACCAGGATGTGCCGCACGTCGACGTAAAGCAGCATGCCTTCCGCGCCAACCAGGTCCTCCGCCAAAAGCGCTTCCAAAGCCATTCGCTCGAAGAAAGCATCGATGGTTTCATCGGCGATACCGTTAATCGACAGGAATGAGCGATAATTCTCCTGGTTTTCTTGGAAGTTCTCGCGTATGTCCTCGGCGCTTAATGTCGCTTCAACAACCGTGGGTTGCGGTGTCACAGTTGGATCGCTTTCTTCCCCGGACTCATCAACTTCACCCGGGGTAGGCGTGGGGGTAATCGTTGGAATGGCGGTTGGCGTCGGCGAAACGAAGGGCGTTGGCGTGATGGTCGGTTCGGGCCTTTCCGTTGGCTCGGCGCCGATCAATGCCACAGCGGTGGGGTCAAAGCCAAAGAAGTCCTGGATTTCCTTTTCTACAGCCTCGTCATTGACGGAAATGTTGCGCGCGGACGCCTCCTGCGCGACCAGACGGTCGTCCACCATATCGTTGATCACGCGCAGTCCTAGCTGATCCGGGACGTTGACTTCGTTGATCCAGGTTCTGTACGGCTCCTGTTGCGCAAGTTGCTGCAAATCGAATCCGGAATTCTGGACCTGGTTGAGTTGCAGGCGCAAGCGGCTGCGTTCCAGGTTGTATTCTTCGCGAAACTGCCGCACGGTGATGTTTTCGCCATTCACGACCGCGAGCACTTGATTGGGAATGAAAAGTTGCTCAACTGCAAAAGCAATGGCAACTACAACAGCAAGGATCGCGACGATCCCGGCGACGGCCCGGATGACGAGCACTTGCATCCGCGCTTCTCTTTCAGCTCGACTCTTGTAGTCGGAATCGGCCTGGTTTTGCGCGGCATCGCTGTCGATGGCGGCTGTAGGAGCCGCCCGGCGGCGCCGACGCTTCGGTACGCCCGTCGTCTGTGTCTTCTTCGACATTAGAGTGCTAACTCCTCAACCTGCTGTCCATTTGGCAATTGACGTCGCAGCGCCGCTCTCTACGATGCCCGATGACTGTTACGAGTAGCCAGCTAGTCGGCCACGACAAAGGGCAGTAGGGCCAGGTGGCGCGCGCGTTTTATCTCTCGCGCGAGTTCGCGTTGGCAGCGCGAGCAATTGCCGGTCTGGCGCCGCGGCTTTATCTTGCCGCTTTCGCTGACATAGCGCGAAATAGTGTCCAGGTCCTTGTAGTCAAAGCACTTGCCCTTCGGGCAATAGCTGGTCTTGCCCCGGCGCCGTCTCCCCCTGGGCCGCCCGCGCGAAAAACCGCCGCGCCGTGGTCCACCGCCGCGTCTCTGTTGGTCTCGACCCGCAGCGCCTTCACTTCTGCCAGTTGATGGTTGTTCGCTCACAGTTCTATGTCTCTTTCGCTAGATTTCGTTTCAGTTGGCTGATCAAATGCTTGTCGCTGCGGTCTCAAGACCAGATCTTCAGCGCTCATTCTTATTTCGCTTTCGCTTTCGCTTTTTTGCTCTCGTCGCGAACCAGTAAATAACGCAGCACCGGATCAAAGAGCTTAAGTTCGGTTTCCAATTCGTTGATATGTTCGGCCTTGATAGCGGCTTTTACGACGACGTAGTGCCCCTCTCGCTGACCGTCAATTTCATATGCCAGGCGACGCCGTCCAAAGAGCTTGCGATCGACGCTGTTAACCGCCCCGTTGTTGCCCTGTTCGATATAACTTATGACTTGATCAATGGCCTGGTTGACTTCTTCGTCGGTGGCGAGGGTGCGCACGACGAACGTGAGCTCATAGTCTCTCATGTAGGTTCCTTTCCTCGGATCGCAGCCTCGCGACAACAATTGCGCGAAGCGGAAAGCTATCATTCAGTTGTCGTCCGGCATTTTATGGCAACTGGCCCCTTAATGCAATGGGGGATTGCTTAAACCCTCTTCTCAGTAAAACCAATTAAAGTAACGCAAATTCTAAAAAAAGTAACGAATTGTAGGGGCGACTCTATGAGTTGCCCGAGACAGTCCCCTCTGTGCTCTCAGTAATACCAATAAAATAATGCGAAAAACTCTCATTTGTAGCGAGAGTTCTGGATGTAATCCTAGTCCCATCGAATGCGCTCCCCCTCCCTGATGCTTCGGGGAGGGGGCCGGGGGCGGGGTTGAACAAAAGCATTTTCGCATTCTCATTACTTACTTGGAACTACTTCTGTGCCTCTTTTCTAATAAACCGCGATTTGCGGTAGCCGAGCAGGTTTATTATTTTCTGTGAGCGCGGTAGCCCAAATTCGCCGGTTACGCGCCGAGCGGCTGTGGTGAATAAATGTTTCACGACTTGCTTGCGCTTGCTTCCGTTAACCCCGAGCCCCTTTCCAGCGCCAGCCGAGAACTCGCCAGGCACAGGGCGACGACGAGCCAGAACCAGGTGATCGAAGACTGGAAGTCGAGTCGAAAAAAGTATAGGTCAGCGACGGCATTCACAAGCGCCGTGAGCAGGGCAGCGTGGTAGCCGAGGTGAATCGCTGTGAAGTCTGGCTGGTTTTTGGCCTGGCGCCAGGCCACATGGCCATAAATGAAAACCGCGGCCATGGTGGACAGAAAGATCGCGACGCCTGTTAGCCCAATTTGGTTTGCCATGATCAAGTACATGTTGGCCACGTCGGTATAGATATCGATTTCTGGCGTTCCGGTAAAGCCAACGCCCACCAGGGGATAGCGCCCGATTAGCGTCAGCGAATCGGTCCATTCTCCAATCCGCATCTGTGTAGCCAAATCGGCGCCCTGGAAGGCCTGCAGCAATCGATCCAGGTAACCCTGTGTTTGAGGCAGCAAAATGAAAGCCACCGCGCCTATGAGCAGCACAGGCAGCATCCGCCGATAGCGGATTAGGGCGATGAACAGCAGGCCGCAGGCCAAGGCCAGCAGCGATGCGCGCGACGAGGTCAAGTACAGCGCGAGCGCTACCGCCCCAAAGATAGCGAAAGTCAACCAGCGCTTGGAAATGACGGGCATTCTGGAGACGATCTGTGGGGCAATCATGAGAGACGCGGCCGCCAGGATGCCGCCCAGCGCGTTGGGATCGACCCAGGTCCCAATGGCCCTTTCGCCGAAAGCCGGATTGTCCTCGATGTAACGGATGACGCCGCCATCCGGATATCCGATTCGCGCGAGCCGAACCAACAAGGCTTCGGCGATGGTATCGGGCGCGACCAAGAGGGCAATGGCGATCAGGGCTTGCAAGCCGATTGTCAGAACAATCACCAGGACCAGGCGCCTGAGAGTCTTGGGATCGCGCAGCAGATCCGACAAGATGAAGACCATGCCGATGCTAAGCAGGGTTTCCGCAAACTGCCGGATATTTGCCGGCGTTGGCATGGCATGTCGCAAGCCCAAGGCGAAAGTGAATATCAGCCACATGACGTATACGGCGACGAAGGCATGCACAGGCGTCAGGCGCAGACCTCCCCGCCGGCCGGTCATCCACTGCAACAAATACACCAGCAAGAATCCGCCCATCGCTAAATCCAGCAGGGTGGGCGTAATCGCGATCTTGACCGGGAATACGCCAAATGGCAACAGTAGCAATGTGACGATGATGGCGTAGAGCGCGACGCGGATATCGGTGATGATATAAAGCCCCGCCAATATGCCAAATATGGCCGCCAGCGCCAGGAAGGGTCCTGCAATGGCGATCATGAAGCCGATCAAAGTCGCCAGCGCGCCTGCGGCGAATCCCACCGCCATCCAATAGTGGCGGCTTTTGACCCGACTGATCCAGATTTGCAGAGCGTTGACAGGCGCCAATGTTTACCTCCGGAGCAACTTGAAAACGGCGAGTAGAGCGAGGCCGAGCCAGGCGCACCCGCTCAGGACGAAGCCAATTGCATAACTCAGCGGATTGTAGCGCAATTGCAGGGAAACTTGACCCGCCGGGATCTCCACAGCGCTCAAACCGCCATAGGCGCGCAGGATCTCGGCTGGCCGACCGTCCAGTTGCGCTACCCATCCAACGTAATGAGGCTGGGCAATGGAAAGTATGGCGTTGTCGGCGCTCTCCACTTCGATGACGATTTCTTCCTCCTCGAAGGATTTGACTGTGGCGGTTCCCGTTGCCTGATGTTTGGGCAGATCCAGGGTCGGCGCGCTGTGCAAAACGACTTTGCTGCGCGGGTCGTAGCGCGGGTCGTCCATCAAGGCCCGGGCGAAGCCGTCGCTGTCGACGGTGTCGGCATGGTATACCAGATGGGCGAAGGGGCGCGGGTCATCAAGCAGATGCGCGTAAACCGCGCCTTCGCTATCGTTCCCAGCCGCTGCCACGGTCGAGGGGACGGACAGGCTCTCCGACCCGCTATAGACGAATTTGACCGCGAATAATTCCCAGGCTAAAGGATTGTTCACATAATCTCGCTGGATGATTTGGTATGGACCCTCCAAAAAGAGCGGACTAATCCCGCGCATATCCATCAAGCCGTACAGACTGCCGAAGTTCCCCCCCAATCCCCGGAATCCATCGACCCGGAATGGTTGGCCGGCGTCAGGCTCATTCATCACTGTTTGTAGGAGCGGAGGAGGCGCCATAGCCAATTGTCCGGCATGGGGTATCGGGTCGTAGGTGCCCGGATGGTCCTGGCTTACTGAAAACAGGTCCAGGGTGATCAGCGCGATCAATGCGATTCCCGCAATGGATTGATGTGGCCGTCTTGCCAAGGCGAATAGCAGGGGCGCGCTGAGAGCCATAATCGCGGCGCTTCGAGACGCGATCTTGAAGAACGCCTCCCAACGATGCGTGTCGCCCATCCACAAGACAAAGGCTCCAAAGGCGACCGCAACAACAAGCGCGACGAAGTTGCGCCACCAGAGCAGGGCGCGCTGCCGATGAAAATGATTGCTCCAATTGCCTGCGGCGACCACGCCAAAACCGACCGCTATTGCCAGACTGTTTGCGACCACGAACGCGGCTCGCTCTTGCCCGCGGAAAAAACGGGCGCCTGGAACGAGGTTGTAAACGAGGTGATAGAAGGGACTGTTCGCGCCGAAACTCAGTATCAGCCCTGCCGACGCTACAGCCAGCCAGAAGCGGCTCTCCCCGGCATTGCGGCCGCCGGCTACGGCGATGAAGAATAGAGAGGGCAAGCCAGTGTAAAGGGGAGACCATAGGCTGACCGAGCCGGGAAAGACAATTTGCGCCATGTCTTGGATAGGGAATCCGTTTCCCTTTTGCTCGAAACCCAGGCCCGCGCGCGACGAATGCAGCAGATACTCGATACCGGGCAGCAGTGTCACGGCGCCGACGCTGAAGGCGACCAGTCCAAAACTAACGCCGCCAAGCAGGAAGCTTCGCGGACCGGTTTTCTGTCGGTAGCTGCGATAGGCGAAGTACGCGCAAAGAACGTAGGTCATGAACCAGCTCGTTTGCGGATGACCCGCAAGCCAGGACATACCTAGCGCCAAGCCGGCCAGGGCGATGTACGGATACGAAAGTTTTCCTCCCCGAGTCGCTTCCAGAATCCCGAGGCAAGCCAGGGGAAACCAGATTGCCGCTTCCAGGATCGCGAGCTGCAAGGGCGGGTAGCTGCCTGTGTAGCCACCGTAGGCGACGACTATCGCGCCAACCAGGGACCCCAGCGAACTAAACTGGCGCCCAAGGGTGAGTCGCCGCAGAAAAAGGTACATCAGCAAGCTGTAAATCAGCACATGAGCGGTCATTTCCAGTTGCAGCGCGTTATAACTCCATCCGCCCGCCAGGGAGCTTAGGGCGATCGTTGCCCAACGCGGCGGATAAAAGACCGCGGCTTGCGTATCCCCGATAAAAGGAAGGCCGCCGTTATTGTAGGGGTTCCAAAGCGGTATTTCCCCTTGCGAGAGGCGCTGGTACTGGTATCCGGCAAAGGCGACAAACTGAGCGGAGAAGTCGCCTTTGGCAAGGGAGGCCTGGTCGGCGGCTATAGGCGTGAACAGGCGCCAAAAGAAGAGCAGCCATAGCATCGCCAGGCAAGCCACCGCCAGCGCGTCTGGATCGCGCGAGTACCGCCAAAGGGGGCGCATGAAGTCAATCTTCCTGTTTACGCAAGCTGCGGCGCTCACGCGACAAACAAGCTTGCAATTTTGCCTGAGCGCGGCAAATCAGTAAGTGCGAGTAAGTCATGCAACTCCAAAATAATAGTCGGCCGTAGGGGCGAGCCCGTGGCTCGCCCGAAATCTCTAGCAGTAACGGTGGGCGACTCACAGAGTCGCCCTTACAAGGCTTGTCCGCTACTAAGAATCATACACATAGATAACGAAAACAGTGCCGAAACAATACAAAAGCGAGCCGATCATTGCGAAAATCAACAAATTATTACATATTCCGCCAAGCTTAGCTCCCCCTCTCCCCTTGTGGGAGAGGGGGCTGGGGGGTGAGGGGTGAAAAAAGCGCGTTAGAATGACCCAGTAGCGGACAAGCCCTACAGTTTTCGCCCAACAAGATGCTTGTGATCGTTGTCCTGTCGCATTCATAGCCAATCGGATCAAACCTGTCGCCTCCTCAGCGTTGAGCGGGGGGACTGAGGGGGAACAGGCCGGGGCTGGGGTTGAATGAAGGCGTTTTCGCATTCTCATTACTTACTTGGAATTGCTTCTGTGGCTAATTCTTGTTGCATAACTTACCTGCAACTTCTTCTATTCGCCGGCTACGCGCCGAGCGGCTCTCGGGCGGCGTGGCGCCCTGTCCCGCGTAGCACTTCTTCAAAGAAGGCCAGCGTATCGCGCGCGATGACATCCCAATCGAAGCGGAGCCGAAGTTGTCGCGCCCCCTCCCGCAAATGATTGACCGTCTGCGGATTCTCAATCAGGTGAATGATCGCATCGCCAATTGCCGTCGCGGATCCTCGATCAATCAGCCAGATGTTCTCTCCGTGAATGAAAGTTTCATGTTCGACCCTCGGTTGAGTTGTCACAATAGCGCAGCCGTAATTGATGGCCGCCATCAGGCTGCCGCGCCGGTAGGAAGCGCCGTCGAGATAGGGCAAACTCACAATATCGACCGCCTGGAGGCAAGCAGCCACCTCGACCTCCGGCAAGAAACCGGTCCAGCGCACGACGTCCTCCAGCCCATATTCCCTGATTCGATCTTCTAGGCTCTCGTGGTAGCTTTCGCCCGCGTCGGCATGGACCGCATTGCGCCCCCCGCCGATGAAAAGCAGCCGCAAATCATGCCCATGTCGGCGCAGCTCCGCCAGCGCGTCAACCAGGAAGTCGATCCCCTTGGTCGCTTGGACGAATCCAAAATGACCGATCAAAGTCGTCGAATCGCTGACCGACAGTTCCTCGCGCCATCGCGCTGTCGACTCATCGGACGTGGCTTCGCACATAATATTGCTGCCGATGGGAATGAGCGAGCGCATGGGGGCGCGAGCCAGCTTCTCGTAATCTTCGGGATTTGTGGCTATCACGCCGTCGGCGCTCCCTGCCAGATGCGTCACGATCCAATCGCGCAGGCGACCGGCCTTGGGAAAGAGATAGGGATGACGCAGATCGTGAAAGGTCGTTACGATAGGCTGATCGAGCAAAGATGGCAGAAAATGGATCCAGGGCGACATATCATATGCCGCGGTTTGGAACTGTACATTGATCACGTCAAGCTCGTTATCGTCAGCCCAGGTCTTGATCTTCGAGACCTGCTTCAATCCCCAGCCGGATACGCCCGTGATTTCCAGGTCATCATAATTGGATCCGCTTCTGCTGAGCACGCGCACAAAATGACCCTGAGCCTGCATTACTTCTGCAAGAATCCGCGAAAAATGCCCGACGCCCCCGGGCATCGGCGGGAATTCGCCGCTGATTAGCCCGATTTTCATACTTTCGCTTTCAAGCCATCCCGCAGAACTTGCCAGTAAATCTTGATGCGCTGGCGGCGTAGCGCGACTTTGTGTCCTATGCAGGCTTTGCCGAGTTCCAAAAACAGTTGCCAACAGAATTGCGCCAGCAGCAGCGCCCGCAGCAATGCATAATGCGCGTAGCCATGATGTTTGCGGAAGTAGCGCAGTTTGCTGCTATGAAACTGAATCTGCTTGAAGGCGGCGACTTGCTCGCTGCTCTTGCCGCCATGGTGCCTTATCTTGGCGCCGCCGTGGTACATCACTTTCCAGCCCGCGTCTTTGGCGCGTTTACAAAAGTCCAGTTCTTCGGAGTACATGACAAATCCTTCGTCGAGGCCGCCGATGTCCTGGTAGACCGCTCGCCGCAACATCAAGGCCGATCCTTGCACCCAGTCCACTTCCAATATGGCGTCATCCTCCGTATCGCGCATGAAGTAGCTGTCGAATACGCTGGAAGGCGCCAAAGCGGCCAGCCAGCTGCTCTCGAATATGCCGGTCATCAGCGTCGGAAACCGCCGGCGTGTGGACTGATGGCTGCCGTCCGTATTGAGCGTATGCGGTCCCAGTATGCCTGTATTCGGGTGCTGCTGCAGGTATCCCAGCATCGTAATCAGGCTGTCTTTGGGGACTTCCGTGTCGGGATTGAGCAGCAAAAACGTATCAGCCCCCGCCGCTTCCATACCCAGATTGTTCCCGCGCGTGAAGCCGACGTTCTCGGGCTGCGGCAGCAGCTTAACCCCCGGGTATCGGGCGCGTACCATAGCGACGCTGGCGTCCTGACTGTTGCAATCGACAACGATGATTTCCAGCGGGGGTCTTTTCCCGTCGCCGGGCTCGGCCGCGTCTTGCGCTTCAAACAAGCTGGCCAGACATTTGTCCAACAGATCGCGCACATTCCAATTGACGATGATAACCGAGATTTCCGCCAAGTCAGACTCCGTCAATCATCCACATGATCACAGTTTACCAATGTTTTGCGGAATCCGAGATCAATTGACGGCCGTCTTGTCCCGCGGCGATGACAGCGAAAATAGCACGTCGGCGTTTGCGGATGTTTGACGCGCCATTTCGATCGGCGAAACGTCGTGCAGTTCAGCCAATTTGTCGTTGATATGTGGCAGGTACCCGGGTTCATTGCGCTTCCCGCGATAGGGATGCGGCGTCAGGAAGGGACCGTCCGTCTCGATAAGCAGGCGATCGCGCGGCGCGGACTTCGCGATATCACGCAATTCCCCCGCGTTCTTGAAGGTGAGCGGACCGGTGAATCCCAGGTAGAACCCCAGCGCCAAGGCGCGCTCGGCTTGCGCTCTATCGCCCGAGAACGAATGCAGGACGCCCGGGCGATTTCGTAAACCAAGGGGCAAGTTGGGCGCCCAGGACGCAAGTATGTCCAGCACGTCATTACTGGCTTCACGATTATGGATGATGACGGGCAGCCCGCGTTCCGCCGCTAGTTCAAGTTGCATTTCGAACCATTCGATTTGAACATGCTTCGGGCTCTTGTCCCAATAATAGTCCAGGCCGATTTCCCCTATCGCGACTGCTTCGTCTCGCTGAGACCAGTCTCGTATTCGCTCGATATGTGCGGGATCAGCCTCCTTGCTGCTATTCGGATGAATCCCCAGCGCGCAGCAAAGGCCCGAATATGCTCGGCTGAGCGCCAGCGCCTCGCCGCAACTGTCGAGGTCGATCGCTGGAACGATAACCTGACGAACGCCGGCCTCGGCAGCGCGTTTTATGACCGCGTCCAGGTCATCCGCATAGGCGCGAAAATTAAGATGGCAGTGTGTATCGACCAGGCTGGGGCTGGGCATCAGATGACTAGCGCCGGATTGTCTTGTAGCTTCTTGAGATCGGAGTCAACCATCATTCCGATCAACTCTTCAAAACTGACCTTCGGTTGCCAGCCGAGTTTTTGCCTGGCTTTGCTGGCGTCGCCCACCAGCAGGTCGACTTCCGCCGGTCGCATGAATTGCGGATCTTGCACGGTATAGTCGCGCCAATTGAGCCCGACATGACCGAAGGCGACATCCAGCAGGCGTTCCACCGAATGCGTCGTTCCGGTGGCGATCACGTAATCATCCGGCTCGTCCTGTTGCAGCATCAACCACATGGCGCGGACATAATCTCCTGCGAAACCCCAGTCCCGTTGCGATTCCAAATTGCCAATGCGAATCTCCTCCGCCAATTCGAGCTTGATCATGGCAGCGTGATAGGTCACCTTGCGCGTGACAAACTCCAGCCCGCGACGCGGCGATTCATGATTGAAAAGTATACCGCTGCAAGTGAAGAGATCGTAGCTCTCGCGGTAATTCACTGTGATCCAGTGGCCATAGACTTTCGCAACGCCATACGGGCTGCGCGGATAAAATGGCGTTGATTCCCGTTGCGGCACCTCGCGTACTTTGCCAAACATCTCGCTGGAAGAGGCTTGATAATACTTGATCCCCGGATTGACCGATCGAATGGCGTCGAGTATGCGCGTCACGCCCAATCCAGTGATGTCGCCCGTGAAGACCGGTTGATTCCAGGAGGTTGGTACAAAGCTCTGCGCCGCCAGATTGTATATCTCATCCGGCTGAATCGTGCTGACCGCGGTGATCAAACTGGCATGATCTCCCATATCGCCCTGCACAATCTGGATTTGGCTCTGGATCTGCTGAATCCGCTCATAGCGAACCGTGCTGGTGCGGCGAACCATTCCGTAGACTTCGTAGCCCTTGCCCAACAAAAACTCAGCAAGGTACGAGCCGTCTTGACCAGTGATCCCGGTGATAAGCGCTCTCTTCGTCATATAAGCGAACTCCTCATGCGCTGTTGACGCGCCGGCGGCAATCCGCCAGCACATCTTTCAAGGTTTCTTGTAATGTGAATCTTGGCTCCCACCCGGTGTCGCCGCGCAGCTTGCCGGCATCACCGCGAATCTCAGGGATGTCAACCGGGCGCAAGCGCGCCTGATCGACGCGTACTTCAATATCAATCTCAGTCATCCCGAGCAAGCTATTCAGGATCTGCCGTACGCTGCTTGCCCTGCCGGAAGCGACATTGTAGGCTTCTCCGGGCCCCCCTTTGTCGGCAATCAACTTGTATGCGCGCGCGATGTCGCGCACGTCGGTAAAGTCTCGTTTTGCTTCCAGGTTTCCAACATATATAACCGGCTCCTGCTGATTCGCCTCAATCCTGGCGATCTGGATCGCAAATGCCGGCGCCACGAAGCGACTGTTCTGGCCGGGTCCAATGTGATTGAATGGCCGCGCGCGCATTATCGGCAGTCCGTGACTGAGATGAAATTGCAGCGCCAGCATATCTTGCGCCACTTTGCTGACGCTGTAGGGATTAGTGGGGCGAATCTCTGTCCGCTCGTCCAGCGGCAATTGGGCGGGTGAGACCGCGCCATATATCTCGGCCGAACTTATGATCACCGTGCGAGGACGCAGATCAAGTTCGAGGCAGGCTTGGATGATGTTGAGTTGGGCGCGTATGTTATTTTCCAGGGTCTCCCAGGGATCCTCAAAAGATCGAGGAACAAAAGCCTGCGCGGCCAAATGAAATATCACCTCCGGCGCAAAGTCCCCCAGCAGATCGCGCGCTTGTCGCGGTTCTTTGAGATCAATCTGCCGGGCAATATCGATTGCCGGACTGACGCCTTCTTCTGGAAATAGCGTCGTTCCGCATAGCGTCGCGGTCGGCTGCGAACTGCCCAGATGGTTTGCCAAATGGTGGCCGACGAATCCGCCGGCGCCAGTGATTAGGATGCGCAAAGGCTGTTCCTGAGAGCGCTGGATTGTTGAATCCAGCGACATTATAGCCGATCACCTTTGATCTTCTAAGGCTTGCTTGGCAATGTAGAAGTGGCGCGAAAATGCGGAAATATACTGCGTGATACCGCGCAGAAATGCGGTAATATCAAAATCTGAATCCCATTTCGCGCACACCCTTCCCTCATTTTGGGGATACTTCCCCCGTGAGGCGGGGGACCGAGGGGGCACTGGCCGAGGGATGGGGATAAAAAAGCGGCATTTGCTCGGGGGACCGGACGAGCCGTATAGGCGCTGTCCGGAGCACCCTATTGATCCGACATCTCATCCATCTCTTCCTCTGGCATCTCGTTGCCAAGGTCATCAAAGAGCGTGAGGCGTCCCAGTATTTCTTCAATAGGCATATAACGATCGTTGAACGACAGAACTGTGTAAGCGGCCGATATCCAGCCCGGCACGCCTTCATAGCTGACCCGATACCATTCTTCGCTTTCGGTGACGCCGTCAGCAATCACGCTTGTGCGGGAAGGAATGAGATCCAGTGATTCGCTGTTCGCATTTGGTCGCAATCGCAGGTGCAGATTGGCGTCGGGATTCAAGGCCACCGTCGCGACAACGGCGCCGAGCAGGGGATCCCTGGTCGGCGCGGCTGGGGCTTCGGCTTCGCCCGCCAAATTGATGCCGCCGCGAGCTGAATCGCTCACCACCGAAATCAGCGAAGCGTCGAATTCCCGCAGCGCCTCGGGGCTGGTCGGCCTCCCGTCGAGCAGGATCTGAACGTATTGAAGGCTTACCCAGCCGCTGATGACCACGCTATCTGTCGCGTCATACTCGATATATGCCCATTCGTCGGCTTCGTCCAGTCCGATCAGCCGCAATGGATCTCCATTTGCGACTTGACCCAAGTTCTCGGAACTGACGTCGTTCGCCATGCGGATGTTAAGATTTACGCCCGCGTTCAGGTTAAACGCATATGCGCTGACGCGCTCGAGGGGCTGCGGCGGACCGATGGACGTTGCCCGGGACAATCCCGCCTGGTTCTGCCGTATCATTTCCAGATCCGCCAAGCGCTGCGGTTCTCCGTCTTCGTCTTCGACTCCCAGGTACAAGGCATTAACCCAGGCGTCAATCGTGCCGCCGTCGGGCGTCATATAGGTGACGAAGAGCCAGGTTTCGGCGGATTCCAGATCTTGCCAGCGTTCCAATCCTTCCGCAGGATCCGCGTCAAAGTCGCTTAGATCTACCGGTTCGTCCGCGGGCTCCGCGCCGTAGTATTCTGTCAGGCCGCGCCGCCCTAATACGATCAAGGTCGTGCCGCTTGGCGCCAGCCCAAGCGATAGAGAACCGCTATCAGGATATTGCCGCAAATGCAAGTTGACGCCGCGGTTGAGATTCACGCGAGCGGTCGGGCCATCGATTTCAGCGGCCGTGACGACCACAGGTTGCCTTACTTCTTCTTCCTCTACTGCCTGTTCCGCTGAGGGAGCCTCCGTTGAGGGAGCCTCCGTCGCCCTTTCTTGCCCCATCATCATAACTTCAAGGTCGAGACCGCGCAGAATGCTCGTTTCGGCAATCAGCAATTGGGGACCGGAAAATGCGCTGCCGGGCAGGGCGATCAGGTTGTAATAGGAGCCGCCGTTGAACCGGCTGGCCGGCAGGTTCACTGTTCCGCTATCGTCGCCAATGGTTAAATCCAGCGACAACCCTTGCTTGCCAGTGACGATTTTTGCCGCGTCGCTCGCGCTTCCATATGCCACGTCCATTGCGGCTGTCGCGCCGCTCGATAGGGCCAGCCGCTCGACCGTGCTGCCTGGAATGGCGTTGATCAAACTCACCAAGGCCGAAGTCCTGTCAATACCGCTGAGGTCGTCGTTATAAGATGACATGCTCAAATTCGCCGGCGAGCCCATGACAACGGCGGTTTGAGCCTGCCCGGCAGCGACGTTCAACGTCATTGAAGTGATTTCCGCGCCACCGATGCTTAGCGCGACTCGATGCGATCCGCTCGGCAAGGCGATGTGCTCCGACGGCATTGCATAGGCGAGCGACGGGACGATCGGCGAACCGTCGACGCTTAACGCGAACGGAGTCGCGCCTTGAACCGCGTGAAGAAATCGTACCAGGCCGCTGTCAGTTGTCAGGGCCGTGGGAGTGGCCGTGGTCAACACTTGTGGATCGTTTGCGGCGCCATAGATGATAGCGAGTTGGCTGGTCCCGGCCGATACCGGCATACGCAAATCGAGTATTGACGCGCCGCTGGCGTCCCCAGCCACAACCAGATCCAAGTCATAAACATCGGCCCTCAATTCATAGGGACCGATCAAAGTGCCAGGTCTGATGTCTGCGCCCAGGATCTCGCCGTTTTCCCGGAAGACAATGTCAACCGGCGATCCGTCGTCAATAGCGTAGACGATCGACAGCCGCGTTGCGCCAAATTCCAGCGCGCCCAGGTTTTCTGGAATCGCTCGGAATCGAGGCGAAACCGCCGACGATATCAAATAGGATACCGCCGAGCCGGCCGCAATATCCGCGTTATGCCCTAGCTGTACGACCGATGTGCCCGAGACCAGACCCTTCAAACCAATATTCCCTGAAGGCACGTTCAAGTATGCGCTCGACTCGCCATAGGACAGGCCGGATTCGACCAACTCGCCATTCACGTAGATGTCGAGCGACGGCGTGCCGGGCGCCACATTGACAAAGCGGGCTCTTGCGCTCTCTTGTGCCAATGATGGTGCAGCAGCTAACAGGAGGGCAGGATATAAGATAAATAGGACGATACGAATTAATCTAATTTTCATGATCCTGTTCCTTTTCTTCGCGCTGCGGATAAAACCTCACCATCTCAACTATACAACGAATCGGCGCATTGGTCGAACTTCCCCGTCCGCGGGCGCTTGCGTCAGGTGCCTTCTTCCCACTGATTGAGATACGCTTCCTGTTGTTCTGTCAGCGTGTCGATTTCAACGCCCATGGCGCTCAGCTTGAGTCGCGCGATCTCCGCGTCCACGTCCGCTGGAATCGTATGGACATGATTGTCCAGGGTCTTGACGTTATTGATCATGAACTCGGCAGCCAGTGCCTGATTGGCAAAACTCATGTCCATCACAGAGGCCGGGTGCCCCTCGGCGGCGGCGAGGTTGATCAAGCGACCCTCGCCCAGAACATAGATCGAGCGATCATCCAGCCGGTACTCTTCGACGAAGGGGCGCACCAGGTGCGGTGGGCCGCAAGCCATCTCCGCAAGTCCTTTAAGATTGATCTCGACATTGAAATGACCGGAGTTGCAGATGATCGCGCCCTCTTTCATTACTTCGAAATGTTGGGTGTCGATCACATTGATATCGCCGGTTGCGGTAACGAAGATGTCGCCGATCTTTGCCGCCTCGGCCATAGGCATGACGCGATAACCGTCCATAACAGCTTCAAGCCCGCGAAGGGGATTGACCTCGGTGACAATGACATTGGCGCCCAGCCCGGCCGCTCGCATGGCAATCCCGCGGCTGCACCAACCATAACCCGCAACGACGACGACGCGCCCGGCGAGCAATATATTCGTCGCGCGTATGATGCCATCCAGTGTGCTCTGGCCAGTGCCGTAACGATTGTCAAAGAGGTGTTTGGTCGCGCTGTCGTTGACGGCAATGACCGGAAACTCGAGCGCGCCGTCATTCGCCATGGCGCGCAACCTTATGACACCGGTCGTCGTCTCTTCGGTGCCGCCCATAATCACATCAAGGCTCTCGCGACGATCCTTGTGAATCGTACCCACGAGGTCGGCGCCGTCGTCCATCGTGATATGCGGACGGTGATCAAGCGCGGCGTGAATGTGCCGGTAATAAGTCTCGTTGTCTTCGCCCTTGATGGCATAGACCGGGATTTCGTTGTTGGCCACAAGCGAAGCGGCCACATCGTCTTGTGTGGACAAGGGATTGGAGGCCGTGAGCACGACATCAGCGCCGCCCGCTTGCAGCGTCTGCATCAAGTTGGCTGTTTCGGTGGTGACGTGCAAGCAAGCCGATACGCGAACGCCGGCAAGTGGTTTCTCTTTGGCGAATCGCTCGCGTATCTGTTTGAGTACGGGCATCTCCTGGCCTGCCCACTCGATGCGGTAACGTCCGCCGGTAGCCAACTCCACGTCTTTGATGTCGTTCGCAATGCTCATGTCTTCTCCCCGAATTGTTCATCTAGCCAAAACGCACTGATTGTATCATACCCGCCGGAGCCTGTCCTCACTCTTCGATACGGACGCAGGGCAATCGCATCAAATTATTTTTTCACCACCGAGGACACCGAGGACACAGAGTTTAAGTTTGTTTAGGGCAGAACTTCTCTGGAATGACGTACAGATGGGTAAAATTGCTTGTCGCGGAATCCAGCATTGAAGTGCAATTTGACAATCCTAAGAAATGAAAGATTTTTCTCTGTGCTCTCTGTGTTCTCTGTGGTTATTTTTCAGTTTGCATTGTGTTCATAGCATTGCACGTTCATTTTGATGCGCTTGCCGGGGAGCCTGTCGCCCCCTGGTCAAGCGTCCAGAAAACGATCCAGGTGACCGCCATCATCACTAAGACTGCGGAAGCGCTCGACAAAATCCGCAGCCGTGAAATCGTGATTCTGCGTGCCAATTTGCTCCAGCGCATAGGTTGCGGATAGGGCGCCAACTCTGGCGGAGGTCTCCAGCGGAAGACCGCGCGCGATACCCGCCATCAGACCGGCGCGATAGGCATCGCCGGCGCCGGTAGGGTCCTTGATTTCAGTTGGCGCGAATGCTGGAATCTCCACTACCTCGTCCGCGGCGTATACTGTGGATCCATTTTCGCTTGCTGTAACAATCAGAATCTCGATCTGATCGCGCAGTTCAGCGAGCGTTAAGCCGGTTTTGTTGCAAATGACGCTTGCTTCATAAGTATTGACCACCATCAGGCGCGTGCCGAGCATGCCCCGCTTGAGTTCGTCGCCGCTGAGGCGAGGCACCTGCTGGCTGGGGTCATAGACAAAAGGAATCCCTCGCGCGCGGCATTCATCAGTCAGCTTGACCATGGCTACCGGATCATTGGGCGAAACGACGACCAGGTCGGGACTTTCGCTAGTGACGTCGGCTAGCGAATAGTTTCTGGCCAGGTTCATGGCGCCGCCGTAGAAGAACGCCAGTTGATTGTTGTCCTCATCGGTATTGCCAAAGAATGAGGCAGTTAAGACTTCATCAATCTGGACCACAGTGCTGCAATCGACGCCCTTGCCTTCCAGCCAATGTCTGTAGTCGCCGAAGTCGCCGCCAACCGTGCCCATCAACTTCGGGCGAATACCGAACTTCGCCATCGTGAAGGCGATATTGGCCGCTGCGCCTCCCCAATGTTTGCTCATATCGTCGACCAGAAAACTGAGACTGATGTGATCGAGCGCATCGGCAATGAAGTACTCTTTGAAGTGGCCGGGAAAGCGCATCAGATAGTCGTAAGCGATTGATCCAGTGATGACTATTTGCATGGCCATTGTCCGTTCATGTGACGCAGAAATCGCAGGCGTGGATTATAGCGTAAATCTGAATCACATGTACAGCAGCGGCGAACTCGGTACGATATCGAAATCGGTCGAAATTAAATTAATTCATTTCATCACAAATGCGCAGGAATAAATCCGAGTAAGTCGCGCAACCCCAAAGTAAAATTTGGCCGTAGGGGCGAGCCCGTGGCTCGCCCACCGCCGTCCTCGGTGTCGAAGGGCTGTGTCTACGCGCCCCTCGGTGGTCAAAAAAATCTGTCGCCTTTGCTCTGGAACGCGTGCGACTGGCGATAGGGAGAGATGATATACTTGGGGCGAAATCTCACGCTGTCGCGGGGCGGCATGCCCTAAGGAAGACCGATGTCGATATTCGACAAGAAACGCTTGCAGACCGACAGATTTGGCATCAACGTGGACGCGCTGCGCCGCGGGTTCTATGCCGACAAGTACTTCAGCAACGCCGCCCTCATGCTCAACCGTCTTCAGGCCGAAGGCTACAGGTACCGGGGGCGCAACCCGCGCGGCGCCGTCGGCGCCGATGAACTCCTGGTCGGGAACATCGAGGTCGAAGCGCAGATCTTCAATCGACGCTCGCCTACGGCGCTGATAGCCGGCGTCGATCATGCGCTCGCGCAGTTGCGTTATGCCACGGGCTATTTCGACGGGAACGATACCTGGGTCGAGACCTGGCAAGAGCTCGAGATTGACGCCGTGCAGGATGGCGTCGTCACCTTCTATGACGGAGACCCCGAAAACGTATTGACCGTGCTGGAGCTGCGCGGGCGCTATCGTGACTTCGCCCTGCTGGAAACCTCGATGCTGGGTGTGCTTTCCCGCGCGAGTCGTATCGCTACCAATGTCTACGAAGTGCTGGAAGCCGCCAGGGGAAAACCGATACTCTTCTTCCCGGCCCGTTTTGACCTGCCGGAGGTACAGGCCATCGACGGTTACGCCTATTGGCTGGCGCTGCATCGCTATCACCTGGATACGGGCATTGAAGTACCTCCCCTGGTCAGCACCGACGCGCAGGCCTCTCTCTGGAGCGGCAAAGGCCTTGGCACCGTGCCCCATGCGATGATCGCTTGTTTTTTGGCGGACAGCGTCGAGACAATGATCCAGTTCGCGCGCCACATCCCCGTCGAAAGCCCGCGTATTCTCCTGGCGGATTTCAATAACGATACAGTAGCGGCCGCCCGCGCCACCCTCTCGGCTTACTGGCAACACTATGTCGCCGCCTACAAGGAGGGCAACCGCGCCGAGATGAAGCGCTGGACCTTGCGCGGGGTCCGCTTGGATACCAGCGCCAAGTTGCGCGACAAGTCCCTGCCAGAAAGCGCGGAGCCGGGCGTCAGCCCCCAATTGGTGCGTATCGTGCGCGAAGCCATCAACAGCGCTTGGGAAAGCTGGGATCTGCCGGCAAACCTTCAGGCGCTGGCGAGCGAGTTTTGCCGCGGGACACAAATCGTCGTCTCTGGTGGTTTCAATCGAGACAAGATCGCCCGCTTTGAACGCGAAGGCGTTCCCGTCGATAGTTATGGGGTCGGTTCCAGCTTGCTGAACAACGACAAACGCACCAACTCCGACTTCACAATGGATATCGTTCGCGTCAAGCTGGCGGGAGACTGGTTGGATATGGCGAAAGTCGGGCGGCGTCCTTGCGCCAATCCCGACCTGGAGCGGGTCAACCTGGCCGACTTCGATTAAAGTTGCTGTTTACGTAAACCGCGTCGCTCTAGCGACGAGACGGCTTGCGATTTTGCGTGAGCGGGGGAGACCTATTCGCCGCCGCCGAGCCGCTCTCCGGCGACTGCCCGCGCCAGACTTCTGCTATAGGGCGGCCTTGCGATGCCGTTTTCCGTCACGATGCCGGTCAAATAGCGCTGGGGCGTCACATCAAATGCCGGATTGCGCGCGCGAAAAGTCTCCGGCACGATCCGATTGCCATAAGGCGTCGTGACCTCGTCGGGATTGCGCTCCTCGATGGGAATCTCGGCGCCGCTGCTCAAACTTAAATCAATGGTGGAGGTTGGGGCAACCGTGTAAAAGGGGATTCGGTGCTCCTTGGCTAATATCGCCAGTTGATAGGTGCCGATCTTGTTGGCGAAGTCGCCATTTGCGGCGATGCGATCGGCGCCAACCAGGATGATATCGACCTCCCCTTTGCCCATATAATAACCGGCGGCGGTATCTGGAATAATGTCATAGCTGATGCCAAGCTGTTCCAGCTCCCAGGCGCTCAAGCGCGATCCCTGTAAACGCGGGCGGGTCTCGTCAAGCAGAACGTGAATCCGCTTTCCCCGCTCAAATGCCGCGCGTATCACACCCAGCGCCGTGCCATAATCGACAGTCGCCAAGGCGCCGGTATTGCAGTGATGCAGGATCGTCGCCCCGTCCCGCACCAGCGCCGCGCCATTGCTCCCCATGCGGCTGTTAACCGCCACGTCATCGTCCGCGATCTGCTGCGCCGCCCCCAGCAAAACTTCGCGCATGTCATCCGCGCTCTTGAACTCTCCGCTGAGGGCAATCTTCATGAGCTTGTCGACCGCCCAGGCCAGGTTTACCGCGGTGGGACGCGACGATTTTAGCAGCTCGGCATGGCTTTGAAGCTCGTCAATGAGAGCCTCAACTGTCGTCGCCGCGCTCTGACGCGCCGCCAGGGCCATACCGAATCCTGCCGCAGCGCCGATGGCGGGCGCGCCGCGCACAGTCATATCCCGGATGCTCTCGGCCACCGCTTCTACCGTTTCCAGCCGAACAAAGGCCAATTCCCAGGGCAGCGCCCGCTGATCTATCATCTTGACGGCGTCGCCGTCCCATTCCACCGTTCGCATGAGCCTAGCCGATTCCTTCATCCGTCGTTGCCAAACTTAATCCCCGCGTCTTGTGTCCCTCAAAGACCGCGTTCGTCGCCGCTTCGAAGTCGATTCCCGGGACAATTGCCGAGGACATCGCATCCTCGAGAATGCGGAGACGACTGATGACATGGGGCTGTCCTCGGAAATGGCGCATCATCGAGTTTACCGTTTCCAGGACGCAATGGCTCTTCGCCTCCCCGGCAATATAGACCAGATCGAATTGCGCCAATTCACCCAGCAGCTTCACGTTGAGTTGACCCCCCGGGTGACCCGTCACTTTGACTTCCGGCTCAAGTATCGAATAGTGTTCTGTCTTTGCTATTTCGCCCTTGATGATAAGTTCCGGCTGCGCCCGACGCGCGGCGCTGTGGTAGCAAATCGCCTCATAGAGGGCCGGTGAAAGGCTATGCCCGGACGTGCCGACCATGGTATGAAAGGGCCAGATCATCAATTGCTTTTTGTGCTGGTTTTCCAATTGATCGACGTACTGGGCGGTCCATTCCCGCTCGTATACGGGCTGCCATCTGCCCGCATGTACGTCTTCCGCAGTGATGACCGTATTGGGCGCTGGATGTCGCCTGTCGGCATTGCGCCACCAGGTGGGGAAAAATATCTGTAGCGGGTAGTGGCTGTCCAGCGATACAAAAATCTTGCTGATCGCCGCCACATGACGGTAGATCCATTCGGCGATGCGACGGCAGTCCTCTACGGCGCCGGGCACATAGAGCGCCCCATCGCGATGCACAAAATCGCGCTGCATATCCACAAGTATCAGCGCGACCCGCGGCTTGTCTTTGTCCGCCGATGCCAGTCCCAACTCGACGCCGGCGTCTACCGCCTCATAAATATTCGCTTTGTAAGCTGTGCCGACCTTGCGCGGATCGTAAAATGCGGGCAAAACCATGCGACTAACAGCCCCGTCGCTAACTGGCCCCGTCTATAACGGCCGCCAATTGCTCAAAATTGGGTTGCTTGCCGAAGGGGAAGGGCTGCGGGAAACCATCGCCATAGCGCACAAATACCGTGGGCGTGCCTGTCACGCCTAGCTGGTTCGCCAACTGCAGATCCTTGTTCACCTGGTTGGCGTCCCGCGTACATGCCAATAGATCGGCGTAGGACATGTTCATCCGTTCGGCGAAGATGCGCGAAGAGTTGTCGCTGAATTGCCGCGCGCTGGCGATTTCGTAAAGCGCGTCATGCGCGTTCCAGAACGAACCGGGGCGCAAGGTTTCCGAGCATTCTGCCAGTTTGGCCGTCTGCCAGGAATAACTTGGGTCCACAACCGGCGTGAAGCGATACTCAAAGCGCGCCAATCCCTCCGCCACGTATTCCGTGATCAGCTTGTCAACGTGTACCTTGTAGCGCTGGCAGTGCCCGCACAGGAAGTCCTCAAAAGCCACGATAGTCACTGGCGCATCGGGATCGCCCAGCACAAACCCGCCATCGGACTGCCGTCCTTGAGGTATCTGGGAGTAGTCAAAGGCGTCCGTGCTGACAGCGCTCTGGTTGGAAATCAAGACAAAGGCCGCCGCAACTGCCACCGCGATACCGACGACGGCGCCCACAATTAGCCTTGTCCGTTTGACGGAGTTCTTGCTTTTCGATTCAACTGTCACGATTGCTCCCTCGCCAATTGCTCATTTACCTTCTCTTAGGCTAGTTCAGCGTCCTTGATCGCTCAAGACCCCAAAGGGGGCTTGGGGTACTAATTCGGTCAAATCGTACAATCGAATGACGCTGCCGTCAATCACCTGCATCTTGTCACGACAAAGTAGCGTATCCATTTCGGTTGAAGTACTTCGCAGGGGGCCTTCTATACGACATCCTTAACCCAAAATACGGACGAATTGCCTGTCTGCTCGCCCGAAACACATCCCTCTGTGCTGGCGGTCAATGTCGAAGGGCTGTGTCGGCGGTCAGTGTCTACGCGACCCACGCGCCCCACGCGCCCGACACGGCTTGACCCCTACAAACCTATGTCTGAATCCGTAGGGGCGAGCCTTGGCTCGCCCACCGCTGTTGACAGTCAGTGTCTACGCGACCCACCAACCCGCCCGAAACGATCCCCTCTGCGCCCTCAGTAATTCCAATAAAATACTGCGAAAAAATCTCGCTTGTAGCGAAAGTTCCGCACCGAATCCCATCCCCGCCAAACGCGCTCCCCCTCTCCCTTTATGGGTGAACCTCCCCCGATTTTGTGGACGGTCAAGTTGTCCAATAAAATAGGGTGCGAA
>JAPOWG010000091.1 GCA_026707745.1 Chloroflexota bacterium
GCGACTAAATGGTCGCGTTTGTATTTTTTGCCCTCACCCCCCGGCCCCCTCTCCCATAAAGGGAGAGGGGGAGCGCGTTTGGCGGGGATGGGATTCGGTGCGGAACTTTCGCTACAAGCGAGATTTTTTCGCAGTATTTTATTGGAATTACTGAGGGCGCAGAGGGGATCGTTTCGGGCGGGTTGGTGGGTCGCCTCTACGGGTTTCGCAATTTTATGGGGCGAACGAGGCATAGTGACTTGGAAGCGATTGTCCAGCCCAGAAGCGCAACCTACGCTGGCAGACTTGTGCCGATACGATACAATCAAGCGCTGTCGAAACTACACTTAGTAACGGACCATCACATGCGCAGTCGCTATTTCGCTTCAGATCCGGCGCAGAAGCGAGTCGCGGTCGAACTTTACGAAAGCGTCAAGGAGCTTCCGCTGATTTGCCCGCATGGCCATGTCGATCCGCGGCTATTCGCCGACCCTGATTACCAGTGCGGCAGCCCGGTCGACCTGCTGATTATCCCGGATCACTATATCTTTCGCATGTTGTACTCGCAGGGCATTTCACTTGAGGCGCTCGGTATTCCTGCTTTGGATGGAGAGTCGACAGAAAGCGACCACCGGGAAATCTGGCAGTTGGTCTGTGACCATTGGCATTTGTTCCGCGCGACGCCCACCGGCATCTGGATCCGCGATGAACTCGCGGAGGTCTTCGGCATCGAACTCAAGATCAACAGCGCCAACGCCGGGGCGATTTATGAGGATATCGCCGCGAGCCTTAATAGCGAGGCCTTCCGGCCGCGCGCGCTCTACGAGCGCTTCAATATCGAAGCGCTGGCGACCACAGACGCGGCGACCGACGCGCTTGATCACCATCAAGCGATTCTGGATTCCGGTTGGCCGGGACGCATCATCCCGACCTTTCGTCCCGACGCCGTCATCGCTATCGATCAACCGGGCTGGGCGTGTAACATCGAATCGCTGAGCGGTGGTTCGGGCATCACGATCGGCGACTACCGCAGCTATATTCGGGCGCTGGAGGGACGGCGCGCGTACTTCAAAACGATGGGCGCCACAGCGACCGACCATGCCGCTTTGACCGCTTACACCGAAGCGTTGAGTCCTGCCGAGGCCGACGCAATTTTCCAGCGCGCGCTAAAAGGCGAAGCTTCGGCAAAGGACGCGGCGCGCTTCACCGGTCATATGTTGATCGAAATGGCGCGCATGAGCAGCGAAGACGGCTTGGTGATGCAACTGCACGTCGGATCGTATCGCAATCACAATCCCGCCGTTCACAAGCGCTTCGGGCGGGACATGGGCGCGGATATCCCCATCCGCAGCGAGTTCACCAAGAATCTCAAACCACTGCTCGATCGCTTTGGCAATCAGCCCGAAATGACCCTGATCTTGTTCAATCTCGACGAGACCGCCTACAGCCGCGAACTGGCGCCGCTGGCCGGCCACTATCCGATCTTGCGCCTGGGCCCGCCCTGGTGGTTTTTTGATAGCTGGCTGGGCATGACGCGTTTTCTCGACGATGTTGTGGAGACGGCCGGGATATACAACACTGCGGGCTTCAATGACGATACGCGCGCCTATCCGTCGATACCCGCGCGGCATGATGTCTGGCGTCGTGTCTGCGCGAACTGGCTGGCCGGGCAGCAAGTTCGCGGCTTCATTGACGAAGAAGACGCGCGCGAGATGATCCGCGCCCTGGCATATGATTTGGCGAAACAGACCTACCGACTGGACGGATGAATATGGCGAACAGATTGAGCTCGGAAGTGGCAAATATAACGCGAATGTACCCGGAAAGGATCGTGCAATTCGGCGGCGGCAACTTTTTGCGCGGTTTTGTCGATTGGGTCGTGGATATCCTCAACGAAGAAACGGACTTCTGCAGCGGCATCGCTTTGGTGAAGGCGACGCCGGGATCTTATGACGATCTGGATGCGCAAGATTGTTTGTTCACCACGTATCTTCATGGCATTCGCGACGGGAACTTCGTAGAAGAGACGCGGCTCGTCAGTTCAGTCAATCGCACCGTATACCCGTACCAGAACTTCGCGGATTACCTGGAGCTTGCGCGGCAGGACCCGATCCGTTTCATCTTTTCCAATACCACGGAAGCGGGGATCGTCTTTTCGGAAGATGACAAGCTGACTGACGAGCCTCCCGCGAGTTTTCCCGCGAAGCTGGCGCGCCTGCTTTATGAACGGTACAGGCATTTTGAGGCCGCTCCCGAAAAGGGCTGCATCATTATCCCCACCGAATTGATTGAGGATAACGCGGCGCGCTTGCGGGAAATCATCCTGCAATACGCCCGGCTATGGGGCCTGGATGCGGGCTTCGGCGACTGGATCATGGGGCACAACATGTTTTGCAATACATTGGTGGATCGCATCATTCCCGGTTTTCCAGAGGCCGATGCCGAGCGCATCTTCGCCGGATTGGGTTATGAAGATCACCTGCTGGTCGCGGGCGAGACCTACCACAGCTGGATCATTGAAGCGCCCCGACGCCTGCTGGACGAGTTTCCGGTTAGTCACACGCGGACGCCGCTCAATGTCAGGATTGTGGACGATGCCGCGCCCTATCGCACGATCAAAGTGCGACTACTGAATGGCGCGCATAGCTCGATGGCGCCGATCGGTCTCTTGCTGGGCATCGAATCGGTGCGCGAAGCGATGGAGCACGATGCGCTGGGCCCATTCATAGAGGGATTGCTCGATGAGGAAGTGATCCCCTCGGTGACGGAGGCGCCGCGCGCCGAGCTGGATGCCTTCGCGCGCGATGTCTTGGATCGTTTCCGCAATCCGCATATTCATCACCGTTTGCTGACCATCTCGCTCAACAGCTCCTCCAAGGTCAAGGAACGCATACTGCCTTCGATACTTGGTTATCTTGAAGAGCGCGGCGAATTGCCATCGCGGCTGGTGCTGGCGCTGGCGGCGTTCATACGTCTATACAAGGGCGAGTGGCGAGGCGAAATGATCGCGCTCAACGACGACCCGCGGGTCCTGGATTGGTTCCGCGAGCAATGGTCGAGGGCGGATTCCCACAACGATTTGGCGGAGACTGTCCTGGCGAGTAGGGCGCTGTGGGACCGCGATCTATCGCAAATACCCGGCTTGGTCGACCGCGTGAGCGAGAACCTGCGCGCGATCGAGGCCGGTCAATTGCTGGCGCTGCTATGAGTGGCGCTGCCCCGGATTTAATCACCGTCGGCCGCGTGTCCATGGATCTGTTCGCGCGTGACATCGGCGCGGAATTCCACGATATCACGGCTTTCGAGACCGGCGTGGGCGGCAGCCCGATCAACATCGCCATCGGCGCCAGCCGCTTGGGATTAACCTCGGTCGCGTTCACAGCCGTCGGCGATGACGAAGTCGGGCGCTTTGTACGGCGCTATCTGCGGAACGAAGGCGTTATCACTGAGTATATTCCGGTCAAGCCCGGAACGAGGACGGGCATGGCAGTTGTGGGTGTGCAGCCGCCGGACCGCTTTCCCTTACTGTTCTATCGCGAGAACCCGGCGGATATTCATCTAAGCATCGACGAAGCCGAAGCGCTGCCGCTGTCGCGCGCTCGGGCAATATCCTTGTCGGGCACGGCGCTCAGCCGCGGCAGCACACATGATGTCAGCCTGTATCTGGCGGAACGCGCGCGCGCCACGGGATTGACAAGTTTCATCGACCTCGATTTGCGTCCCGATCAATGGCCGCATCCCTTGTCGTTTGGCTTGCACATGCGCCGCATCTTGCCGCTCTGCGATGTCATCATCGGCACCGAAGAAGAATTCTTCGCCGCGCTGGCGCAGCGGCCCGAGTCGATAATGGCGGGCGGTAAGGTCAGCGGCGCCTTAACGATGGAATTGCAGGGATTGTTGCGCGACTTCCGCGACGAAAGCGGCGCCACATTGGTGCTCAAACAAGGTGACAGGGGCGTGATGCTCTATGAAGACGGAGAAACATATACGGTCGCCGGTTTCCCGGTCGAGATTACAAATACAGTTGGCGCGGGTGATGGATTTGCCAGCGGTTTAATCTACGGCTGGGCGCAAGGCTGGGCTTGGGAGCAGGCGGCGCGCTTCGCCAATGCCTGCGGCGCGATCGTCGTCAGCCGTCACGGCTGCGCGCGGGCTTTGCCAACCCTGCATGAAGTGGAAGCATTTCTGGAGACAGATCACTGAATTGAGGATGGACTATCGATGAATCACCATTTGAAGTCGAACTACGATGAAATGATCGTTTTGGATGTCAGTCCGGAATCGGCCGGATGGGAGTATTTGTCATTTCGTGTCGTCAAGATTCGAGGGGAGCAGGTATACCTGCACAGCACCGACGACACTGAACTGGCGCTAGTGCCCTTGGAAGGCAGCGGCACAGTCCACAGCCGCGGGCCGGATATCAACTTGTCGCGGGCCGGCGTCTTCTCCGAGAAGCCCGCCGTTCTATATTATCCGCCCGACGCCGACTTCATGGTCACAACGGAGGAGGCATTTGAATTTGCGATTGGCGAGGCGCCGGCAGTCGGCAAGTACCCGGCCCGGCTGTTTTCGGCGGACGAGATTCGCAGCGAGGTCCGCGGGGGCGGGGCGGCGCGCAGGCAGGTTAACCACATCTTGTCGCATCCCATGCCGGCGGAACGTCTCATTCTGTACGAGGTCTATGTGCCCGGGGGCGCCTGGTCGGGTTATCCGCCCCACTGCCATGATGGTTATGGCGGCTCTGCACATTTGGACGAGACCTATTACTTCCGCACGGACCCGGCAAAGGGCGTAGCATTACACCGCAATTATCGGCGCGATGCGGATTTCGACGAGATCTTCCCCGTCCGGGATAGCGACCTGGTGCTGGTCACACAGGGATTTCACTCGACCGCGGCGGCGCCGGGCTCCAACCTGTATTTTCTGAACTATCTGGCGGGGGAACTGATCGACGACGCCAGGAAGACGCCGCCTTATGACGATCCCGATTATGCCTGGCTGAAGGAGGATTACAGCGCCAATTTGATGCGCTTGCCGCTGCCTTTTGAGTAGCGGATGGGGTTGTGTGTCGAAGTCGGTAGAAATTGTGAACAACAACCGACTGACAGCAGGAAAGACGATCTGATGAATCGCCCGCGAATAGAAACTGAATGAACATCGGGCGACTCACCGCTGCGCGTGGACACCGCAGGTCAGTCGCCCCTACCAGGCCGTTGGTATTTTGGGTCAAAGATCTCAGGTCGAGGACTGGCTACGAAGTATTTCAACCGAAGAGGATACACTACCGGACGAGTCCTCTGGTCTACAGCGCCGGGGATGTGTTACACTGTAGCTGGACGTTCGATGACCTGTCACAATAATGATGTTGCGTAAGTTGCTTCTACCCGCTCTGCTCTTGGTCATCTCCCTATCACAAGTACATGCGCAGGGAGGACCGTCCCTCACGACGGTTGTCGAGGGTTTGTATCATCCGGTGGGCATGGCGCTCTTGCCCGATGGTTCGGTACTGGTATCGGAAATGGGCAGCATGGAAGTGGACACCCGCTTCGGCTTCGATCCGGACAGCGCCGGCATCAGCATTTTGCGTCCCGATGGCAGCGCGCGACGCCTTGTCTCGGGTTTCCCCAGCGGACGCGACCCATCGGATTTGCTCGGCGTGCTGGCGCTGGCGGTTTCGCCGGATCAAGAGACCATTTACATCGGTCACCATAACGCGCAGCGGCTTTATGCCTTGCCCGTCTCCGCCGCGCTCAGTCCTCGTCGCGAGCCCTATACGCCGCGGGAGCTGGACACTGCGATGGCCGGCGCGCGCGGCGCGCGGAATACCTTCTTGCTGCATCCTTTTGATATCGCCTTTTCGGGCGATGGCATGCCACTGGTAACGGACTCACTGGCCAATAGCATCGTCTTCGAAACAGAAGAAGGCACGAGGCGGTCCTTCCATCGTTTTGACGCTTTGGACGATCCGCGGCGCCCCGGCGGCAAGCTGGAAGCAGTGCCGCGCGGTATCGCGCGTCTCGGCGATGAACTCTGCGTAGCCTTGTTCACAGGCTGCCCGCATCCGCCGAACAGTGGCGAATTGGTCGCGATTGATCACGAGGGGGTTCAGCGCACGCTGGTCGATAATCTGAATATGCCGATTGATGTTGCAATCGACGCCGAGGGCAATGTCTGGCTGCTCGAATTCGCCGCTGCGAGAGACGAAGGAGCTTGCTTTTCCGCCGACGACCTCGAACCGCGCTCCGGGCGCTTGAGCCGCTTGAAGGGCGACGGAGCAATGGAAACCATCGTCGATAGTCTGGACTTCCCCGGCGCGGTGCTGCCCTTGCCGGACGGCAGTCTCTACATCAGCGAAGTATACGCCGGGCGTGTCTTGCACTTGCGCTTTGACGGCGCGCGACAGGCCGTGAAGCGCTATAGCAGCGCGGGCGCCACGGAACCGACCTACGTCAAAATCGGCGATGCTGACCGGGCGCTGCGTCAGGTGATCGAACAGGAAGCCTTGTCTCCTTATCCGGGAAGCGACAAGATCGAAGGGGATACGGCTCTGGCGCGCTTGGGCCGCGACCTCTTTTTTGATCCAATTCTTTCCGGCGACAAGAATATCTCCTGCGCCACCTGTCATCATCCCGATCTTGCCATGGCCGATGGGCGCGTGCTTTCGATCGGCGCCGGCGCTCACGGTTTGGGAGAGGAACGGGTCTTCTTGCCCGAAGTCACGGTCAGCGAGGATACGCGCTTCAACCTGACCGGCGTCATTGCAAATCCGTTTATGGGAGAGTTCATCCCGCGCAATAGCCCGACAGTGATCAACGCCGGAATCGCGCGCTCGCAGTTTTGGGATAGCCGGGTCGAGAAGCGCGGAAGCGAGGGGCTGATTCACGCGCCGGACGATGTCGTCGCCGAGTTGGACTTGTCCGATACAGCGATCGCGCAAGCCATGTTGCCATTAGTTTCGAGGGCAGAAATGGCCGGCGCCACTTTTGGCAACGAACCATCGGCTGTCATCCGCGAAAATTTGGCGAAGCGCCTGCGCCGGATCCCAGCCTACGTGAGCCAATTTGAAACGGTTTTCGGCAGCGGCGAGATTACGCCGCTGCAAGTAGCCGAGGCGATGGCGGCCTTCGAAAGGCAGTTGATCTTCACAGCCGCGCCCTGGGATGATTACATCGCCGGCGACAACGAAGCGCTCAATGACGATCAGAAGCGCGGCGCGCTCTTGTTCTACGGCGAGTTAAACCCGCAACTCAATTGCGTACAGTGCCACAGCGGCAATATGTTCACTGACGTGCAGCACTACAATTTACTGGTCCCGCAGGTAGGTACCGGCAAGCGCAACGGTCCCAGCGGGCGCGATGACTTCGGCCGCTCAAATGTAACTTTCGATCACCGCGATCAGTACAAGTTCCGTACGCCAAGCTTGCGCAATGTTGAGTTGACCGCGCCCTATTTTCATAGCGGCGCCTATCCAAGGCTCGCGGATGTCATCCGGCATCATGGGGATATCTGGCGCGGCAGCATGACCTACGATCCGAGCAAGCACTTGCCGGTTTCCATGCAAGACAGTTATTTCCCCTACAGTTTCGAACGGCAGGCGCACTCGGTGTCGCGGCAACTCGCCGGCGGCATGCCAATGAGCGAAGACGATGTGGCTGATCTGGTGGCTTTCCTGATGTCGTTGACTGACCCGGCGGCGCGGGAGCTGTCGCATCTGGTCCCGGACTCGGTACCCAGCGGTTTGCCGCTGGATCCGGTGCTGCGGTAGGTGGGGCGATCGGTTCAAATTATCGTTTTAACCACAGCCGCTCGGCGGCAGGGAATTTGGGCTACCGCGCTCACGCAGAATAGCAAGCCTTCTCGTCGCATGAGCGACGTGGTTTACATATACAGGGTACAGACGTAAGTACAAGTAAGTAATGAGAATTGCGAAAACGCCGCATTTCTACCCCATCCCCAGCTTGTGCCCCTTCGGTCCCCCGCCTCACGGCTGAGGACATGACAGGTTTTAACTTGGCGGAATACCGTTGCAAAACTTGTAATTTCTGTGGCGATTTCGGGCGACTCACAGAGTCGCCCCTACAAGGCTTGTCCGGTACTGGATCACGCTGACGCGCTTTTTTCACCCCTCACCCCCCGGCCCCCTCTCCCACAAGGGGAGAGGGGGAGCTAAGCTCGGCGGATTTCGTAATAATTTGTTGATTTTCGCAATGATCGGCTCCCTTTTTGTATTGTTTCGGTACTGTTTCCGTTGTCTATGTGTATTATTTTCAGTAGCGGACAAGCCTTACAATTTTCGCCCAATAAGATGCCTGTGATCGTAGTCCTGTCGCTTAAATAGCCAATCGGATCAAAGCTGTCATGTCCTCAGCGCCTCACGGGGGAAGTATCCCGAATCATCAGGGAGATGCAACGGATTTAGGCTTTGAGGGCTTTTTGTCTTCCATACATCATCCAGTTGCGGTTTGAATCCAACCAAGGTTCACTTCAAGATTGCCGGCACCTATCAAGAGTGACAAGACAAATCCGATGCCGACTGCGGCGCCAATCAGTTTTGTTTGTCGGCTTCTGACACCATCAATCTTGTCGCTAAGTTCTTTAGTCTGATTAGAGATTTCTTGTGAGACATCGAGTATTAGGTCTGCGAGGTCAGACTTTGTAGCTAACCCTTCCAAGCGCCCTTCAATGTATCCTATTGTTCGTTGCTCACTGGGATTGGTTTTCTGTTCCACGAGCGCTTCCTTCAATCTGTAAGATATTTCAAATATATGCCATAGCACTATGGTATATCAATACTCTCCATCATAGGGGAGCTAGCCAAAGAACCTATTCCGCACAAGTGCTCTAAGACTGGGGCCTGCATATATGCGAAGTTAGGTATGTAGGTCCCAAAACAATTTGATGCAATTGCCCAGCCCCCGATAGCCGCGCGAGTTGGAATAAGCGGCGGGGCTGCAATATACTTAGGCGCAATAGCCAACATGAATTGAAAGGTACCGTGATGAGCCTCTCCGCTTATGGTCAGCTGCCGGTTCCGCGCTTGACGCCGGATTTGCTCGGCCTGATAAAAACCGGCGAAGTTTACAGCCTGGGTGTTGATTTCGAAGAGGGTATGCTGACGCCGGGCGCGGCGATGAAGACCTATTCGATCGCGCCGCATTTGCGCCACAGCGACTCGTCAATCATTGATCCAGGATCGGCCGCGGCGGAAACCATCCGCATGTCGATCCATGTCGGGACCCATATCGACGCGCTTTGCCACATCGCCGAAAAGCGCGACGAGGCCGGCAATCCGGATCCCGATGGCAGGCCGTATTTGTACAACGGCGAAGGGAAATCGATCCCGGCGAGCGAATGCGTCAGTTCCGCCGGGCAGATGCACCTGAGTATTGAACAGATGCCGCCGATCGTGACACGTGGCGTATTGCTGGATGTCGCCGCCTACAAGGATGTCGATATGTTGCCGCCCGCCTACCAGATTAATGCGGATGATATCGCTGGCGCGATTGAAAAACAGGGCACTGTCATGAGCGAGAATACGGCAGTTTTAGTGCGTACCGGCTCGATTCAACTGCTGCGCGACAGCAATCCGATCTATCGTGACGCGCAGACCGGACTGAACCTGGAAGCGGCTCAGTTTTTGGTCGAGCGGGGCATGAACCTGGTCGGCGCGGACAATATGGCGGTGGAAGCCATGCCGCCCCATGACCATTCCGTGCACCGATTCTTGCTCGTCCACAGCGGCATCACACATGTTGAGAATCTGAATCTGGATGACCTGGCAGCCGCAAACTGCTATGAGTTTCTCTTGATCATCGCGCCCTTGAAGCTGACCGGCGCAACCGGCTCCTGGGTGAATCCGATTGCGATCGCCTGATCGGCTCAGCGGAAAACGCCTTCGATCGCTTTTGCCCAGCCCAGCAGCGCTCGATCCGCGCCGAAACGCGCGACAAGTTGCAGACCGAGCGGCAGCCCCAGCTTGCCCACACCTGCGGGCACCGTGATGGCAGGCAGCCCGGCGTGCGTCCAGGGCATGTTCATCACCGGGTCGCCGGTGGCGCCGATACCCGGTGGCGCGACATCCGGCGCCGCGGGGCAGAGCCAGAGATCAACCCCGTCGTCGGCCATGGCAGCGTGTATGCGCTCCCGGAAGATCATGCGATGCTCGCGCGCCTGCTCCAGTCGAGCGAGCGAGATCGTCCCTCCGTAGCGGATAAGCGCCGCCGTGCGCGGTCGATACAAATCGCCGTGTTCCGCGAACCAGCCCTCGTGCCCCAGCGCCAGTTCAGCCGCGATCATGTCCTGATGACAAGCATCGATGGTTTCAATATCGTCGAGGACGCTGATGCGTCTGAGCGGATAGCCGACTTTCTCAAGCTGGCGGATTTGCGCCTCAAAGGCCTCAAGCGCCGTCGATCCCCGCAAGTAAGCGCCGTCGGGCACGCCGAGCGCCGGCATTCGCGGATGCGCCTCGTCTCGCGCCCAATCAGCAACTACGGCTTCCGCCACAGCTAGCATATCGGCGACATTTTGGCAGAAAAAGCCGACGTGATCGGCCGACCCCGAAAAGGTCACGAGTCCCTCAGTGCTGACGCGGTCAAAGGACGGCTTGTAGCCGACGATGCCGCAATAAGCCGCGGGACGTATAACCGAGCCGACCGTCTGCGTGCCCAGCGCCACATGCGCCAAACCGGCCGCCACAGCAGCCGCCGATCCGCTGCTGCTGCCGCCAGGACTATGGTTAAGGTTATGTGGATTGCGCGTGGGACCCGGCTCGAAGTAAGCAAATTCGGTGGTTACGGTTTTTCCAAGGACCAAAGCGCCGGCATGTTTCAGTTGCGTCACAATTTTCGCTTCTTCACCGGCAAACAGGCCGGGCGGCACGGCGGTACCGGCGCGCGTCGTAAAGCCCTCGGCATGAAAGATGTCTTTAACCCCCAGCAAGGCGCCGAAAAGCGGCGGTCGCTCGGCTTGTCCCGGGTATCCGTCGACTAGCGCCTCGGCATCAAGTCGCAGGCGATCAAAGCGATTTTCCTCGGCGACAAAGGACTGTATCTTTTCCTCGACTTCCGCGAAGCGCGCGGATAGACGCTCGACCAGGGCCATCGGCGCAAGGCCGCGGCGCATGGCCTCCAAATCATCGACGAGCGAGACGCGCTGAATGAGAGATTCTAAGTGTTGGGACATTTTCTATGTTACGATTGTCTTGACGCGGCGGTCGGTTTCGTTGATCTTAGCAGCGGGCATCGATTTTGCAAGCGACGGGATAGGGGAGCCCAGAGAGAGATTATGCTGACGTTTCTGCACATCAGTGATACGCATATCAGTGTTGACCCGAAGACCGGCTCGCATGAGTTATTCGCTGCCGCCCCGCACCCTAATCGTTGCGCCGAGGCATTGGTCGACGCAATTCGACAATTGCCCTTCCAAATCGACTTCATTCTGCACACAGGTGATGTCTGTGCCGATCCGCTGCCGGAGAATTACCGCCTCGCGCTGGAAATCCTGCGCCGGCTGGAGCAACCGCTGATTCTGCTGCCGGGCAATCACGATTCGCTTGACCTGATGCGTGAAGTCTTGCCCGACGGCGAGCGAAGACGCGTTGTGGGCGACGACCATATCACCATCATGGGCTATCATCTGCTCACCATCGATGGCAGCGGCGCCGACAACCCGCTCGCGCCGACGCTTGCGGAGCCGCAAATCGAGCGCTTCGCCGCTGAGGCGAGCCGGACTCAAGGCCAGCCCATCTTGGTAGCCGCGCATTATCCATTTATAAGGACTGGCGTTCCCTGGATTGATGACCAGAGTCGGGTACAGAATGGGGAGCGCATTCATGACATCCTGGCGCGACGTCGCGGACAGGTTGCCGGGGTGTTTTTCGGGCATATTCATCAGGCGGTAAGCAGCGTCTGCGATGGCGTCGCTTACATCTGCAGTCCATCGGCCTGGTCGAACTTCGCGGGCTATCCAGGTATGAGGTCTGCCGAAGCGGACCCGGGGACGCCGGGCGGTTTCAATCTGGTGATGATTCGCGAAAACCGCAGCTTCATTCGACGCTTTTTCACCCCCGCAAATGACCTTTCGTGATGCGCGCGAACCAAATATGAGATTCCAGGAAGACGACTTCATAATCAAAGATTTCGCCTTTGAAAGCGGCGACGCGCTGCCGGAATTGCGCCTGCATTACCGTACGCTGGGCAAAGCAAGACGAGACTCGAACGGAAGGGTATGCAATGCCGTCCTGATCTTGCACGGCACGACGGGCAGCGGCGCGCAGTTCACCCGCGATGGCTTCGCCGACGAGCTGTTCGGTCCGGATCAGTTGCTGGATGGGAGCCGGCATTTTATCGTCTTGCCGGACAGCATCGGACACGGCGCTTCGAGCAAGCCGAGCGACGGCGCCCGCATGGGCTTCCCGCGTTACGGCTATCGCGATATGGTGCGCGCGCAACATCAATTGCTGACCGAGGGTTTGGGCGTCGATCATCTTCGCCTGGTGATGGGCACTTCGATGGGCGGCATGCACACCTGGTTATGGGGACAGATCTTCCCCGACTTCATGGACTGCCTGGCGCCATTGGCCTCCCTGCCCGCCGAGATCGCCGGGCGCAACCGCATGATACGCAAGATGATTATCGATTCTATCCAGGGCGATCCGGCTTGGCACGGCGGCGACTATGATGAGCAACCGGGGGGGTTGATCAACGCCATTCATCTGCTGATCGTGATGACCAGTTGCCCCCTTCAATGGCAAAAGGAAGCGCCAAGTCGAGGGGACGCGGACGCTTTCCTCGCGGAGCGGATCAAGGCGCATGCGAGCCTGTTAGATGCCAATGACATGATTTATCAGTTTGCCGCCTCCGAAGACTACGACCCCGCCCCGGGCTTGTCGAAAATCAAGGCGCCGCTCTTGGCGATCAACTCGGCGGACGATCAAGTGAATCCGCCGGAACTGGGCATCATGGAAGCGGCGATCCCGCAGGTCAAGCGCGGCAAATATATCCTGCTGCCGATTGATGAGCGAAGTCGCGGGCATGGGACACATACGCTGGCCGCGCTCTGGAAGCATCATCTGGCGGCTTATTTGGCGACGGTCATTCCCGCGAATAAGTGCTAGATCACGCGCGCAGGACATGTCGAGCGCGAGTCTCGACCCCAAGTCCCAGACCGGTCAAGATAAGCAAATTGTAGCAATCACTAAAAAAGCAAGTTACAATGTTGCAAAACCGATCGCAACATCGGTCATAAAGTAAAATCGCGTCGCTTAAACCGAGTATTTACATAGTCACTGAGGAGGATTTAATGCAGATTTCAGTCACTGTAAACGGGGTTGTACAGGAACGCGATGTCGACCCCCGCACCTTGTTGGTACATTTTCTGCGCGAAGAGTTGGATCTCACCGGCACCAAGATCGGTTGCGATACCAGCCAGTGTGGCGCCTGCACGGTTCACCTGGATGGCAAGGCGCTGAAATCCTGCACATTGCTCGCCGCGCAGGCGGACGGGGCGAATGTGACCACGATTGAAGGCTTGGCGGTGGATGGCGAGCATCATCCTATGCAGACTGCCTTCTGGGAAAACCATGGCCTGCAGTGCGGCTATTGCACGCCGGGCATGATCATGGCCACCACAGCATTTGTCAAGGACAACCCGGGCGCGTCTGAAGAGGCGATCCGGCACAACCTGGAAGGAAATATCTGCCGCTGCACCGGTTATCACAATATCGTGAAAGCCGTCAAGCAGGTGGCTGATGCTGCCGCTGGAGGTGATTAATGAGCACCCGGATATTTGGTTCCGGGATCAAGCGGCGGGAAGACCCGCGCTTGATCACCGGCGAAGCGCGCTACACCGACGACATCAAGTTGCCCGGTGTATTGCACATGGCGGTCGTGCGCAGCCCCTATGCCCATGCCAATATCGTCAGCATTGACAGCTCGGCTGCCGAGGCGATGGACGGCGTGGTCGCCGTTTTCACCGGAGAAGATGTCGATCTCGCCGGTATCCCGACGGCCTGGCTGATACCGGACAGCGACTTGAAGACGCCGGAGCATCCCGCGCTGGCCAAGGGCAAGGTACGCTACGTCGGTGATGGCGTGGCTATCGTGTTGGCTGACGACCGCTACACGGCGCAAGATGCCGCTGACGTCGTGGACGTAGAATACGAAGAGTTGCCGGTGGTGGTAGATCCCGAAGCGGCGGCTCAAGACGGCGCGCCGCAACTTTTCGATGATGTCGAGAACAATATCGCCTTCCGTTGGGTGATGGGCGACAAGACCGCCAGCGATGGCGTCTTTAATACCGCTGACGTGGTCGTGCGCGACAAGATCGTCCAGCAGCGCCTGCTGCCGACGGCGATGGAACCGCGTTCGGCGATGGCGCAGTACAACCCGGCCACGCAAGAATTGACGCTCTGGTGCACCTCCCAGAATCCGCATATCCATCGCTTCATCATCAGCGCGGTCACCGGCCTGAACGAGAACAAGGTCCGGGTAATCGCGCCGGAAGTCGGCGGTGGTTTCGGCAGCAAGATCCCTTGCTATCCGGACGAGGCGCTGGTGTCCTGGGCGGCGATCAAGCTGGGCCAGCCGGTGAAATGGACGGAGACGCGCTCGGAGAATTATCAGATCACCATCCACGGGCGCGATCACATCCAATACGTGGAAATGGCGGCCAGCCGGGACGGCAAGCTGCTCGGTGTGCGGGCGACGGTTTACGCCGGCATGGGCGGTTACCTGTCGACAGCGGCGCCAGGCATTCCCACCATTCTTCACGGGCTGCTTTATGTAGGTCCCTATATGATGGACAGTGTTTACTGCGAATCGATCGGCGTCATGACCAACGCCACGCCAACCGATGCCTATCGCGGCGCGGGACGTCCTGAAGCGACCTTCTTGCTGGAGCGCATGGTGGACATGGTCGCCAAGCGCATCGACATGGACCCGGCAGAATTGCGGCGGATGAACCTGATCCCGGCCTTCGAAGACGGCCACGAAGTTGCTACCACCTTGATTTATGACAGCGGCGACTATCCAGCCGCCTTCGAAAAAGCGCTCGGCATCGCCGGCTACGACGACTTCCGCCGCGAACAAGCGGAAGCGCGCGGGGACGGACGATACCTGGGCATCGGTATCACCGCCTATACTGAAATGTGCGGTTTGGGACCGAGCCAGGTTGCGGGAGCCGTTGGCTTCCAGGGCGGCTTGTGGGAGAGCGCGACGGTACGCGTGACGCCCACGGGCAAGGTGCAAGCGCTGATCGGCGCCTCGCCGCACGGCCAGGGATCGGAGACGACTTTGGCGCAGATCATCGGCGATGAACTGGGATTCCCGGTGGACGACATCGAGGTCATCCATGGCGATACCACCGAAACGCCGATGGGCTGGGGCACTTATGGCAGCCGCACCACGCCTGTTACCGGCGCTGCCCTGGCGAAAGCATCGCAGAAGTTGAAGGAAAAAGCGCGCGTCCTGGCGGCCCATCTGATGGAAGCGGCTGTCGAAGATATTGAATACGCCGATGGCAGTTTCTCGGTCAAGGGTTCGCCCGATCAATCGCAGAGCATTCAGGACGTGGCATTGATGGCTCATCTGGCCTGGAATATGCCGGAAGGCATGGATCCCGGCTTCGAAGAATCGCAATTTTACGATCCTCCGAACTTTGTCTATCCCTTTGGGACGCATATCGCCATCGTGGAAGTTGACGCCAATACGGGTGATATCGAACTGAAGCGCTATATCGCCGTGGACGATTGCGGACCGCAGATCAATCCGGAAATCGTCGCGGGACAGATTCACGGCGGTGTCGTTCAAGGGATCGCGCAGGCGCTCTGCGAAGGCGTCATTTACGACGACAACGGGCAGCTTTTGACCGGCACGATGATGGACTACACCATGCCGCGCGCCGATATGTTCCCCAACTTTGAATTAGGCGAGACGGTCACGCCGTCGCCGCACCATCCGATCGGCGTCAAGGGAGTCGGGGAAACCGGCACCATCGCCAGTACGCCGACGGTTTATAACGCCGTGCTGGATGCGCTTACGCCTTTCGGCGTCGAGGGAATCGATATGCCGATGACATCGGCCAAGGTTTGGCAGGCGATACAATCTGCCCAATCGTAATCGAATACTTGTAGGGGCGGCTGACCCGCAGAGTCTAAGCGCGGCGCCAAGTCGCGTAGACACTGACCGTCAGTCGCCCGTCTCAGCGAAAATCGCAGGAGGAGACAACATATGTGGCCAAACAAATTTGACTATCAACGGGCGGAATCGGTTGATCAGGCGCTGGAACTGATCGGTGACGAGGGCAAGTTCCTGGCTGGCGGCCATAGCCTGCTGCCGGTGATGAAGTTGCGCCTTTCCGCGCCCGAGCAACTGGTGGATATCGGGCGGATTGACTCGCTGCGCGGCATCTCGGCGGATGGTGGCTTGACCATCGGCGCAACCGCGACCCACGCGGAAATCGCCGCGTCGGGCGATGTGCAGTCGATGTGTGGCGCCTTGGCGGATGCCTGTGGCGGCGTCGGCGATCAGGCTGTGCGCAACTTCGGCACGATTGGCGGCAATATCGCCCATGCCGATCCGGCTTCCGATCCGCCGACCGTATTGGTGGCGGCCGGCGCCAGCGTCAATATCCAGGGTTCGGATGGATCCCGCTCTGTTGGCGCCGAGGAGTTCTTTGTCGACCTATTCGAGACGGCGCTGGAAGACGGCGAATTGATCACCAGCGTCAGCGTTCCCGACCTCAGCGGGCAGAAGACGGCTTACGCCAAATTCCCGCATCCGGCTTCTCGCTACGCGATTGTTGGCGTGGCGGTGGCCTTGTCGATGGACGGGGATACCTGCACGGGCGCCAGCGTCGCCGTCGGCGGCGCGACGGTCAAGGCCGTCAAGTGCGCCGGCGCCGAAGCGGCGCTGGCTGGATCTTCCCTCGATGACGCGGCGCTGAATGCCGCGGCGGATATGGCGAAGGCCGATATCGCGGATTGGCTGGCCGGTGATGTGGCCTATCCCGAATCCTACCGGCAGCAGATGGCCGGCGTTTATCTCAAGCGCGCTGTCAAGGCAGCCGCAGGATAAGCGCGGCTCCATAGCAACGTTGCCAAAAGGGTCAGCCGGGGGCTGACCCTTTTGATATGTTCCTGTTGGCGCTTCGTTACTTGTTCAGAAACAGGTCAGTAACATCGCTTATGTCGAAGGCGGCGTTGTAACTGCTCACTTCGAACAGGCGGTCGGGATGCAATTCGAAATCCGTATCGAAAATCGCGTTCAGGATCAATGGAAATGTATTGACCAGCGTAAAAGGTCGCGGCGGGGTTAATGAGTATTCCTCCGGCAGATAGGCCGCGGCATAGACGTCAAAGTGGATATGGCGACGATCCGCCGTTCTGGATTTGCCGAACAAGGACCCGTGGTCAGCCTGGATAAGTATCACCGGCGGATTATCCGAATTCTCGATTATGGCATCGACCATTTCCAGGAACGCCGAGTTAATGAATTCCAGTTCGTCCAGCCATTCTTCCGCGCTGGGTTGAAATACCTTCCCAATAATGTCACCCTGCTTGTTGAAGACGGTCGGCTCGTGCGGCTTATACAGATGCGCGAATGTAAAAGTCGCTTCTGGCATGAAGGCGATCGCCGCCACATTTGCGACCGTATCCAAAAATCGCTCGCCGTCTTTCATAGAATAGGGCATGAACTCGTCGCGCAAGAACAGCTTGTCCACTTGCGACTTAAGGACTCTAAGCAAAGTGGTATCCAGGTACAAAGACACGAAGGACTGTTTGTACGAGCTTCTTGGGTCAAGCAGCTCTGGGGCGCCTTCCTCGCTGTTGTTCTTGAACGCCGCTATGGACAGGTCGGATGGATCAACTTCGATTTCAATTGCGCCGCTGGGGGTAAAATCACGGTTGATATCCGCAATTGAACTGGGAAAAAAGAAGTGGGACATCAGTTGAATATAGGTGTAGCCCTGCCGCTGCAGATAAGCCGCGACTTCGCTGTCCACGACCGAAAGGCGCAGATAGTCGAGATCATCCATGGACGTAGGGTTGCTGTCGTAAAAACGCATATTCAACGTGGACGCCAATGAGTGCATTGTGGCGCCGTAATTGCTCTGCGCGTGTTCAGGTACGACGAACCCGCGCTCCTCCAAGGCCCGCGTAAATGCGGAGTTATCGTATCCCATCGCCTCGTCCAGCCAGGCATCGCTTGGGTAACCATCGGGAACGATGTAATAGATATCAGGATGACTCGTCGAATCCGCCACTTTGGCGCGGGACGACGAAGGCGCATTTGTCACAGCGATTAGAGCAAACGAAGACATATCGTTATAGCTCGAAACGATTGCGGTGACCGAACCCGCCAGCAGCGCCAGCGAAACCAGATTGAGCGGAAAAGTTGCGGCAGCAAAGAGCTTGCGCTTGTCGCTGCGGTATATGACGCCCATGACAAAAAGCGCGAAAGCGGCGATCGCCAGCGTCCAAACGAGGAGTGATTTGCGCAAAAAGACCTCTAGGTAGAGATGCCCGCCAAGAGAAAAACAGATGCTCGCAACACTGAGGATACATGCGGTTTTGTGCCTGCTGCCGACCAGGACATTCATCACAGCGAAGGCGATTGTTGTCGCGGCCAGCATGACCGCGCAACTGGTGAATACTTCGCGGTCAATGACCAGCCCGAAGTTGACAGCATACAGATGAAGTATGGGAGAGATTCCCAGCAGCCACAAGTAGAATGGCTGCCCCGAGATCTGTGACAGCCCTTCGCGGTTGAAGTGAATCCTCAATTTGCGAGAAAAAATAAGCGGGACCTCGTTAGTCAATCTTACTGGATTGTACTAACGAACGCTTATCAAAGTCAATGACTTTTCTCGGTATTACGCTCGGCGTCCGCCCAACGCCGCTACGAAAAACCAGCGAAGCTTCAACTATTGCAGCCCCGGCAATCTCGGCGCTGACTATAGATTGTAGTCAGGCGATCCAGTCCTGCCATTGCTGCGTCAGCGGCTTGCCCATGGCTTTGGCGTAGACGCTGACCTTGCCGTAGAAGATCAGCAGCGCCTCGCGCAAGATATCGAGGCTGATGTGGATCGGCACTTCGTAGCCGTCGCGATCCATTTGCTTGGTCGCGACATCCTCATCGGCGACCCTTTCTAGAACAGCTTCAAGTTCCTCGTCCAATTGCCGATACCAGGCGCTTAATTTGGCGACGCTGCCGAGATAGCTGTCGTCGTTCGTCCGGTAGCTGAAATCGATCTTGAATGTCTTGAAGGACTGAACGTAAGCGTATTCGGTTTCGCCAAGTTCGCGGCAGAGTTCACCGAGCGGGGGGTTGTCCCCGCCCGGCGTAAAACTGAGATCTTCGTCGGACAATACTTCCAGAAGCTGGTCGCGCAGCGGCGTATACATGCGGTTGAGATCCCAAAATTCCTTGATTTGCGCGTTCATCGTCTTTTCCCCGTTCTCGGTTCCGATTCAGTTCTTCTATTCTAATCGGCAATGCGCGCTACAGAAGAAGAAATCGCTTAGAGCCTTCCGAAAATCATCCCGCATCAGTTAGAATACCTGATCGTAGCGTTACAATTCTTCGAAAACCAATAAGACGAGATGAAGTGCATGTTCAATTCCGTTGATGATCTGCAAGTTGCCATGAGCCAGCAAGACTATATCGCCGAACGCGGGCTGGCCGTGGCGATATTCCTGGCGCTGAAAACCGGCAAGCCCCTGTTTGTGGAAGGGGATGCCGGCGTCGGCAAGACCGAAATCGCCAAAGTCCTCGCAGCGCTGCTGGAGACCGATCTGATCCGCATGCAGTGCTACGAAGGACTGGATATCAATACGGCGGTTTACGAATGGAATTACGCCGGGCAGATCCTGCACTTGCGACTGATGGAAGCCGAAGGCTTGGCCCGCGATGATATGGAAGGCGAACTGTTTTCAGAGCGCTTTCTGCTCAAGCGCCCATTGCTGCAGGCGATCGAAATGAGTGTGAACGGCCGGGCGCCGGTATTGCTGATCGACGAGCTGGATCGCTCCGACGAAGAGTTCGAGGCTTTCTTGCTGGAGTTGCTCTCGGATTTCCAGATCTCGATCCCGGAATTGGGCACGGTGAAGGCGGCGGTTCCGCCGATCGTGGTTGTGACATCCAACCGCACGCGCGAAATCCACGATGCGCTCAAACGGCGCTGTTTATACTTCTGGATTGATTATCCCCATTTCCACAAGGAACTGGAGATCGTGCAGCGCAAGGCGCCCGATGTGCCGCCGATGTTGGCGCGACAAATCACGGCCTTCATTCAAGACATGCGCTCAATGGAGTTGTTCAAACGGCCCGGTGTCGCGGAAACCCTGGATTGGACGGCGGCTTTGATCGCGCTGGATCAGAATGAATTGGCCCTGGAAACAGTGCAAGACACCCTGGGCGTGATCTTAAAGTACCAGGACGACGTCGAAATGCTGGATGCGACAACCATCCAAAATATGATCGAGCGCGCCAAAGTCGAAGCGCAGCGGGTTTGACCATGTCCGAAGATCCGCCCATCAAAGGCGTATTCCTCGGTCCGGCTGATGCGCCCTACGACTATCACGGCGGCAAATTGACGCACAATCTGATTCTGTTTGGGCGCGTTTGCCGGGCGCTGGGCATGAATGTGACGCCCAACCGCATGATGGATGTGGCGCGCGCCCTGGCCCATATTCAACTGGGGCGCAAGCAAGATTTCTATTACACGCTGCGGACGCATTTGGTCACGCACCCACGGGAATTCGCCTATTTTGATGAAGCCTTTGATATCTTCTGGCGTCGACCGTCGGATGGTTTTACCACGCTGAATTTGCAATCGCTGGGCGAAGAGCGGCGCAAAAAAAAGACGCAGTTCCTGCCGCCGCTGGAATCCTCGCCGAGCGAGAACGGCAGCGACAGGGTGGAGTTGGATCCGGCCATGATCGCGCTGGTGCCGACTTATAGCCGGCAAGAGCGTTTGCGCCACAAGGACTTTGCCGAGATGAGCGCCGAGGAGTTGGAAATGGCGAAGCGCGTGATCGCCAAAATGCCGGAATCGCTTGGCATGCGCCGGACGCGCCGCTTTAGAAATGGCAAGGGTCGACAAATCAACATGCGGCGCCTGATGAAAGACGTGATTCGCAAGCGCGGCGATGTCACGGGCTTGCCGACGCATCGCCGGGTAGAAAAGCCGCGTCCTGTGGTATTGCTCTGCGATATCAGCGGCAGTATGGAACGATACACGCGTGTACTGCTGCACTTTATGCACACGCTGGCCGGCTCGCTGTTCCAGGTCGAATCCTTTGTCTATAGTACGGACATCACACGTATCACGCGGCAGATCCGGCAAAAGAATGTGGATGACGCGCTGGAAGATGTCGGCCAAGCCGTCTTGCAGTGGGGCGGCGGCACCATGACCGGCGAATGTCTGCATCGCTTCAATTGGGTCTGGTCGCGACGTGTGCTGGGACGCGGCGCGGTGGTGCTGTTGATAACGGACGGTTGGGATCGCGGCGATATCCCGCTCCTGCACCGGGAAATGGAACGCCTTCGGCATTCTTGTCGGCGCTTGATCTGGCTGAATCCCTTGCTGGATGTACCGGAGTATGAACCGCTGACCCGTGGCGCCCAGGCGCTTTTGCCTTATGTGCAGGACTTTCTGCCGATTACCAACCTGGCGAACCTGGAGGTGATCGTCAAAGCGCTCAACAATCTGAAGGGCCGCCCGAGCGCGGAAGTCTATCGCAAGCGGTATTTGGCCTGACAAGCGCTGGGCGGCGCTGCCAGGTCACCTCTACAAACACCTGGGTAGTTTGCGGGAGAGATGATGTTAGACATCCTGGATATGATCAACGACTGGATCGCGGCGGATCGGCGTGTGGCATTAGCGACGGTGGTCAAGACCTGGGGATCGGCGCCGAGGCGCGAGGGATCGAAGATGGGCATCACAGCGGAGCCGGGCGGATCCGACTTAGAGCCGCCAGCGATGATCGGCTCGGTCAGCGGCGGCTGCGTGGAAGGGGCGGTGGTCGAAGAGGCCCTCGCGGGCTTTCGCGATGGCGCCCCGCGCTTGCTCAAATTCGGCGTGGCGGATGACCTGGCCTGGGAGGTCGGTTTGACCTGCGGCGGCAGCATCGAAGTCTTTGTCGAGCCGCTGGACACGATATGGTGGGACGCGCTGGCCGAGCTTGCGGCGGCGGACCATTACGGCGTGACGATCACGGTCGTGGAGGGCGAGTTGATCGGCGAGAAATTCTTGCTCGATGCCCGGGGAGAGGTCCTGTTTCGGACCGATAACCTGACGGCAGCGCATGTGGAAACCATGAAAGCCGTCGCGAACTCAAGCCAGAAAAGCGGCCTGGTGACGATGGGCGACGCGCGCGTCATGGTCGATATGCAGGTCGAGCGCCCGCATCTGATCCTGATCGGCGGCGTGCATGTGGCGATCCCGCTGGAAGCGATGGCGACGCAAGTGGGTTTTCGCGTCTCGATTGTCGATCCGCGCGCGGCATTCGCCTCGCGCGAGCGCTTTCCCAACGTGACAGAGATCTTGCACAGCTATCCCGACAAGGCCCTGCCGCAACTGGGTCTGGATCGCAGCACTTATCTGGCGGTCTTGACACATGACCCGAAGATTGACGACAAGGCGCTGATCACCGCGCTGCCGGCAAACATTCCCTACATCGGCGTGTTGAGCAGCGGGCGCACGCACAAGCAGCGCGTGGCGCGGCTGAAAGAAGCCGGGCTCGGCGATGAGTTGATCGCGCGGATTCGCACGCCGATCGGCATCGACATCGGCGCGACTACGCCGGAAGAGATCGCGGTCTGTATCTTGGCCGAGATCATCGCCGTGCGCAACGGGCTGCGCGCCGACACCACAGGTCACTCGCGATGAAATTCGGTGAGGTGCCGATCGCCGAAGCAATCGGCGCGATTCTGGCGCACAAGCTCTACGATTCTTCGGGCAAGCTTGTCTTCAACAAGGGCCACGCGCTACGCGAGTCGGATTTGGCGATACTGCGCCGCCTTGACCTGGAGCGCGTCATCGTCACCCAGTTGAGCGATGCCGACCTGCACGAAGACAGCGCGGCCGAGCGCATCGGCCAAGCGGTTGCCGGTCCCATGGTCAAATGGCGGACGCCGGGCGCCGGGCGCGCCAATCTGACGGCGGCGGAGCGCGGCGTTTTGCATGTCGACGTGCCCAAGCTCGAATTAATCAACAACATTTATGACGGCATCACCATCGCCACCCTGCGCGAATACAGCCTGGTCGACGCGGGTGACATGGTCGCGCTGGTCAAAGTGGTTCCTTTTGGCGTGCCGCGAGCGCGCGTGGTTGATGTGGAGCGCATTGCCGAAGCGGGCGCCGCCATTCTGCGCATTCTCCCGCTCCAGGAGAAACGCGTCGCGCTGATCGTTTCCGGCACCGAAGCCCGGCGCGAGCGCCTGCTCAAGAGTTTTCACGCGCCCGTCCTCGGGCGCATCCAGGGCTGGGGCAGCCATCTGCTGGAACCGACCTTTGTCGCGCACGACCAAGACGCCATCGCCGCGGCGATTCGAGACCATGCGCGGGCGGATCTGATCCTGGTGGCGGGTATATCCGCCATCATCGACCGCGAAGACATCGTGCCCTCGGCCCTGCTGCGCGCCGGCGGCAGCATCACGCTGCACGGCGTGCCGGTGGATCCCGGCACGCTGCTGATGATGGGCTATCTGGACGAAGTGCCGGTGGTGGGCGCGCCGGGCTGCATCAAATCGCCCAAGACCAATGTCATCGACTGGATTCTGCCGCGCCTGCTGACCGGCGAGCGCCTGACGCGGGCCAACCTGGTGTCAATGGGTCACGGCGGTCTGCTCCAGGACATCGCCGAACGTCCCATGCCGCGCAGCGTGACGGATTGACATCATGCCCCCACCCCCCAACCCCAGCACCCCCTCGGTCCCCCGCCTAACGGGGGATGATTCCCATGAAGAGGGAGGGGGAGAAGAACGCAACGCCATTAAGCCTTATGCTGCAATTATCCTAGCGGCGGGGCTATCGTCGCGCATGGTGGAGAACAAGCTGCTGCTGCCCTGGACCGACGGCGAGCCCATCATCAGCCATGTCCTCAGAGCCTATGTCGACGCCGCTGTCGATCCGATCATCGTCGTGACCGGGCGCGACGCCGAAGGCGTAGGCGATGCCGTCGCGGCCTATGGTCCGACGCTTGCCCACAATCCCGACTTCGCGACGGGTGAAATGCTGTCGTCGCTGAAGGTCGGTCTGCGCTCGCTGCCGGAGGGACAGCCGGCGGTTTTCATTCAGCCGGGCGACATGCCCTGTATCACGGGCGCGGTGATAAAGCAACTAGCCGCGGCGCGCGCGCCCGGTTTCAATGTCGCGCCGCTGTACCAGGGTCAGCGCGGGCATCCGGTACTGCTGGATCGGGCCTTTTGGCGGGTGATGCTGGATCTGCCAGCGGATGCCAGGCCGCGCGATGTGATCGAAGGGGCGCAGGAGCGGTTGCAGCTGGTTAAGGTGGATGAGAAGGGCGTCGTGTTGGATATTGATAGTCGCGAGGCTTATGAGCGGGGGTTGGGGTTGGGGTGTTGAGCTTATTCAATCGGAAACTGCGGGATAGCCTCGTCAATTTCCTGCATGATGCGGCGAGTTTCCGATAGGGCGACAATGATTTTCTGATAATGTTCCAAGTCGTTGTCCGACAGTTTTCGACCGCGCCGGTCTTTGAGCCATTTCTCCGCCACTTGATAACCGCCGATGTGAAAGTCCCAAATCTCTGGCGAAACGTCGCCGAAGTATTGTGTCTTGTTGATGTATACGCGCTGTGTGACTGAACCTCCCCCGATTTTGTGGACGGTCAAGTTGTCCAATAAAATAGGGTGCGAA
>JAPOWG010000008.1 GCA_026707745.1 Chloroflexota bacterium
AAGCTCTCGGCGACCAGACGCCCTGGCTCAAGCGGCTGCCGAGCGAGTATTTCCGAGAGCATATCCGCGTTGGCACGCAGCCTATGCACGAGCCGCCGAAGAGCGAGCAAGTTTACCAAATGCTGGAGATGCTGCACGCCGATGAGACCCTGATATTCTGCACAGATTTCCCGCATTGGGACTGGAACGACCCGGTCACTGTGCTGCCCAAGCTGGATGAGCGCAGTCACCGGCGCATCTTCGCCGAGAACGCGCTCGACATGCTGCGCATCACCGATGACATGATCGATGCGGTCGTGGCGTGAGCGGCACCGTCATTGGCAAATCATCTGTTTTGGAAGGAAACCATGCAAACACCTGACAAACTAGAACAAATCCACATCGGCAAGAAGGGCGCAGCGCCCATCGCCGCGCCCGGCTGGACCGGCAAACCCGCCGACCGCGTCAAGCTGGTCGACTGCGATGTCCACCACAACTTCCACGATCCCGAGCAACTCCTGCCCTACCTGCCGAAGTTCTACCAGGAGCACCTGCTGGATCAGGGATTGCACCTGCCGGGCAGCGGTTACGCCAACACGCCTTTTCGCCGCACGCGCCCCGACATCAAAGCGCCAGAACTCAAAGAGCGGGACTTCAACTTCTCGTTGGAATTCACGCAAAAAGAACTGCTCGACCGCTGGAATATCGATTTCGCCCTGCTCACGGGACCGCCCGTTTTCTATGGCTATGCCGGCTTGCCCGACCCGGATTGGGCGGCGGCGCTGTGCACCGCCTTTAACGACTGGACAATCGAGCACTGGCTGGAAAAGGACCCGCGCGTTGTCAACGCCATCCTGGTCGCGCCCAACGATCCGGCGCTGGCCGTCAAGGAGATCCATCGCCTGGCGCATCGTAAAGATACGGTTGCTGTCATGGTGCCCATGCAGAGTCCCCATCTCTTTGGCAAGCGCGTTTATCATCCCATTTGGGAAGCCTGCGCCGAGCATGATCTGCCGGTGGTTTCCCATATCGGCGGCGGCAGCCCGGGTTCAACGCCGACGCCGACCGGTTTCCCCAGCTATTACATGGAATCGCGCATGACCCGCCCCAGCGTCGCCAGCGCGCAAGCCGCCTCACTCATCGTTGAAGGCGTCTTCGAGAAGTTCCCCAATTTCAAAGTCGCGCTGATCGAAGTCCAGCAGATGTGGGCGGTGCCGCTGATGTGGCACATGGATGTCGACTGGAAAGCCATCGGCGATCAGACGCCCTGGCTGAAACGACTGCCGAGCGAGTATTTCCGCGATCACATCCGCATCGGCAGCCAACCCATGCACGAGCCGCCCAAGACCGAGCAGGTTTACCAGATGCTGGAAATGTTGCACGGGGACGAGACCCTGATCTTCTGTAGTGATTTCCCGCACTTCGACTGGAACGACCCGGTGTCCGTCTTGCCCAGGCTGGACGAGCGCAGTCACCGGTGCATCTTCGCCGAGAACGCCCTCGATATGCTGCGCATCACTGACGACATGATCGAGGCGGTTGTGGCGTGAGGCGCATCGTGGTCGGCAAAGTTGGGGAGATCCCGGAAGGTGGGCGCAAGATCATCGTGCCCTTCCGGGGACGCGCCGGCATCGGCATATTCAATGTCAAGGGCGCCTTCTATGCGCTGCGCAATATCTGCCCGCATAAACGCGGACCGCTCTGCACCGGCGAAGTTGCGGGCCGCAGCAGCATATACGCGCCGCCATCGGTAACAGAGGGCTTCGTCGATTACGAACGCGAAGGAGAGATCATCCGCTGTCCCTGGCATGCCTGGCAATTCGACATCGCCACCGGGCAGTGCCTGGTCGATCCTGATGTGCGTGTCAAGACCTACCCCATCATCGTCGACGGCGAGGATCTTATCGTCGATGTTGATGTGAGCGACTTCATAAGCGAATAGAGATGAATAGGCGGACAGGAAAACTACGCGCGTTTCAACATCGTCGTTGTTGCGCGAGGCGCTTGATCTACAGGGAACCGTAATGAAAAAATCATCCGCGGAGCCGAAAAAATTGTACGTGGCCGCCTTTCCCTTTGCCGACAATGTCCTCGCCCTGCCGGTAGAAGACATTTCGCAGGCTGTGAAATGGTATGGCGACGCCTTTGGACTCAAAGAGGTAGAAAGACGTGAAAGCCCGCTACCAGCGGTGATTATGGAGCGGGACGATCTACAAATCGGGTTCGCAGTCAACGGCGGCGATGCCGAAAATGAAGGCGCGGCAATTCTGGTCACTGATATCCAGCAGGCCCGCGACGAACTGGAAGCCAAAGGCATCAATACCGTCAACTGGCGTGTGGACGAGCGGGACGGAGAAAAGTTCCAAGTCTTTTTTGTTGTCGCTCCAGATGGATTATGCTTCTATTTCCATCAGCCAATTGACGAGGTATAGGCTTGGCAGATCCACCGCATGAAAGACCTTGTTATACGGTAGGGCATGGCATAGAAACGGAAAACTTGTCAAGAGGATAAGCACAATGCCGACAAGTCAGGGATTGATTCGCCTCGGCGTCGTCAGCTTCGCGCACGGTCATGTGCTCAGCTATTGCCGCGCGATCGCCAACTTCGACGACGCCGAGGTGGTCGCCGCCTGGGACGATGACCACGAGCGCGGCCAGACGCATGCCGCCGAGTTTGGGCTGGACTGGGAGCCCGATCTCGATCAACTATTGGCGCGCCAGGACATCGACGCCGTCGTCGTGGCAAGCCCGACCAACAGGCACGCTGAATACGTCATCGCCGCCGCGGAGGCCGGGGTGCACGTCTTACTGCAAAAGCCGATGGCGCTCACGCTAGAAGACTGCGATGCCATCATTGATGTCATAAATCGGACCGGTGTCAAGTTCAGCATGTGCTATCAGATGCGTGCGGATCCCATCAACCAGAAAATGAAAGCGCTGATCGACGAAGGCGCGGTGGGCAATATCGCCGTGGTACGCCGCCGACATGCTATCCCCGCCCTGCTCAACAAATCCTGGGCCGTCCCCGGCAACTGGCACATTGATCCGGCGCAGAACATGGGCATGTTCATGGACGATGCCTCGCACGCCGCCGACTGGTTTTACTGGATGCTGGGACGTCCCGTCAGCGTGATGGCGGAGATCGACAATATCGTCACCGATGTCGCGCCCGATGACAATGGCATCGCCATCTACCGCTTCGGCAAAGGTGAGATCGGCGTCCTTTTCAACAGTTCAACCCAGTTGGCCGCCGAAGCAACCACAGAGATCTACGGCGATGCGGGGACTATCCACCAAAACTACGGCGACGCCCCCTCAACGCTGGTCCCCCCGGAAGGCACCCCGCTGAAGATCTTCCGCGCCGGCGCTGAGGACTGGGAGAAATTCGACTTCCCCTTCGTGCCGCACGGCTCCCGGATTCATGCTGTGGCGCGTCCGGTGATCGACTTCGTCAAGGGCGATGGTCCGCCGTTGGCCACTGCCGAGGATGGCAAGGTCTGCATCGAGATGGTCCTGGGCGCCTATCAATCGGCGCGAGAGGGGCGGCGTATCCACTTTTAGCGGAAAATCGCGCGGTTTCATTCCAGTTCTTGACAGCAAGCGCGAAGACTAGCTTTCTGCCAGGTTGAACAATTCGCTTAGATCCAACTCGAATCCCGACAACACCGTTTCACCCGACAAAACGCCGTCTTTTCCGACAGATTCGATGCGCATCCCGCCGTCATCACCGGCGCGACAAACATCAACACCCTTTTCTGATGGCTTGACGATCCAAACCATACTCGTACCATGTCGCAAGTACGTTTCCGCCTTTCGGTGTAACTCCGAGAGCGAATCGGTGGGTGACATAACCTCGACCGCGAGATCTGGCATGATCGGAACGAACATCGCAGGAAGCGGACCTGGCATTGTGGATTTACTGAGGAATGCAACATCTGGAGACAAGAGGGTCCCGCGATCATTGGGAGGATGAAAACCAGTCTCCACCGTGAATCTACCTAAGTTGTATGCTCTAACAAAGTTTCCGATAAGGCGCGAAATCTCCCCAGCTAATGACCCATGCGTTCCACCAGGCGGCATTGTAGAATACAACTCCCCGTCAATAAGGTAGTAATGGTGATTTGCGTTTTCTGGCTTGTGAGAAAGTTCCCAGACATCTTCCACGGTGTATAACCGCTGTTCAATGACCATCTTTCATCCCACGAGGATTCCCTTTTGTTTGCAAAGTATACCGCATGTCGAACCGGCTCTCAAGACATGCCAGGCGTCGAGCGTCTTTGCAGCTTGCCATGCTTTCAGCTATACTTTCCCTGCTCGAAAACTTTCGTATTGTTTGACTTGAAGGAGCAACGAAAATGAATCGCTTCAAACGCATGTTAATACTTTTCACTCTGCTTGCGCTCATTTTGTCGGTCTTCGGCACCGCGATGGCTGACGAGAAAGTACTTGTGATCGGCTGGTCGGAGAACACTGACGCCTACGATCCCGCTAACGGATTCACCCATTCGACCCACATCGTCAATCACGTCACCTACAGCCAGTTGGTCACATTCCCGGACGAAGACGCCAGCCAGATCTTGCCGCAGTTGGCCGAGAGCTGGGAAATATCCGACGACGGCACGGTCTATACATTCTCGCTGCGGCAGGATGCGGCATTTGCCAACGGCGACGATATCACCGCCGATGATGTCGTCTTCTCGATCCAGCGGCTGCAAAACTACAACGGCAATCCGTCATTCCTGGCTGATGGCATTGACTCCGTTGAAGCGATTGATGACGACACCGTCGCCTTTACCTTGCCCGACCCGCGTCCGTCCTTCTTGTCGGAGATCACCAGTTCGGTATTCAGCGTCACCAACGCCGATGTAATCATGGCAAACGGCGGCACGGATGCCATGGACGCAGCCGAGACAGATACCGCCGGCGCTTATCTGGACAGCACATCGGCCGGTTCCGGTCCCTACATCTTGGATAACTGGGAACCGCAGAACCGCACCGAATTGGTCCGCAACGAGAACTACTGGGGTGATCAGCCCTACTTTGACCGTGTGATCTTCATCCACATGCCGGAGGGCGCCACGCAAAAGGCGGCGCTGGAAGCGGGCGATATCCATCTGGCATTTGACCTGAGCCCCGATCAAATCACCGGATTGGAGGGCAATGCAGATATCGAGATCTATCGCGGACCCAGTACTTTGACTCACTTCGTGATCATGAACACCGAAGAAGAAAAGAGCGGTCCCTTCGCCAACCCGACCGTTCAGCTTGCCGTGCGTTACGCGCTGGACTATGAAGGTTACAAGACGCTTTGGGGCGGCGTGACACCTGGCACCAACATGTGGGTTGGCTTCTTCTCGGCCTTTGGCGAAGACCGCGCCTTCTCCCGTGATCTGGACAAAGCGCGCGAATTGCTGGCGGAAGCCGGTTACGCCGATGGGCTTGAAATGGAGCTTGAGTACCCCGACATGGTTTATGGCGGCGTCAGCTTCAACACCAACGCCCAGAAGATCCAGGCCGACCTGGCCGAAGTCGGCATCAACGTTACGCTTTTGCCGGGAGAAATCCAGGTCGCGCTCGAGCGCTACCGCAGCGGCGACCACGGCGTCGGCTACTGGCTCTGGGGTCCGGATATTCTCGACCCGCTGGACTTCCTCAGCTTCATGCCGCCCGGCAAGGTCGCGACCGAACGCAATAACTGGCAACTGGATAGTCTGCCACAAGACATTCAGGATATGATCGCCGCGGCCAAGGTCGCCAGCGACCCGGACGAGCGCATGGCGCTCTTCACCGCGCTGCAAGAATACACCCAGCAGCACGGTCCCTTCGCGCCCTTTAACGTGCCCGAGGTAGCAACTGCCTATCGCTCCAACCTACAGGGTTATATCTGGCACCCGCACTGGCTTTTGGATGTTGCCATCTTGAGCATGGCGGAGTAGCGCCACATCGCCATTGCTATAGCAAGCTGACAGGGCGACCCGGTGGGCCGCCCTTTTTTTGTCTAAGCTATTTGGCGTGGTATCCGTCTTCTTGCCAACGCAATGGATTGGCGATGATCTAACGACGGATCCGGTACAAAGCTCTTTCATCCCACACGATATGATCGTATTGCTCATTCTGGTTGCATTGCCGGTCACCCCGCATTTTGACAACCCGCTGACGGAAGCAGTAAAATACCGCAGACGCAAATAAATCGATTTAACAGTATTGGAGAATTCTCATGAAGAAGTTGATTACGCTTTCACTCTTCGGTCTTGTATTGATCCTCGCGTTTGGGACAGCGGGGGCGCAAGACATGATGTACGGTGAAGCACCGATGCTGGCAGCGCTAGTCGAAGCGGGTGAATTGCCGCCGGTGGAAGAGCGTTTGCCAGTGGAGCCACTGGTGATAACGCCCACTGAGCGCATCGGCGACTACGGCGGCGAATGGCGTTCGGCGATGGTCGGAGGCTTGGATCATATTTGGATGATTCGACTGATGGCCTATGAAAACCTGATTCGCTTCACGCCGGATTGGACGGGCCTGATGCCGGGCGTCGCCAAATCCTTCTCCGCCAATGCCGAAGCCACCGAGTTCACGTTCGAATTGCGCGAAGGCCTACGCTGGTCGGATGGCGCGCCCTTCACGGCCGACGATGTCACCTTCTGGTACGATGATGTCTTGACGAACGAAGACTTGACGCCGACGATCGCCACCTGGTTGGTCTCGGGCGGCGAACCGTTGAGCGTCGAGAAGATCGACGACTTTACCGTCAAGTTCTCTTTCAGCACGCCGAACGGTCTGTTCCTGCAGAACCTGGCGTCGATTCTCGGCTGCGGACCGACCAGCTATCCTCGCCATTACCTCGAACCGTATCACATCAATTACGCTGAAGACATTGATGCAAAGATTGCCGAAGCCGGCGTCAGTGATTGGGTGGAGCTCTTCCAGTCCAAAGGTGGCGTGGAGCCATGCTTCTGGACCAATACCAGCTTCTGGCAGTCGGACACAGTCCCGACACTGCATGCCTGGAGGCTGACGACGACCTATGGCGGCGGGACGGGCCGCGTCGTTGCCGAGCGCAATCCCTATTACTTCAAGACCGACCCCGAGGGCAATCAGCTGCCGTATATCGATACCATGATCTTCGACCAGCTTGAGGACAAGGAAACCCTGCTGCTGCAGGTCCTCAACGGCGATATCGACATGATGGCGCGCCACTTTAACTCGGCGGCCAACCGACCCATTGTCTACGACAACCGTGAAGCCGGTGGATATTACGCGTACGGCGTGGTCGGTGAAGATGCCAACATGACCGCGCTTGCGATCAACCTCACCCACCTGGATCCGGTCAAACGCGAGATCTTCCAGAACAAAGACTTCCGTATCGGCCTCTCACATGCGATCAATCGGCAAGAAATCGTCGACATCGTTTACCTCGGTCGAGGCGAGCCAAGGCAGATAGCGCCGCAGGCGGATTCACCCTTCTACGACGAAGAATTCGCCCATCAGTACACTGAATATAATGTCGACCTGGCGAACGAGCATCTGGACAAGGCTGGCTACACCGACCGCGATGCTGAGGGTTTTCGCTTGGGTCCGGACGGGGAGCGCATCAGCATCATCGTCGAAGCGGGTGATCTGTTCGGCCGCGGCTGGCCCGATGTTCTGGAGTTGATCCAAGGCTATTGGGCAGCAGTGGGTATCCACATGGAACCCCGCATCATCGACCGCTCGCTGCTGGTCTCGCGCAAGGTCAACAGCGAACATGACGCCACGATTTGGGGCGCTAGCGGGGGGCTGGATGTATACCTGACGCCGATCTGGTATTTCCCCTCTGACCCGGTCGAGAGCGCCTATGCCCCGCTGTGGACAAAATGGTATTTCGACCCCGAAACCGGTGAAGAGCCGCCCGAAGCCGCCAAGAAGCAGATGGAGCTCTTTGACCAGATTAAAGCCACTGGCGATCTCGACCTGCAAGCCGAACTGATGGCGGAACTGCTGACGATCGCGAAGGAAGAGTTCTATGTAATGGGCATCAACTCGAACCCGGGAGGCTACGGCATCGCCAAGAACTACTTCCGCAATGTGCCGGCAACATCGACCGGATCCTGGAAGTTCCCCTGGCCGGCGCCGATCAATACGACGCTCTTCTTCATTGAAGAGGGCGTGCAGCAGTAAGGCGGACCCTCACCCCAAGCCCCTCTCCCTTTGTGGGAGAGGGGCTTAGATCGAGCGAAGCTGTTGGCATATTTGCCTGTCTACAACATTGGGACAAGTTCTATTGCCAACTCCCCGAGGAGCAGTCAATTGGCGCCTAATCGTCCGAACATTCTATTCCTGATGAGCGACCAGCATCGCGCTGACATCGCCGGCTACGCGGGTGATGCGGTCGTGCGGACGCCGGTACTCGATGAGTTAGCACAGACCGGTGTTGTATTCACTAATGCCTACACGCCGGCGCCAATTTGCATCCCCGCCAGACAAAGCATGGCGGCGGGTCAATTGCCGCGAACTTGCGGCTGCGAGGTCTTCGGGGAAGACCTGGCGCCGGGTCACATGACCTTTGCGCGGCGACTGTCTCAATATGGCTATGCCACTGTGGCCTGCGGCAAACTTCATCATAACGGTACCGATCAGATGGGGGGTTGGACGCGCCGTATCGGTGACGGTATGAGCGTGCGACATGACTTCATCGAGGGGCGCAATCCCGAAGCGATGCGCGACCTGCCACTGGCGACCGAGCATAAATGGACGCAGGCGAAGGAGGTCAAACGCGCCGGTATCGGGCGGGGTCCAATCAACGGGCACGACGCTTACACGCTGGATGGCACCCTGCGCTTTGTGGAGAATTTCTTCACCGATCCCTACTACGACCGCGCCACACCAACACGCCCGCTGATGCTGATGGTGAGCTTCGTACGGCCGCACGTCCCCTTCCTTACCACGCGTGACAGATTCACTTACTACCTGAACCGCGTCAAACCATACGTAGATGAAAGCGCTTTTGAGCACCCGTTTCTCAGCAGCCGCGCGGTCAAGCCGGGGGTCGATGTCAGTGAGCGCGAAATCCGGCGGGCTACAGCGGCCTACTACGGCATGGTTGAGGGAATTGATGAAGATTACGGCCGAGTGCTCGCCGCGCTTGAACATGTCGGCCAAGACCTGGATGACTGGATCATCATCTACACCAGCGATCATGGCGAAATGCTGGGGGAGCATACGCTCTGGGAGAAGACCAAGTTCTTCGAGGGCAGCGTCAAGGTGCCCTTAATCATCCGTACCCCTGGCGGCGCAAACGCGGGACGGGTTGTCGAAGAGAATGTCAACCTGTGCGATCTATTCGCGACGATTTGTGATTTGACCGATGTGCCGCTGGTTGACGGCTTGGACAGCCGCAGCTTGGTATCGTTACTGAACGGGAACAGCGCAAACTGGGACAACGAGACCGTCTCGGCATACGGTGGCACGCATCTGGGACATGAAGAAAACTTCGATCGTTATGAGAATCTGATGATCAAACGCGATCATCTCAAGTATCAATATTATGGGCGCGAGATGCCCGAAGTCTTGTTTGACTTGTCGCGAAATCCGGAAGAAACAATCAACTTTGTTGCTGATCCTCGTTACCGGGATGTCCTTGCCAACTTCCGCGCGCGGCGAGGCGAATTGGGTTACGGACCGAACGCGGCCGCCGATTATCAAAACGCAGGTTATTAGACTTGTGCTGTCGTCGACGAAGGCTTGATCTATGCTCTGGTACATTGTGCGGCGCATTGTTTATCTGATACCGACGCTGCTGATCGTCTCTATCATCGCCTTCGTGGTGATCCAATTGCCCCCCGGCGACTTCCTTGCGTCTCTAATCAGCAAAGCCGAAGAGACCGTGGACCAAGCACAGGTGGATGCTTTGCGCGAACGCTACGGTTTGGATGAGCCAATCTACGTGCAGTATTGGAAGTGGATCAGCGGCATCGTCACCAAAGGCGACTTCGGCAGATCATTCGAATGGGATAAGGATGTCAGCGACTTGATCTGGGAGCGACTCGGCCTCACCGTGGTCATTTCGCTTTTAACGCTGGCCTTCATCTGGATTGTAGCCATACCCATCGGCATTTATTCGGCCGTCAAGAAATACACCATTGGCGATTATGTTGTCACAGTCATCGGCTTCATTGGTCTGGCGATTCCCAATTTCCTGCTTGCGCTGGTGCTGATGTACATTGCCTTTCGGTATTTCGGGCAGAGCGTAGGCGGTCTGTTTTCGCCGGAATACATAGTCGCGGATTGGTCAATTGACCGTGTGCTCGACCTGCTCAGCCACATATGGCTGCCCGTCGTTATACTGGGAACGGCGGGCACGGCAGCGCTGATTCGCGTGATGCGCGCGAACCTGCTCGATGAATTGTCCAAGCTCTATGTTGACGCTGCTCGGGCGCGCGGTCTTTCCGAGTTGAAACTGCTGTTCAAATATCCGGTTAGAGTGGCGCTGAATCCCTTGGTGAGCGCTGTAGCATGGGTCTTCCCGGCCTTGGTTTCCGGGTCGGCTATTACATCGATCGTCTTGAATCTGCAGACCACCGGTCCCCTGCTCTACCGTTCACTTCAGTCGCAAGACATGTATCTCGCCGGCAGCCTTATCCTGCTGGTCAGTGTTCTCACCATCATTGGTACGCTGGTGTCCGATATTCTGCTGGCATGGATTGACCCCAGGATACAACTCCAATGACCGCCGCCATGCCTCCAACCGCGAGCGACGGCGCCAGCGCGTCCGCTGAGGTCCATGCCGAAACGCGCATTGTCATCGCGAACCAATGGCAGTTGATCTGGTGGAAGTTCCGCAAACACCGGCTGGCGATGCTTGCCGGCGTGGTCACGATACTGCTATATGTAGTGGCGCTATTTGCCGAGTTCGTCGCCCCGTATTCAGCCGGGACATATAGCGCGCAGCACACCTTTCTACCGCCACAGAGCGTAAAGCTCTTCCAATGGACGGACAATGGCTGGCGCTTTTATCCCCATGTCTATGGCCACAAGGTGCAGATAGATCAAGAATCATTCAAGCGCACCTACGTCGTGGACGAGACGGTCATCTATCCGGTAGGCTTGTTCGTTCGCGGCGAGCAATACAAGTTGTGGGGATTGTTCACGCTTGACGTTCATCTGATCGGGGCAGCGCAGTTTGGCGACCCCGTGCACCTCATCGGCACGGACAGGCTGGGGCGCGATGTGCTGAGCCGAACGATATATGGCACCAGGGTGTCGATGTCGGTAGGACTGGTCGGCGTCGGATTGAGCCTGCTGCTGGGCGTGATTCTGGGAGGAATATCCGGATATTACGGGGGACTTGTCGATAACTTGATTCAGCGCACGATCGAGATTCTGCGTTCGCTGCCGACGATTCCGCTTTGGATGGGCCTTTCCGCCGCCATCCCGCTGACCTGGCCGCCGGTGCGCGTTTATTTTGCAATCACTGTACTCCTGTCTTTGATCGGCTGGACGACCCTTGCCCGCGAGGTGCGCGGCCGTTTTTTGTCGCTCAAAACCGAGGACTTCGTTATCGCGGCGCGCTTGGATGGCGTGCGCGAGATGCAGATCATCCTCCGCCACATGGTACCCTCAATGACCAGCCATATCATCGCTTCCGTGACCTTGGCGATTCCGGGCATGATCCTGGCCGAGACCGCCCTGAGTTTCCTGGGCATCGGGCTGCGGCCGCCGGTGGTCAGTTGGGGCGTGCTGCTGCAGGAGGCACAAAATGTGCGCTCCATTGCGACGGCGCCCTGGCTGCTGTTCCCGGGCTTGGCGGTTGTGCTTGCCGTGTTGGCGATGAATTTCTTGGGAGACGGATTAAGAGATGCAGCCGACCCATACCAGACTTGATGACCCGGCGAAAACCGATAGTCAGACCTTGCTTGACGTCAAGGATTTGAAGACGCATTTTTTCACCGATGAAGGCGTGGTGAAAGCCGTTGATGGGGTCAACTTGTCCCTAAAGCGCGGCGAGACCCTGTGTGTAGTCGGTGAATCAGGCTGCGGGAAATCGGTTACCGCGCGCTCAATTCTTCGGATCGTGCCCAATCCAGGCCAGATCGTCTCAGGAGAAATCAACTTCCAGCAGCGAGATGGCGAAGCGATCGACTTGGCGCGGATGAACCCAAAAGGGCGCGAAATTCGCAAGATTCGCGGCGGCGAGATCAGCATGATCTTCCAAGAGCCCATGTCTTCCCTGAGCCCGGTGCATACCATCGGCAGTCAAATCATGGAAGCGATTCTGCTTCACCTGCCGGTCAGCAGACAGGAAGCCCGCAAGCGAGCGGTGTCCATGCTCGATCTGGTTGGCATCCCGCGTCCAAGCGAACAACTTGACGCTTATTCCTTTGAACTTTCAGGCGGCATGCGGCAGCGCGCCATGATAGCCATTGCGCTGGCCTGCGAGCCGCAATTGCTGATTGCCGATGAACCGACAACCGCTTTGGACGTCACGACCCAGGCGAATATACTCGACCTTATTCGCGACCTGCAGCAGGACAGCGGCATGGCTGTGCTTTTCATCACACATGACCTTGGGGTGGTAGCCGAAATCGCCGACGAAGTTGTGGTCATGTATCTCGGGCGGGATGTTGAAAGCGGCGATGTCGATGCCATCTTCCATGACGCCAAGCATCCTTATACGCGCGCGCTTTTGCAGTCAATTCCCCGCTACGACAGTCGGGAGAATAGAAGGCTGTATTCCATTAAGGGAACAGTTCCGCATCCATTTGCCCGTCCGCATGGCTGTCCTTTTCATCCGCGCTGTGACGATTTCATCGCTGAACGCTGCAACAGCATAGACCCGCCTCGTCATAAACTCAGTCAGAGCCATAGCGTCCGCTGCCTGCTTTATTCCGCCGCGGACGAAGCGCCGCCCAAGGAGGATGCGCTCAGTTGAACAGCGAATCTGAAGTCATGCCGGGGGACAGCAGCATCGAACCCCTGTTGGAGGTTCGAAATCTCCACATGCAGTTTCCGATTCGACGGGGAGCCTTTCGTCGGACGGTCGGTTTCGTCAAAGCGGTCAATGATGTCAGCTTTCATATCCGCCAGGGGGAAACCCTGAGCCTGGTAGGAGAATCCGGCTGCGGCAAGACGACAACGGGCCGCTGCATTGTACGCGTTTACGAACCGACATCAGGTCAAATTCTGTATAAGGCGGAAGAGCAAGAGCGTATTGATTTAGCCGAATTGGACAACCGCGATCTGAGACCGTTCCGCCGCGAGATTCGAATGATCTTTCAGGACCCGTTTTCTTCGTTGAATCCCCGCCTGTCGATACTGCAGATCGTTGGCGAGTCACTCAAAGTCAACCGTGTCGCCAGCGGATCAGAACTGGAAGACCGAGTGGCGTCGCTATTGAGGCGGGTCGGTTTAAGACCCGAATACATCCGGCGTTATCCGCACGCTTTCAGCGGTGGAGAACGCCAGCGAATCGGCATTGCGCGCGCGCTGGCCTTGAATCCGCGGCTCATTGTCGCTGACGAAGCCGTCTCCGCCCTGGACGTATCGGTACAAGCGCAGATATTGAATCTCTTGCAAGATCTACAGGAAGAGCTAAACCTGACCTATCTGTTCATCGCTCATGACCTTAGTGTCGTGGAACATATCAGCCATCGCGTCGCCGTTATGTATGTCGGCAAGATCGTCGAGTTGGCTACTACCGAGGATCTTTTCACAAATCCTCTGCACCCCTACACCGAAGCGCTGCTGTCGGCGGTCCCAAAGCCGGATCCGCGTCTACGGCATAAGGGCGTTCGCATACGTCTGGAGGGTGAAGTCGCCGACCCGAGCAATCCCCCGAGCGGATGCTATTTTCATCCGCGCTGTCCTTATGCCGAGGACCGTTGCCTACATGAAGAACCAGCGGTCCGTGAAATAGAAAATGATCGCTGGGTGGCTTGCCATTTTGCCGAGGAGCTCGACTTGCGCGGTTTCGAAGCGATCGGGTAGTCGATGAACAGATAACCTCGCCCATTTTACGCGAAAGGCCCGCAAATGATGCTGGAACCTGCCGATATTTACCCGCGAGCCAGCGATGCTGCTCCGCTCGTCTACGACCCGGATGTTCATCTGGTCGCCAATACCATCGATAACGGCGTCTTTCACAGTGCATGGATGTCCGCCGAGTATGCCGTCGCCTTGGTTGAGCGCGGTTCGCCAGCCGAGATTAAACGCGCTGAAGCGGTTATCAATGCCGTACTGGGTTGCCAGGATACCGATACGCGCTCGCCCCATTACGGCAACTTCAAGTGGGAGCATGAAGACGAAGCGGTTGAGGACTTGAATGCCGTGCAATTTGTGCTCATTCGCCTGATTCCGCTATTGCTGAGTCGAGCGGACTGCTTGTCAAGCGACCTCGTTGAACGGATGCGGGCGCGCATCCGCCTGGGCTTGGACGAAATCCGCCGGATTGATGTTTCTCCCGTTTATTCAAACATCGTCGCGCAGGATATTTCCAACTCCATACTGGGTGGCCAGCTCTTGAACCTCCCGGAATACACCCAGCGCGGCATAGCGAAACTTCGAAAGTGGCTGTGCGCCATCGATGAGAGCGGCATCCCGCATGAGTACAACAGTCCGACATACTCATTCGTATGTATCGAAGCGCTGCACAAGATAGTCGCGTTTTCGGATCGGGCCCAAGCCAGCATGCTGGCGCGGCTGATCATAGCGCGAATCGGATTAAGCATCGCCCTGCGCCTGCATCCCGAAACGGGCCGCCTTGCGCCGCCGCATTGCCGCGCCTATTATCCGGCGTTGGTTTGCGCAACGGCGGCCGAAGCCTCCGTATTCACCCGGATGATAGAAGAACGGGTACTCCCAGCCTGGCTTGAGACAGTGCGGAAGCACCGCCCCATCCCGCTGCAAGTGAGGGAAACTTCCGATTCCGGAGCAGGTGTCGTTATCAGCAGCTACCTGGATTCTGAATTCAGCATCGGCCTGGCGACGCAAGAGCTGGCGACGCAATCGAACCGCTTCATCAGCAACCAATCGAACGTCTTCTCGATCCAGTACACAAGACAGAATAAGCCCAGCCCGGGCGTGGTTTTCTCCCGCTATTTGATCAATGACAAGTGGCTGGGCGACTACCGAACCACGCCTTCGCGATCCAATGATCAGGTCTTCCGCGATGAAGGCAGTTTTCGCGGTGTACTCGCGGGTTCGCGAGCATTCGGCTTGTACACTTCTCGAGAACTGGATGCCTGGTCCCGCTGTTCCAGCGCCAAAGCCGCCCTGATCTGGAGCAGCGCGGAAGACGTCGACGAAATATGGATCGATGGTGCAAGCCTGGGCGACCTGCCAGCAAGCGTTCCGGAAGGCTCAGCCATTGTGGTGGGATGCGGCGATGTCTATATCCTGATTCGTCCGCTGGCGCGCGCGAAGCTCGGGCTTGAGGCGCCCATCATCGTTGCGGAGCGAAACGGCTGTCTGGTGCTAGAGATGTACAATTATCGCGGACCTGACAAGACCTTTTGGGAATTGGCTAATCCCGGCGCGTTTTTCCAGGGCTACGTCCACAACGGCTTCTTCGTTGAGGTCGCGGCAAAAAGTCGATGCGGCAGCCCCAAAGACCTGTACCAAGCCTTCGCCGCCGGGCAACTCACCGAAGAGCTCGAGGACGCGCGCACTTTTGATGGCGCCAGCCCGCGGCAATGGCGCCTGGCTTATAGCCGGGACGATCTCGCGCTTGGTATTGATGTCGATCTTATGCGCTGGCGGATCCAGCGCCGTTGGGCGGGCGGAACGAAGCTTGGCTGCCCCATGCTGGCCTCCCCCGTCGCCCTTGAGAGCCGCTCGGGACTGATTGAGCTGGGGAAGGCGCGCTTGTCTAGCGGCAGGGATGCCGCGTGGCTGATTGGCATCCCCGAGACTGACTTGTGGGTTGGCGCCTTTCATGGTCCGGAGGCCTCGGCCTTGACGCTGGACGTTGCGGAGAACCAAGTCCACCTTGAGAGTTTGGAAGCTGGCATGGTGGTCTGGGATAAAGGGCATGTCACCATTGACGCGCTAGGGCTACAAGCCGAGCCGCGCGTGGTCGGCGCGAAAGCCGTGCATGTCATAAGCCGCGACGCGGGCTGAGGCAACGGCCTAGCAGGCTGGCCGCGCCGATACAGATGGTTTCTTGTCACTCAAGCTATGCAGCGCGTCAAGCAGCGCTTCCAGAAAGAAATACTCGCCCCACATGACACTTTCATTGACGCCCAGGCCTTTGTCCTGGTGATATATCCCGCGCTTCAAGATGCCTTCCCAATTGGGCGTGTCGATTGCGAGAAAGTTTGACTGCAAAAGCGTATCCAGAATTGTAAGCGCATAACCCCGATACATGCGCCCGCGAACAGCGTCGGTGGTCAGATCGGCTAACTGCAAGAAAGCGCTGGCGGCAATCGCGGCGGCTGAACTTTCGTAGGGGTGAGCTGGGTCCGGCTCCGACCAATCGTTTGGTGGTACCCCATGGGCGGGACTGCGTTCAATGTAAAATGCGGCACAATCTTCGGCCGTCCGCAGGAAGCGGCTGTCGCCAGTAAAGCGAAAGACGGTGCCGAAACCGTAGATTGCCCAGGTTAAGCCACGCGCCCAGGACGAATCGCCCCGCCAACCTTGATGGGTCGTCTGGCGGGTGAACTCGCCTGTTTCCCTATCAAAGAGCCCTTCGTGCGCGCTGCTGCCGTCGCCGCGGATCAGATAGCGGCGCGTCGTATGACAGTGCCTCGCCGCGTTTTCCCATAAGGTCATATCGCCGCTCTGCCGGGCAGCGTAGAAAATGATGCCCACATTCATCATGATATCGATGAAGAGACTCTCGCCAGATACAAAAGAGGGCAGATATTGCCCTCTTGCACGAAAACGCGAACCGGCAGTACGCCCAGCCTCAACGATCACATCGTTGATGAAGGACTCCGGCGAATGATCGTACCAACGCTTCCAGGTCGACCAAAACAAAAATCCCAGATCATGAACTGTCTTGTCCGTCTTGCGATGTTCAATCAGGCGCGAATAATGTATGGCTTGATCTCGCCACCATGCTTCTTTTGTGTAGGTGTACATCAGCCACAATTGCCCGCCAAGAAAGCCTTCACACCAGTTGGTCCAAGCTTCGCCACCATGCTTCCATTTGCCATTCCGCGTATACATGGGGAAGTAATCGGGATGGGCGGAGAGCAAGTGTCGTAGTTGCTTGCTAGCAAAAGCAAAGGCGCAGTGGATACGCTCGTTAAGACTCCGTTTGTTTTGAATCATATGCCCCCACTAATGTTTTTAGACCCCGGCAGGCCAGGTTCGAAATTGCCAAGCAAGGCCATGGAGCCAGGTTGCCTATTCAATTGGCATAAATCGATTATAGTGCAGAATACATGACGCGGACGCGACCAGCCGCTGCAGAGCCTCTCAATTACGGCTGCTGATTGCCGATGACGGATACGGCGCCACTGCGACCGACTTATCCGTTCGTCCTTTTGACAGCCGCGATGTATTCACCTATTATATTTCAGGTAAATCCGGCTGATTCGACGACCTCGAAGTTTTACTTAACTAGGACGGCTGATGCCAAAGAATAAACTCGCCTCACTCGCGGCTGCCGCTGAAATGATTCCGGATCATGCCATCGTTTCAGTCAGTTCATCAAGCGGCTTAGGCTGCCCGGACGCAACTCTAAGGGCAATCGGCCAGCGCTTCGATAAAACAGGCGCGCCGCGTAACATCACGACCATCCATCCTATCGCGGCCGGAGATATGTACGGCATTAATGGCATCGATCACATTGCCAAGAAGGGCCTGCTCAAGCGTGTCATAGCCGGTTCATATCCAAGCGGACCGTCTTCGCGGGAGTCGCCGCGAATCTGGCAAATGATTCACAACAATGAGGTCGAAGCCTATAACTTGCCCAGCGGCATTATTTTCCATATGCATCGAGAAGCCGCCGCAAAACGCCCCGGTATCCTGACAAAGATCGGTTGGGATACAGTCGTTGATCCCGCGCATCGTGGCGGAAAAATGAATAGCGTTACCGGGGAAGATATCGTCACACGGGTTGAGTTCGCCGGCGACGAATGGCTCTTCTACAAGTCAATTCCAGTCGATGTCGCCATCGTTCGAGGGACAACCGCCGATGAAACCGGCAACTTGTCGATGGAGCATGAAGGCGCCTATCTGGGAGTCTTGGACCAGGCTTTGGCCGCGCGGAACAACGGCGGTATCGTCATTGCGCAGGTCAAGCGCATCGCTCCACATGGCAGTTTATCGCCGCAGTCCATTCGCGTACCCAGTACGCTGATAGATTACATCGTTCTCGATCCGGAACAATTGCAGACCACGCAAACGCAGTATGAACCCGCGATCAGCGGTGAGTTGCCACGCCCGATGACCAGTTTCCCTCACGTGGACTGGGGCGTCTCCAAAGTCATCGCCAGGCGCGCTGCCATGACACTGAAGGAGGGCGAAACAGTTAACCTCGGCTTTGGTATTTCCGCGCTTGTTCCTTATGTTCTGCTGGAAGAAGGGCTGCATGGTTCGGTCACATGGGTGATAGAACAGGGCGCGGTCGGCGGGCTGCCCCTACAGGATTTTCAGTTTGGCTGCGCCTCCAACCTCGAAGCCATTATCGCCTCGCCAGATCAATTCACCTACTTCCAGGGCGCTGGTTTTGATCGCACATTGCTATCATTTATGGAAGTGGACGCGGCGGGCAGTGTTAATGTGTCCCGGCTCGCGTCCAAACCCCACGTTACCGCGGGTATCGGCGGCTTCATCGATATAACATCGGGGGCAAAAAATATTGTGTTCAGTGGCGCTTTCACCGCCGGTGGTCTCAAACTCGCAGTCGACGACGGGCAGCTTCGGATTCTGCAAGAAGGGCGCTTCAAGAAATTTGTTCCCAATATAGAAGAAGTCACCTTCAGCGGCCTGCGCGCTCGTGAAATTGGGCAGAAGGTGACTTACATCACTGAGCGCTGTGTCATCAGTTTGGAGCCGCAAGGCCTTACCGTGACAGAGATTGCGCCGGGCATAGGCCTGGAAGAGGATGTGCTTTGTCAAGCGGGTATGGACTTGCATGTCAGCCCAAATCTTACTGTGATGGACGCGCAACTGTTTTCACCGGCGCCGATGCAACTGAAGCTTCGGAAGAAACCGAACATGCCATGAGCAAGATCAATTTCTCTGTCCAAGGGCATATCGCTCATATTCAGTTGAATCGTCCTGAGAAGCTCAATGCTATTGATCGCGATATGCTCGTCGAGTTAAGTGAGTATGTCGAGCAAGTTGACCGCAGTGTTGAGGCGCGCGTGGTTGTCCTCCGTGCCAGCGGAGAACGCGCCTTCTGCGTCGGCGCCGATATCCATGCCTGGACATCGCTTGCCCCCCTGGATATGTGGCGACGCTGGATACGTGACGGCCATCGCTTATTTGATCGCATTTCGGCGCTCCGCCAACCGGTGATCGCTGTTCTCAACGGCTTCACCTTGGGCGGCGGTTTAGAACTAGCTTTGGCCGCCGATATTCGTCTGGCAGCCGCAGAGATAGAACTTGGATTTCCCGAAGTATCCATTGCGACGGTGCCCGGTTGGGGAGGCACCCATCGCTTGCCCGCTTTGATCGGCGCCGGACGCGCCAAACAGATGATTTTCTCCGCACAACGTATTTCGGCTGCGACAGCAGAACATTGGGGGCTTGTCAACGAAGTCTTGCCGCCCGATCAATTGGACGGTCGCGCGGATGAACTGGCGCGGCAGATTGCGGCGAATGCGCCTTTAGCTGTGCAATTTGCCAAGCAAGCCATCAATGGCGCGCTTCAGGGGGCGGCGGGTTCTACACTGGAAGCTCTTGCCGGCGCGCTTGCCGCCCACAGTCAAGATGCGCAAGAAGGCTTGGCGTCATTTAGCGAAAGACGGTCCCCGGACTATTCAGGCAATTAACACATCGGCCAAGTGACCAACTCTAGTCGTCACCCTCCGCACTGGAGACGCATCTCAAGTAGTCCAGAATTGTCAGTTGAAAAGGCGCGACGCCCTATCCGCGTGTAAAACCTCGCGCCGGGCTAAAACCTAATATGCCAGGAGCGTGCGCCGCCGGGCTTGCGGCACTGGCGCAGACGCTTGCGGCCTAGAGGTGCCCGACGCCTAGCCGGGAGCGGTGGATGGGCGCTCATGCAGTGCGCTTCAAGCGCATGAACTGGAGTGAGTTCCCCGGTCTCGTCTGCGGCATCGGCTGCATTTCGGCAGTACAAGTAGTATGTCGGACGTCAAATCACGCGGAATCGGTTCAACGCCGCGTCCAAGATGATCTGCCTCAAGCCGCATTCTCGTCCGAAGGTAGACTGGCAAGACATCGTCCTCGGGCAAAGCTTGCTGAGCCAGTAGCAACAGAAAAGGCCGATGGACTGCTGCCACCGGCCTTTCCACGTTTCGGCAACGAATCTGTTTTGACTTATCCCTCGATATGCCCGCCGTCGCGCAGGATTTGCAGGATTTCAGCCTCGATTGTCGCGGCGGTTTCTTCGACAGTCGATTCTCCAGAGATAAATGTCGACAGGTTGCGCGGCAGTACATCGCCCCTCACCATGCTACCCCATTCCGGAATGCTTGGGGTGGAGATAATGTTCAATCCCACGATACCGGCGGCAATATCGCCCAGCCACGGGAAGCGAGCCAGCGCGCGTTCGTCCTGCAAGACCGAAATCCGCGCCGGTGAATTGCCCAATGTCGTTTCGGTGACGCCGAGGACGCCGCTTTCCGTATTAGTCAGGCAGACCAGCATTTCAAAGGCTTTCTCGGGATTCTCGGAGGTGCTGGAGAGGGCGGGACCCCACTGACTCAGGAAGCCTTTCGGTTCCTCAATCATGTCATCCGGCAAGGGAAGAAGCTGGAAGCCGATATTGCCCGCCACGGTCGAGGTTTCCGGATCGTTGCCATAGAGCAAGACGCTATTCCAGGTGACGAGACTGAAGTCGCGCCCGGCAGTGAAGTTGGCGTTGCCCTCGACCCAGCCGGCAGTGAAGGATGCGGGATCGGCCATGCCGTAGAGCATCTCCATGTCGGCCAAGACCGCATGGCCCGCAGGCGTGTTGACGCTGACCTCAAGCGTGTCGTTATCGGCGATCTCGATGCCGTGCATGAAATTCAGCGCTTCATGCAGGATGTTGATCCAGCCGGCGCGCAAGCCGTAGGCGATATTGCCGTAGAGACCTTCGTCGGGACGGTGGAAGAAGGCAACCTGGTCGTAGTATTGCTGCCTGCTCCTGGGCGCAGCCAGCTCATAGCCATACTCTTCCATGAAAGCCGCTTGTTCATCCGGATCATTGACCAAATCCGTCCGATAGAGGATGCCTTGATATTCGTTCAGCCAAGGCACCAGCCAGTGCTGACCTTCGTATTCGGTCAAGTTGAAGAAGGCAATGTCATCGGGATTTAGCGCGTCTATGTCGAAGTCTTCCAAAGGCAACAGGTATTCAGCGGCCACGAACTGCGGGATCTTGCTGATGGGAATATAGGCGATGTCGTAGAGGCCGCTGCGAACGGCTGCTTCTGTCGGCAGGATCGAGTTGATCCATTCGCCGGGCGGCAGTTGATGCGCCTCGTAATTTACGCCAACTTCCATAGCACAGCGGTCGGCATTGGCGATCAGGGCATCCGCGTGCACACCGGTTTCAGAGCCGATAGAAATGGTGACATCTTGCGCTTGCGCCGTGGGCAGCAACAGAAGCAGGACAAACAACAGTAGAATTACTGTACGTTTCATTTTCGTATCTCCTTTACGAATTAACTTCATAGGACAAAAAGATTGAACCTACTTGGCTTATGGATACCCTCCCTTCACTACCCAGTTTTACTTGCCGGCGCCTGACACGAGCCCCATGACCAAGTGCTTCTGCACCAGCAAGCCGGCAATGACAATCGGTGTCGCCGAAAGGACGCCCGCTGCCGCCAGCTCTCCCCAGGCGATATTCTGATTGGTAACAAATGTATACATCGTCACGGGTAAGGTCCGCGCATGGCGCGCCGTCAGCGTGACCGCCAGCGCGAACTCGTTCCATGACGACAGCAGCATAAAAATCGTGACCGACGCCAATCCGGGGCGAATCAAGGGCAAAACGACATGCCAGATCACGCGCAGGCGGGAGGCGCCATCGATCATCGCCGCGTCTTCAATCTCATCCGGAATCGTGGAGATGAAACCGACCAACATCCAAATCGCCAAGGGCAAGGCAAAAAATGTATACAAGACCACCAACGATCCTTGCTTGTCGTAGAGATTGAGGCCGCGCGCAATGGCGAAAAGCGGAATGATATAAGCAACCGGAGGCAGCAGCCGCGCCGTGAATATCACCAGCATCATCTTTGAGCCGCCAACGCGAAATCGCGCCATGCTATAGGCGGCAGGGATGCCCAGCACCGCCACTGCTACCAGCGTGCTTCCGGCGATTATCAGTGAGTTCTTCACAGAGTTGATCACCTTGGCGTCACTGAAAAGATTGACATAGTTTTCCAGAGTCGCCGGCGCCGGGAACCAGATCGGCGGAATTGCAAATTGCTGTCCTTCGGTTTTGAATGAGAAATTTGAGAAGAGGCTTGAGCCGCCGAGATTTTCTGCGGCTGAGCGGCGCAGGCCTAGGTACGGTGATGTTGTCCCGTTATATGCCGGGCGCGTCGGTCTTCGCCCAGGATGAACGGATTCTGCGCGAGCCCCCGCCGGAATTGCTGCCCAAAGCCAGCAGCGGCGGCCTCGATGAAACTGAACTGGTCGTCGCCAGTATGGCCGGTCCCGATATCAATGCCCATGTCCGCAATGGGGAACGCTTTACAGCATACACGCAGGGCAAAGTCCAGGTCCGCTACGATATTATCGGGCGCGATGTTTGGAACGAAACGATGTTGACCAATATGCGGGCGGAGTCCGACGCTTGGGATGTGCTCGCCATTCACCTGGGCACGTTCTGGACCGGCGCCGGCGCTGGCTGGTGGCTGCCCATGAGCAATCTCTTCGACAATTCCGAGTTGATCAATTCTGATATCTACGATATCGGCGACTTCCCCGATCGCTCGATCGGTTTGGTGACCTGGGATGACGAACTGCTGGCGCTGCCGCAGCACGTCTCCGGGCAGATGATGTTCTACCGCGCCGATATGCTCGAGAAATATGATGTCGAAGCGCCTGACCCACTCGCAGGCTGGAGCTTTGATGAATTGGAAGCTGCCTGCCGCAAGCTGAAGATGGCCTTGGCCAATGACGGTATGGATCAAACCTGGCCCCTGGTCCTATTGCTGGCGAACGCTCCCATTGTTCTCTACAATTTCGCTGCCTCCATGGGCGCGCCGCTATACGACGCCGACAGCCTGCCCCAATACAACACGCCGGAAGCGGTGACAGCGCTTGAGCTGGTCAAATCCTGGATGGACGAAGGACTGGTCTCGCCTGGCGCTATGGGCTACAACTATCCGGAGGGCATAGAAACGCTACGGCAAGAACAAACAGTGATCTGCCTGCAATGGGATACGGCCGCTGTCGAGCTCACCGATCCGTCGGCGTCGCCGACCACAGCGGATACCTTGGACTTCACTGTACATCCCTGGGATTCCAACATCGGGCATAATGCGCCTCGGGTTTGGACCGGCGTCTGGTCGAATTTCATATCGAAATTCAGCCAGAACCAGGAAGCCGCCCTCTCGTACGCCGCTTGGTACACATCGAAGGAAATCGCCTACGACTACGTGCGCTACGGTGGTGGACATTCGGGACGAGGGTCTCTGCTGACCGATCCGGAGATTCTGGCCGCGCATAGGCAATACGATACGATGATCGCCAACTTCGGCGCTGCGGCAGTATTGCCGACTTTGGCGCAGCT
>JAPOWG010000077.1 GCA_026707745.1 Chloroflexota bacterium
GTCGGCTTGCAAGCGCGCTTGATGAGCCAGGCGCTGCGCAAGCTGGCCGGCGCCATCAAGCAATCCAATGTCTGCGTGATCTTCACCAATCAATTGCGCGAGAAAGTCGGCGTCATGTTCGGCAGTCCGGAAACGACGCCCGGCGGACGCGCGCTGAAGTTCTACGCCAGTGTGCGCATCGACATCCGCCGTATCCAGCAGATCAAGCACAGCGGCGATGTCGTCGGCAACCGCACTCGCGTCAAAATCAAGAAGAATAAGGTAGCCGCGCCCTTCAAAGAATGTGAATTTGACATCATGTTCAACCAGGGCATCAGCAAATCGGGGGAGATCATCGATATCGGCACCGAGCTCGATATCATCGAGAAGCGCGGCGCGTTTTATCGCTACGCCGATGAGTTGCTGGGGCAGGGGCGGGAGAACGCCAAGGGCTTCCTGCAGAACAACCGACAATTGTCGGACCTGATCGAGGGAAAGATTCGCAGCACCTTCGGCTTGCCGTCGCTGGCTGAGGTGGCTGGGGATGGGGGTTAGTCCTCACCCCGCCAAGCCAGCCAATCCGACGGCCCTGAAATAACATCAGACATAACAAGCGGCGCGCGACCAATCGTCGTACGCAAATGCGCATTTGGAATGACACTTTTTCGTCGTCAGGATGTTGCGGCGATATAAAGCGAAGCCATACTGAGCACAATCGGTATGAGGAAGGCTAATCCGATACCGATGCCGGTTAGTCGATGTTGTTTGCCATGCAGTTCTTTTATTTCGTCGCGAACTTGCTCGAGCGATTGGCGGAATGTCTCACTGAGTCTGTTTTCCAACTTGGCCAGATCTTCTTTTGTCGCAACTGATTCCAGAACACCATCAATGCGGGAAATTCGGCGTTCATGATCTTTCACATCGTTCGATAAATCCATCTTCAAAGTATCCCTTGTGCTTCAATGTATTCTTACAATACGCAAATCTTGAACAAACGTCAAGTTCCAAGCGACTGTTGGGAGCGGTGAATTCTATGGGTATTGCATTTGCCCTGTTGTCTACGGTAATCGAAACATCTTTGGCTATAGGTCGCGGACGACCCATCGAGCGGTGTAGACACTCACTTTCGCCACTGGCTGACCCGTTGCTATCGTACCGTCGCTGGCGGAGGTGGCTGGGGATGGGGGTTAGTCCTCACCCCGCCAAGCCAACCAATCCTCCTCGCTGACCAGCTTTCCGTTGGTGACCTCGCTGCTGGTCATGCGCTTGTTCTTGTCGAAGTAGATTTCAACCTCGGCCTGGAAGGGACAGCGGTGGCCGCTGGCCACTTTGCGCACCCAATAACCGTTCCCTTCGTCGGAGCGCGAGAGGTCGTTCATGGGGTCAACGCGTATGCGCAGGATTTCCTGGCAGGCTTTGGGCTGGACGTAAAAATAGATCCCGCGATCGTCCGAGCGCGAGCCGCCACTTAGGAGCGTCTTTAGGAATTGCATGGTCTCGTCCTTTCGATCCCCCCCCCCCCGAACAGCCGACCGGCAACGTGCTTAGCTGTCCCCGCGTTTGCGCTCGTCGCGCGGCAGCACGGGTCGCGCCAGCGAGACCAAGAGCCAAATGCCAAGCACGACGGCAATGATGGTGGCCAGTTGACGCGTCGGCTCGCTGAAAAGCTGCACAGTTGGCAACTGCGGCGTTTCTTCGCTGGGTTCGAGCCGAACGACGGTAAACTCGTCGACTACGTCCGCCAGGGTACTCAGGTCGGCGGCATGTGCCGAGGTCATACGCGCGAACAAGGACTCATAGATCCAGGAGTTACGGCTGAACATGTACAAGGCGCTTAAGGCTTCAGGCGGGTTATCCACTGGTATCGCTTTGGCGTCCAGTACTTCGCTGCCAAGCTGAATAGTGACACGCTGGTTCTGCAAGACATTTTTGTACCAGTCGGTGTTTTTGCCCCAGCCACTGACGACGTAGAATTTGCTGCCATGCCGCCGATACTCGACCACGACATGACGCGCCTGTCCGCTTCTGCGCCCTTCGGTGGTCAATATCAGCAGGGGAATCCACTTCAAAGCAGGACCCCAGCCAAGCTGATACAAATATAGCGGCAGGCGAAATATCGATTTCGCGAGCGCCTGGGGGTTGGATAAGGATGCGTCAGACAGGGACATGATTGTGTTGCTCTGAATTCGAGAATGTGGCGTAAGTTTACCCGATTTGCATCCGAATGCCAGTCCGACGGCGTTTCATCTGTCAAAGCGCAAGCGTCGCTAGTGTCGCATTTTCCCGCCTAATCCCACTCCGATCGGCGGCGCGTCCGCCGATACGATTCGTCGTTCTGGGTGCGCATGATCTGGCGGCGCGCTTTCTGTACATCGCTTTCGTGTTTGAGCAGGACGGTCAAAGTCGTTTCCAGAGTTTTTTCGTCAATGCTATCGGCATTGAGCATAACCAGCGCCTTCGCCCAGTCGATTGTTTCGGATACGCTGGGATTCTTCTTCAGGTCGAGCCGGCGCAATCCTTGTACTACCTCCACGGTTTGCTGCGCCAGCTTATCCTCCATCTCCGGCACCCTCATTTTGACGATATTCATTTCCGCTTCGTGGGTGGGATAATCGACGAAGAGGTAGAGGCAGCGTCGTTTGAGCGCTTCGGAAAGCTCTCGCGTGTTATTGCTGGTCAAGACCACACTGGGGTGGTGCCGGGCTGTGACCGTGCCCAACTCCGGGATAGATACCTGAAAATCGCTGAGTATCTCCAGCAAGAAAGCTTCGAACTCGGCATCGGCGCGGTCGATCTCGTCAATCAGCAGAACGGCCGGTTCATCACTCAAAAGCGCCGCCAACAGTGGACGCGCCAGCAAGAAACGTTCGCTGAAGAAGACATCGTCTTCTTCGCCCAGGCGGTCGGCGGCTTGCCTCAAGGTATCAGCTGCCGCCAGCAGATCGCTCAACTTGTCGCGCAGCAACTGCGTATAGAGCATCTGCTTGGCATATTCCCATTCGTAAAGCGCCTTGTTCTCGTCCAGCCC
>JAPOWG010000060.1 GCA_026707745.1 Chloroflexota bacterium
GGATCTGTATATGGTCAACATTGACGGGACGGGCCTCGTCCGTTTGACCGACCATTCTGCAGTAGACGGGTCCCCATCCTGGGAGGGGGGGATTGGGCGAAACTGAGAATCGTGAGCTTGGCCCCAAAAACTGGACCACGAGCTAAGGTGTATGTGCGACGGTTTACGAACGAATCCCCTGCCCACAAAGTGGTCACGGGAAACGGGACACCCCTTAGGTCAATCACCCTATTGAAAACCGATTTCTCGTAGCGAGTTGCCAAAGGGGTACCTGACGCATCAAAACGCGCGGAACAGGTCAACGCGCCGGCCGGCGGCACGTTTCGTCCAGGACGCACACACAACGCGTGCGCCCCTGTGGCGACGCTGAACCGCCATGCCGCGCGTCGTGCAGCAACCTCGCGACAGGACCGCTTGCGCTGACCGCATACAGGACAGGGTTCGAGGCCTGCCGCGTCCCCGTTCCGCCGGGGTAGAAACGGTCTGTCGTAAGACTGACACGACATTGGCATAGAAAAGAACAGAAATGACACACTGAGAACATATCGATGCTGTACACTTGAAAGTTTAAGTCTTGATGCAGACCGGCCCGCTCGTACCGGCCACTGCCGCCGAGGAACCATCTCAGAGGGGTAAGAAACGATGTCTCGACCTGAATATCGTATGTCAGCCCTTATGAGCGAACTTGGCCCAAAGAACTGGACCAGAAGCTAAGGTGTATAGTGGAGCAGTTCACCGAGCCAGTACCACATATCGCAGTCCGATGGCATGGTTGGCCTGCATAAGATGGTCAACTTGCCGCGCCCCAACCAAGCGGAAGCTGCTTGCGCGATAATTCTCTTCTTTGATCGACTGCCGCAACCGCGGCTCGTCTATCAGACAACAGAGAAAGGAGATTGATATGAGACACAAACGAATCGCAGTGTCATTGCTCGTCTTAGCTCTGCTCGCTCTGAGCGTGTCACAGCTAAACGCAGGGGGGATGGTCACACTCGAAGGTCTGATGACTGCTCTGAACAATCTGACACAGAGACACGATGCCCTGGAGGAGAGCCATGCGGCGCTGGAGGAACGAGTTGCCGAGCTCGAAGAGTTCCGAGAAGAGTTCCTTAGCATGGCCTCTGCGCATGGTTCCTCTGTCGGATTCCCCATGAGTCCGCCGCAATGTGAGCAGCCTGAGGGATTCATCCTGCCAGGCCAGAAAGTGGTTGGTGAAGAATCTGAATCGCTGCCTGGACATATCGATCTTGTCAGCGTCTCCTCGTCTCTGGAAGGAGAGACGCTCACCGTAACATTCGAGCTTGCCGAGTTGCCAGCGGAACTGACATTCGACAGAAGCGGGGTGCAAAAGGATGTGCTGGAATACTCCTGGTCTGCTTCTGTCGTTATAGGTGAAGAGGACGATCACTACAGTTACGAACTGGAAGCCACGCACTTTGTGTTTACCACGGACGCCAGCAGAGACAAGGTTATCTCGATCACTGAAGTGGCGGGGCAGTTGCAAGCGAACGTATGGGAGAGCGACGCAGAAGGATACTCCTCGATGGCGATTTCCGACGCGTCTCTTGAGTTCTCACCCACGGACAACACTCTAACGCTCTCCGGCAGGATTCCTGGCATCACCGGGAACTCCCGCCTCTACTTTGGCGCGTACGATTTCCTGCTCGGGTATGACGCCATATCTTGTCATCCTTAGCGTGGGGTTGGCCCCGCTGCCGGGACCACGAAATCGGGATGGCAGAGTGCATTCAGACGAACGCAGCCACCTCTGACCGGCGGCGGGCGGGCTACCGTCATTGGGGCGCGAAGCGTATTTCTTCGAGCGTTCGTTCGCTGAGAGACTGGCCAATCGTTTTACTGGCTTCAAGTGTTCTCAGCGCCACACGGAGCTTGCGATCTGCGGTGTGTGTCGCCGCCACCGTTTCTTGACCATCCCTCTGCCCCTTCACAGGCTAGGTGAATTGCTCCACTATGCACCATGGCTTGTGGTCCAGTTTTGGGGCCCACTTCACAAGAGCCGCCACTTGCGGTGACGGCTGAATCCCCCCGCTTGAGACCTCGCACCCTCCCGTGGACTCAATCTCCATCGCTGCCGCTCTCATTGGCTGGCTGGTTCTCAACAGCGGGAAACATGTTGACAGGCCGCTGTAACAAGGTTCCCATGCGCACGCGGGCAACAACTGCCAATTCTGTGTTGCTTTCTATGGCGAGTTCGAACGTTTTCTCAAAGAGTTCAATTGCGGCGCCTGTGTCTCCCTCCATTTCCGACACAGTGCCGAGCACATAATATCCTTGTGGGTCAAGAGGGTATAGGCGGATCGCATCCTCGCCGATTTTTCGCGCCTTCTCAAGATCACCAACCGTCAGATAGGCAGAACCCAAGGTCCACCAGTAAGCCGGTTTCTGATCGGGATCGATGAGTGCAATCGCCTCTGCCAGTGTGTCGTCAACAATCTCACCCTGCCCTAGTATGTCCCGGACCACTGCCTCCCAAATCAACAGTTCGGCGTCCGGCTGGGTTAGTTCAAATTTGGCCTCTTCGATGACTGCCAACGCGTCGCTCCAATTCTCCTCAAGCGTCAGTTGTCGTACCGACGTAATCGCTTCGGACGCTATGACGGTATTGGCATCGACGGGAATGAATTCGAACAGGGCCCAAACCATCGCCACGAACAACGCTACGGTTCCGAAGGTCATGCCAAACTTCCGAATGAGATTGCGGCGGTTGGCCGCCACCACCTCGTCGAGTCGCCACCACATTCCTTGTGCCGGAGAATTGCGTTTTCGCAATTGCCTCAAACCGCCAGCATTGTCAAGAACTCGCACAATGCGCCCCGCATCGCCTCGTAACTTTCCCTGCAAATTTAACCATCTGCTCTGCTCCGGTCGAAGGTCCAAGCCACTCGACTCCAGCTGGGAAAAGCATTCTTCTATGCTGTCCAGGAGCATCAGGAAAGATTCAGCATTATCTCGACGCAACTGGAGAATCGCGCGTTCAGACTCGTCCAGTTTGTCTCGCAGGATGGTAGCGAGACTCTGCCGTTCTTCCCGCACCGAATATGCCATGAGCAAACCTCCTGTCCGACTAACAAGCCCCGCCAAATATTCAGGAGTTCTCAACCGTTTCCAGGCCTGTATTATACATGGAATTGCAGACGTGTTGTATGAAGGGTCTCTATCTGCATCACGCAGACCTCGCTCCAATCCAGCCAAGAGGCCGCCACGTGCCGTAACGGATTCACATGACTCACCCCAAATGGTTGTCACCAATCGTTAGACCACGAAATGGGAAAAATAAGGCGCATTTAGGCGAATGCGGCCGGCTCTGAACAGAGCACGAAGTGTATGGTGAGACTTGCGCCTGTGACCTGTCCCCGCGCTTGTCGGACTAACATATCGGGTGGTACAAACATCGGGGGCAGGTCAAACTTTCTCCCACTTCCGGGAGTTCTACCATTTGCACGACGCGGCGCCGTGTGCGGTCCGGCGGGCTGAACACACAAGGGAGACAGACAGAATGCGCGCGAAAGAGTATGCGGACGGGCGCGGTGAGGGCATGGCTGACCGGCTGCGGCATATCACGGCGGAAAGCGGCCATGAGACCATCAGTCGGCGGGTCGACGTGGACGATGCGGTAGTCGAGCAGTTGCGGCCGCTTGTGGCGCGTGCAATCGATACCGGCGAACAGGTGGACATTCCGGACAGCTACTGGATACGCGCCGAGGAGCAAGAGATCGCAACGTTGGCGGTTGCGATCGGACATACCGACACCGGCGCGGACGTTCGGGTGTCGATGGTGGTATCACGGGGGCCGAGCCACAAGTTGCCGGTTTTGCGCGTCTGCACAGGCGCAAAGGCATTGAGAGAGATCGCAAGTGAGCTACGCGATCTGGACAGGTGCATAGCGTGGGCGTTCCTGGAACTGTGGGAACAAAAGCACCGGGCAATGGGCGAGATTTTGCACGCAATTCTTGAGGAAGAACGGGCGTACTGGTCAACGGTGCGTTGGTGAAATCGAGGGGGATTGTAGCCCTGAACAGGCGCTTAGCGCGCCTGGGGCGCTCAGAGCCACTACGGGGCAGCGCCGGCCGCCGACACCCGCCCCTATCGACCGCCTGGACCGGCCAACGTACTCTCGTCAGGGGCCGAAAGACGTTCGCCCGAGTTCGCCCTTTTCGCCCCCTTTTGCCCTCGACCGCCGCCAGAAAAACGGACCGGAAAACAGCCTTGGGCGCCTTTTGGCCGATCGCCCGCCAGGAAGGCGCCCGGGTGGAAGAGTCCAGACCCGGGCGGCGCCCAGACCGGAGCTGCAGCTGGGCACCGCCGGAAGAGCGGTCGTGCGATCGCCCCCAGGCCCAGGATCTCAGCCGGAGCCGACCTCCATTGGCTGTACGTCACCCAGAACACGACATATCGCCGGCTTGCGTAGCTGGCTGCCGCCTTTCAGGGCGGCCGTGACCTGCCGTCGGCGCCTGAGGCCCCCTTGCCTGCCGACCCTTCTTTGCTGCTTGTCGGACAAACATAACGGGTGGTGCAAACATCGGGGGCAGGTCACCAGAGCATAGACTTTTCTTCAGCCTGCGTGAGACAATTGAGGCATCAGTGCAGTCCCGCGGGGGTCGAAAGGGCGCGAACATCCGGTTGGGCCTGGGTCTTGGGTTCGTGCACGATATCCGAGCCAAGAATCTGTTATGCAAACCCCTTCGTAATCTATTTAATAAGAACCTTAGCTCGCGGTCCGGTATGGGGCCCCCGCCACTTATCGAATCAAGGAGACGATTCGATAATGACATTGACATAGCCGATCAGTTGTGGCATTTTGGCAGTTCGGTTATTGCTTTTCGGTGGGCGACGACTTCAGAAGCGAACTTGCACAGTCATATCGAAGATTCGATTTGCACTCCGGGCCGGTGTAGCGTTGCGGTCAGGAAGTGAGAGATCTTTGCCAGGGCCATGATGGATGTGGAGGTTTCGTGTTGCGATTCCCACTCCCACAGGTTCATCACGACTATCAAAGTTTTGCCGCGTTGGCGCGCCTCTACGCACGAACCAAAGACTGCTTTCTTGAGAGAATCGAAATTGACATGTCGTCAGCTACCTGGTTTGAAGCCGACATGTGCGCCGCGTTGGGCGCGATTCTCTACAGTTTGGGACAGAACCTGAACACCGTCGAATTGACGAACATCGCGCCCAGAGTCTGGGATATTTTAGCAAGAAACGGCTTTCTCAGTCACTATGGGCGTGCGAAGGTCCCCGATCGTTGGGGGTCGACGATTTCCTATCAGCGTTTTGACGATAGGGACGACCATTTCTTCGCTCGTTATATAGAGAGTCAGTTTATACACCGTTCCGAGATGCCTGAAATGTCGTCGGGCCTGTTGAAGAAGTTCCGTGAGAGCATCTTTGAGATTTTCAGCAATGCTGTGTGGCATTCACGCACTCAGCTGGGGATATTCAGCTGCGGGCAGTTGTTTCCCTCCAAGGGTCTACTGAATTTCACCGTAGCGGACCTGGGCGTCGGCATGCGGCAGAACATACAGGATTTTGCGGGGCTTGATCTTGCAGCGGAGGACGCCATTGTCTGGGCCACGGAGGAGAACAACACGACCAGACGCGGCCCCATTCCGGGAGGGTTGGGACTGAAGCTGCTGCGCGAATTCATTGACTTGAACGGTGGATGCCTTCAGATTGTCTCGGATGCGGGCTTCTGGCAGACTAAGGATGAAAGAGTTTCGACCGCACGATTGGGGCACCCGTTTCCTGGCACGGTGGTGTACATAGGCATCAATACGGCAGATCTGAACTCCTACAGTCTGACTTCGGAACTGGACCCCAACGAGATATTCTGAGGGTACCATCGTGAAAAGAGAGATGAAGATATCGGTCTATGAGGTGGTGGGAAGTCCTCTCTGTGTTGCCTCAGAAGACGGACAGAAGGTGCATGACCGCCTTGCCGCCGTGATTGGCGCCGGTCACCGCGCCATACTTTCGTTTCACAACGTCTCAACTTTGACCTCAGCTTTCTTGAACGCCGCGATCGGCCAATTGTATGGGCCTTTCAGCGAGGAACAGATCCGATGTCTGTTGAAGGTTGAGGAGATGGCGCCGGAAGACGCTGCGCTGTTAAAACGAGTTGTAGAGACGGCCAAGCTGTATTTCAAAGATCCTCAGAGGTTCGAGCAGGTGGTTCGAGAGACGCTGGAGGACGAGCAGGATGGCGCATAGCGCGGTCCAGGAGGTCAGTCGTTACCCCTTCAGCGTCAAAGACGATCTGTTTCTGGATGCCAATATCTGGTTGTTTCTGTACGGTCCACATCAGCCCCGCCCTCCAAGCTACATTAGGACATACTCAAACGCGTACAGGCGAATTCTGAGCGCGCAGAGCAGGATATACGTTGACGTTCTCATCGTTTCAGAGTTCATCAACCGCTATGCCAGGCTCCAGCAGAATCTTTTCGCGCCCGGTAGCAATTTCAAACAGTTCCGCAACAGCCTCTCTTTCAAATCCGTGGCGCAGGATATTGCCTTCAACGTCGATCGCATTTTGAAGCATTCTTCACGAATCGAAAGCGGTTTTGCAGCATTGGACATGTCAGACTTGCTCAACGATTTTGCCGCTGGCGCTGCTGACTTCAATGACCAGGTGATTGCGGAGCTGTGCAAGAGTAATGGGCTGACACTGGTCACGCATGATGGTGACTTCAACGCTCCGGGCCTATCCGTTCTGACCGCGAATCGAAATCTGCTGTAGTATGCAGTTGGTCAGCCCTATGGTGAGCCCCAATCGTTGGACCACGAGATGGGAAAAATAAGGTGCGTCTAGGCGAATGGGGGACGACTCTGAACAGAGCACTAAGTGCTCTCGCACCCGAATCGCCAACGCACTCGCCACCCCCTAGACCCCTACTTCCTGACCTCCACCAGCCCCTCGAACCCCTCTTCGCGAACACCCGCTGCCCCTCTGTACGATAAAGGAGTAACTTACAGAAAAATTTCAACCGCCAGCTCGCGGTAGCGGCAGAAGGCATTGGCCAGCGGCATGTGGTGGATTTGCGCCCTATATCGCTCAGCAGGTCCGCGCAATGATGGCGGGAGCTAACCATGCGGCGGATGGTGCTGCAAATTGGTGGTGGGTGCAGTCATGTTCCGTGACGGCTCTTGTTTTGTGGGAATTGGTCGTGGCGGTTGCAGTCGGCCGGTGTTGAATTTACTCCTTGTCTTCCATACAGGATTCGTGTAACTGTATGAGACGATTGTAGAAATTGGGGGTATTGGGTTTGATTTCTTCGAATAGATCAGAATGCATATTGATGGTCAAGAGCATGATCGTCACCCACTGTACTGCAGCTTCCCGGCCGGGCGTGTGGAGGGCATATATGTCGTCGCCGGCCATGGCTCTGGCGCAGTCGTCAATCTTAGAGATAATTTCTACGTAGGCTTCGGGTTCGATGTCTTCGTCAAAGATAACTGAAAAAGCGAACGCGAAATCGTAGAGGTTGGCTTGCATGGGTTCGGAGGTGAGGGTAGGTGCAGGAGGGCTCGTTGCCGGACTTGGTTCCGGTGGTATTGGGTTGCAGGCGGCGAGCAAGAGGGTGGTGGTGAGTGCGCCCACTAGAACCATGCATTTTGTTGTCATGGGAATCCCTTTAGTGTGTGGCGAGTTGCGGGATTGTAGCACGGCGGGATGGGTTGGGGTAACGCGGGTCGAGCCGTCACGGCACGCGACGGCTTAGTGTTATTGGCGTGGGATATAGGTTTAACCGGCCTGGATTAAGAAGACCGTGGCGTACGGAGTTAGGAATCAGTTTCTGGAGATTTAGCGGTGTCGTGGGTGTATGGGTGAGCTTGGCCCCAAAAGCTGGACCACAAGCTAAGGTGTATAATGGAGCAAGTCACCGAGCCTGGGGTAGAAGGAAAGAATTGATGAGACGGGAAACCATCGCTTGGTGTGTCTTGGCAGCTTCGATTCTCATCGTCCTCGCGGGGGTATTCCTTCCCGACGACCTTGTTGTGCTCTACTTCATCGAACCCATCGTGGAGCCCGTCTGCTGCTGGATTCCGGCTCTGCTCTTCTCGGGCACAATCGTCACTTCTCAGAACTTCAAGAGCCGGCGCTGATTATTCCGGCTCGTTGCATTATGTATATCAGTCCCCTTGAGAACTACAGTTTGGGGCGGTTGAATTTGTTGGAAGGAATTCTGAAGAAGGAGCGAGCAACATTGAGAGGAGTTTGGTGAGCCCCAATCGTTGGACCACGAAATGGGGAAAATAAGGTGCATTTAGGCGAATGCGGGCGGCTCTGTACAGAGAGCAGCGGGGGATCGGGCTTGACGGCCTGATTCCCCGCTTTTGCGTTCCTGGAATTGAAAGGAGGGGCACGAAACGGCACCCGATCATTCGCGAGGCGCTGAGGGCGGTTCCTCCTTGCCTGATCTTTGCCTAATCCATGCCTGTTACGCACGGACGGATGGCCCATCGACTGCGACATTTGGGGAGTTCAGCGCCTGTTCGTCGCGTTGTCCGCCGGATGCCAGGGGTAGTTGTCGTACACCCGCGCGCCCGAGTTCGCCGTTCTTACACCGATCGATGCCAGAGGAACGGTTCCTGCTGCCGTCAGCGAACGATCCAGCCGTTCCAAGCGCCGCTGGGCTACTATGCCCGATCTTGGCCGGTTTTATGTTTGTCTACGCAAAGAAGCTGACCATGACCGACGCCTGCCTTTGTCGCCATATAGCCGGGCTCCCCATACGGTCCTGGTCGCGTGCTGTCAATGGAGTAGCCGGTGGCGCTTCTCCCCGGCGTTTTTGCCTTGTCCGGGGCTAGGGCCAGGATGCACCCCTTCACCAATTTTCACGCAAATCTTAACACTGCCGTTTTTGACTGACTCGTCTCCGGTCGCTTAATATTTGATTGCAATACTGCTATCATGTGGGTGTGGACAAGACCCTAGCCAAGATCAGGCGGGACCCCCGAAATGTACGGTTTGACGATCTCCGCAAGGTCTGTGACCGTTACTTCGGCCAGCCGCGACAGAGCGGCAGCCACCTGTTCTATAGAACGCCTTGGCAGGGCGAGCCGCTGGTCAATATCCAGCGCATAGGGGGTATGGCCAAGCCCTATCAGGTACGCCAAGCGCTCAAGGCAATTGACAGATTCGTGGAGGAGTCACAATGAATCGCCATGACCGCTATACCTATCGCGTTATCTGGTCCGATGAGGATGGGATGTTCGTGGGTCTATGTGCGGAGTTTGGGTTGCTTAGCCACCTTGACGACACCCCGGAGAAGGCGTTCTCAGGCATTCGGGAGCTGGTCGCTTTCGCCGTGAAGGCGTTAGACGATGATAGCGCCCCGATCCCTGAGCCACTATCTACACGCCGCTACCGAGGGACCATAACCCTTCGTATCCCTCCTGAGACCCACCGTGCCCTGGCAATGGACGCCGCTGAAGCCGGCGTCAGCATGAACCGTTTGGCCACCGAACGATTGTTGCTTCGGCGTTAGCGCATTACTATGGTTGGCCCCAATCGTTAGACCACGAAATGGCGAAAGGTAGGATCAGTTTTCTTAGTCGTAGTTCATACTTTACCCGAAACTGAGGGCGAAAGAGGCCGTATCATTAGTGCTCGCAAAGCGACTCCTCACGAAAGGAAGTGGTATGAAGAAGAGAGGTATTGAACTAACAGAGCAGCAACGCGCCATGCTCAAGAGGTTAGAAGAAATGCCTGACGAGCATATTGATACCTCTGACATTCCTGAAATTCGCGATTCAAATGGATGGTTTCCAACTGTCCAGATCCCTGCTGTTATTGAGAAGCTGAGGGAATCGAATGTTTCGAAACGAAACAACGGTCGACAGGTATTGAAGTAGAGGTGCAAGTCTGGTTTGAAGCGGAGGGTAGGAAAATGTGAAGCAGTACCGTAGTGGGTGACAAGAATGGCCGTGGAGAACAGCTTTTGTCCAAGGAGGGACACGGCGAACACCAAGGGTGTACCGGGTATTCTTTGGGTGACTGCGGATCTGCCGCGCTTTGCTCCCGGAGACCGCTATTCAGACAAACGTCAACGTGCCCAAGTGTAGACAGATGCGCCCGCCGGGGCAACGACAAGGGCCGCCCAGGGCATACGCATCTTATCGGGAGGGGATTTTCAGGAGGCGTTCAGGACCCAGCGGACTGCGTTTTCGACGCTCCGGTGGCTGCGGGTGGAATCAGGAGCAATCCGGCATCCCAATTCTGCCGACGGGCGCAGTATGCAAGACCGGTTGTGAACAGGATTCTCCAAGTGTCAACGGAGCCTGATACCCCGCATATTCAGTGTTCGACCTCGACCCACAGCTCTTCGACGCCCCGCAGCACAATCTGGTCTTTGAACACAGGTTCAGAGGCCAGCCGTATTGAAGAGAACCGCGCCAGCAGGCTGGTGAAGGCTATCCGTCCTTCCAGGATCGCAAGCGGAGAGCCGAGGCAGTAGTGAATGCCGCGCCCGAAGGAGAGGTGGCTGGTTTCGTCGCGCCCGATATCCAGTTCGCCGGGGTTGGCGAAAACTTCCGGGTCTCGATTTGCAGCCCCGACCATCGCCAGAATCCGCTGCCCCGCTGCAATGCGTTTGCCCCCGATCTCCACGTCGCCGATGGCGTTGCGCGAGTTGATCTGTACGGGGCTGTCAAACCTGAGCAACTCGTCGATGGCCGAATCCAGCAGGTCGGGATGGTCCCTGAGTCGTTGCAACTGCACCGGACTTTTGAGCAGGGCCAGCATGCCGTTGCCGATCAGATTGCGCGTTGTCTCGTTGCCTGCGACCAGCAGCAGCATGAGTGTTGACAGCAGCTCCTCGTGCGTCAGTCTGTCCCCCTCTTCTTCAGCGGCCAGCAGTGCGCTGATCATGTCATTCTGGGGCGCCTGCCGCCGCTGCTCGATGATACCCTCGAAATAGGCGAAGAGCTCTTCGGTCGCCTGTTGGACCCGAGCTATCTGTTCGCTGTCGAGTAATGGAACGACCGAGATCGCAATGTCGTCGGACCACACCCGGAAACGCGCGCGATCTTCTGCTGGAACGCCCAGCATCTCGGCGATGACAATAACTGGCAGCGGGAATGCAAAGTCGCTGATCAGATCTATGCGGTCTTTGCCGGCGACCGCGTCCAGGAGTTCGTCGACAAGCTCCTGAATGCGCGGCCCAAGCTCCCTTACGGCGCGCGGGGTAAAGGCTTTGGAAACGAGCCCCCGCAACCTGGTATGATCGGGCGGGTCCAGATCCAGAAACGTTCGATACTGCATATAGTCGTAGTTGCGCTCTGCATTCGTAAAGCGCCTGTGGTCGACCAGTACGTCCTGCACATCTTCGTACCGGGTCAACGCCCAGGCCTCGATTAAGCGCATGCGGTGGACGGGGTCCTTCCGGCGCAGCTGTTCGTAGGTGCGGTATGGGTTCTCTATGAAGGCGCTGGAAGTCAAATCAAGACTGACCCCTGACTCCAGACGCTCCCACGCCAGCAGAATCCGCTTTGCGACCCATTTCACCGCAGTGAGCATCGTCTTCGACAGGCCAGCCATGCTACTCTCCCCGCAGAAGGCGCCATAAGCACGACAACCAACTGCAGAATACAGTTCCCTGTCCGGTGCGTCAAGGCTTCCAACAGCAGTTTTTTGTCGTTGGTTTTTGGTTTTTAGGTAGCTACTAAGCCTGAGAGGTACCAGGGATGAATGGTTGGTCAAGAAAGGCGTTGTAGATGGCATCGATGGCGTTGAGGCCATGTTTACGCGCAGTTGAGATGCAGGAACGTAGCGCACAGAAAGTAAGGGCGCCGTCTAAAGTGCGGAAGCAGCCGGAGACTTTCTATTGGACCATGATCATGCGCACATCGCGTTCGGCGAGGATGTTGTCGAAGGGGATGCGGAAGTCATACATGAAGGCTTAAGACGCCGGCCTTATGCTTGTGCAAGCGGTCGAGCAGGTTTTTGGGCGACGGCTGTTTGCGATGCAAGTCGTCGTGTGTCTCCGCCGTTTCCTGACTATCGGGTTGTCCCTCCACTGGCTTAGTGGTTCTCTCCATTATACACCTTTGCTTGTGGCGCAGTTTTCATTGGGGGGGCAAGCTCAGACTTCACCAATGTAGTTGCCTAAGAGGACGTATCGAGTCCTTCAGTAAGGCGTTTTGATCTTTCTGTCACTGTGGTGATTTGTTCTCTGCTGAATCCAATGAATTCGAGGATGTGTAACAATAGAAGAATTTCGAGTTTTGTGTACAGGTTATGCAAGGGTTCACCCATTCCCTGCTCGTTAACGAGTTCTCTGGAATAATGTGTCAAGTGGTTTCGTGTCTCCGAAACCTTCACTGCGAAATCCTTACTGGACTCATTGTCTCTGAACCAGTTTTCGAACGGCATCGCCATTTCTTCCACCCGGTCTCGCAAGGACACTCGATTAGCCTGATAAATATTGTTCTTGATTAGATCTGGGATGGTTTCCGAGAACGAATCAATGAACTCGTCTGCGATTTTTCGGTATTCCTTTTTGTCCATCGGTTTACTGGATGGAAACGTCTGTCTGTGTAAGACCTCAATTGCCTGCGCAAGAAAGATGAAGTTAACGTCCAGGAAGGAAGTTTCTTTCCATTTACCTGCAAAGTAAAGATTTAAGGCATGTCCCACTTTCCTCGGCTCAAATCGTTCTATCCAGTGACGCATCATTTTTGCAAAGTCGTTTTCTATATCAGAGAGAGTAAACAGGACTTTCAGAATTTCTGGCTCGTACTGGGCCTTACGGGAAGCCCCCGTTTCAAGATACATCCTAACGGGCACAGCTTGGCCTGAGTGTTCCTTCATAAATGTAAATGACTGCATCTGTACTTCTTGATCAACTGCCAATGAAATGAACTTTCGAATCTTGTCCGACAGGTCAATGAAGTATTCGATTTGTCTCGGGATCTGTGACTTCACCGAAATGTAAGGCTGAGACCTTAAAGAAAGGTAATCCAAGGGTCGGTTTGGAAAGATTGGGGAAAGTTTTACAGGGGAGATGAACTGAATGTCGATATCGTCATTCAAGGCAAATGTGGCGGATTCTTTGAAGCCGAAATCTACAGAGCCTCCAAAAAAGGACCTTAAAATGTCACCCTCGGTTTTGATTTTCAAAGTTGGCTTAATGGTGTCTGTATTTAACCAGTCGTCAAGTCCTTCCATAGTGAAATTAAGGGTGCTGAATGCCAGTTCGTTCTTTCCGTAACAGTCACCGATCAAGGCAATTGTGGCGTCAAAACTCGAAGCCTCTAGCGCTTGGCTTGAAAAAAGGTTTGCATTGATGCGTGTAGACAAGCAGTTCAACAGAGTGACGAAGCCTTCTCCATGGACATTTCCACAAATGCAATCAACCTTTCTTAGGTGCCCAAACATTTCCTCGACATCTCCAGAACCTTGCCATTCTGGATTAGAAAACACACCCAATAAGTCAAGTTTGACTTGCCCAAATTGCGAGATGTGAAGTTCTCCCGCCAGTTTTTCCTCTGGGTTGGATGGTAGCCAAAAATGACCTTTTGCTTGAAGAGGACTCGGGTTCCTCATACTATCACTCCCAAATTTTTGGGAACTTCCTTGCTATTTGATGTATACATTTTCACCGAAGTGGACATCATATAGGAAGAGGTCACATTAGCAAAGTTGTTGATTTCTGGGAATGAAGGGCGACATGTATGGTTGGCCCTAATCGTTGGACCACGAAATGGGGAAAATAAGTTGCATTCAGACGAATGCGGCCGGATTTGAACAGAGAACGAAGTGCTCTCGCGCCCGAATCGCTAACGCACCCGCCACCCTCTAGACCCCCACCTCCTTGCCTCCACCAGCCCCTCAAACCTCTCTTCACGAACACCCGCTGCGCCTCCGTGCAATAATGGAGTAGATTACAGAGAAATCTCAACCGCCAGCTCGCGGTAGCGGCAGAAGGCATTGGCCAGCTGCATCTGGCGGGGCGTACGGCATTGGGGCGTGAACAGCGCCGGCGAAGCGACCAGAACACAGACACAGCGCGCCCTGGATGTGGCCACGTTGAGACGGTTCAGGCTGTAGAGGAATTCCATGCCGCGCGGCGCCTCCTCCGGGGTCGACGTGGCCATCGAGTAGATGACAACCGGCGCCTCCTGTCCCTGGAATTTGTCAACGGTGCCGACGCGCGCGCAGGGCAACAGATTCTGAATTCTGAAGACCTGGGCGTTGTAGGGCGCAATGATCAGAATGTCTTTGAGCTTGACCGGCTTCTCCTGCCCCGTGCGGTCGACCCACTTTGCCTCCTGATCGAGCAGACTGTCGACCAGGGCGCGGACCTGCGCGGCCTCCTCGTCGGAAGCGTTTACGTTGCCCTGGTGCGGGACCGGCAGCAGACGCAGACCTGTCCCGCCCAGTTTCCCCGACGCGAGCAGACGCTGTTTCGCCAGGTCGGGCTGCGCCTCCAGCTTGCCTTCGTAGAATATCTCCGAGGTGAAAGCGCAGATGTCGGGATGGAGGCGCCAGGTCTGTTCAAGGAAAAGGCCATGCTCAGCGTCAATCGTCTGGCGTTCACCCAGCAGATGACCCAGGGCTGACAGCTCCGTGCCTTCGGGGTGGGAACCCTGCGTCGGCTGGTCCAGCTGCTGCGGGTCGCCCAACAGCACCAGGTCGGATGCCGCATGGGAGATGGCAAGCACGTTGGCGAGCGACATCTGCGCGGCCTCGTCGACAAAGAGAACGTCTACGCAGTTCTGCGCTTCAGCCCTGGCCCATAACCAGGCCGTGCCGGCCCCTACCTGACAAGGGCCGGCCAGCGCGCCAAACAGCGGTGGATTGTCCTTCACCAAGGTCAGACGGGGATCGTCCGACCGGGTACTCATCTCCCTGCCGACCTTTTGCACGGCCCGCAACCCCGGCGCCATTTCATGCGCCACCTCCAGCGCCTCTTCGAGCAGATTTCTGATCACCTTGTGGCTGTTGGCGCAGATGCCTACACGCGCGCCGTTTTCGACCAGCCGGCAGATCATGCGCGCGGCCGTGAATGTCTTGCCCGCGCCCGGCGGCCCCTGGACCGGCAGCACACCGAAGCCGGGCTTGCCCGCGATGCGCAGCGCCGCAGCAAGGGCCTTCTCATTCTCACGCCGCAATGGTTCCCCACCGGCGTTTGGGGGCAGGCGCAGCAAAAGGTCGCGCGCGGCGCCATACGGGCCGTCGCCCCGCATCCCGCTGCTGGCAACCCGCGCTCCAATGCGAACGAGGGCATCCTTCTGCGCTTCGGTAGGAATGTGATCGTGGGCGAATAACGCTTCCGGGTGACGCCCGAAAGGCTTGCGCGGCTTCCTGACGTCGACCGTGCGGTCGCGGGCATGGAGCGCGACCAGTTCGCCGAAGCGCCCTTCTCCGGGTACGTGCATCGTCTCACCCCCGCGCAGGTCGGTGTCCTGGTCGGGGAACCGGTAACGCAAAACGGGTTTCCCGTCGCTGCCCTCGGTCTCGCCAACAAAGGAGAGCTGGGCGAGAGCCGCGTTCTCGTCGAGCAGCTCATCGGCCGTGTATTCGTTCAGGCGGAAGAACTCCCACCACCCCGGCTTCTCCTCGCGCCGGTGCCAGTCCAGGATGTTGGCCAGCACCCAACGCGCCTGCTCCTCCCCGCTCCGCTCCGACGCCAGCTCAGGAATCTCTTCGCCGGCGATGCGCGCCCCCAGCTCCAGGACCAGCATCTCCCGTTCCGACAAGGGCTTAGAAGGGTCCGCTTCCCCCGGCTGCGGCCGCCCGATCTCCGCACCGCCGGCTACCATCTCGGCCCGAACCGCCTCCAGCCAGTCGCGCAGGCGCAGCGTCGAGAAGCAGTCGTCGCGGTTGTACGCTTCCACGGTCCGTCTGTGTCGGGGCTCGATCTCGTCCGGCCTGCCCAGCTCCAGGCACGCGCCCAGTCCAAACAGCGCCGAGTTCGCCTCCGGCAGCTGCACACTGCGCTCGAAGCCGATGAACGGCTCCATCTCCTTGAGCGAGTAGCTCTCCACGCTCGCGCGCACGCCGCCGCGCAGCGCCCGGTGCAGGTCCACGAAGAGGCCAGCCCGCAGCATCTCGTCCACTTCCGCCTCGCGCGTGGCGTAGTATCCCATCAGCCGCTTCAGCGCGGCCGGCTCGTACGGCGCAAAGTGGTAGACGTGCATGCCCGGATAGCGCCGCCAGCGCGCCATCACCCAGTCAACGAACTCTTCAAAGGTCCGCTTCTCCTGCGCGTGGTCCAATGCCCACCGGCCCGTGTAGCGCTCCTCCCCCGACCCGTCGACCCAGAGATAGCCGAACAGGTACTCCAGCCCCTTTTCGCCTACATAGGGCGAGCCCTCAAAGTCGAAAAAGATATCCCCTTCCGCAGGCTCCGGCAACAGCGCCAGCCCGACGTCTTTCTCTGGCGCCAGCGTCTCGTACACCGGCGGCCCGCTCTGCCGTCTCTCGACCTGAACACGCGCCTGCTCCCGCGCGCGTTCATAGCTGACCGGCGATCCCCGCTCCGGCTTCCACGTCAAAGGAATAGGCAGCCTGGCCAGCCCCTCCATCGTATCTACGCCCCGTCCCCGCAGCAGCTCCATCTGCCCCGCAGAGATCCCCGCCACGTAGCAGAGATGGTCATCGCGCCGCCGCCGCGGCTCGCAGGTCTCCCAATTCCAACGGCAGATGCTGCAATGCGTCCTCGGCTCCGGGTAGGTCTGCGCCTGGGAATCGGCCGCCACCGCTTCGTGCAGGTGCGACCGCACCAGCCGGTAGTAGGCCGCGTAATCGTTTGTGCGGTATCGTTGGGGCGCGAACTCGCCTTTGGGGTCGGGCGACACAACGTACATGAACTCCGGCAGCTCTCCCTGCAGTCTGCCCACCAGATCGGAGTAGAGCGAAAGCTGGAGGATGGTGCCGCCGCGCGTCTCCTGCGCCAGTTTCGCGTCGGTCACCTCGTAGGACCAGCGGCCCAGCCGGCTGGGCGTCTCCACGCGGCTGAGAATGTCCGGCCGTCCGCCCCAGTTGTCATGCACCAGCGCGCCCTGGACGATGACGTCGCGGCCGGCCTGCATCGCGGCCTCGGTCGCCGCGACCGTCTGTGCGTCGAGGCCGACGCCGGGGACCGTCGTGATATCGCGGCCTTCGCTCTGCAGATGGCGGATGTAATCCTGTTCGTGGGCCAGCCCGCGCTCGCGCAGCAGCTTCAGCTCGGGGTCCCAGGTCCTGGGCGCGGCACGCCGCCCGCTCGCCACGTCCAGGTTCAGAGCTGTCAGGTGGCGGCAGGCCAGGTGGCCGACCAGGTCGCCGGCGCTGAACTGGATGAGTCCGTTTACTTTGTCCATGTGCGTATATCCAGCCCTTTCAGAAATTGTTTCACTTCGTTGATGCTGTTCACAAATCGAGAGTTGCATGGAGCGGTGGCCAACGGGGAACAGAACAGCGCAGGACGAGCTGGCCGCATTCGCTTAAATGCACCTTATTTTTCCCATTTCGTGGTCTAACGATTGGGGCTCACCATACAGGTCAGATATGGGCAAAGAAGAATTGAGTGAGCAGTAGAGGAATTGTTGGAGTACTTGACACTTACTGACTTTCGCGTTAGCCTGCCCGCACAAGAGATTCGGGCTAGGAGGAGTAGCGGTGCAAACCATTCCGACGACGCTTTCAAAGAGCTAAAGAATCCAAGATTGATTTAGGCAAGAGTCAGTGGGGAAGGGATACCGCTATGAGAAACATATGGATGAAAAGCTTTCGCTGCTTCAGGTATCGACAATTTGCTAGATTGGCCCCATTGACCCTTCTGGTTGGCGAAAACAGCACGGGAAAGACTTCCTTTATGGCATTGGTTCACTCTCTTTGGAATATGGCTTCCTTTGGCGAAATACCGGAATTCAGAGAACCGCCATTTGATTTGGGAACATTTGATCAAATCGCGCATCATCGAGGTGGAAGAGGAAGTCGAGCGGCTTCTTTTGAAGCTGGTTTTTCGACTTCTATTTCCAGTAGAGACAACCCAAGAGACAGTAAAGTCTTTCAAAAATACGAATTCTCTTTTCACAAAAAGGACTTTTTCCCATTCCCTGTAGAGTGGCGGACAGAATACAACGGTAGTTGGATCAGATGTGATGAGGGCGCCGACAATCAATTCAATGTCCAGTGTGGGACCCCAAACGGCAATTGGGAAACCACATTGCCGATGTACAGATACAACCTCCCTGAACACCCATTCCATAGTTTTGCAAATACAAGTAAGGTGTTTTTCAACAGTCTCACCCCCATGTCTGGTTCTCAGAATCCAAGCGAGGAAGATCAATCTCTCCTTATGAAGACAGGTGAAAGAAAGCTGCTTCCTGGCAGACCCTGTGTTAGTGCCCCAATTCGATTCAAACCTAGCCGCACGTATTATCCATCACGAAGTCAAGATCGTATCGTAGAAGGTGAATACATCGTATCCTACCTAGCAGGGATTTCCGCCTCTAGGAAGGATATGTGGTCAGAGATTCAAGCGGAACTTGAGCAAGTCGGCAAACTCACCGGTCTCTTTGATGAATTCACCATAGGACATAGCAGTGACGATGTTTCCGTTGAAGTGCGAATCAAAAAGTACGGAAAAGGACTTAAGGGTCCGTGGAGAAACATTGTTGATGTCGGCTATGGCGTAAGCCAAGCTTTACCTGTCATCTTTGAGTTGTTGTTCGATGAAGAGGCCCCTCTCTTCATGTTCCAACAACCAGAAATCCATCTCCATCCAAGCGCACAAGCAGCCTTGGCAAGTTTTCTCTGTAAGCACGCGAGTTGGCAAAAGCAGATAATCGTTGAAACACATAGTGATCACTTAGTTGATCGTGTTCGGATCGATGTCCGTGACGGCAACACCATTTTGATTCCTGAAGAAGTATCTATTTTGTACTTCGAGAGAGATGGTTTGGAGGTAATTATCCATTCGCTTGGAATAGACGCGGAGGGAAACATAATCAATATAGATGAAAACGGGAATGACATTGCTGTCCCAGAGAGTTACCGAAGGTTCTTCTTAGAAGAGACAACAAGATCGTTGGGGCTGTGAAAATGTGCGCCATCCTTGATACAGATGCATCCCATGAAGTGTTTACGAAGCAGCAACATGAAGCAGGACAGAGGTTTCTAAGGTGGATAAACTCTAAACCTAAGCGTCTCGTGGTCGGCGGCCAGATGCTTAGAGAGATCAACAAGACACCGGCGCGATTGCTGATAGCAGAAGGCATTCGATCAGCCAGAATTCGAAGAGAAAACGATGCAAAGGTGGATGAGAAGGAGGAGGAGCTTCGTCAGTCTATAGTTCTAAAATCTAATGATTATCATGTAATTGCTTTAGCTATAGTTAGTGGTGCAAGGCTACTATATTCCAATGACAAAGACCTGCATAAAGACTTCAAGAATCACAAACTGATTAGAAATCCGCGAGGAAAAGTGTACTCAACCGACTGCAAAGGAAGCTTTACCGGAACTCACAAAAGACTACTACAGACCAAAGACCTTTGCCGGGATGGTTGCACCAACCCCCAATCGCCAAAATGAAATTCGTCTTTGTTCACGAAAACCAACTCGATGCTTGGGTTAATGCCAACGAACGGAAGGCGCAAGAAACTATACCTACACTAATGAATCGCCTGATTTCGGCGACTTGTCCTCATGCAAGCTTCCGACGTTTTCCGGCTGGCGATAGTATTGGCCAACAAGGAATAGATGGGTTTCTTAGTGACAGAGTTGGCTTTCCTCCTTTTGTGCCAAGTGGTGACTCATTCTGGGAAATAGGAACTGGATTGCGAACTTCAAAAGCTACGGAAGACTACAACAAGCGTACCGATGAAACTCCCATAGAAACAAGAGAGAAAACCACGTTTGTTTATCTGTCGCCTCGGTCGGGGTCTAAAGGCTCTCGCTTCACGAAGAAGAAAGGCGGGCAGATTGCCTGGGTCGATGAGATGAACAAAAGGGGGGATTGGAAGCGTGTAGAATACGTTGACGCCACAGTACTCATTGACTGGATTGTAGAATTTCCCGCCGTTGGAAAGTGGTTAGCCAAAGAATTGCATGTTGTCAGCACACCTCATCTTGAAACCGTTGACGAGCGATGGCAAGTGCTCCAATCGTTAGGTGCCCCTCATTCTCTGACCCCATGCCTATTTCTTGCGAATCGAGATAATGCAATTCAGAAGCTCAAGGAAGTGATAGCCGAAGACACTAATGAACTGAGGATTCTTACTCGTTTTCCCTCCCAACTTGTCGACTTTGTATGTGCATATATTGCCTCGCTTGAGAAAGTAGAAGGGGAGAGGATCGCTAGCAAAGCCTTAGTCGTCTCCAGTTTAGATACTTGGTCTATCATTTGCGAAGCTTATAGGAAAACCAATCTGATACTGATTGCAGATCCTGCTCTCAATTTGAGTGGAGAGTCCGGCTTAATAGCAATTCAAAAAGCAGCGACTGCTGGCCATTCAGTCATTTATGATGCTCCTTTGGGTGGCCCTGATGACGACCTCACGCAGCGGCTTCAGGATCCTCGATCCAACCAAATTGAAAACGCGTTACGCTCATCCGGTTTTTCTGAGGAGCGGGCACACGTATTCGCCAACCGATGCAACAGAAACTTAAATCAGCTTCTTAGGTTAATTCAAGGAAAGACTGCGAATCCCGGTTGGGCGACAGGTTCAGGGTCGACCGATCTGGTTGTTGCTCTGCTTGCTGGGTCTTGGTACAACGATTCCCAATTAGACCAAATCATCATTCAGGAACTTGCCGGGAAAGAGTACACTGAATGGACTAGAATCATTCGAGAAGTGGTGGGGCTTAGTAACCCTCCAATCATTGACCAAAACGGAATTTGGAAATTCGTATCACGATTTGAAGGATGGTACTGCTTAGGGCCTCTTGTTGACAGAAGCCACCTAAAGAGGTTCTTCAAGATCACAACTGAGATCTTTAGGTTAGGGGCCTTGCGGAAGGAGGTTGTACAAGAGGACTACTATCACGACGCAATGACAGGAGGCGAAATCTTCCTCTCTCCTAACCTCCAAAAGGGACTGATTGAATCACTTGCTTTGTTGGGAAGCCATGCCAAAGCACTGAAGTCTTTGGATGAAAGATATGTGGCGAAAATGACAAATCAAGCTATCCAAGATGTTCTGTCTAGTATTGACGCGGGAGGATGGAGTAAGCTAAGCAAATTACTTCCACTGTTCGCGGAGGCATCTCCATCTGGATTTCTAGATGCTGTTCAATCTGCACTGGAAAGAGCAGATTCTCCTTTGGAGATTCCAAGTTATGCCGAACAGAACGCCTTTCTAGAAAGTAGGTTTCCTTTTGGGCTGCTATGGGCAATTGAATCTGTAGCGTGGGATCAAGAAATGATGCCAAAGGCTTGCAAACTGTTAATTAATCTTTCGGTATCTGGCTTAGGAAAAGACACACCAAATTATCCACTGAAATCGCTTTCCCGGATTCTATTCCCTCTGCTGCCACAGACTCGTGCTTCGTCTCAAAGCAGGATAGACCTGATAAGGAACCTTGCAAATGAGTATCCAGATTCTACTTGGAATCTCCTGCTAGATTTGTTTCCAGGCATAAGCAACACCGTTCTTCGCAATTACCAGCCTGTATGGCGTGAAAATGTCTTAGATGACTGGACACCACAACTGCCAAACAATCGAGAGTATATTTCCCAGATAGAGGTTTTGTCAGAGCTTGTAGTGAAGATGGCCTGCAATGATTTTGAAAAACTATCAGACGAAAGGTTTATCCATTTGCTCTCCAGCCTCTCACCTTTCGCCTTTGAAACAGCTATAGACTTTCTTTCATCGAAGTCTGTAATCAATCTGCCTGATGACCAGCGGATTAATCTGTGGAGCAATCTCGCCCGGCTCCATCTGAGACACAAAAGCTCTCCCGACGCTAGATGGGCATTAAGTGAACTAGAGGTACTGAGAATCAAGCGGGTGGTAAACAGAATCGCTCCCAGAGAAATTTCAACAATTCTAAGAATTGCGTTTAGCCCGGATGCCTTCTTGTTAATAAATGAAACAGAAGATGACGATGAAGAGCCCCAAAAGCTGAGAATCCTTCGCCAAAATGCGGTAAGGGAACTGCTTGCCTCTCACAAAGTAGAGGAAGTCATTCGGTTTGCCACAGTCGTTGAACACCCAGACTACTTAGGACAAACGTTAACCGGGTTTGCAGATGATAGCTTGGATCAAAAAGTGCTGCCCAAATACCTCAATAATGATGATGAGAAACTTGAAGAGTTTGTAAGAAACTATGTGGTTCACAGATTGAAGTCACAAGGCTGGGAGTGGGTTGATCGCCTTGGCTGTCCTAATTGGACATCTGCACAAATCGGGAAGCTCCTCGGCTGGTTGCCGTTTTCCTCAGAAACCTGGGACCGTGCAACCAATTGGCTTGCAAACGATGAAGCCGAGTACTGGCGACGAACCCATGCCACGTTCTCACGTAATTTTGAAGGCGAGTCCGATGTAGCCATCGAAAACCTGATCTCCATTGGCCGAAGTCAGACAGCAATTGAAAGCTTGGCAAACTTACTGTCTCTCAAAAAACCTTTCAACCATCAGCTCGCATGTAAGGCCCTACTTTCGGAGACGCCACCCAGACTTGAACGTCATATCAGTATTGCCTACAAGTATGGCCAGATTGTCAAAGAACTCCAGTCAGACTCAGACACCCCCATTGGTACGCTTCTCCAAGTGGAATGGAGGCATTTCGACCTTTTCGACAGCCACCTTGATGTCTTTCCAAAAACGATTGAACATCAGCTGTCGACTGACCCAGTTTACTTCCATAAAGTCGTATCGACCTACGTTCGACTGAGGTCTCTGGTAGATGAAGAATTGAAACCTTTCAGTCAAAACGAAATCGACATTCTACAACACTCATATTTCATGTTTAGCTCTCACTGGAAAAAAGTTCCCGGATTCCACACCGTTGAAGGCTTCTCGCCCGGAACATTCGAAAAATGGTTAAACGAAGTTTATCGCCTTTGCGATACTTCAGAACTCCTTGAACAAGCACAACAATACATCGGGGATGCAATTCTCCATTTTCCTGAAGATCCTCGCGGCCTATGGCTCCATCAAGTTGTAGCAAAAGCGTTCAATGACACTGCGGCGGAACCAATGCGACGATCCTGCTTCTTTGCGCTACGTAATTCTAGGGGAGTATTCGAAGTCGAAGGAACAGGTGCCCAGGAACGAAAACTATCACTCAAATACAAAGAAATGGCTAAGCAAACCAGAGAAGCCGGATTCCATCGCCTAGCCGGCACACTTTCTGACGTTGCTAAGGCCTATGATGAAGAAGCCAATAGTGCAATTAACAGAGATGACCTAGAGGCTTAATCCAACCCTAGTCACTCCGCTTCGCGTCCGCCTCTTCCCTCAAAGCCTTCCTCATAATCTGCAAGGTTGGCGTGTAGGTAAAGATGAATCAACCCAGTTAACGCAAAAGTTGACCTGCCCCCGATGTTTGTACCATCCGCTATGTTAGTCCGACAGGCACGGGGACAGGGTCGGCAGGCATGAGTGCCTCAGGCGCCGGCGGACGGGAGCCGAGAGAGCTGTGCGGCCTGACCTGGTTGTAGGTCCGCCTGTAGCGCTCCGTCAGCACACGCACCTCCAGCAACGTATAGAAGACCTCTCTGTCCAGCA
>JAPOWG010000002.1 GCA_026707745.1 Chloroflexota bacterium
AACAGCGCGAGGTCGCCGACATCGTCCTGGCTCACAAGCTCATTCATCGGCGAGGTGACCTCGGCGTATTTGAGCAAGTCGCGGAACCCGGCGATGCCGCCAGCCGAAAGCGTCTTGATGGCGCCCGCGCTGATCGCGTTGACGCGAATCTTGCTGTGGCCCAGATCCGCCGCCAGATACATGGTGATCGCCTCCAATGCGGCTTTGGCAATCGCCATGGCATTGTAATTGGGGATGACCTGGCGCGAGGCGTTATAGGTCAGGCTCATGATGCTGCCACCATTTTTCATCAAGGGTTCGGCGCGGCGCGACAGTTCGATCAGGCTGACGGCGCTGACGTCAATCGCAGCCAAGAGCCCCTGGCGCGAGAGCTCGACAAAGCGCCCGCTCAGCGATTCGCGGTCAGCAAAGGCGATCGAATGGACCAGCACATCCAGTTTCCCGTACTTTTCTTCGACGGCCGCAAACACCGCATCCAACTCATCGCCGCTGGTTACATCCGCTTGCAGCATCATCTCGCATCCGATCGACTCGCCCAGCGGCCGCACGCGTTTTTCCAGCCTGTCCATGGCGTAACTCAAGACAATCGTCGCGCCTTCGCGTCCCAGCGCCTTGGCGATTCCCCAGCCGATCGAATTCTTGTTGGCAACGCCAAAGACGAGCGCGATCTTCCCATCCAGCAAGCCCATGCCTTCCTCCCTCAAATTGTCCTTGAATGCAAACTTGTTGCCACACCTGGCTTCTGTGAATAGAATCGTATTATAAGGCAGGTAAATCCAAGAAAGTAATGCGAGTTTTGCTAAAGCAATGATCTGTGGGGGCGACATAGCATGTCGCTCGAAACCGCAAGTTGCGGCGGCAGCGGTCGACCAGATTGGTCGCGTAGACACAGATCTTCGACACTGACGCCGGTTGCCCCTACAAGGCTCGCTTTAGTGCATGACTTACTTGGACTTACTCAGATTATTTAACACGCCATGTCCGCAATCGCTACGGCATAACCCTGCCGTCCGCGTTTAGAGCGCCAAAGGAGCCAGGTGATCATGGCAGAATCAGAGCGCATTACCGTTACCGTTGCCATCGACTTCAGCGATGCTATCCTCGCTGATTTGCGAGAGATTTCCCCGCGACTTCAGATCGAGCGTCACTTTCCCGATGTACCCGTTGACGTCATGGCTCGGACCGAAGTTTTGTACACAACCAGCTATTATCCCGAGCCGGAACAAGCGCCAAAGCTGCGCTGGATACAGGCGAATACCTCGGGCTTGAATCAGGCGCTGCACCATCGCATTGTGCAGGCGGAAGACATCACGGTAACCTCCGCAAGCGGCATCCATGCCACCAATATGGCGCATTACTGCTTGATGATGATGCTCATGTTCAACTACAAGATGCGCCTGGCCTTGAGCCTGCAGGGCAGGGCGGAGTGGCCGGAAAATGCTTCCGAGATCTTCATGCCGATTGATATGGATCGCCAAACGGTTGGCATCGTCGGATACGGCAGCATCGGGCGCGAATTGGCGCGGCTTTGCGCCGGCATGGGCATGACCGTGCTGGCATCAAAGCAAGACCTGGGCAATACCGCCGAGGTCAATGCCTTCGTTCTGCCGGGAGTTGGCGATCCCAACGGAGACATTCCCGATCGCATTTATCCGGCGGCCACCATCGCATCAATGGCCAGGGATTGCGACTATCTAGTGGTGCTGGTGCCTTTAACGCAAAGGACGGGCCACTTGATTAACGATGAGATCCTTGACGCTATGAAAGACAGCGCAGTCTTGATTAACGTCTCGCGCGGGCCCGTCGTCGACGAGAAGGCGCTGATCACCGCGCTTTCCTCCGGCAAGATCGCGGGCGCCGCCCTTGATGTCTTCGAAGAAGAACCGCTGCCTTCGACCAGCCCACTGTGGAACCTTGACAACGTCATCATTACACCGCACATATCGGGCTTCACGCGCGACTACCACGACAAGGTCGCTCTGGTTTTCAAAGAGAACCTGCGGCGCTACCTGGAAAACCGCCCTCTGCTCAATCAACTCGATCGAGGCAAAGGCTACTAGTCGCTGTTGGCCATCCAGGAAGCGTTCAGGAACGCAGCTCCGCCCGCAAGCGACGCCGCGCCGCGCCGACAATCTTCTTACGCGCTCTCGCCGCGTTTTTGTCAGTCAGGGTCCGTTCCGGATCCTGATAAGTGAGCGAATAGGCCAGACTCTTCTTGCCCGGCGGGATGGGATCGCCAGTGTAAATGTCAAAAAGCGTGACATCTTTCAGCAAGCGGCCGCCCGCTTGTCGGATCACCCGTTCGACTTCGTTAGCCGCGACATCAGCATCAACAATCAGAGCGATGTCTTCCAGAATGGCCGGGGTCGTCAGCAGCGGCTCGATCTTGTGCAGGCGCTGCTGATATCGCAAAAGGGGCGCCACCTCCAGTTCGGCATAGAAAACTTTGCTGTCGGTCAGTCGAAAGCGCTGGCCGACCTGGGGATGGATCTCGCCAAAGGCCCCGACTTGCACCCGGCGCAGCAGCAGATTCGCGGATCGCCCGGGATGGAAGCTGCTGTGCGTCGCGCGTTCATAACTGAAATCATCGATGTGCAGGGCACCTAATAGACTTTCGATCACGCCCTTCAGGTCATAGAAGTCGAGCGCGTCCCCGGCGTCGCCTATGCGCCAGGTGGGCTGGTCACGCGCCCCTGTCAGCAGGATACCCAGGCGCATGGACTCCTCCGGCAAGACCGCGTTTCGTTGCAGGTAGACTTTACCAATCTCGAATAGCTGTTGCGTCTTTTGATATCGGGCATTGTTGGCTGCCGTCTCCAGCATATTGGCCATCAGGGTATGTCGCAGGACATTGCGCTCGCTGGCGGAAGGATTGACGATTTCCACGTATTCCGCATCGGGTAGCGAAGACGGCAGGCCATCGGGTACCAACATCGCTTCGGTCTCGCGATTGGTAAAGCGGTAGTTGATGACTTCGTACAAGCCCAAGCCCACCAGGATGTCGCGGACGCGCTCTTCGATGAATACGCTCGTGTTCTCGCGTTGCGGCGGCATTTCGTCCGCCATGATCGTTTCGGGAATCCGGTCGTAACCCAGCATGCGCGCGATCTCTTCCAATAGATCCGCGCGACCGACGACGGGATCCGGGCTGATATCGAGCCTGTGATCCGGCGCTGTAGCATGAATGACATCGTCGCTGACGCGCGTCTCAAACTCGAGACGGCGCAAGGCGTCTACCGCTTGATCAATCTCGATGTCCATGCCCAGCAACGCGTTTATCCGCTCTATCGGCACCGCAACGGTCACCGTTTCCGGCCGCAGTGGATAAGCGTCGACCACGCCCGCTGCCACAGTTCCGCCACCCAATTGCCGCATTAGTTCGATCCCGCGGCTCGAACCCAATATCGATTGGGACGGATGTACGCCTCTGCTGAAACGCGCTGAGGCTTCGGTATGGATTCGCTGTTCCTTGATGGTCTTGCGAACGCTGATATTATTCCAGGCTGCCGCTTCTAACAGGACATTACGCGTGCTTTCGCTGATCTCAGTCTCGCCGCCGCCCATCACACCGCCGATGGCCAGGGCGCCCGCCGTGTCGGCCACCAAGATGGTCTCCACCCCCAGGTCGCGCGCAAGTCCATCAAGCGTTTCCAAACGCTCTCCCGCTTCCGGCAGACGGGTGATGATCGTCGGGGGGCCTCCGGCCCGGTCCAGCAATTTGTCATAATCGAATGCGTGCAGGGGCTGACCCAATTCAAAAGTAATGTAGTTGGTCACATCGACGATATTGTTGCGGGGACGCTGCCCGATGAGGCGCAGGCGATGCCGCATCCAGAACGGTGAAGGTTTGACCTCGGTATCGCGCAAGAGCGTCAGCGTGAAACGCGGGTTTAATTCGGGTTCGCGAATATCGATTTTGACCTGCTCTTCGATTGGACCGCCCCCCGCGACAAATTCGAAAGACGGATAGCGCATCTCCACCCCCAGAATGGCCGCCACCTCCCGCGCGACGCCGATCATGCTGAAGCATCGCGCCAGGTTAGGTGTGAATTCGATGTCAAATACCACATCTCCCAGGATGTCGGCCAGTGGCGCGCCAGCGACATAGCGCTCTTCGTGATCCAGGATGATCACACCCTCATGCTCGTCAGAAATGCCCAGTTCCTTCTCGGAGCAGACCATGCTCTTATTGTAAATGCCGCGCAATTCCTTGCCCTTCAGGGTCATCAGGCGCGGCTTGTCGCTATGACCGTCCCAAACACGCGCCCCTTCCATAGCGAAGGCGCCCCAAATCGGCGGGTTGATCTCGCCCTGCCCTTTGTATTCAAAGAGATTGCTTGCGCCGGTTACGCATTGTTCCAGTTCGTCCCCACCGTAGTCGACCATCGCCAAGACCAGCTTGTCGGCGTTGGGGTGGGTTTTGACTTCGACGATCCGCGCCAGCAGGAGTTTCTCTCGATCCCAAACGAGATGGTCGGAGCGTGGCATGCGGACGCCGGGCACCTCAGCCTGAGGCAGGCCGATATACTTTAAGTGCACGACTTCCAGCCCGGCGACGGTTAACTTTTCCGCCAGCAATTCAACCGGTATATCAATGTCGACATAATCTTTGATCCAGGAAATTGGTACGAGCATGGGTGATAGTTTCCTTTCCAAGTTCTGATAGGGATAGATCGTTCAGGTTTTTGAAATTGCAATCTCGTCCAGCAACAACATGTTCCTCGGATAGCCGGTATTGTTGATCCAATCAAGTCGTTCGCCCGTTTCCCGGTTATAGGCGATCGCCATCAATCGATAGTTGCCCGCCGGAACGCGGCTGAGATCAATTGAGAAGCGACGGTATGTACTTTCGTGTACAAAGGGCAGGTCGACTTGCGCCTTGTTCTCCCAGTCGTCATTGACCAACTGATACGACATGCTGAAATCGTTCAGAACGCTTCCCGCGCCAAGCGCTGACCACTCATCGACGAAGAAAAGCGCATCGCCATCGTCATCCAGCGAGGAAGTATAGAACTTCAAGCTGACAAGTTCGTTCCGGTCGCTAACAGTTGCATCAGGGATCGCACATCCTAGCGACTCCCACATGTAGCGGGAGATTGCGTGAGTGCGACCGACGGGTTCGCTGGCGCAATGCGCGTATCGCAAGTCGCCCAAAACGTTTCGCGCGTCGGCTATCCGCGGCGCCCACTTGTCCAAGTCCGGATAGACGTACCACAGCAATGGCGAGTCGATATTGCTGTCGGCCACGAATTCCCGAAAGACTTCGAGCTCGTCCGTAGCATTCATGACGATTCCGCGCTTTCCAAAGTAGTGCTGGTGCTGCGACAGCTTGATGTTGCCCGGATATTCCAGGGCGAAAGGCGCGTACAAGTCGTTGTAGGGATAGCCGAAAACCGCAGGCTTTGGATCTGCGCCGGCTGCCAGACGCGACAAAATATGCGTGGGCGGCTGTGTGAAGACTTGCGAGCGCAAAACAATATAGTCCCACCAGCGGGCATTCGCCTGCATTTCGAGACCGGCCAAGATCCACAACAGAACCAGCAGTCCCAACAATCGGCGAAAGCGATATAGCCCGTAAACGCCCCCCGAAACCAGTAGAATCAAAGGGGTGAATCCAGCCAGGTGATAACGCATTCCATCTTTGACAATCAATGCGGAAAACTCGGCAAGCAATGCCAGGCTCAGCAAGTAGAATAGGATCAGGTATAGAAAGGGTCGTATCGGAATAATACGCCGCCAGCTACCGATGGCCAAACCGGCTACTGAAATAAGCAGCAGTTCAGGCCGCTCGTTCATGGCGACCGCGAGCAGAATCTCGATTGCCTCAAGGCCGCCAACGACTACATGTTGCTTGCTTTCAATTACCGTGCCGATATTGTTCGCCATCATCATGTAGTAGGGTGAAAACAATAGCGGCGCAATCCCCACCGCAACAGAAACTCGCAGCCATCGCAGGTTCTTCGGCGCGAAAACCAGATGAAAAATGCCCAACATAGCCATGAATATAATGCTGAAGGCATGTGTACTTATCAAACAGAATGTCGAAACAGCCAGTGCCAGATAGTCGGCCGTTTTTGTCGACCGCGCCTGATATACCAGACGGAGGTAGATCCAAAGCACTGCCCCCGCGCAGGCCACCAGCAGGGGATACATACGCATATTGGCGAGATAAAAGTTGTAGAATGCGTTGCTGCTAATCATTAGCAATGCCATCAATCCTGCAATTGGGGCGACGAAGTCTTTCGTTAGCCGATAAGCTAGCGCCATTGCTCCAAGACTGATGAAAACGGAGAGAAGTCTTCCCGCAGCAAGGCTGGTCCCGGCGGCCTGGCCCCACAAGCTGAGCAGGACAAAATACAGAGGCGTATGATCCGGGCTATGCTTCTGTAATGATTGAACGACCTGTATTGGGGAGTAGGCGCGATTCCCCAGCCAGCCCGCGTTAAACATCGAAAAGAACTCATCTGTGGATGGCGGATAGACTTCGATCTGCCGTATGGCAAGCCAGGCGACGATCAGGAAAAACGGTACCGTCCATACCCAATGGCTGGCAGTTCGCGATGAAATCGGCCCCGTTTCCCTGGCGCTCAAGAAACTTCCTCACTCATATAGCTGTACTCTGAAGCCTAAGACTTGACGGCAGCTAAGGCACCTTCACTTCTGTCAGTTTCAATATTTCTGGCACATCACCACTGTTATTCAACCAAAGAATGCGCTCGCCCGTCTGGTTGTTATAGACAATAGCCATGAGCCGATAGTTGCCGGGCGGCACTTTTGAGATATCGATGGTGAACTGACGCAATTGATCGGGGTTGACCAAAGGAAGATCCACTTGAGCGACATTGTCCCAGTCTTCAGAAATCAATTGAATCGACATGTTCAAATTGGTCAGAGCGTACGCTTCCTCCGCACCCCAGCGGTCAACATACGCGATTCTGTCCTTGTCCGGATTTACTTCCGCGCCGAAAAACTGGTAATGGATAAATTCGTTTCGATGACGGCTCTCCATGTGCGGGGACGCGCAATTCAGCACATCCCATGAGAACGTATCCAGCGTGCTGCCAATGCCAATAGCCCTGGAATCGCATAATTCGTAGTTTAGGCTTTTCATTACAACTGCGAGTTGATCGCGATCCGCTTCGCCGATGCGGCGATCCAAGTAAAACATCCAAACATAGGGTTCGACTATAGCATGATGCCGAACATCTTTTTCCAGCTTATCGAGCGCATCCGGCGTAATCAACGCGAGATTACGCCGATCGAAGTATAGATCGCCCAATGAATCGTTGTCGTTCTGGTAATTCCAATACAGAGCCCATGAATCTGTTTTATAGCCCACCAGCAAGGGTGGATGTTCCTCTCGTAAAGCCTCTCGTGAAATCAAGTGAATTGGTTCCCGCAAGTACGAATAGATGCGCCCGCCCAGGATATCGTCCCATGGGGCGGTGCTCTGGAACTGAACCCCGGCAATCAGCCAAAGCAACACCAGCAAACTCAATAACCAATGGATGCCATATAGGGCATAGAGTCCTGCAACAATCGTGAGCAACAAGGGAATCCAGCCTGACAAGTGGTAGCGCATGGTGTCAATAGCGATAAAACTTGTGTAATTTGCAATCAGCGCCAATATCAGCAAATACGGCAGGAACATGAACAGCCAGGGCTTAAAGCTGATTGTCTTCAACAAGAGCCCCAGCAAAACGCCAAATATCGAGAGGAGGAGAAGCAGCATTTTGTCGTTTAAGCTAACCATCAGCCATGCGGCCAGCGCCTCCGTGCTACTCAGGCTTTCCCAATTGGAAAAAACAACCGAGCGCTGATAGGCGTCCGGCAACACTAGCAGAAGCCAGGGAGAGAAAAGCAACAAAGCGGCAATGACTGTAGCGGAGATTTTCAGCCAGTTCCGGTTTCTCGACAATGCGATTAAGTGATACAAGCCCAGCATGAGCAGGAACGTCGCGCTGAAAAGGAAGGTATTCGCCAAACAATATACTGCGGCTCCCAGTGCCAGAAAATCGCGCCTTTTCGCGATGGTTTGTTTGTCGACTATGCGCAAATAAATCCATAAAACCAGGGCGGACAGGAATACCAGCAATGTATACATGCGCGCGTATGTGATGTAGTAGTTATAGAATGCGTTACCGCAAGCAAGAAGCAGCGCGAAAATGCCGGCGGGTGGGCCGACAAAATCGCGCGCCAATCGAAATATCATGGACAGGCCCAAGAGGGCAAACATGATGCTGAGTATGCGAGCCGGCATTATGTCAGTGGCTGTCATGTGACCCCAGAGGCCCAGAATCAAAAAGTACAATGGAGAATGATTCGGGCTGTTTCGGCGCAGGGATTGGAGCACTTCAACTGGAGAAAAAGCGCCGTCGTCCGCCCAGCCAGCGTTGTACATCGAATAGAATTCGTCCATCGCCGGTGGATACAAGTCGCTGTGGTAAAAGCCTAGCGCGGCAACCGCCAGCAGTATTGGCACCGCGCCAAGCCAGTGGCTTAGAATGCAGTCTACAATGCCTTTGAGGGAATGCCCTTTCATTCGCATGCTTGAAATACCTTGCTCATCGACGCAGGGGTTCCATCCTGTTTTCGAGCAAGGACCTTGGCTCATTTTCCAGCTAAAACTGCTTCAAGAAGCGCAAGTCGTTGCCCCAGAAATAGCGAATGTCCTGGATCCCGTGTTTCAGCATCGTGATACGTTCCGGACCCATGCCGAAGGCGAAGCCGCTCCACACGCTCGGATCGTATCCGCCATTCCTCAATACAGTGGGGTGGACCATGCCGCTGCCGGCGATCTCCAGCCAGCCTGTGTATTTGCAGACTCGGCAGCCCTCGCCGTCGCAGAGAAAGCACTCGATATCAACTTCCATGCTGGGTTCTGTGAAAGGGAAGTAAGAAGCGCGGTAGCGAACTTTGGCATTGGTATTGAACATGCGCTTGGCAAACTCGCTGATCGTCCCCTTGAGGTCGCTCATGCGGATATTGCGTCCGATCGCCAGTCCTTCCACTTGCGTGAATTGAATCTCGCTGCGGGCTGTGACCTGCTCTTGACGGTAGCACATGCCCGGCAATATGACGCGAATTGGCTTGCTGCCGCCTTCGCCCAATTCTCGCATGGCGCGGATTTGCCCGGGCGAGGTGTGCGTCCGCAGCAAGACCCTTGGGTTGGTCGTGTAAAACGTATCCTGCATATCTCGCGCTGGATGATGTGGCGGCAGATTGAGCAGCGTGAAGTTGAAGTCGTCTTCTTCAACATCGTGACTTTGATAGACCTGAAAGCCCATTTCCGCCCAAATCGTTTGAAACTCGCGATGTGTGCGGGTCGCGGGATGCAATCCCCCCATTTGACGTGGATAAGCGGGAAGCGTTATATCGATTTCGCCCTCTTCGAGATCCTGCGCCAGAAGCTGCTCGCGGATTAATTGTTCACGTTCCTCGAATGCCTTCTGGAGTTCGGACTGCAGGGCGTTGACTTGTTGGCCGAAAGCCGCGCGTTCTTCTTTGGGCAGCTTTCCGATCGTGCCAAAGAGCGCGCCAACCGCGCCTTTCCGCCCCAGGTAGCGGCTCCTCCACTGGGCTAACTCATCGCTGTCTGTGGTTTTGTCCAGTTTGTCCAGCGCTTGATGGCGCAATACCTCAACAGTCTGTGACATTGGTACTCCTTCGCTCCTGTATTCTTTCAAGGCTATCGTCAGATGCTCCCAACAAAAAACGCCCTCGATCCGACTAGGGACGAGAGCGTGAGCATTCCCGCGGTACCACCCTGTTTCAGCGTCCTGCGCGGACGCTGCGCTTGATTTGTCCAGTGACGCCGGACCAGCGGAGCAGGCTACTTAACCAATCAGCTAGGAGTCTCTGACCGTCTTTCACCTGTCGGCTCGGAAGGGAATTCCACAACTGCTTCCGCGGGCACTCGCAGTCCGTTGATACCCGCTCCCTGAATCCGCAGACACCTAAAATGCGCTTGTGGACTGTCTTCGTCAATGCCTTTATCCGTCTATTCAATTCTGTTCATTATGCTGCGGGCGTTCCGGTCATGTCAAGCGGACGTTCGCGAACAGGCCCAGATTCACAAATGGACGAATGACAAAGCCCGCCCTAACTATTCAATAGCAACGTCGGCGAGTGGCAAGAACTCCGGTGGATCAGCTTCGTTGTCATTCCAGGCAAGCCGCCTGCCGCTGAGCTTGTCGTAAACAATAGCCATCAATCGGTAGCTTCCTCTTGGGACTGCGCCAACCTCAATGCTGAACTGTCGGAGCATGTCTTCGTGGACCATAGGTAGATCCAGCTGAGCTACGTTGTCCCAGTCTTGTGAGACAAGTTGATAGGACATGCTGTAGTTGTCCAATGAAACATCGCTCCGCGCCGTCCATTCGTCCGCAAAGAATACGCGCGAGCCCGCTGAGTCGACTCGCGCCGCGTGGAATTTATAGTCAAGCAACTCATTTTGCCTGCTTAGCGATTCTGGGCCCGGCTCACAACCGAGGGTCTGCCAGCGATACCGTTCCATAACAGTACTGATGCCGAATTCGCGGGTCTCGCAAGCGGCGTATTGCCATGCGCTCGCAATTGCCTGAATCTCTGCGGCTTGCTCGGCGTCGATATCGCCAGTCCGATACACGATCCAGAATTCAGGAACCGTTATGGCGTCATTGCGGACAATCTCGTCGAGGGTCGCTAATTCATCAATTATGCGAAGGTCGATATTGTTCTTGTCAATAAAATGCTCTCGCCGGGAGTAGCCAATGTGCATCACTGCATTGATCAGAGACATTGACAGGCGGTACCCGATCAGGGGATACCGCGTTTCTCCAGGTGGAAAATCCCTTGATAACGCGTGCCAGGCCGGTTCGCTGAAAGCATCGGTTCGGCCAGAGACGAGACTCCTCCAATCCGCCGTCAGTTGGAAAGAAACACCGGCGACGACCCAGAGCAGCAGCAGAATTCCCAGCCATCTGCGCGCGCAATAGAAGACATATAGCCCCGCGCTGACGACCAAAGCAAGCGCATGCCAACTCGCTATCTGGTGACGCATGCCGCTGGCAGCGATGAAAGGAGTGATTTGCGCGAAGACGCACATCACGAAGAGGTAAAGCGCGATCAGCAAAAAATACGGCTTGAATACCAGCTTCTTCTTCCACAGACCAATGACCAGGCCAACCGCGGACAACAGCAGCAGTATTGGCTGATTGTTCGAGAATACAGTCAGCCAGACGCGAAGCGCTTGCCGTCCATTGGCTGGGCGATCACCCCAGTGCGCGATCGAAATTTTTATGCCGTCGGAAATCAGTGTGGCGATATAAGGCGAAAATAGGATAAAGGCCGCAACCGCTGCTGATGATACTTTCCACCAGATTCTGTCCTTGCGTACAAATAACAAGTGATAGATGCCAAGCGCGATGAAGTAAATGGCACTGAACCCGTGTACGCTGGCAAGCGCGTAAATCGCCAGCGACAGGGCAGCAAAGTCAACCAAGTTAGGGCTCTTCACCTGATACGATATGCGAAGATAAAGCCAGAGGATAACCCCGGCCAACAATAGCATCAGCGGGTACATCCTGACGTGCGGGATGTAGAAATTGAAAAAAGCGCTGGACGCCAGTATGACTGAGGCGAAAAGCCCTGCAACTGGTGACACGAAGTCATATAAGATGCGATAGGAGATCGCCAGCGAGAGCAATGCGCAATAGATCGTCAGAACGCGGCCGAGAGCAACTTCAAATGTTGTCAAATTGCCCCAGGCGCTGAGCAGCAAAAAATAACCCGGAGTATGATTGGGACTGTGGTTCCGAAGCGACTGAATAACCTCGATTGGCGAATACGGCTCATTAACTAGCCAACCCGAATTGAACATCGAAAAAAATTCATCGAACGTTGGCATATGCAGGTCAATTTGGCGTATGCTTAATACCGCAACCAGAAGCAGGATCGGTATCGCCCACGCCCAATGCGTGAAAACGTCGCGAACAGAGTTGTCATTTTGATCTCGATCGAAATCTGTGGAAATGTTCATGGCGCCGCAGGCAAGTGGGAACGCCGGGAAAAGTCAAGCGCCGCAGTTTTTTGCAATGGCTAATCGCGCGAGGTATAGTCGCCCTTCACGATCCACTTGTAAGTCGTCAATTCTTCCAGAGCCATGGGACCGCGTGCGTGCAGCTTCTGTGTGCTGACCGCCACTTCCGCGCCCATACCCATGGCGCTTCCGTCGGTGAAGCGCGTGCTGGCATTCCAGTACACCGCCGCCGAATCGACTTCGTTCAGAAATTTCTCCGCGTTGGCGGATTCTTCCGTCAAAATGCTATCCGAATGCTGTGTACCGTGCCGCGCGATATGCGCAATCGCCTCGTCAACATGATCGACTACCTTGAGATTCAAGGTCAGATTGTACCACTCCGTATCAAAGTCATCGTCCGCTGCCGGCACCACTTGCGCGCATCCACCGACGATCGCCTGGGCGCGGGGCTCGGCGTGGAAGGTGACCCCTTCGCCCCCAAGGACATCTACCACCACAGGCAAGATTTCGCTCGCAACCGCGCGGTGCACCAACAGGGTCTCCATCGAGTTGCAGACCGCCGGGCGCTGTGTCTTGGCATTGTTCAACACCGGGATCGCTTTGGCCAGATCCGCGCTCTCGTCTACAAAGATATGGCAGACGCCGATGCCCCCGGTGATTACCGGGATGCTGCTGTTTTCGCGGCAAAATACGTGCAAGCCATTGCCTCCGCGAGGGATGATCATGTCAATGTAATCGTACAAGCGCAGCATATCACTGACGTATTTGCGATCTGTACTTCCGATGGTTTGAACCGCGTCAACTGGAAACTCATATGCCATCAGTACCTCTTGCAAAATACGGGTCAACTCCAAATTGCTCTTGAGCACGTCGGAGCCTCCACGCAAGATCACCGCATTGCTCGTCTTCAACGCGAGGGTCGAGATGTCGACCGTGACATTAGGACGCGACTCATAGACCGCGCCCAGCACGCCGAGCGGCGTCCGCCGCTTGACCAGCCGCAGGCCATTGTCCAATGTCGATTCCAGCAGAATGTCACCGACCGGATCAGGCAACTCGGCAACCTTGCGAACATCGGCCACAATGCCGGCCATGCGTGGTTCCAGCGCGATACGATCACGGATCCAGATTGGATCGACGCCGTTGCCCTCGGCAAGCTCAATGTCCCGCCGGTTTTCCCTAAGGATCGACGCGGTATTCGTTTCCAGCGCGTCCGCCATCGCGTTCAGAACATGGTTTTTCTGCGGGGTCGATTTTTTTGCAAGCGCGCCAGCGGCATCTTTCGCGCGTTTGCCCATCTGTTGTAGATCCACAATTTCAAGGTTGACGTCGAACATTTCAGCTTCTCACCCGATAAATGCGTTCACAAAGTCAGAATATCCCATAGTCTGGTTCGAATTGCAACGTGCGCCATCTCGATTGGCATCACCTAAGAACGACCATATTGTTGCGGTGCAGCACCGCGTCGCCGAAGCTGTAACCCAGGATTTCGGCAATTTCGCCAGATTTCTTGCCGCAGAGCTTGCGAAGATCTTCGCTGCCGTAATTGCTCAGACCATGCGCGATTTCTCGGCCGTCGGGCGTTACTACGGCCAATGTCGCGCCTCGTTCAAATTCGCCTTCAATCACGCGGATGCCCACCGGCAACAGGCTGGCGCCACCTTGCATTAGAACCTTGGCAGCGCCTTCGTCTACCCTCAGCAAACCCTGCGTTCTGTCCGTAAGCAGCCAGCGCTTGCGACTGTCCGAACGAATCGCGCTGGCTTCAATATGCGTGCCGATCTTTTCGCCATCGACCAGACGGATGAGCGCTTCGTCTTCGCTGCCACTGGCGATAATCGTCTTGATACCGCTGCGGCTGGCGATCCGCGCCGCCTGTAGTTTTGTGATCATACCACCCGTGCCCATGTCGCTGCCGGCGCCTCCAGCCAGTTCGAAAAGATCCTCCGATACTTCGCTGATATTCTGGATCAACGCCGCCCCCGGATTCTTGCGCGGATCGTCTGTGAATATGCCCGGCTGGTCCGTCAACATGATCAGCAGGTCGGCATCGACCACGCTCGCGACGAAGGCCGAGAGATTGTCATTGTCCCCGACGCGGATCTCGTCAGTAGCGATGGTGTCGTTTTCGTTGACGATGGGGATGATGCTGTGTTCGATCAAGGTACGCAGCGTATCGCGCGCGTTCAGGTAACGCGTCCGGTGACTGAGGTCGTCGCGCGTCAAAAGAATTTGCGCTACCACGACTTCGAAGATATCAAAGAGGTCTTTGTAAAGACGCATCAGGTGGCTCTGCCCAACAGCGCTGAGCATTTGCTTGGCCGGCACGGACTTGCCCAGATCGGGAAAGTCGAGTTGTTCTCGTCCGGCTGTCTGCGCGCCTGAAGAAACCACCACAATCTCGTAACCGCGCGCTTGCAATGCGGTGATCTGTTGCACCAACTCCAGCATGTGCTGACGGTTAAGCCGCGGGGTGCCCTTGGTCAGTACGCTGGAACCCAGCTTGACGACGATCCGTTTCATTCTCTATCCTTCCAGCAAGGATTTTATTGCAGGCACCCGGGTCTTTGTAGGCTGAAAGACTGTGGCTTGCTCAATTCGAAGCTGTCCGCGCGGGGCGGGCGGCAATCCTCGCGCCAGGCCACAGCTCAGTCAGCATCATGCAATTGCATGATGTACCCCAGTCTTAATGCCGCTCTGCGCAAAAGCTCCTCGGCATTTTCGAGCGCATCCTCCAGGCGCATGGGCTTGTCAACGATGGAGAAGGCCGCCTGAATCCCGGCCTCATGCAATAGGCTGTCATCAATATTGAGGCCGCCAACCAGGGCGATCGTCGGCACGCCGTGTTTCCGCGCCAGTTGCGCCACCCCAACCGGGCCTTTGCCATCGATTGTCTGGCTGTCCATTTGACCTTCGCCCGTGATGACCAAGTCGCTGTCTTTGAGGCACTCAACGAATCGATTGTGCGCCAGGACCAACTCAATCCCGGAAACGATCTCGCATGACAAAAATGCCATCAGACCGGCGGCGAAGGCGCCGGCCGCGCCACCTCCGCGAACCATGCGTAGATCAATCCCCAATTGCTTATGGATCACGGTGAAACAGTGACGCAAGTTTCGCTCCAGCGCGCGCACCATCGCCGCGTCCGCCCCTTTTTGCGGGCCGAATATCCGCGCCGCGCCTTTGTCGCCCAGGGTCGGGTTCTCCACATCGGAGGCGATGACGATGTCAACCTCACGCCAGCGCGGATCCAATCCAGATCGATCAATCTGGCTGATGTCCGCCAAGCATCCTCCCCCGCCGTGAATATCATGACCATCGGCGTCGAGCAGGCGAACGCCCAAAGCCTGCATACATCCCATGCCCCCGTCTACGGTCGCGCTGCCCCCCAAACCGATGATGATCTTCTCCACATGGCGTTCGAGCGCATCCGCCATCAACTGACCTGTGCCAAAGGTACTTGCGACCATGGGATCGAGTTCCTGCGGCTGCAGCAACTCCAGGCCGGAGGCTCTGGCCATTTCGATAACCGCCGTCTTGCCCTCGTCAACCAATCCGTATTCCGCGCGAATGGGACGCATGAGCGGGTCCTTCACATTCAATGAAACCACTTCGCCGCCAGCGCTCAAAAAAGCGTCCAGTGTTCCGTTGCCGCCATCCGCGATGGGGAGTATTTCAAAGCGCGCATCCAGACCGGAAGCCTCCAGCCCTCGCTGGATAGCCGCGCAGGCTTCGGCAGCGGTCAGGCTCTGCTTGAACGCGCCTGAGGCAATCAAGATTTTCATGCCCTTTCCTCTCTCATATTCGAATCACGAAGCGGGCCTTTGCTGGATCTACAGAGTAGCCGGAGGCCCACTGCGATCCTGTCGCTATCCCGTTGCCAATAGCCCGAAGATTTACTTCGTTGGCGAAATCGAACAAGGCTATAATATAGACAGTATCACATCTCCAATTCAGCAAGCGCAATTCTCTTGAGCTTTGCGCGCGGGACAAAACACGATCGAGTAGATCCAGGGACCTGTTGATAATGAATACGAGCCGCTCGGCGGCAGCGAAAAGATTTGCCGCGCTCACGCAAAATAGTAAGCCTGCTTGTCGCATAAGCGGCGCGGTTTACATGAACAGTGCCGCAGGAATAATCGCATTGGTGTTGTTGATAGTAACAGGTACGTTTGCCAAGGCGCAATCCGACTTCGGCGCTTGCCCCGTCTTGGTGCGTCAATCTTACGAATTCACCGAAAACGTTTGTGGTATTGTAACGGATGGCCAAGCTTGTGTCGGTAGCGGCCAAGTCTCGGCGACGCCGGTCACCGGCGCCAGCCTTCAGTTCGAGATTCCAGGAGATCGCGCGAACCTGGCGGATATCCAGCGATTTCAAACCAGAACGATGACCGCCGACTCGCGCAGTTGGACCACGGTGACTGCCCAATTGGAGACAGCAACGGAGGATGGGGCTCAGGCGACAGTCAACCTCCTGGCCCTCGGCGATGTCGTCATGTGGCAAGCGGGCGAAAGCGCATCGGTTGATAGCGAAGGGTCCGAGACCCGACAGGCAACTGTATTGGCGGAGCGAGGCGCTCTTGCAAGACAAGACGCCAGCCCCTACGCTAAAGTTGTATGGCAATTGAGCGATGGGTCTACAGTAGAGGCATTCGGGCGCTCTGCTGACGGTCAATGGATCCGAATCCTTTTGCCGTCGCCCAACGGCGGCGCGGGCTGGGTATTCGGTCACTTGATCGCGGTCGACGGCGGCGCCGAACTACTGCCCATTCAAACGAATGCTACGCCACTTGCATCCTCAACTGCGATCGCGTCCGTTCCCGCCTATCGCATGGAAAGCTTTCCAGCCAGCGCAGGCTGCCCTGAAGCGCCCGAGAGCGGCATACTCTTGCAATCGTCACGGGACGCTCGCGCGCTCTTCGCGATCAACGACGTCGAGTTAAGTTTCGCCGGTACCGTCTTTCTGACAGCGCAGATAGGCGGCGATATGCGCGTTTACAATCTTGAAGGAGAAACCAGCCTGCTTGCGAATGGTCTTAGATCCGCTGTCCCAGAAGACATGGTCAGCTCTGTTCCCATGGACAACAGCCTACGGCCTGTGGCCAACCCCGGGCAGCCACAGGCATTTGCTGCTGAATTTGTCTCGCGCCTGCGGTACCTGCCGTTTCAGTCGTTGCCTCGCGAAATTGCGGCCGCCGAAGAAACAGCTGTTGTGTTGTCCGCAAGCGCAGCAGCCATGTGCCCAAGTTCGGTCCAAGAAACTTATAACAAGACGGCCATGTATTGCGGTGATTTGAACAGGAATCAAGTTTGCTTGGGAAATGTGGGCGCCGGCATGATTGACGTGGCGCCGCGCTTGGAAGGCGCCAGCTTTGGCTTCGCTTTGCCAGGCGACATTACCGGCATTCACAATATCGAGCGCTTGTCGATGACCGTCGCCGACGACCCGGAGCGAACATGGTCCACCCTGGTTCTGCGCATGGACACAAATACCAGCGATGGAGGTATTGCAAGCGCCGCCATGATCGTGATTGGCGACGTTGACTTGGTGAATCACAGTGATGCTATGTCGCCGCTCCCTGAAGACCGAATGACCAATGGGAGCGGCATGATTCTTGGCAGTCCCGCACAAGTTCAAGTCTCCCAGGCCCTTGGCATTTTGGCGCAGCCGCGCGTAGATAGCGACACAGTCGCGCTGGCTGATGACGGCAGCGAAGTCATGGCATTGGCAACGTCTGTTGATAGACTGTGGATTCAGGTTCAGACGGAAAATGGCATTCGGGGCTGGGCGGCCGCCCGGTTCCTTGCGGTCGAAGGCGGAGTGGAGACGCTTCCTGTTGTGGGTGATACGTCTGATGAGACAGGCCGAATGCCCGAGACCGATACATCCGCCGACATGGAAGCTGCCAGGGATGATTTGATCCCGGCTTTCGAATTCCTTTCGCTTGATGCATTTCCGTCATGTGGGCACGTGCCGCCTGGCGGAATTCTTGTTCAGTCGCCAAGTGAAAGCAACGTCATGCTGGCGATTAATGGAGCTGACCTCGCAATCAACGGTACTGTGTATCTGACAGCCAATCGGGAAACGTTAAGCGTATATGGCTTGGAACGAGCTACGTTTCTCGAAATAGATGGTATCGAGTCGTCCATCTTTGCCGGTGAGCAAGCTACTATTCCAATGATCATGGGGCAGGTTGCCGAAGCCGCTCTTGTCACGGTCAAACTTTACGACGCTCGGGATGGAATACGCTTGCGCGCGCTACCCACTCATTTGCTTCCGCGAGTTATTGATGTTCCTCTGCCCGATCCCGAAAACGTTCGCGCAACTGACGAGGCCGAGCCGACGACGTCCAACATGCAACCCCCAAAGGCGAGGGCGGAAGTCGCGCAAGATCAATGCGTCATTAGCGCAGGTGGCATGGCGCGTAACATCCGCCAGGGACCGGGCACAGATTATGCGATCGTCGACGTGCTCCGCCTTGGCCAAGCCATGATTGGCAAAACGCAGAAGCGAGGAACCTACGGCTTGTATTGGTATAATACTGATCGCGGCTGGATTCGTTTTGATGCGGGCGAGATGACCAGCGCATGCGGTCGCTTGCCCATCCATGCGGCCGAAATCGCCCCCGCAGGCAGCGCGCCGCCGCCTTTATATAACGAGATCCTGGGCGATGTCTGCGCGGCTGGCGGCGCTAATCTTTCCGCGACCATTCGCGGGTCTGGCTCGCGCTATCACGAGTTCGCTGGTCTTTGGACCGGCCAAGCAGGGGCTTCCGCCACCTTTAGAGCGGAGACATCGTATTTTCACGAGAGTTTTGCTAATGTGATCACCCTTAGCAATGATGATGGCAGCTTATGGCTGGGTTCCTCGGCCAACAATGACATCGCGATCCAATTCGCCGAGGCTCGTGACTTTCGTGTGCGCGTAAGCGGATTATTGGGCGATCATGTGACCTTACAGGTGAGTTGCTGATGGATGGTCAACGGGCGCTGGAGACAATCAAGGCAAGCGGTATCGTCGCCGGTATGCGGGGCGCTTTTCCGCCCGACGTCGCTTTAAGGGTCAGCGAGACCTTGATGAGCGAGGGTATCAACGTCTTCGAACTGATGATGAATTCTCAAGAGCCGATCCCCGCCATGCAAGCCCTCAAAGCTGAATACGGAGAAGATGCCTGTGTGGGCATGGGCACGGTTCTAGACGTCGATACAGCTCATGCGGTGCTGGACGCGGGCGCGGACTTTGTCGTTTCGCCCGCTTTTCAACCGGATGTCGTGGCGGCGGTGCAATCGCGCGACGTCTTGGTAGGTCCAGGCGTCGCCACGCCCAGCGAGGCTGTGGCCGCCTGGGATATGGGTGTCAAGTTGCTGAAGCTGTTTCCCATTGGCGCGCTCGGTATCGACTACTACCGCGCGATGTTTGGTCCGTTAAAGCATATGTCCTTCATGTGCAATGGGGCCATGGACGATCACAACGCGCGCGAATTCATAGGAGCCGGCGCGCTTGCCTGTGGAATGGGCGGCTGGCTGGTCGGCGATGGTGCCTGGTCAAAATCGCGCTTGCGCAGCCGGGCGCGCATCTTGACGAACGCGATCGCTTCGGCGCGAGATGGATTGGGGGCTGGCGCCTTATGACAGGTTTCATGCCCATCGATCAAGCTGTTCGGATCGTCGTCCTATAGGCGCCGCAGGTTTAACCCGGTCATCTGAGCGCGCTAATCCCTTCCACAGCCGCTCGGCGCGTGACCGGCGAATTCCGGCTACCGCGCTCACGCAAAACAATAAACTTGCTCGGCTGCCGCCAATTGCTATCTATTGAAAGAGGATATACAGGACAATTGAAGGAAGCTATGACAGGGACCGACGCCAATCTGCCACCGTTACGCGCCCCAGCAAACAAGCGAGGGGGCGGATGCTGGCTAGTGGCACTAGCCTCAGTTGTCATGGCTGCCCTCCTGCTGACTATTGGCTTGCTGCTGCCCCCTTTCAATCTTCCCGACCGACTATTCGCCTTGCAATACACGTCGCTTGATGTCGAGAATCCCGAATTGGCGTTGGGGTCTGATTTCTCGATCCGTATACCAAGTGATTCAAGCGCTACCGATATCGCGATAAGGGTCTCCACTTTGCCATGGACAGCCGGTGAGACCGACGCGGGGCCCTCATCTGTCAAACTAGCGCGAGACAATCTTCCAGCCTATCTAGCCCCGCAAAGCCCGCTTTATGTTCTTGAAGGTCGTGGCGACTTGCCGGAGCAACTCCGCTTCTCGTTCGCCCAGCCAGCGAATGTATCGGATGCGAATGTACTTTCTCTGTACGGCTGGGACGGCCGAAACTGGCGCTTTGTTCCCTCGCAAAAATCAGGGAGCGAATTGCGCGGCGTCGCGAGCTTCCCGCCCCAAGCGATTGCGGTTTTCCAATCGCTCGCCGGTCCCCCGATTCTGATGATTTCGCAAGAGTTAACACAAGAACTTGATCCAAATGTGGCCGCCCTGGCAACGATCGTAAGCCCGGCGGGATTGCGCCCAACAGGCCGGGGCGGCCTGACTGGTAGACTCGCTCCTGGTGGCGACGCGGAGTCGGATTATCTCTACATGCCGGTGATTCGCAACTTTGACGACCCCCGCGCCACTGATCCCGCCGCGATCGACCGCCTGATCAATGACGACATTGCTCGGGATGCGCACGTCTCACAAATAGCAAGCATGACCGCCTCCAATGGTTTCCATGGCATCGTCATTGACTATCGCGAATTGTATCCGCAGGCGCGTCAAAACTTCAGTCGCTTCGTCGGCCAACTGGGTTCGGAATTGCGCGAGCAGGGCCTGCTGCTGGGCATCGTGGTGCCTGCCCACAGCGCAAGCGCGGGCGAAACCGATGCCTATGACTGGCGCGCGCTGGGCGCGGCTGTCGACATTTTCAAGCTTGATGTCAGCATTGCTCCGGGCGATCACGGCGCCGGCGGCGACCAACTGGTCACGAGACTGCTCCGCCGCGCTGTCGACCAGGTTGATCGCTACAAGATCCTGCTTGGGCTCGGCGCGCAGAACCTGCGCGAGCATGAAGGAGCTTTCGCGCGCATCGGCTTCGCCGAAGCTCTGTCGGGACTTGGCGATGTGACTCTGGACGCCGAATCTGTCAGTGAAACCGGCTCCGTCGAGCCCGGTACATTTATCCGCGCATCGCTTAACGGGCTCAGCGTGATGTCTGGCCATGACGATTCCTTTGGGACAGGCTATCTGGATTATCTGACCGCAGCTGATGGATCCACGACGCGCATCTGGCTGACCGACGGAGCGGCTCTGAGCAAGCGTCTCAATCAGACATTGCCATTCGGGCTGGCCGGGGTCGCCATTGATAATTTGCTGTCGGACGATTTATTCCCCGGATTACTTCAGGTTGTTCGTGACTATCTGGCTCAAATGCCGCCGCCGAATACCGCGGGAGGATGGTCCCTTCGCTGGTCTATCGCCCGACAAGACAGCCTTGTCGACGAAGCCATCACCCGCTTGAATGACGACTTTGTCCTGACCTTGGTCGCGCCGGAAGGAAACTATGCGATTAATGCGGCGGTGATCAATAGCGAGGGCGAAAGCATAAGCCAGCGCGCCGGCGCTGCGCTGCCGCTATTTGCAGCTACTCCAACAGCAACGCCGACGCCCACACCGACGCCTGCGCCTTCACCAACCCCGCCGCCGGCGCCGGTCGTTCTGGCGCCGGTCGCGAACGAGGGCGCCGTCAGCGCGCCGAGTGACAACTTCGCCGCGGTCGTGCCACCGGCCGGCAGCATTAACATCGAGATCGGCGGGCACGTCACGAGCGCGGGCAGTCAACGCGCGATTGGGGCGATGCGGGCCGCCGGCATGACCTGGATGAAGATTCAAGCGCGTTTCGACTGGCGTAGCCCGCCGGACATGGGACGCGAAATACGCAGCGCGCATGACAACGGC
>JAPOWG010000059.1 GCA_026707745.1 Chloroflexota bacterium
TATAGACCAACTGGTGCAAGCCAGCGCTCTGGTGCGTGCCCGCTTGGTAGGGGTTGGTCTGGGTCGGGTTATTGACGCGCCCGCCAAGGTTGTCGACGATCAGCGTCGTCGCGCGGGGCGTGCCGACTTCGGTCTGCTCTTGCGCCGAGACGAGCGCGGCCGAAGGCAGAATGATGAGCGCCAAGAGAAGCGCTGAGAAAAAGATTCTGCCGTACTTTTTGTACATGACTTTTCTCCTTTGAGATGTTTTAACATACGGATGAAGCCCGTCTATTCGATTGCATTCCCCTTTCCCTACGTCCACTGGATCCCTGCTGCGTCAAGTGCTGCGACTTACGCCATACAGTAGCGCATCTGCAGCGCGCTTGCAAAAATCTCGCCTCAATTGCCCAAGGCTGCATACGCCGCCGCCACAAAAGCCGGGGAGCAAAGGCTGCGACACGGGATAAATTCAACCCCAAAACGGGTCTGTATTCCTTGCCAGGCCCAGCCCTGAACGTTAAAATATCGGTGAATTGCGAAGATCTGCACAGGCGACCGCTATGGCATGTATCGAACACGTCAGAGCGACTAGAAGCGCCTTCGGTCGTCAGCCAGAACAGGCGCGCCACTGAAGGCCCCGGTTGCAGGTGCCGCGCCAGCTTGTCCTCAAGTAGAAAGGAGCGTTGAGCCATTGCGGGGCTTCTGCTGCTCTTCCGCAAGAAAGCCATCCATTTCGAAGAAGTGACCATATCTATGAGAGGATCAACATGAGCGGGAACTTGAAACGCATTTGCACCGTTTTTCTTTGCCTTTTGCTGTTGACATCGGCCTCCGTGTTCACAAGCGCCCAGGACGAAGTAACCTTAGGCTTCGTCTATGGTTCATTCGCGCCGCAAGAAAAATGGGAGGCCTATTTTGAAGGTTTCCTGGCGGAGCATCCCGAAGTAACAATCAACTATATCCCCGTTCCACTGGATAGCTGGGGCGACTATACCCAGAAGATCGTCACCACCATGCTCGGTGGCGAGCGCGTCGATGTCATCTGGAACGCCATTGAAGCCGTACCGCTGATGGCCGAACGCGGCGTCCTGCTGGAGTTGGATTCTTTCATTGAAAGCGATCCGGATATCCAGGAATTCCTGGACGATGCCCATCCCAAGCTGCTTGAGGGATTGCGCTGGAACGATCAGCAATACCTGCTGCCTTTCGCATGGAATACCACGCTGATTTACTACAACAAGTCTGTCCTGGAAAGCGCTGGCCTCGAAGAACCCGCGCCCGACTGGACCTGGGACGATTTTCTGCATTACGCGCAGACTATCACACAAGACAGCGACGGCGACGGCACCAACGACGTATGGGGATTCCATTGCGCCTCCTGGCTCTGGCACCTGGGTCCCTGGGCGGTAGCCAATGGCTCCTTCTTCCTCAATGAGGATTTCACCGAGCCTTGGTACGACCGTCCCGAAACGATCGAGGCCTTCCAGTTTGTCCACGACCTGATGTGGGAACACGGCGTCGCTCCCACGGGCTCTTTCAACTTCCGGGAAGCTTTTGTCGCCGGCACCCTGGGAATGATGATCGATTCCCCGGCAGGACGTCAGCGCTTGATCCCAGCCGGTATGTCCGCCGATGACTACGATGTCAACTTCTTCCCGACCAAGTCGGGCGAGGCGGCCAAGGGTTCCCAATGGGGCACGGACGGCTACGGCATCACCAAAGACAGCGAACACCCGGATTTGGCTTGGGAGATGGTGAAGCACCTGGTCAGCGTCGACGTCATGTCCAAGCTGCTTTCGGGCGAATTCGCCTCGGCTAGCGCGCCGGCGCGCACGTCTCTTGCCCAGGATCCGGTTTTGGTCGCGGCCAGCCCGGCCAATTACTGGCGCTTCTACGAGGTGCTCGAGGGCGGGCGGACCGTCATCAACGCGCCCTATTTCGCGGAACTGGCGGAAATACATGATCGCTATATGTCGCAAGCCTGGGCGAATGAAATGTCCATTGCGGACGCCGCCGCCAACATTCAAGCGGATATGGAAGCGGTGATCGCGGATAACAGCTAGGCAAGAAGGCCAAAGGCGGGGTGGAGCCCTCTCCATTCCGCCTTTTCAAGCAAAAGACATTCCCGGTATCTTTCCCCTACCGGCTGTATCTTGGCCTGACCCTGGTCGGGCGTATTCTGCCAGGGACAGCTTATGGACGACGCAAAAGGTCGCAGTCGACAAGGCAAATGGTCCTGATGGCGCCTTTTCGCGCGGGGCTGCGCTGGAAGAAGCCCAAACCACTGGTCCTAAGGGAAGCCATTGCCGGCTATTTTTTCATCCTGCCGACGCTCTTGAGCTTCCTGGTTTTTTTCCTGATCCCGACAATCTCGGGGCTGGGCATGTCCTTTTTCGACTGGGACTTCTTCTCCGAGCCGGAATACGTCGGCCTCGACAATTTTCTTGAGCTTGCCGGCGACAAGCTCTTCATGACCACGCTCAAGAACACGGCTCTGTTCGCAATATCAGCCACTGCGCTGAATGTGGGCTTGGGCATGTTCATCGCCATCGGCATCAACAGCATCAAGTGGCGCTGGTTGAAGGCCTTCTTGCGCACTGCCTATTTCATCCCCTTTGTCATTTCGACAGTGGTGGTGGCCCTGCTCTTTGGCTTCCTGCTGCAAGAGAGTACGGGCGTCGTAAATTATTACCTGACTCGGCTGGGCTTCGACAAAGTCCCCTGGCTATCGTCGTCTCTCTGGGCATTCCGCTCGATAGTCCTTATCGATGTCTGGAAACATGTCGGCTTTTTCACGCTGATCTTCCTGGCCGGCCTGCAAGCCATCCCGCGCGAGCTTTACGAGGCGGCGCTGGTTGACGGCGCCGGACGCCTGGTGAGATTGAGGCGCATCACGATCCCGCTGCTGACGCCCTCGCTCTTCTTTTCCCTCGTCATCGCCATGATCGGGGCCTTCCAGGTTTTCGAGTCGATGTTCGTTTTGACCAACGGCGGGCCCGGCGACGCCACGCGAACGGTCGTGATGCTCCTCTATCGCGAGGCCTTTGGCAGCTTCAATATGGGTTATGCCGCCAGTATGGCCGTTGTCTTGTTCCTTGTTATCCTGGCCTTGACCATCACGCAAGTTCGGCTGGGCGACCGTTGGGTCTTCTATCGATAATCGGCGACGGGTGGCGCGATGACAAATGCAGTTCTGGCAAAGGGCAATCCGGCGCTTCCGGATTTCGGCAAAGCCCGGGACAAGCTGATCCACAATTGGCGAGCCTACCTGGCCAATGTGATGCTGGCGCTGCCGCTGGTTTTGGGTTCGCTCATCATGTTTTTGCCGCTGGTCTGGGCGGTGTCCTTCTCCTTTGGTCAGCCTCATGAATTCTTCAAGCTGCCGCCGCCGGTGATACCCAGCGCCTTCCGTCTGGACAATTACGACGTGGTGTTTGAGCGGGTCGACTTCTTGCGCTTCTTCCTCAACAGCGTCATCGTCACGACCTGTGTCACGATCGCGCAGCTCATCACCTGCAGCATGGCCGGCTATGCCTTCGCCCGCTTGCGCTTCCCCGGCAAACGAATTATATTCATTGGCTTCCTGGCGTCGATGATGGTGCCGCAGCATGTGACGCTGATCCCGGTCTTCATCATCATCCGCGGCATGGGCTTGTATAACAACCTGGGCGCGCTCATTGTGCCCTACGCGACCAGCGTATTCGGCACCTTTCTCTTGAAGCAGTTCTTCGAAACCATACCGGATGAATTGGAAGACGCGGCCAAAATCGATGGCGCCGGCTTTCTGCAAATCTACCGCAGCATCATGCTTCCACTGGCGGGCCCGCCCCTGGCGACGCTGGCGATTCTCACCTTCAACAGTTCCTGGAACAATTTCTTTTGGCCGCTGATTTTTATCAATTCCTCTGACAAAATGACCTTGCCGCTGGGCATGCTTTACCTGCGCGGTCAAGATGGCGTCACCAACAGCGGCGTACTGATGGCGGCGATTGTACTTAATCTGGTCCCGGTCTTGATATTCTTTCTGATATTTCAACGCCGCCTGGTCGAAGGCGTGACGCTGAGCGGGCTCAAAGGGGCTTGACGCGCCTTTCTGAGGCGTATGGCTTGCGCCCCCGCGCCCCTTTGGCAATAATTGTCGAGGTCAAAAACTGAACTACACCCGGTGTGACAAAGGAATTGCAAATGAAATATCACGATGACATAAGAAGTTTCGACGCGGGCGCGACGGCCCTGGCTTTTCCACTTGGCGGCATCGGCACTGGCAATGTCTCCCTGGGGGCGCGCGGCGAATTGCGCGATTGGGAGATCTTCAATCTGCCAGCGAAAGGCGCCTCGCTTCCCCTGACTTTCTTCGCCATTCGCTGCCGCCAAGCCGGGCAAGATGCTCGGATCCGTGTGCTCGAGGGTCCAGTCCAGCCGCCTTTTGACTTGTCACATGGCTATCACCCCTCTACCAGCCTTGGGCTGCCGCGCTTCAAGGGCACGCGTTTCCGCGGACAGTATCCCTATGCCGCAATCGAATTTGAGGATCCCGACTTGCCTGTCGATGTGCAACTGGAGGCCTACACGCCGCTGCTGCCCCTCAATCCGGAAGATTCCGGCATTCCTTGCGCGATCATGACCTATACCGTTGCCAACCGGACGGAGGACCCGGTGGAGCTCAGCCTGGTGGGCACGCTAAGCAATCCGGTTGGCAGTAACGAGTTTGATCCCTACATGAACCGAGCCTCGACAGCACAGGGGCGCGCGGTGAACAGCTTCCGTGACGAGGGCGCCCTGCGCGGCTTGGCTATGAGCAACGACCAGATCGCCGAGTCCGATCTCAATTTCGGCAGCGTCGCGCTGGTCACCGATCACGATTCCGTGACCATGAAACGCTGCTGGATGCGCGGCGAATGGTGGGATTACTTGCACGAATTCTGGGATGATTTGCTCGATGACGGGCTGCTCAACGATCCCCCGGATGACGAAGCCGGCGAACGCCTCGCCACCGGCTCGCTGGGCCTGGTGGACAGCCTGGCCCCGGGCGAAAGCAAGAAGTATCGTTTCATTCTGACCTGGTATTTTCCCAACCGTCCCAATACCTGGGATCTGCGGACTTTGCCCATGCTAAGCGTCGATGAAAAAGACGTGGGCATCGCGCGGGTTCACTATGCGACGCGCTTTGCTGACGCCTGGGATGTCGGACGCTATGTCATTGATAATCTGCCGCGACTGGAATCGACAACGCGACAATTCCACGACGCGCTCTTCGAAACCACACTGCCGGCGGTCGTTCTCGACGCCATTTCCGCCAATATCGTGCCACTGCGCAGCACCACCTGCTTTTGGCTGGAAGACGGACGCTTCTATGGATGGGAAGGCTGCAACGACGAATACGGTTGCTGCCCGGGCAATTGCACCCACGTCTGGAGTTATGCCTTCACCATCGCTTATCTATTCCCGTCGCTGGAGCGCGAGATGCGGCGCATCGAGTTCAACGTGGAGACCGGCGACGACGGTTTCATGCGCTTCCGTAGCTTCGGCACCTTTCACGAGGACTTCCTCTGGGGCGGCAGAACGGACGCCGCCGTCGATGGACAGATGGGTTCGATCCTGCGCGCCTATCGCGAATGGCAACTGAGCGGCGACAGAGACTTCCTCGCGGAAATCTGGCCCGGCATCAAGCGCGCCATCGGCTTCGCCAGCGGCTATTGGGACAAGGATGGCGACCATGTCCTCGACGCCGTGCAGCACAATACCTATGACATCGAGTTTCACGGTCCCAATCCGCTCTGCGGCATCTATTACTTGGCCGGGCTGCGCGCCGTCGAAGAGATGGCGCTGATCATGGGCGAGGCGGATTTGAGCGGTCGCTGCCGCCAAGCGTGGGAAACGGGCAGCGCCAATCTGGATGCGATGCTCTGGAACGGCGGCTATTACGTGCAGCGGGTGGCGGACGTCAACGCGCAAAAGTACCAGCACGGCGAAGGCTGCCTGTCCGATCAGTTGCTCGGTCAGCTGCACGCCGAAATCTTGGGATTGGGCAAGCTGCTGTCCGGCGAGCGCATTCGCGACGCGGTCAAGTCGATCTACGATCACAACTTCAAGGACGATTTCAGCGGGCATGCCAATTGTCAGCGGGTCTATGCCCTCAATGACGAGGCCGGTTTGCTGCTCTGCACTTGGCCCGAGGGCGGCCGTCCCAGCTTGCCCTTCCCTTACGCCGACGAGGTCTGGACCGGCATCGAATATCAGGTCGCGGCGCACCTCATTTACGAGGGCTGGATTGACGAGGGCATAGAGCTGGTCGCGGCCGTGCGCGAACGACACGACGGTATCAGGCGCAACCCCTGGAACGAAGTGGAATGCGGCAATCACTATGCCCGCAGCATGTCGAGCTGGGCGCTGCTACTGGCTCTCACGGGCATGAAAGCTGATATCGCCAAGGGGCAACTGAGCTTCTCGCCGGTTGACAAGGCGCTTTCCCGGGCCGAGCCATTCCGCTCTTTCTGGTCCAACGGTCTGGCCTGGGGCGTCTACTCGCAGTCCTGGGATGCCGAAAGGGAAGCCTGGCAGTCGGCAATTGAAGTTCTGGGCGGCGACACGGCCGGCGTACCGAAAAACGGAAAGTGAGGCCAGGTCCATGGCTCTGAAATACTACACACACGGTCGGCGCGATCAAATGAAGGTGGCGCTGACTTTCGACGATGGTCCCAATCCGCCGCGCACCGATCAGGTTATCGAGATATTAAACAGCCGGGGAGCGCGAGGCACGTTTTTTGTCTTGGGTAAATGGGTGGATCGCTGGCCACAGGCGGCTGAGCGCATCGTCAAGAACGGGCATGTCATCGGCAATCACAGCCACATGCACCATATCCATGTCGGCGATTTTGACCGCGCCGAAGCCGCGATCGGCAACATCCTCGGACGTCCCACCCAATTCCTGCGCGCCCACTATTTTAACTTCTTCACCTGCCTTTACTCACCGGTAGCGATGTCGAAGCAAATGAAAATCGTCGACGCGGACGTTAACCCGGCGGATTATGCCAAGACCGATCCACAAGCCATCCTCGAAGCGACGCTCAATGACCCGTCCCTGGCGGGCGGGTCGATTATCGACTTGCATGACAGCACCGAATCGGATGACGACGCCTTGCGTCTGGCGCGTCCCTTGCCGATGATTGAAGCGCTGCCGGCGATCATTGACGGCTTGCATGCCAGAGGGTACCAGTTGGTCGGTCTCGATGAGATGGAGTTGGTCGATCCCATTGAGTGGAAGCAGGACGAACGCGGCAAGTTCGGCTCCCCGGAAGTCCACGACGTGATTCATAAATTGGGAAACGCGCGCTGATAGGCGGCGACCGACGAATGCCAGGTTTCTATGCTCCCATTAGGGGCGGTGGGCAAGTCAAATGAAAAAGGGATTGCCAGTTGGCAATCCCCTCGGTTTTTCCGCTTCGCGCAGGCGTCATCTATTCCGATGACAGTTGATACACCCGCACGTAGTCGACGATCATCTCTTGCGGGAACTCGGTCGTCTCGTCGGGATAACCGGGCCAATAACCGCCCACAGCCACGTTCATCAGTAAGAAGAAGTCGTGGTCATAGACCCACTGTTTGCCGTCCAAGGCGTTGACACTGATCAGATTGGCCAGTTCGCCATCGACGTACCAGCGGATGACATGCTCGTCCCAATCAATGGCGTAGATATGGAAGCCCTCATCGAAACTCACATCGGCGCGATAGGCATGCCCCAGATTGCCCGCGCCGCTGTAGCCCGGTCCATGCAGCGCGCCATAAACGACGTTCTTCTCGCCGACATTTTCCAGGATGTCAATCTCGCCGCTGAGCGGCCAGCCCAGCTCGGGGAAGTTCGCGCCCAGCATCCAGAACGCCGGCCAGATGCCCTGGCCGTTGGGGATGTCTATCCGCGCCTCGACCCGTCCGTAAGTGAACTCGACCTTGTCCTGCGTGATGCAACGGGCCGATGTGTACTGGCATTCGCCGTAGTGACAGGTCGAATCCGCCAGCGTCTCTTCGCGGGCAGTGATTACCAGGTTGCCCGCGCCATCGTGCGCGACGTTCTCGACGCGGTCGGTATAATACTCCATTTCGTTGTTGCCCCAGCCATGTCCGCCGATTTCGCAAGTCCAAAACGCATCATCAATCGGCGCGCCCGCGTCAGCGTCGAATTCGTCCGACCAGAGCAAGTCCCAGTCCCGCGTTTCCCAGCCGACACTCTCGTCGATCTCGACTTCGGTCACGGCCGTTTGGGCGCTGGTCTGCACCGTGGTCGGGTCGTCGACAACGACGACCTCTACTTGATCGAGATAGGTCGTTTGCGCCCCGACGCCGCCCGGGAAGCCGAAAGCAAAACCCCAAACCGCGTCCAGATTAAAACCGTCATCGGGCGCGCCGCCCGGCTGCCAGTCGCTCCGCCGCTGGAAGTAAGCGAAGGGAATCGTGAACTGCTGCCAGCCATCGTAATCGTCCACCAGATGATAGAAGAAGCGTTCGGCCGTATCGGCATTATTGCCGGGCTGGCGATTATCGAAGAGTTCGATCTGAACGATTTGCCCGGTGCTATTTCCATACAGCCAGAACCGAAAGGCATTGTGCCCGGTCCAATCCTGGCTGATCCAGCTTGCCCCATCGGTGAAGGCATAGGTGAAGCCGCCCCAGGCGCCGATATTGTAGTCGATGCGCAAGATCTGGTTTGGCGCGCTTTGATCGGGCAGCGCCAGATCCGTGAAGGGAATCACTTGGGTGATGCCGATGATGGCGTTGGCGGTACTATCGCCCCAAGGCACAAAGCCAATCGCCGCGCCGTCTACTTGACTGACATAAGCCACGCCCCGCTCGAAGTCCGCAACCAGGAGCGGATCGGCATAGGCAATCGGCGCCAGCAAGGCATCGTTCAATTCGACCGCCGCCGGCCGCGCGACCGGCAGCGCATCTGCCGCTTCGTCCACCGCCGACTCACCCTCCGGCAGGTCGGGCAAGCTAACGCCGGGCATAAAAATCAACTCGATATCGTCGATAATGGCGAAGGATCCGCCTGTGCCGGCCGGCAAGCCAAAGGCATATCCCACTACCGCATCGAGATTGAAACCGTCATCGGGCGCGCCCTCCGGCTGCCAGTCGCTCCGCCGTTCAAAGTCCGCGAACGGGATCTCGAGCTGCTTCCAGCCGTAGGAGTCGTCCTCGAAGCGGACGAACCAGCGCTCGGCGCTATCGCCATCGCGGTTTGGATCGCGATTGTCAAAGATTTCGAATTGCACCGCTTGCTCGGTATTGCTACCCAGGAACCAGAAACTGATGGCATTGAATTCGCGCCAATTCCGGCTGGTCCAGTTCTCGCCATCGTTGAATACATACGAGAAGCCACCCCAGGCCGCGATATCGTAATTGACGTTAAGCGCCTTGGTTTCTTGCCCGTTTCGCTTGGCATCGGTCAAGCGCAGTTCAACGCTGCCCGCCGTATCGCCCCAAGGCACATAACCAATATCGTTGCCAAAGCTGTCCTGCGCCTGGAAGAGTTCGTCTATTTCGAAGTCGTCCACAGCCAGGGGATCCACGCCCTGCGTGACGAGTTGCACGTCATCCAGATAAGCCCGTTGCGCGCCGACGCCGGCGGGGAAGCCGAAGGCATAACCGGAGACCATGTCCAGACCCAAGCCATCATCGGGCGCGCCGCCGGGTTGCCAGTCCGTCCGCCGTTGAAAGCTGCGGAAAGGAACCGTGAAGGCCATCCAACCGTCGTAGTCATCGGCGATGCGGTAATACCAGCGCTCGGCGGTATCGTTGTTGAGATTTGCATTGCGATTGTCGAAGATTTCTACCTGTATCATAGCGCCGGTATTGTTGCCGTAAAGCCAGAAACTCAGGGCGTTGTGGCCCCTCCAATCGTGACTGAGCCAGTTTTCGCCATCGGTGAAGGCATGGGTGAAACCGCCCCAGGCGCCGATATCGTAATCGATCGCCAAGACCGTCGAGTTGACATCGACGCGTTCCATAGTCGCCAGAGCAAGCGAGACATTGCCGGCCTGGTCGCCCCAGGGCGCGTGACCGATGGCGTTATTGTATCCGTCGCGCCCCTCGAAGACCTCGGCTGCCTCGAAGTCGTCAATAACCCGAACATCAGCTTCTTGCGCCTGCGCCGTCCAGATCGACGCAGTCAGGACAAGGAACAAAAACAGGAGCAATCGGTTTCTCTTTTTCATCATTTATCCTCCGTCACCTGTTTGTCGAAAGGGTGTGAGTTTTCAATTGGTCAAACCGTATCCATATTCCCACAGGGGCGCTTCATCGCTCGCTCGCAGCGCCACCAGCGGAATCTGTTCCATCGAACGGGGCCAGCTAAAAGGTAGTTTTCCCGTGAAGGGAGAATCGCCGAACAAGACATCCGCCAGGCCATCCGCCTCGGTCCCGGGCAGCCAGGCGACGACCAGAGCGTCTATCAATGGAAGTTGCTCGGTGATGATGCGCGGACGGCCTGTGATCAGAATAACGATCAACTGATCGCAGCGTTGACGGACATGTTGTAGCAAGTTAATGTCGTCAGATGTAAGAGAGAGATCCGCGCGATCGCCAAAACCTTCGGCATAAGGCTCTTCGTGCAGTACCAGGATCCCGACCGCGGCGCGCGTATCGCCCGCAAATTGCCCGTCCGCTGAATAGTCGATATCGGCAGAATCGGAGACAGTCGCGCGAATGCCCTCAAGAATTGTGGTCCCGGTTGTAGTAGCGCCAGCTTCGCCTTGCCAGGTGATCGACCAGCCGCCGCATTGAAGGCCGATATCATCGGCGGCGCGACCGGCGACAAGCACACGTGGCACATCCCTAGACAGGGGCAGCGACTGCTTATCGTTCTTCAGTAGAACAAGCGATTTGCGCACGGCCTCGCGCGCCACTTGACGATGGGCGGCGCATCCCAGGCTTTCCAGAAGAGACTTGTCGCCGATTGGCTGATCGAACAAGCCAAGAGCCAGCTTCACGCGCAAGATCCGGCGTACCGCGTCGTCAACGCGCTCCTGCGCTACGTCGCCTTGCTGCACCGCTTCTTTCAATGTGAAAATGAAGCGGCGAAAATCGTAGGGTACCATGACCATGTCGATCCCGGCGTTCACGGCTTGGACCACGCACTGCTGGTAATCGGGGTCGAGTTGATTGATCGCCATCCAGTCCGTGACGATCAAACCCTCAAAGCCCAACTCGCCTTTGAGCAAGTCGCTCAGCAAATAGCGGTGCCCGTGCAGTTTCTCTTCGTTCCAACTGCTGTAGGAGGCCATCACAGTCAGCGCGCCCGCGGCGATAGCGTCCTGATAGGGCGGCAAGTGGGTCTGGCGCAGGCTCGCTTCGTCAATGCAGGCGTCGCCTTGGTCAATCCGCCACTGACCCAGCGCCAACTCAACGGCTTGCGGGACGGCGCTGTCCTGCGGCGGCGCGGTGCTGCCTTGCTGGGGCGCTTGTTCCGCCACGGGCCTTTCCCGCCATCCGGCGGCGCCATCCGCGACATAATGCTTGGCGCAAGCCAGCACTCTGCTGCCGTCATCGGAGCAGCGACAGCCCAAGCCGCGCACCAGCGCCGCGCCCAGATTCCCGACCAGTTGGCTGTCCGCGCTGTATCCTTCGTAGGTTCGTCCCCAGCGCAGGTCCTGCGGGACGGATACCGACGGCGCGAATGTCCAGTGCACCGAGGTAGCAAGCAGCTCCCGCGCTGTCACCTGGCCGATACGCTCAACCAGGTCCGCATCGCGGCTGGCGCCCAAGCCGATGTTATGTGGAAAAATTACCGCGCCCTTGGCGTTGTTATGCCCGTGCACGGCATCCACGCCATAGATGAGCGGAATCGCCAGCCGAGTTTCCAACGCGGCCTTTTGGAAAGCGCAGACCATGGCGCGCCAGTTTTCGGGTGTATTCGGCGTTGGATTGCCCCCGCCACCGCTCAAAACCGAGCCGATAAAGAATTTAGCCACTTGCGCCGGTTTGATGCTGTTGTTTTCCACCATCGTCATCTGACCCAGCTTCTCCTCCAGGGTCATCTGCGACAACAATTGGTTGATCTTGCGCGCGACTTCCGCGTCTGACGGTCCTCGTTGTCGGTTACTTTCAGCTGTTGCTGTCATGTCGCTCCTTCAGGTGTGCGCATCTCGCACAATGCTCGTTGACGTGATATTAGTGGCGAGCGCGCGGCATGTTCTCGTTATGGGCGCTCTCCTCTGCCGACAATGGATTTTCTGTTCGGCTATCGGGTAGCGCCCACGTCTTTTATTTGTCAACGCCCGTGATGACGATGCCCTGGATGAAAACGCGCTGCGCCATGAAGAAAATCGCCAGTGGTAATATCATCGAAATGATCGCCGCCGCGAGGATCAGCTGCGTTTCTGAACTGTAGAGGCCGTTGAACTCCGTCAAGCCAACCGTGATCGGATTGGCGTCTCGATTGCCCGCCAGGTAGATCAGCGGTCCGAAGAAATCGTTCCAGGCGAAGAAGAAATGGAAGAGCGAGACCGCCGTCAGGGCGGGCACCGCCTGCGGCAAGATGACCGATACAAAGGTGCGGATGCGTCCGGCGCCGTCGATCTGCGCGGCTTCTTCCATTTCTTTGGGGATCGTCAGGAAATACTGCCGTAGCAAGAAGACGTTGTAGGCGTTGCCGAACATCTGCGGGATGATCAACGGCAGCCAGGTGCCGCCCCAACCAAGCACGTTCACGAAGAAGGCATAGGTCGGTACCAGGGTCACCGCCGGCGGCAATACGATCGTCCCGATCAAGACCATGAAAAGCAGATTCTTGAACGGGAAGTTGAAACGCGCGAAGCCATACGCGGTACAGGATGACGCGATGACCGTGCCAACCATGGTGACAAAGGCATAGACCAGGGTGTTGAGGAGCAGGCGCGCGAAATCGATGGTATTCCAGGCTTGCGGGTAGTTGTCCCACTGTACCGAGGGCACCCAGACCGGCTCCAGGGCGCGCCAATTGCCTTCCCAATCGATTAGCCCGGCACCGGGGTTGCCCGGATCAACGAACTGGCTGGCTCGTCTGCCCTTTTTGACCAGCGCCCACTCATGTATGCCCGCTTCCGTCGGCACCTGCAAAACGTCGTAGTTTTTACCTTCATAATCGAAGGTGACGGCGATGGATGGAACCAGCGGAGCCGAGGGATCGGCCGATTGCGCTTTGGTCTTCAAGGATGTGACCACGCCATAGAGCAAGGGCATCAGATAGACGCCCAACAGGATCAAGGCGAAGAGGGTGATGCCGGCCTGCAATAGCAAGTTGCGGCGCCTCCTTGCGATCTCGAAGTCCGTCAATGCTTCGTTCTTTTTCTTGTTCTCGGCCATCTTATTTGCTCTCCCCGGCATAGTAGACCCAATAGCGGCCCGTCGCGAACAAAAAGATGGTGATGGCAAGACCGATGATGAACATGAACCAGGCCAGCGTGGCGCCGTAACCCATGTTCTGGAAGGTAAAGGCTTGTTTGTAGAAATAGATCATGTAGAAGTTGGTCGTGCCTTCGGGATAGCCGCTGCCGAGGTTCAAAACCCAGGGCACAATGAAAAACTGAAGCAGCCCGACGACGCTCAACACCAGGTTGTAAAAGATAACCGGCGTGACCATCGGAATTGTGACCGACCATAATTGGCGCAGCCAGCCGGCGCCGTCAATCGATGCCGCTTCATATAGTTCGGTCGGCACTCCTTGCAAGCTCGCCAGGTTGATCAGAATGGCGTTGCCGATGCCCCAGAGGCCGATGAAGGTGTAGGCGATGTAAATCAGATTCGGGTCGTCCAACCAACGCAAGCCGTTGATGCCCACTGCCTCGATGCCGGTAATTTCGATCAACTGGTTCAGCCAGCCAGTCTGCGGATTCAAGACGCGGGACCAGATCAAGATCGCGGCGATCAGCGGCACCATCGTCGGCGCATAAAAGAGCGTGCGGAAGATATTCTTGCCGATCAGATGTTGCGAATTGAGCAAAACAGCCAGCAAGAATGCCGATACCATGCCAATCGGCAGCGAAATTAAAGCGAATTTGAAAGTGACAAAAAGCGTCTCCCAGGTGTTGGGATCGTCGAATAACATGCGCGACCAATTCTGCAGGCCGATAAAACGCGCTTCATCGGGCGCGGACAAGGTGAAATCGTAGAGAGAGAAGAGCAGGGAGACAACCATAGGAACGAGGTAGAAGATAGCGAAGCCAATTAACCAGGGGCTTATGAATAGCAAGCCCCACTTCGCCTCTACACGCTGCGCGCCCGTCAGCCGAATGGCCGCCCGGATATCCGCCAGCCTCGGCGTGCCGCGCGCAGAATCAAGCTCAGAGAACATATCCATGATTCATACCCTAAATCCAGGAATGTCGGGTTGAGCCCGACAGATACCGCGCTGCGGTATCTGTCGGACAAGACTGTTGCCCCTATTGTTGTCTAGCCAGCTGCGTCAAAGATCCCTTGCAGATCCACTTGAAGCGCGTCGAGCGCGGCGTCAATGTCTTCATCGGCGTTGTTATCGACCAGTTGGCCATATTCGTTATAGCGCGCGCTGGCTTCCAGGAAGCTAGGCATGCCCTCTTCGTGATTCGGGTTGTCCGGGTGCTGCAAACCAGCCAGGACAACGTCCCAATTCAAATTCGCCCAATCGACATTGGGATAGGCTTCGCCCTGCGCGGCGACAGTGCGCTCGATGAAGCTGTCCTGCAAACTCAGGCGCGCCGGCATACCGCCATACAGGCTGGTCAGGTCAGCCGCACGTTCGCCGAGCAGATAGGTCAAGACGGTGAAGGCTTCTTCGGGATTATCGCTGCTGTTAAGCACACCGAAGGTATCGGCGTGCAGCTTGGCGGTGGTGACGCCATTGTGCGACGGCACGGGCGCGAAATCCCAGGCGGCATCCAGATTGCCAGTGCCCCAGCCCAGGTACCACAGGTGGATGGTGATCATACCCATATTGCCGGTATCGAACCAGTTGGCGCTACCGCCACCCATGATTTCGCTGCCGCCGTAGACGCCATTGGGGTAGAAGTAATCGACCCACATCGCGTTGTGATACCAGTGCTCCGCTTCGCGCCAGACATCGGGAATTACGGCGTTGCCGTCCATGTCGACGAAGTTGGCGGATCCGAAAAGCGTGTCGCGACCGCGCACATCGGTGAACTGGTTGCCGTAGCCGAACTGTACGATGTTGTCCGTATCGTATTCGCCCATGGTGGCGTCGTTGCCATTCGCATCGACCGACAGGATCATGGCGACATCGCGCAGCGTGTCGGTATTCCATTCCTGCTCGTTGCCCTCCCAATCGACGTAGGCTTCGCCATAAGCGCTGGGCGGATAGGGGATGCCCGCTTCGTCAAAGAGTTCGATGTTGTACATCAGGAAGGACGGAAATACAGCGAAGGGGATACCGAGCTGGCCTTCACCTTCTACACGGTAGAAGTCGATCAGCGCCGGGTCGAAGTCACTGAGGTCGTAGCCGGCGCTGTCGATCATAGGTGTCAGATCCAGCCAGGCGCCCGGGAAGGACGCGCGGCCGCGGATACCCATCGGACCAACGATGTCGGGGGCGTTGCCGGCCGCAATCTGTGTACTCAAGACGTCATAGGCTTGCGCATTGTCGACGATCTCCAGCACGAGTTCAATCTCGTCCTGCGAGGCGTTGAAATCGGCCACGATTTCTTCCTGCGCGGCGACCAGTGGCGCATCCGTACCGGCGCCCAAACCGACATACCAGCGGATCTTGACGCGATCCTGCGCTTGCGCTGCCCCAACCGCCAGCGCCAGCAACAGGCTCAATAGGGTGAACAGGGTGATTTTCTTGTTACGCATATCCTTCTCCTTAAAACGTAACTAAATGAATGGAAGCATTAAACCTGAAACCGGTTTCACTTGTGGGCAAAAGACATCCCTGATAGATCGCCCGCTCACGTGACCGTCGTCTGTAACCGGTTTCAAAAGCTGACAAAAAGTACCTTCCAAATGCTGTCCCCTTTCGACTAGCGATCTTCAATTGAATTGCGCCGCGCCACAGCTCTCGCGGACAATCAGCTTAACTGGATTGATAATGTGTTGAGCAGGATAGGTTTTGCCGGTCATGATGATCTGCGCCAGTTTTTCCACTGCCATTTGGCCGGTTGTGGCGATCGGTTGGCGCACTGTCGTCAACGGCGGGTCCGCTTGTATAGCCGGAGGCAGATCGTCATGGCTGACCAGGGCGATGTCTTCCGAAACGCGCAAACCAGCTTCGCGAAGGGCGCGCAAGGCTCCCAACGACATCGTATCCGACGCCACAAACACCGCTTCCGGCTTGCGCGGGATCAACTCTTTCATGGCAGCATAGCCGCTCTCCAGCGTATAGTCGCCAAACGCGATCAGCCTCTTTTCGATGGCGATACCGCGCTCGTTCAGCGCTGACTGGTAACCTGCCAGGCGATCGTCGCCAGCGGTATTCTGGTCGGAGGCGATCGTCCCGATACGGCGATAGCCCAAGTCAATAAGGTGCGACGCCGCTAGATAGCCGCCCTTTACATTGTCGGCATCCACATAGTTGATGCCTTCCGCTTCGCTGGGCCGTCCGATGAAAACAAAGGGAATCTCGGCTTCCTGAAGCTGGGAGATAAAGGCGTCGCCCCTGTGATCCGCCGTGATAATCAGCCCGTCAAATAATCCGGCGGCCAGGATGCCACTAAGCGTATCTCTGCCCTGCTTTTCGGTGTAAGAGACGAAGAGCGAAAGAATCAAATTGTTGTCGGCAGCTCCGCGGGAGATGGCCTCAGTCAAGGCCGGGAAGTAGGGATCGTTAAAGACCATCTGGGCGCTGGCGGAGATCACCAGGCCGATGATGCTGGACCGATCCGACGCCAGCAGGCGCGCGATATTGTTGGGCTGATAGCCGGTTTCGCTGATGACCTTTTGCACTTTCTCGCGGACTTCCGGCCGGACATGGGGGTATTCGTTCAGGACGCGAGATACGGTCGCCTTCGAGACATCCGCCAATTCCGCAATACGCTGAATAGTGAGCTTGTTGCTCATGTACCGCGCTCCGCTTTGAAACCGGTTTCAAAAAGTATAGGCTAGCTTTTAAGGCTTGTCAAGTTTTTCGTCCAAGAATGCTCAAATGGTCTGAATGCCTGCGCTGATCTACGCCTGCCAGGGCTCGGAAATTGTATTCAACACCTGAGAACCGCTACCGGTTAAACACGTGCCCGGTTGCGTCGAGATCTGTCGTATGGAAGACTCGCGTCAGTTGTTGGTTCACGCGAAAGCATGGGGGTATTGTTGCGCCTTGCGCGAGGAATCAGGGGCGGATTGCGCGCTGAAACGGCTGTTCATGTGATTGAAACAAAAGAAGCGCCGAGCGTGATTGTGGCGCTCAGCGCTTCCAAATACTTCAAGTTTGGAATGCCTAAACAAACAGCGGCTCCATACCGCCTTGTTCAGCCATCTCCCGCATAACGTGGTCTGGCGTGCGCTGTTCAAAGCGATGCGCCGCATCCAAGACCATAGGCAGCAGCGTGATATCGCCCACGGTATTGAGGAAGACATCTTCGTTGCCCAAGACCCAGTGCACGGCTTTGTCGATGCTGGCTTGGTCGGTCAGCGGTTCGTACCAAGTGGCATGGCTGCGCCCGTCGCCGGGATACGGACGCCGCGTGATGGACTTGATCGTCTGCACGGCGCGCTTCTCCGCCCGGCATATCCGCAGGACTTCTTCAAAGGCTTCGCAATAAGTCTGATTCTGCATCATCGGATAGTTGTAGGGCAGCAGCACCGAATCAAAGTCGAAGTGGTTAATGCTCTTCAGGTGCATACCCGCTATGGCGACATCGTGGCCGGTCACGCCGATGTACTTCACCAAACCCTGCTCGCGCGCTTCCAGCAAATACTTCAGCGCGCCATCCGGTCCCATCGCCACTTCCCATTCTTCTTCGCCAACGAGGTAGTGCAATTGGATCAGATCGACCTCGTCGACCCGCAGCCTTTTCAGTGAGCGCTCGAACTGGGCTTTCGCTTTGTCATAGGTACGCTCGCCCGTTTTGGTGGCCAGGAAAAAATCGCCGCGGTATTTCTCCATCCAGGGACCGATTCGCTCTTCCGAGTCGCCGTAGCCCGCAGCCGTGTCGATGTGGTTGACGCCATGGTCGATGAGCATCTGCATGGTCCGGTCGGCTTCGTCCTGCGTGACATCGCTGAAAGCCGCCGCGCCAAAAAGCAAGCGTGTGCTGAGATGCCCGCTTCGTCCGAATTCTTTCTTTGGGATGGCCATGAGTCCTCCTCGTCTCTTGAATCCGCGTCCCCATTATAACGCAATCGACGCGGTAAGCGGCGATTGCATATTGCATAACCTTTGCTGCGGCGCCCTGTGCCTGAGGCCGTATCTGCGTTTCGCGGTCCTTGTCTAGCCGAAGAGTTCCTGAAAGCGCCCAATAGAGGCGCGGAATCCATCTTCAAAACTGCCATCCAGCGGACGATACACCGATTCCAGCGAGATGGCGCCGTCATATCCATCTTCACGTAGCGCAGCCGCGATCTGCGACAAATAGGGTCCCATTCGTCCACTGCCCATCTGCATACAGGTGACGGTCGCTTTAGCGATTTCTACCGCAACATCTTTGAGATGGACGTGACCGAGGTAGCCGCCGCGCAGCGAATCATAGCCATCGGGATAGGGGACTTCCGCGCAATAGAGGCTATTTGCCGGATCCCACAGCACCTTCAAGTGCTGGGAACCCAACTCGTCGATGAGCTTACGCGCCAGATAGGCCGATGTGATCATGGCATTGTTGCCGGTTTCCACCACCAGCGTTATGTCACGATCTTCGGCGATTTGAACCGCTGGCTCCACCAATTCCCGCAATTTGTCCCAGGCGCCATTCGCCACAACCCATTCCTCCGCGCCATGGCTGCCGAACAAGATCATCTCTTTCCGGAAAGCCATGATGCGCACGCGCGGGCAGTCCAGGGCTTTGGCCATATCGATGCAACGCTCCAGCGCGGATAGATGCGCTTGATAACCCGCTGATGCCCTGTCTGTCCCGCCGACCAGCATACCGCCGAAGATATGCCGGGAAATGCATGAGACCGAGACGCCATGCGCTTTGACCAACTGCTGAACGCGGTTCATCTGTCGATCATCAAGATCGCCGACTTCCTTATCCCAGAGGAATTGCAGCTCGGCATGCGTCAAGTCAAATTCGTTCATCACGCTCAGCGCATGTTCGAATTCGCGACTGATACCGTCCGTGATCACACCTAATTTCGCCATCTTGACCTCACGTCGTCCTAAGCGCTCGCGGGACGTGTCTATAAGTCCACGCAACAATCGCTAGAAAGATTTACCAATGAACTTCAGTCCCCGAGATCTGTTCCAACAACTTGACGATTGACCAGTTGTCCCCCTCGGGGTAGAGCGAGATGCCAGCTTGAAACAGCTCGTAGGCCGTGCTGGTGGCGAATAGAGGCATGCCGTTTTCCCGCGCCATCGCCATACTAATGCCCAAGTCTTTATACATGGTGCTGATATGGCTGCCCGTTTCTTCGAATTGCCGGTCCATGATCAGCTTGGCGCAATTCTTGAAAAACGGCGTATTGCCAACGTGGGTGCTGCCGAAGACTTCGTAGAGCGTCTCGCCCCTGATACCGGCTTTGGCGCCCATTGCCAGCGATTCGAAGATCCCGACAAAGGTCACACCAATCAGGGCTTGCAGCGACGCTTTGACAGTCTGCCCCATGCCAGGTGATAGGCCTACATGGAAGATTTGCTCGCCGACCGCATTCAGCACATCCTGATTCGCCGCGAATACCTCGTCAGCCGCCGCGACCATCATCGTCAGCGTACCCGCTTCGGCGCCGAACTTGCCGCCGCTAACCGGGCTATCGATCAAGTTGAACTCGCAGCCCGCAATCGCTTTTTCGATGGCGCGCATTTCCGCAGGCTCGATAGTGGCAGTGACGATGATGGTAGCGCCATCGTTCAGGACCTCCTTTAAGCCCATCACTACATCCATCACCTGCGCGCCACTCATGACCATGACAAAGACGACATCCGCAGCCCCCAGATCCGCCAGGTCCCCGGCAGGCGTACCGCCCACCTCCGCCAGCAGATCCAGCCGTTCCGCGCGAAGATCATGGCCGATCACCGAAAGGCCGGCTTGAAGCAGATTCTTCGCCATGCCGATGCCCATATTGCCCAAGCCGACTACTGCTGTAGTTTTCATTATTTCCGTTCCTTATATTATCGGGGGCGACTCGACGAGTCGCCCCTAATCTATTCTATACAATCTCAATAATTCCATTAGGCTCCGGACGGCGGCTACGCAAGCGCCTCTTAGGACCCCGCCAGGAACTTCACTCCCTGCAACACACCCTGTTTCTGATCGTATTCCGTGTCATCGTAGAAGTGGTCTTCCAGTTCGATGCTGACGCAGCCGCCGTAGTTGTTGTCCTTCAAGATATTCAGGATAATCTTCCAGTCGGAGACACCGTGGCCGGGTATGGTATAACGCCAGTTCATGCCGCCGTATTTGTAGGGCGAGCCAAATGTCGCTTCTTGCAGGTTGCCGTATTGATAGAGATTCTCGTCGATGATCATGCAGTCCTTGCCATGCACATGGAAGACGTGACCCACGAATTCCTTGAGAAAGCGAATCGGGTCGATACCCATGCGCACCAAGTGCGAGGGATCGTAGTTGACGCCCATATTGGGCGAACCGACCTGTTCGATAAAGGCGCGGTAGGTCTCTGGCGTGCACACAAGCGACCCGGGACCGGGCCAGCCTTCGATCACCAAGCAGGCGTCATGCTCTTCAAAGGTCGGCTTCAGCGCGCTGTAGCTTTCGACCATAAAACCGAAGTTTTCGGCCCGATTACGGGCAGGGTCTTCCGGTATCATGCAGATGAAGAAGGTCTTCGCTCCGGCGGCGGCGCAATCTTTGATGTACGCGGCATTGCGCGCGACGGCGTCTGCCCGCGCGCCGGCATCGGGGGACATCATCTCGCCCCAGACGGTCAGATCGGCACTGCCGACGCGCAGACCGGCATCAACTACCGCCTGTGTACAAATATCGGCATCGCGCCCGAGGTCGATGACCTCCAGATCGTTCGCCAGCGCCCAGGCGATCATGCCGTCCAGGTCTTGCTCCCAGCCAAAGTTGCGGCGCCGCCAGCCGAGCGGGAAATTGCCAGTTGCTGTCTTCATATGGGTTCTCCTGTTTCGACGAATTTGGGGTATTTTACTTCGGTTCGTCATGTTGAAAAGCGTGAGAAAGGCGGTTGGCGCAGAACGCGGCGGATCGGGTCGGTGTCATAAGCGGCAATTGACGACGATAACCCGCCAAGTTTGCGTCAACCCTGAAACTGCTACTCAGGTATTAGAACAAGTGTACTATCATATCAGCTAGTTAGATTATTGTGCCGCGCGGGCTGGCTTGTGACAGGGCAAATCGCAGTGGGCGCATTCACGGATCAGATTGATGTTTGAGGAGGATGAAATGAATTTCAATGACTACTATATGCATTTGGGGGTGACACCCCCTCCGAGCGAGGAGGCGGAGGAGCCGGAAGAGGAGCAAGAGTCTACTAGCTCGCCGCCGAGCTCTAGCGGCCCCACTTATGGACCTGAAAACCCGGCGCCACCGAACTATGGTGGACCGCCGCCCGTGTACTATGGCATGACTATGCCGCCACCCGCGTCAACGTCCCCGAATACTGGAGGCATTAGCCTGCCGCCACCGCCAGTGCGCCCACCCACGTCAAAGCCCTCGAATACTGGAGGCTGGAGCCTGCCGCCGCCGCCGAGGCGTGATCCGCGGCCGGATGATTCGCGGACTGAAGGGTCGACTGACGATAGCGACAATGATCGAACGCGTCCCGGGAGGATTGTGGAAGAGCTTCAAGACGAACGGCCGGAGTATAGCGATGATTTGACTCAAGCTGTGGGTGCTGCATACGGGGATGTGAACGACATATATTTCCAACTTTACTATGGTCAAT
>JAPOWG010000116.1 GCA_026707745.1 Chloroflexota bacterium
CAACCCCCCACCCCCCGGCCCCCTCTCCCACAAGGGGAGAGGGGGAGCTAAACAGCTAAGCTTGGCGGACTTCGTAGTGATTTGTTGCGAATCGCAAGGATCAATCTCCTTTTAGATATGGTTTTGGCATTGTTCCAGTTATCCATACCTATAGTTCTCAGTACTGGACAAGCCTCACAGCACACACACATTTTTCGCAGTACTAACTTGGAACTACTCTTATGAAACCACAGGCCGCTAGACAAGAGCTGGAACAAGCCTGCCGCGCTCACGGAAAATCGCAAGCCGTCTCGTTGCATGAGCGACGCGGTTTGCGTAAACAGAGCAGCCCCGTTACTCCAAGTCGACAGCAGTGGCTGCTGCTTTCGCTTGCGGGGGCCTTCATTGCGACCAATACCCTGGCCCTGGCGCTAAGCGGCAGTTCCGAGCAAAGTGATTGGACCGGTCTTGCCCTCTGGATTAGCTGCGCGCTGGTTGGCGGGAAGATTTTGGATCGCTTTCTTCCCGATCGAGATCCAATTCTGTTTCCTATCGTCATGTTGTTCAGCGGCTGGGGCTTATTGACGATCACGCGGTTGGCGCCGCCTTTTGCGAATCGACAAGAAATTTGGCTGCTTATCTCAACCGGGGCGATGCTGTTGGTGGCAGTATTTCCGCATGCGCTGCGCTGGATGCGTTCATACCGCTATGTCATTCTGGCTGTCGCATTGGCGCTTATGCTCGCCACCATCGCATTTGGCAGCAATCCCTCGGGCTTCCCCTTTGCGCCGCGGCTCTGGCTGCGCTTCGGCGGGTTCTATTTTCAGCCATCCGAGATGATGAAGCTGGTCTTGGTCGCCTTCCTGGCCAGCTACCTTGGCGAAAGCGCTACGGCATTCAGGATCGCCGACAAAGACGGCAGCGCGAAAGCTCACCTGCCGCGGCTGCTCGGGCCGACGGCGCTGATCTCGGCACTGTCAGTTGTCATGCTCATTTGGCAGCGCGATCTTGGCACTGCCATGCTGTTTTTCGTCGTATTCGCGCTCATGTTGTATTTGACTAGCGGCGACTGGCGCGTGATTGCGGGTGGCGCGGCAATGGTGATCGTTGCCGGAATCCTGGCTTATCACTTGTTCGATGTCGTCCGCCTACGGGTCGATATCTGGCTGAATCCATGGCCCGAGGCAGATAACCGCGCCTATCAGATCGTACAAAGCCTGATGGCTTTCAGCTCGGGGGGCGTATTCGGAAGCGGCCTGGGCCAAGGCTCTCCGCTCTATGTACCGGTGGCGCACTCGGATTTCATATTTGCGGCGATAGCCGAAGAATGGGGCCTGCTCGGCGTCATCGGCGTATTAAGCTGTTTCGCGGTCCTGACGCTGCGCGGCCTGAGCATCGGGCTGCGGCATTCCACGAGCGCATTTCGCCGGCTATTCGCGATTGGCTTGTCCACGATGCTGGCGGCTCAAGCGATCATGATCATGGGGGGCGTGCTCAAGCTGATCCCTTTAACAGGTGTTACGCTGCCCTTCTTCAGTTACGGCGGCAGCTCCTTGCTGGTCAGCTTCGTCATGATCGGCTTCCTGATTCGCCTGTCTTCCGAGGCGCGCCAATGATTGCGGTACCGGCAATCAAACGCCTGATGTTAGCGACGCTCTTGCTCTTCGCGGCGATAGCCCTGGCAGCAACATATTGGGCGCTTGCCGGACGAGACGGCATATTGCTTCGGGACGACAATCCCCGTTTGATCGAGGCCGTCGCGCGGATCCATCGCGGCAGCATTTACGACCGTCAGGAACAGTTGTTGGTCGAAAGCGCCGAAACCAACAGCGGTATGAGAAGATCTTACCTGCGGCCGTCGACATACAGCCTGGTCGGCTATTACAGTTTGCGTTACGGCTCCTCCGGCGTCGAAGCTGCCTTCAACGAGGCCTTGATCGGAAGCGAATCGACCGAAACTTTAGAGAACTATTTCAGCCGCGAGATCCTCAACGTGCCGCAAGCAGGCGCGGATCTGCGGCTCACGCTCATGGCCGATGTCCAGGATGCGCTCACGCTCGCCATGCGCAGCTATCGAGGCGCAGCCGTCGTGATGGACTCGGAGAGCGGAGCGATTTTGGCAATGGCCAGTTTACCCTCTTACGATCCCAATACGCTCGATGAGGACTGGGAATACCTGGTTGCCGACGAGGGCAGGCCATTTTTCAACCGCGCCCTACAAGGCCTGTATCAGCCTGGCGCCGCTATGACAAGTCTGTGGCTGGCAGACGCGATTCAGTCCGACTACGACCTGTCAACACCATTTACTGAGCCAGATGCGCCGGTTGAACTCGAGCCAGACATGAGTTTCAAGTGTTTGTTCCAACCGCCCAGCGAAGAAATCACCCTGATAGAGGCTTTCATTTCCGGGTGCCCCGCCCCCTTCGTCAACTACCAGGCGACGCTAACCGAAGACGGCTATGCCAGGATCGTAGAGAGCTTTTCGCTGGAAGAACCGAGTACCCTGGCCGGTTTCCCCGTTCCGGGCGCCGGAGCCACTGCGGCAAGCGACGGCGGCGACGCCCCGGAACCGGATGCTACCCGCTTGCGCGATGCCTTGGGACAAGGCGATCTGACTATGACCCCCTTGCAAATGGCCACCGCCATGTCCGCCATAGCAGGTGATGGCGCTGCGCCGACGCCCTATGTTTTGTCGGGGATTCGCCAGCCGGGCGCGGAAACGTGGGAGGAGAAGAGGCCAGGACAAAGCGCTCGCATCATGTTGGCGCCCGAAACTGCCGCAAAACTTCGCAGCGTGTTCCAGGAGGCCTGGAATAATCTGCGAGAGGAATCCGCCCCGCTCGATCTCAGGGTCGGCGCGAAGTTTGCAATGTCGCGGTCCGGTGACGAGGCGCAGATATGGCTGACAGGGTTTGTGACGCCAGACGAGAGACCGGCGGTTGCATTTGTCGCTGTGCTGGAAAACACGGACGATATCGAAGCGATTGTCGGGGTCGGTCAAGCAGTGACCGAAGCGCTTCTGTCATCGTGAATCAGGTTTGCTCCCTTGCGGGCAATCCCAGGGCGACCGCGCCCACAGCCGCTCGGCGCGTAATCGACGAATTTGGGCTACCGCGCTCACATAAAATAATAAACCGGCTCGGCTACCGCGGATCGCAGTTTATTAAAAGAGAGATGCGAGCGCGCTAAATGGGCATCTTGAGCCTGAGTTGGCCAGTGGCAGCGGGAGTTGGTCCCGTTATCGGCGGCGCGTTGGGATTTGTAATATTGTCACGATCCCGCAATCGTAGAAGTGTCCCGTGAAAATAAGCCTACGCCATGCGCTAGGACTCGGCGCTGAGTTGGACCTGTTCGTAAATTTCGTCCAGAGCAATCTGACAGTCCAATGAGGTCAATGTCAAGGACGCATCGCGCCCTATGATATCTGTAAGCAGCCACGAGTCTTCCGGCTGCCTGGCAAAATGCTCTATGTGATAATTCGTTTGGGATATCAAGATATAGTCCTGAAGCGAATCGAGTGTACGATAATGCCTAAGTTTGCGCCCACGGTCATGCTGTTCAGTTGATGGGGACAGGATTTCAATGATGACTGTCGGATTGAGCAAGGTCTGTGGGTTGCTTTCTTCGTATGCTGGCTGTCCGCAGACGATGCTCAGATCAGGATAAGCATAAGAGCCGGTTGCCTCCATCTTCACCCGCATATCGCTGGAAAAGATGAAGCAACCTTTGCCATGCAAGCGCCCGTAAAACGCGAAGCTGGCACTCATGACAATCAAATTGTGATTGGACGACGCCCCCGCCATCAAAACGATTTGACCATCGAAGTACTCGCTTTTGCGCTCAAATTGCTGGTCAAATTCAAGATATTCTGCCACAGACACGTTCTCTTTCGGCAATGCTAACATTGCTCGCCTCTCAATATGCTGTGTCATTCCGAAACTCGCCCAAGCATATTATAACCTGATTTAACCAACCAGCATTATGCCGCTCTCGCTTAGCCGCTGATTGAAACTCCGCAATTCATCGGTGGTCAGCACATTGAAGGCGTCAATCTGAATTTGAATCAAGTCCGATAGCTTGTCGAATACGGCATAGGACTGCTCCGTCGGCGGATACTCTCCCAAAGCAACCACGGAAGGCAAGGCGCTCAAGCGCCGCAAGGGATCAGTGCCGCTGTTGACCCGTCCCGGCCAGCCTTCGCGCAAGTCAGGGATCAGAATGCCTTTCTCTATTTCGAGGATGGCTTCTCGCAGCTCGTCGGCGCGTTCCGCCAGGTCTTTGGTCTCGTCAGTTTGAGTCAGCCGCTCGCAGAGGCTCTTCAACTGAGCGCGGTGGCCCCGTATCAAATTGATGGACTCGGTCGCTCCCGAGTAGAAATCGTAGATGGTCTTCAGCAAGCCAAATTGGCGCTCAAGCTGGTCTTGCGACGCGTCAGATGTGGCGTCCTTGACCAGGTTGAACGACCGCGTCTGAACTTCATCGCCAACCTGAAGAGCAACCTGATATTCGCCGGGCACAACTGTAGGCCCGGGCATGCGCTCGAACTGCACATCATCGCCCCTTAGCTTTGGCGAATCCGGCAAACGCATATCCCAGACAAAGCGATTCCATCCGACATTGGCAGTGAGGAATATTGCGGATTTATCCTTTTTCTCCTTCTGTGACTTTCGATCCTCGTCGTCCATACTGAAGAATTCGCGCAAGAGATTTCCGTTCTCATCCGAGAAGCTCAACTTGATCTTGCCTTCAGGGCTTTCGTGAAGGTAATAGGCGACCATGACCCCGCGCGGCAGATTCTCACCCGAATCGAGGAATCTTCGTTCTACAACATTCTCTTCAGTGCGCGTATGCGTGTAAGCAGCCATGACGCCGGTGGAACTCATATAGGTCTTCCCCGGCTGATCGACCAGGCGCCGTCCGTCGATGCTCTCAAGAACGCGCTGGGTATCACGTGGTTGGAGCAACAGGGATCGTGACAGCGCCGCCTCGCCAGTCAATTGTTGCAGACGTGTCAGATCATCGAGAATCCAGAACGAGCGACCATGTGTGGCAGCGATAAGATCGTCCCTCTTGACCAGCAGATCGTGAATCGGCGTGATCGGCAAATTTAGCTGCAGCCGCTGCCAATTGGCGCCGTCGTCGAAGGAACAGTAGACACCGGTCTCTGTACCCGCATAGAGCAGGCCCGCCCGCGCCGGATCGCAGCGGATAACCCGCGTGAAGTCGTCAGAAGCTATGCCCCTGTTAATGCGCGTCCAGGACTGCCCATAGTCCCCTGTCTTGTAAAGATAGGGCGCATAGTCATCCAGTTTGTAACGGGTCGCAGCCATGTAGCAAGATGCGGGGTCATGAGCCGAGGGTTCCAGCATGCTGATCATGGACCACTCGGGCAGATCCGGGGGCGTAATGTCCTGCCAGTTCGCGCCATTGTCCCGGGAGATGTGCACCAGTCCGTCATCCGAGCCGGCCCACAAGACACCCGGTTCCTGTGGCGATTCGGCAAAAGAAAAGACGGTGGCATAGACCTCCGCGCCCACAGCGTCCCGATTGATCGGGCCGCCGGTGACCTTGAGCGTTTCGGGATCGGCCCGCGTCAAATCCGGGCTAATCGGCCCCCAACTGTGACCCTCGTCCGTAGACTTGAAAACGATGTTCCCGCCGACGTAGAGCGTATTCGGATCGTGTGGAGAGAAAACGATGGGATAGGTCCAGGCAAAGCGATATTCAAGGTCAGCCGCCGCTTCCCCAGCCATGTATTCCGGCCAGGTGGTCACCAGACGCAACTGCATGCTGCTATGATCGTAACGCTGCAAGCAGTTGCCTCCGCCCGGCGAACTGCCGATGGCGCCGACAAAGACGATATCGTCGTTATCCGGCTTAACGGCGATATAGCCACTCTCGCCCGAGCCAGCGATAAAGCCATCCATCCACATCAGCGAGGACTTGTTGTTGCGGCTGGGCACCGCCACGCTGCTATTGTCCTGTTGCGTGCCATATACATAATAGGGATCGCGATTGTCGGCCGCGACGTGATAGAACTGCGCCGTCGGCTGATTGAAGATCGTCGACCAGGAGGCTCCGCCGTTCAGGGAGACGCATGCGCCGCCATCATTTCCCTGCACCATTCGCGCCGGATTATTCGGGTCAATCCAGAGGTCGTGGTTATCCCCATGCGGCGTACCGATCATCGAATAAGTGCGGCCGCCGTCAACGGATTTCCAAAAGCGCAGATTGTTAACATAAACCGTGTCCGGATCTTGTGGATCAGGGGTGAGGTGCATGTAATACCAGGCGCGCGAGATGATATCGTTGTTGCGCGCGACGTACTGCCAGGTATCGCCATAATCATCGGAGCGGTACATGCCGCCGTCTTGATGCTCGATCAAGGCATAGACGCGGCCAGGTTTGGCCGGCGACGCGGCAATGCCGATCTTGCCCAGAATCCCCGGGGGCAAGCCCTTGTTTTGCGTGATGCTATGCCAGGTGTCGCCGCCATCAGTCGAACGCCAGATGCCGCTGTCTTCACCACCGCTGCTGATCATATGGAAGTTGCGATAGACTTCCCAAATCGACGCGTAAATGATGCGCGGATTGTTCAGGTCGATGCTCAGGTCGACCGCGCCAGCTTTGTCGCTGACGAAGAGCACATGCTCCCAGGAAGCGCCGCCGTCTCTCGACTTGAAAACGCCGCGCTGCTGATTCCTCCCGAAGGCGTGCCCCAATGCCGCGACGAAGACGATGTCAGGGTCCCGCGGGTGAATGCGGATCTTGCCGATGTGGCGGGTATCCTCCAAGCCGATGTGCCGCCAACTGCGCCCGGCGTCGGTGGATTTATAAACGCCGTCCCCATGCGAGACATCAATGCGGATGGTCGCTTCGCCCGTGCCGGCGTAGATGACGTTGGGATCGGCTTCCGAGACGGCCAGGGCGCCGACGGATGAGGTGCTGAAGTAGCCGTCGGAAATGCAGCGCCAGTATTGACCGGCGTCATCGGTCTTCCAGACGCCGCCGGCGCAAGCGCCGAAATAAAAGGCGCCGAGGTCGTTCACGTCGCCGGCCACAGTGACGACGCGTCCGCCGCGGAAGGGTCCGATGCAGCGCCAGCGTCCGATGTTGTCGAGGGGAAGGGTCATGGTGGGTTTGCTTTCGTTGTTGGTGGATGAGATGGGGGTTATTGTAGCGTGGAATGGATAAACCGCGTAACGACGATTGAATCTTTGCAGATCTTAAAAGTATAAGTAGAATGCGTCTTACGAGATATTTTCTCGTTTTATGCAAGAAAAGGACGCTTAATCATGTTGATTCGGTTCACAGTTGAGAATTTTCTGTCGTTCAAGGACGAAGTTGAGTTCTCTATGGTGCCTGGGCGTACTCGCAAACACAAAGACCACATTTATGTCGACGATCGACGTAAGGATATTCGGCTGTTGAAGGCGGGAGTCGTCTACGGTCCGAACGCAGCAGGAAAATCTAATTTGATAAAAGCAATGGATTTCGCTCAAGATCTTGTTGTTGAAGGTAGGCGGGCAAATCAAAGCATTTCTGCAATACCATTTCTCTTTGACAGTTCAACTGAAGCCAAGCCCTCGAAGTTTCTTTTTGAGATCAAAACCGGAAGGAAAGTCTACGCATATAAGTTTGAAGTCGATTCAAAACAAGTGCATTTTGAATCTTTGACGGAGATACGATCATCAAGCGAAAAAACGATATTTGAACGTGTCACCGACTCAGAGGGACAAACTCAAGTCACCCACGGCAGCCCTCTGGTGGTACCTGAGAACGAGGACATGTTTCTCGAGTTTACTGCACGAGGAACTCGTTCAAACCAACTGTACTTGACTGAGACTATAGAGCGTAACATCAGATACTTTGAAGACGTGTATGATTGGTTTCGCAAGACGCTCGTACTTGTGTATCCTGATTCGATGGTGGATGCGGATTTCGGTCCGAGATACTTCAATAACGAAGACAACTTCCAGCAGAGATACCGTGATCTCATTCAGCTATATGACCTGGATATAGAAGACATAGATCTTCGACCTCTTGAAGCGGATGCTGAACAGTTTTTTTCCGACCATGACAAGTCAAATATCAGCCAAATGATAAGTGAATTGTCAGAGGATCCAGAGGTAAAAGCCATTCTTTACAACCCGCGACTAAAGCTATTCGTGACCGTCGATAGACTTACTCAATATAAGGCCTACCAGTTTATTACAATTCATTACATTAGGCATGAAGATCGCAGAGTTCGATTAGAGTTGTCGTTGGAGTCAGACGGTACAATTCGCTTATTCGAACTCACACCGGCGTTGATACGATTGCTTAGTAGCAGAGAAGAGATCGTCTTTGTTGTCGACGAATTGGACCGCAGCCTCCACGCGCAAATGACGCGCAATATCTTGGACATTTTTCTGTCAAATAGCGTCGGTAAACCAAGCCAACTGATAGTTACGACTCACGAGTCCGGCGTGTTAAACCTGGATTTGCTTCGCAGAGATGAGATTTGGTTCATAGAAAAGGATCGGTATGCAGCATCGCAAGTCTATTCGCTTGAAGAGTTTGCGCCAAGATATGACGTGGATATACAGCGCGGGTACTTGAATGGTCGCTACGGCGCTATCCCGATCTTGCCAAGTTACAATATCTTGGAATGGGCCAAATAGAAGTGGCGCGCAAAACACGCAAGGCGAAAGCGAAACCTGAGCGAATCGTACACTACGTCGCAATGGAAGGAAGCGTAACAGAGCGGAAATACTTTGATGCGCTAATAAGAGAGTACAACTTGCGTAACGTCATCTTGCTCAGGAAAGCCAAAACACGTTCATCACCCAGTGATGTAATCAAGCGACTTGAACGACAGATAGGTAAAAAAACGAATGATCACGGCGAAAAACTTGAGGAACATTACTGGGCAGTCTTCGATACAGATAGAAGGTCAATTAGCACACTCCGAAATGCCGCTGAACGAGCATCCAAAAAGAAGATCGGCATTGCAGCAAGCAATCCGTGTTTTGAACTCTGGCTTCTTCTGCATTTCGGATCGCTCGCGGACATGAAGGGTCTTGAAGGAAGCGCGGCCGCTGGCGGTTGCAAGAATGTTACCGACTATCTCAGAAGACGATTCGACAGAAGCTATGAAAAGAGCAGTTTCGATCCATCAAAATACGTTGACCGAATCGCCGAAGCCATCAAAAACGCAGACGCCTCTGACACGCAAGGTAAGGATGCATGGATGGATTCCGTCGGCTCACGTGTTTACAAACTCGTCGAGCGCGTACTTGAATCAGCAGACTTCTCACCCAGCAACACCTGACACCAACCCCTCAGCATGCTCGACACCACCCAGCCCAGCCATCTCGCGTGCATTCTCCCCCACCCGCCTCGCCAGCGTGCGATGTTGTTGAGAGGAAGAGTCATGTTGATTTCGCTTTCGTCGTTGGTGGATGAGCTGGGTGCTATTGTAACGTAACTTTAGGTTAGTAGCCGCGTTTACATATATAGACTCTCAAGCGAGGTAAGGAGAGACGAAATGTCCGCAACACATGGTTGGTGGTGTAATACCAAAACTATACCGTTGAATTGCAATTCTTGCGGCGAGGCAATTTTCTGGTTTAGCTGCGACTGTGGCTCTTCAATCTTATTTGATGAGTTAGGCTGGCCCTGGATTCAGCATCGCTGCGCTGGTGCCGCCCCTAAGCCGACGCTGTCACGACTAGGGCAGGAGGATCTGTCCGATCGTTTAGTGAGTCACATAGACGATGATGTGGCGGAACAATTGTCGCGGCAAATTGATGAAAATATTGAGCGGGATTATGTTGAGGCGATACAGCAGGCCGCAAAAAAGAAGACGCGCCCTCCAGCGCAGTCACCATGGATTACACGACAAGACCCTTACCATGATTGCCGCGCACGCGAACGAGGCATAATTACCGAACTCATTCGCAACGCAAATATTCGCAAAAAGGCTGGCGTTGCGGACTCATCACTTCGAGTCGCGGAGCTCGAAAGATTTGCCAGCAATCCCTTGGTTCAAATTACGATTCACACGATGGCGCTGGCAGAAGATGAATCCGAAAACTGCAGTTTCACATTCTTTATTGAAGAGAACATCGTCGACGAATTGCAGCTTTTCAAGGGCAGCCTTGTAGTTGCCGACTTGCGAGGCATCGTGATCGTATCTCGATTCCCGATTTGGGTCTGTGACAAGCTGGTCGCGATTTATTAAGCGAAAAGGCAAGCTAACGAACAACACCTGACACCAACCCAGCCGCCCTATCCACCCCACCCAGCGCGGCCATCTCAGCAGCGAAGCGCCGCGCGTTCTCTTGAACCCAATCCGCCTCCAAAATCGCATGCACGCCCTCGCGCAGTTGGCCCTGCCGCACATCGTGCGCGGTCAGGTGCAAGCCGACCTTGGCTTCCGCCACGCGCCGGGCTTGAATGCGCTGATCGGCGGCGTGCGGCACCACAATCTGCGGCAGGCCATGTATCAGGGCGCGATGCGTCGTGCCCATGCCGCCATGATGGACGACAATCTTGCAACGCCGCAGCACCTGGTCATAGGGGGCCCAAGTCAAAAGCCGCGTGCCCGCCGGCAGCGCGCGCTTGAGCTCGGCTTTCTTTTCCGGCGAGATCGGATTCCAGCCGATCGTGACGATAGGGATGATGCCTGCGCGGGCCAGCGCCTGGGCAGCCCAACTGAAAAAACCCAAATCGCCGGTGAAGATCGTGCCCAATGTCACCAAACCCAGCGGCTTGTCCGCGGGAATATCCTGGAGCCAGGTTGGCGGCACGCCAGGTTCACTTTCGAGGCGACCGCCGACGAACCGGGTCTGAGGCAGAATCGTTTCCAGTTCCGACTGATACCATGCCGGCGTGAAATAGGTGATATGCAAGGTATCACTGCGAATGGAGGGCGCGGTTCCCTTGGAGAAGTTGCGCCCGGTGACGCCAAACTGTTCACAGAGCCGTTGAATTCGTTCCTGACTCTCGCTGCTCAGGTTACGCTGCACAGGAAACAAACTGTTCTCGTCCAGCGTCGTCTGGGCGGGCCAACCACAGATGACCAGCGGGACATCCAGCGCGTCGGCGGCGAGGGCGGAAGCGCTCAGAAAGGGATCGGAAACGATGGCCTCCGGCGCGCCGATTTCGGCGGCCAGACGCAGCAGTCCGTTCACTGCCTCGGCAACCAGCGCTTCACTGAGCCAGGTGTCAAGCGCGCGTCTATAGCGTATGTTCACCGCTTCCTGTGGGGGAATCGCCGTCAAATCGGGCGGCGGCGGCGGGGGCCACAGCCACCCTGTCTTGTCGACCCGGCGAAAAGGGATGCCGACGACATCCAGCGCGCTTTGCAGCGGCGCTTCGCTCAACCACAGAATCTCATGCCCCTGGGACTGCATAGCCCCTGCCGTCTTGAGGAAGCCGCCCCAATCGGTATGGCTGTACAAGGGCGCGGAGATGAACCAGAACGACGCCATATGGTTAATGGGCTATACCGGCTGTGGTATACGCAAGTAGGGCTTGAGGTATTGACCGGTGAAACTTGCTTCGACTTCCGCCACCTCTTCGGGCGTGCCTTGCGCGATGATCTGGCCGCCGCCGCCGCCGCCTTCAGGACCAAGATCTATGATATGGTCGGCAATCTTGATGATATCCAGGTTGTGCTCGATAACGACAATCGTGTTGCCGGTGTTAGCGAGCTCTTGCAGTACGTTGATCAACTTGGCGACATCGACCGCGTGCAGGCCTGTCGACGGTTCGTCAAGGATGTAAAGCGTACGGCCTGTGGCCCGTTTGGAAAGCTCCCGACTGAGCTTGATACGCTGCGCTTCGCCGCCGCTCAAGGTTGTCGCAGGTTGTCCGATCCGTATATATCCCAGGCCCACAGCGTCGAGCGTAGCGAGCTTGCGGCGGATGCGAGGCAGATTCTCAAAGAATTCCAATCCCTCGCTAACCGTGAGGTTCAGCACGTCGGCAATGGACTTGCCTTTGAAGTGAACCTGCAAGGTCTCGCGGTTGTAGCGCGATCCTCGGCAAACTTCGCACTGTACATACACATCGGGCAAAAACTGCATTTCAATCTTGATCAGCCCTTGCCCCTCACAGTTTTCGCAGCGCCCGCCCTTGACATTAAAGCTGAAGCGACCGGCCTTGTAACCGCGTATCTTGCTTTCCGGCAATTCAGCGAACAGGCTGCGTATGTCATCAAACATCTTGGTATAAGTACCGGGATTGCTGCGCGGGGTTCGACCGATTGGGCTTTGATCAATATTGATGATCTTGTCGATCTCCTCGGCGCCGGTGATGGCATCGTGCGGGCCGGCGCGTTCGCGACTCTTGTTGATCAACTGCGCCAGGCGTCGATACAGCGTCTCGACCACCAATGAGGACTTCCCGCTGCCGCTAACGCCGGTCACGCAGATCAGCTTGCAGAGTGGAAAGCGAGCGTCAATGCTCTTGAGGTTGTTGGCCCGGGCCCCTTCAATCGTCAAATACTCCCCAGAGCCAGCGCGTCTGCTTGCCGGCAAGGGAATTTCGAAGCGGCCGGCCAGGTAGTCCCCGGTCAAACTGCCAGCCGCGAATTCGACCTGCTCGGGCGTACCGGCGGCGACGACCTCGCCGCCATGCTCGCCCGCGCCCGGTCCTAAATCGATCAACCAATCCGAGGAGCGCATGGTGTCTTCGTCGTGCTCAACGACCAGCACGGTATTGCCCAAATCGCGCAAGCCCGTCAATGTCCGAATCAACCGTTTGTTGTCTCTCTGATGCAAACCGATCGAGGGCTCGTCCAGCACATAGAGCACCCCCGTCAACTGGCTGCCCACTTGGGTCGCCAGGCGAATGCGCTGCGATTCCCCGCCACTCAACGTGGCTGCGCTGCGAGACAATGACAGATAGTTAAGCCCGACATTGCTCAGGAATCCAACACGCGCTTCCAATTCCCTAAGCACCTGGTGGGCGATCTGTTGTTCGCGCTTGCTCAGGATGGCCCTGTCCCCACGCAGGGAATCGACCCAGTCCTTTAGCTCGTCAATGGCCATATGGGTAATGTCGTGAATCGTCTCGTCATTGATGGTGACGGCAATCGCCTCCGGACGCAGCCGCTGTCCATTGCAGTCCCGGCAGGGAATCTCGCGCATGTATTCGTTGATTTTGTGACGGATGTAATCGGAAGCTGTCTGCTGATAGCGGCGTTGCAGGTTCGGTATCACGCCTTCGAAGCTGGTCGGATAGGTCCGTTCATAGCCGCTGGTATGCAGGTACTTGACCTCGAATTTTTCGCCGCCGTTGCCATAGAGAACCAGATCCTGGTGACGTTTGCTGAGCCGTCTCCAGGGCAGATCCAGTCGAAATTCATATATTTCCGAAAAGCTTTGAAATACATTCCAGGTCCAGCCATTCTTGTCATCGAGTCTCCAGCCATTGGCGTTAATCGCGCCGTCGGCAATACTCAGGTTTTTGTCCGGTATCACCATCTCCGGGTCAATTTCGAGGCTGAATCCCAATCCTTGGCAGCTTGGGCAGGCGCCGCTGGGCGTATTGAAGCTGAAGAGCCGCGGTTCCGGCTCCGGGACGCTGCCGTGACCGTTAGGGCAAGCCAGGTCTTCGCTGAAGAGATGATCAACCGGGTTCTCGCGATCGGTCACATCCTGGATGATGATTCTGCCATCGCCGAGATCCAGCGCGGTTTCGATGGCGTCCGTCAGGCGCGTTTCAAATGCTGTCGCTTCGTCCGTCATCGCATCGTCGAAGTGACGAATGATTAGCCGGTCGACGACAATTTCTATATCGTGAATCACATAACGGTCAAGTTCGATCTTCTCGTCCAGGTCTCGCACCTCGCCGTCAACGCGCACGCGCGCGAAGCCCTGTTTGACAATGTCTTGCAAGGCCTTTACGTGATTGCCCTTCTTGCGATGGATCACGGGAGCAAGTACCTGGACCCGGGCGTCGCGCGGCATGTTCTGCACCTGGTCGACAATCTGCTGGGCGCTCTGCGCGGAAACCTCTACGCCGCAGGTCGGGCAATGCGGAATCCCGACGCGGGCGAAGAGCAAGCGCAAGTAGTCGTAGATCTCGGTGACTGTACCTACAGTCGAACGCGGATTATGGCTGACGCTCTTCTGGTCTATGGATACGGCCGGGCTAAGCCCCTCGATTTGGTCAACGTCCGGTTTTTCCATAAGCCCCAGAAACTGACGGGCATAGCTGCTCAAACTTTCAACGTAGCGGCGCTGTCCCTCGGCAAAGATGGTGTCGAAGGCCAGCGAAGACTTGCCGGAACCGGATAGCCCGGTGATGACCACAAGATGATTGCGCGGGATCTCCACGTCGATATTCTTCAGGTTGTGTTCGCGCGCGCCGCGCACAACGATTTTGTCTTGCGCCATTGTCGCTTTCCGTAAAGAAGGCCTGATTGATTCACATATGCCAATTGCGGACGCTTGGACGTCGGATGCATCAATCGCTGGATAAAACCGAGATCGCTTTAACCGAAGAGCTATTGTAACGCTTATTGAATAAGCAGTGAACAGACAAATCGATCAAGACAGGGTGATCGAGGGCGTTTATTCCACGTTCACTTTGGCTTCGAGTCTCGGTAAGATGGTTGTCAATAGAATCGCAGAGGTGCACATGCCAAGTCAGTTTCGGTGGGACGATCCCTTTCTGCTAGAAGATCAGTTGAGCGAAGAAGAGCGCATGGTACGCGATCTGGCGCAGGAATATTGCCAGGAAAAGCTCATGCCGCGTATTTTGCATGCCAACCGCAGCGAGACCTTCGACCGCGGGATCTATTACGAGATGGCGGAGCTGGGCATGTTGGGCGCAACGCTGCCCGAAGAACATGGGGGCGCCGGCTTAAGCTATGTCTCTTATGGACTCATCGCTCGTGAAATTGAACGCGTCGACAGCGGCTATCGCAGCGCCATGAGCGTGCAGAGCTCGCTGGTGATGTATCCCATTTATGCCTATGGCACGGACGCGCAGAGAGAGAAATACCTCCCCCGGCTGGTCGCTGGCGAGTGGATCGGCTGCTTTGGATTGACCGAACCGGATCATGGCAGCGATCCCGGCGGCATGGAAACCCGCGCGACCAAAGTTGACGGAGGATGGCTCCTGCACGGCAACAAGATGTGGATCACCAATTCTCCCATTGCGGACGTTTTCATCGTCTGGGCGAAAGCCTACGGAGACAATAGCAGCAGCGACGGCGCTATCCGCGGTTTCATCCTGGAGCGAGGCATGGACGGCCTGTCAACGCCGGCAATCGAGGGCAAATTCAGTCTGCGAGCAAGCAGCACCGGCGAAATCGTCATGGACGAGGTCTATGTTCCGGACGAGAATTTGTTACCCAAGGCCGCCGGCTTGAAAGGTCCCTTCGGCTGTTTGAACCGCGCCCGCTATGGCATCGCCTGGGGCGCGCTGGGAGCGGCGGAGTTCTGCTGGCAAGCGGCGCGTCAATACACGCTGGATCGGAGTCAGTTTGGCCGTCCGTTGGCGGCGAATCAACTGATTCAGTTCAAACTGGCGGATATGATGACGGACATCACGCTGGGTCTGCAAGGCGCGCTGCGCGTGGGGCGCCTCTGGGACGCGGGCAAAGCCAGTCCCGAGATGATCTCCCTGGTCAAGCGCAATTCCTGTGGGGTGGCGCTCGACATTGCCCGAACCTCCCGCGATATGCATGGCGGCAACGGCATCTCGGACGAGTTTCATGTCATCCGCCATGTGATGAACCTGGAAGCCGTCAACACCTACGAAGGCACGAGCGATATTCACGCTTTGATCCTGGGACGGGCGCAAACGGGCATACAGGCCTTCATGTGACTTTGCCGCCAGTTGGGGTGCGCTCAAGCGCTGCTGTACGTGGATTGACTACCGGCAAAGGCATGAGCAACTGGTTTTATTCAAACGCTGCTCGCCAGAAGTAAAAGCAACAGAGTATTGCAAATTCTCAAAAAAGTAACGAATTGTAGGGGCGACCTTGTAGGTCGCCCATTATTCGCCGCAAGAGCTCGTGGGCGACTCACAGAGTCGCCCCTACAGTCACCCTGCGATTTGTTGCATGACTTGCTTGGACTTGCTGAGAAGAATCCCAAGCACGACAACTACGATGCGATTGAAGTGTCGAGAAGCGCCGAGATTCCTTGCGATTATAATGGAGAAATGTGCGTGTTGATTATGTTTTTTTCAACAAACACAGTCCGGAGCAATTTGAGATTATCATTGCCGATGTCATCAGGTTGAATGAAAGTGTTCGGCTTAAGACTCACGGCCTAATTTAGGACAAGGATGGGACAATAAACGGCAAGCCCAAGTATGTTAGGATCGTTATTAGACACAAGTGGAAATAGGCAACACAATGGAGGAATTCGCGACAGGGATACTAACCACTGTAGCTGGTGTCTTTCTCGCAAAGGCAATAAACCATTTGTGGCTAATGCTCAAATGGAGCAAGAAACTTTCAAAGACGCAAATGCATTTAGAAAAAGCGACAAATTGCCACAGTTCTTTGTTGAGGCTCAAACAGATACAGCATAGTCAACGACCCCACTATCGAACAAACCAAGGGATGAAACACTTAGAGGAAAGATGCAACCGACTTTACTTGTGTCTTGTCAGTCATAAAGAAGAAATCGAAATACTTGTTGACGAAGCGAATGCTCATCAGAGTTATCCTAGTCAGAAACTCTTAGACAAGGAGGTAGGTTTTGGTTTTCATAGTGGTGCGAATAATCTGAGCAGATATCAAAGCCACATTGAGAGGACATCTAATCTCCGACAAGAACTCTTGCTAGCAGAAGCGTTTTTTCGTCGAAACTATCAGAATTTATATCATTCCAACAGATTAACAAGGATTGCAGGTGCAATTATACGAAAGAAGACAGTCCAATGACATTCAAACTCCTTGACCTAGTCGCTGGCTACTTTGACGATAGCGACCGCGGCGTGGTCGGCTGTTGCGAGCGTCTTGATATTTGGCGGAGTCGGTATATACATGGGAGAAAAAACAATGGCTGAAACAGATACAATCCTTAGAAAGTTCAAGAGAATGGTGAAGAATGCCAACAAAAGAGCTGCAAAACATGACAACAGTCAGATATTGAGAGTAGAAGATGTAATCCATAGGTGGGATACGACTATATTTTGCCATCTCTGTGGGAGATACATAGAACTTGATGATGCCAGTATTGATCATTTGATTCCACTTTCTAGAGGCGGGGGAAATGCCATTGACAATATAACGATTGTCCATAAATGGTGTAATCATGAAAAAGGAGCTAAAGAGTCTTATGAAACATCGGAGAAATTCAAGAAACTATATGACCCTGGTGATACAGGTAGCGTATTGATAGACAGTTTTGGAATTCATTTGCTGCATTCATATAGCGCAAATCCTTTTAGGCGGTCTGAGCTTCCGAAAGAGTTTGAGAATCTTCCGTACATAGCTCAAATACGAATAGTGTACAACGATATAGATGACCAAATTAAGGCTGAGCACGATATAATGAAGAAGCACAAAGTTGGATACTACAAGGAATAATCGACCAATGAAAATCCAACAGCTCGACCTCACCGTCGGCGACCTCGTCGCCGGCTGCCATGACGACGGCGGCAATCGCGCGTCGAAGCGGGTGGCTTGCGTTTGCCAGGAACTTGGGGTACATTTTCAGTAGGTGAAAGGTTGCAAATGAACGACAAAGATCGGATCGAGTTAGTCAAGATCACGGCCCGGCTGACAGCGGTTGAACAGGATGTTGCTGGGTTGAAGTCCGATATGTCGGCGGTGAAGAACGATGTAGCTGACATGAAGAACGATATGTCTGAGATGAAGAGAGACATGGTGTATATGAGAGGACAAATCGATGTCATTGTCGATTTGCTGAGCAGTGTTGTCAGCCTTATCAAAATCCCCAACGACTAGATCACTCGTGATATAAGGCACATAATCAGTCGGACGTTTTCCGACCGTGTGAAACGGTGTGTTTATAAGTGGCAGGCTGGAACCTGTAATATCTGTAAGAACAATTTCAAGATGAATAAAATGTAAGCCGACCTCATAACGCCCTGGTCTGAAGGCGGCAAAACAATCGAAGAAAACTGTCAAATGCTATGCAAGCAATGCAAGCGAGAGAAGTCAGCGAAATAACGAGCATAAATAGGAATCTGAAACAACGAGGCGATACCATGACCAGCAAAAGTTTCGAAGTGCCCAGTATCGGCTGCGCCGGTTGCGTCCAGGCGATCAAGATGGAATTGGAAGATCTCGCCGGTGTGCAGGCGGTCAGCGGCGATGTGCCCAGCAAAACCATCCAGATCGACTTCGACGCGCCGGCTTCTTGGGACGCTATCGTCCAAGCGCTCAAGGGAATCGATTATCCCCCGGCAAGCGCGTAGCTGGTAGCGGCTTCGCGGGACGAGCCGCATGACCGTTGATTTCGGGCGCGCGGCAGCCGATTATTGTCGTCATCGAGCCGGCTTCCCCGAAGCATTCTTCGCTCGCATAGAGTCCAAGGATCTCATCTGGGCCGGCGCTCGCTTGCTGGACCTGGGCACAGGTACCGGATCGATTGCTCGCGGCATGGCCCGGCGCGGCTGTGTGACCTTCGCGCTGGATCTTGCGCCGCAGCTATTGTCACAAGCCAGGAGACTGGATGTAGAGGCGGGCGCGCACACCGCGTATTTCCTAGCTCGCGCGGAACAATGCGCCGTCGCCGAGGGGTCCTTTGATATCGTGACCGCCGGGCAATGCTGGCATTGGTTTGACGGTCCTCGAACGGCGCGCGAGATCGCGCGGATACTCATTCCCGACGGCGCGATCATCATCGCGCATTTTGATTGGCTGCCGCGCGCCGGCAATGTGGTTGCGGCCACCGAAGCGCTCATCACGCGACACAATCTTGCTTGGTCGCTGGGCGGCGGGGACGGCTTTTACCCGGCATGGCTGAATCATCTTGGCGAGGCCGGTTTCGTCGACTTGGAGAGTTTCTCCTTCGACCTGGACGTGACCTATAGCCACGAAGCCTGGCGCGGTCGGGTGCGGGCTAGCGCCGGCGTCGCCGCCTCGCTGGCCGAAGCGCGAGTTCGCGCCTTCGACAAAGATCTGGAACAACTCCTGCGCGATTCTTTCCCGGCGGACCCATTGGAAGTGCCGCATCGGGTTTTCGTCGCCCTGGGCCGGAATCAAGCGCGGAAGTGACGCGCTAGCGGGCTCGGCGCGCGTGACAAGGCGCCGCTTGATCAAGTAAAATCGGGCAAGTGGCAGCCGTGTTGCAGCGGATACTCTTATGCCCCTTACCTTGACAGCTATACGCCGCAAAGCGCAAGACCTTGGATTCAACTTCTGTGGGGTGACACCCGCGGAACCGTCGCCGACGCTGGCGGCATACCTGCGATGGATCCAACAGGGCATGCAAGGCGACATGCGCTATATGGCGCGGAGGGACCGCGTCCGGCGGCGGCAGGACCCCCGAGAAATTCTGCCGCGGGCGAAGTCGCTGATCCTGGTCGGCCTGGATTATTACGCGCGCTACGCCGAGGACGAGGTCCTCAACGATCCGGCGCGCGGGCGCATCGCCGCCTACGCCTGGGGCCTGGACTACCACCGGGTGCTGGAACTGCGGCTGGAGCAATTCGCCGAGTGGCTGGCGGAGGAAGCCGGGCGGGGGATCGCGCAGAAGGTTTACGTCGATACCGGCGCGATCCTGGAGCGCAGCCACGCCCAGCAAGCCGGCATGGGTTTCATCGGCAAAAATACCATGCTGATCCATCCGCGGCGGGGCAGCTATTTCTTCATCGGCGAGATCCTCAGTTCGCTGGAATTTGACGATTACGACGAGCCGCATCGCGAGAGCATGTGCGGCACTTGCACGCGCTGCCTGGGCGCCTGCCCGACCGATGCCTTTCCCGCGCCCTTCGTGTTGGATTCGCGCTTGTGCATCAGCTATCACACCATCGAGAACAAGGGCTGGATCGACCGCGAACTGCGCGGGCAGTTCGGCAACTGGATCTTCGGCTGCGACATCTGCCAGGAGGTCTGCCCTTTCCAGCGCTTCGCCGAAGAAACCGACGAGGTCGCCTTCCTGCCCTTCGACATGGACCGCGTCGCTCCCAAACTGACCGATATCCTCATGTCCAATGACGATTCCTTCGGCGCCATGTTCAGGCGGACGCCGGTTGAGCGCATCAAGCGCGAGCGGCTGGTGCGCAACGCTTGCGTGGCCGCGGGCAACTGGCAGAGCGAAGTCGCCATTCCCCATCTGATTCAACTGCTCTACGACGAGAGCGCTTTGGTGCGCGGGCACGCGGCCTGGGCGCTGTGGCGGACGATGGAGCTCGATAGCGCCAAGCTGCTGACCGACCTCTACCGGCGCGAGGACGATGCGCGGGTGCGGGGAGAGGTCGAGGCGCTGTTGGGTTAGATAATTACCCCCACCCCAAACCCCTCCCCCATAAAGGGGGAGGGGCTTAAAAGGCTCAATACGGGTCAAAAGACTCTATTTCCCTCATTTTAGGGTCACGTAGACATAGACCTTCGGTATGAGGGCGGTTTTTCAACAGCGTATGATAGGTCGTCCCTACGTGTCTTTCACAGATGCTAGAGCGGCGTCCAGATCCGGATATTGCAGGTGCCAGTCGGTGGCGTCTTGATAGGCTTTGGCGACGGCGAGCGTTTCCGCCTCTTGATAGAGGCCGCCGATGAAGGAGATGCTGGTGGGTGTACCCGTGTCCGTAAAGCCGTTAGGCAGGACCACAGCCGGATGTCCGGTGAAGTTGGTGATCGACAGGACGTTTGCGCCGTGGCTGGGCACGATGAAGACATCGACCTCAGCCATGACCCGCGCCATGTCCGCCATCAGCAGCGCCCGAACGCGGTTGGCGTTGATGTATTCGACGGCGGGGATGAAGCGGGCGGCGCGGAAGACGTTGGGCCAGGCGCTGTCATCCTGGCGCGCCATCGTATCGACCGAGCCATCGCGCGTGATCTGATCGAAGGCGGCGGCGGCTTCGGCAGTCAGGATCGTCCAGAGTCCGCCGGTATCCCGCGTCGGCAATTCGATCGGGATCAGGTTATAGCCCGCCTCGCGCATAACCTCGAGCGCGGCGACGCTGTTTTCCAGGTGGCTGCGATATAGCCCCCGCTTGTCCTCATCGTCGGTCTCGGCCGCTTCCGGCTCAAAGGCGCTAGCGACATAGCCGACGCGCAGCGATTTCGGATCGAGGGCCGGATCCCAAGTGAAGGGCTCGGGACTGATGCTCAGGTCATGGCCATCGGGACCGTAAATGGCGCTGAAAACGAGGGCGCAATCTTCGACACTGCGGCACATGGGACCGATCTTGTCCATGCTCCAACTGAGGGCCATGGCGCCGGCGCGACTGACGCGGCCGAAGGTCGGGCGCAAGCCGCTGAGTCCGCAGCGGGTCGAGGGCGATACGATGCTGCCCAGGGTCTCGGTGCCGATGGAGAAGCCGACCAAGCCGGCGGCGGTAGCGGCGCCCGGTCCCGCCGATGAGCCGCTGCTGCCCTCTTCGGTATCCCAGGGATTGCGCGTCATGCCGCCGTACCAGACATCGCCGTTGGCCAGCGCGCCCAGGGTCAGCTTGGCGATGAGCACAGCGCCGGCTTCTTCCAGGCGCTGGACGACGGTGGCATCGAGATCGATGACCTGGTCCTTGTAGGGCATGGCGCCCCACTGGGTGGGATAACCGCGGGTCGCCAGCAGGTCCTTGGCGCCCCAGGGTATGCCGTGCAGGGGACCGCGATAAAGGCCGCGCGCGATCTCGGCGTCGGCGCGGGTCGCCTGGGCGATGGCGAGTTCTTCGGTATAGGCGGCGACGCATTTGAGGACGGGATCGTAGCGCTTGAGCCGCGCCAGGTAGATCTCGGTCAGATCGAGCGATGTGACCTGGCGCGTGCGGATGAGTTCGGCCAGTTGCGTGACGGGATAGAAAGCGGCGTCTTCGAGATTGTCGGGCCGTGTCACAGCGGGCTGCGCGCTCATGGCGTAGCTGCGCGGGACGGGCGCGGGATCGGGATCGGCGACATCCACATTGAAGTTGAGCGCCATCGGCACGCTGTTGTCGAGGTCGGCGGCGCGGATGGCGGCGTATTGCTCGCGGCGGCCGTTGACGATCTCGAGCATTTGGGCGAGTTGCTCCGGTGTGAAGCCGAGGTCGAGCAGGGTTTGGGCGGCGGCGATTTGTTCTGGGGTGATGGGCGTGGAGGGTTGGGTCATGGGTGGGTCCTTGGGTTTGTGTGCTTGGTAGCTTGGATTTTAACCACAGAGGGCGCAGAGCGCACAGAGGCCCAGGTTTTGTTTTCGTTAGCAGATTGTCCGTATTGTCCGATTTTCGGACAAAGAAAATGTTTCTTCGGACAATAGGTCCCTTTTCGGACAAAATTTGGCGGTTTCGGCGACCGTCAACGGTTTGCAACAGGTTTACCGAACTGGCAGCGGCGTAGATGGCGGGCGCCGGATATGGGGTTGTTAAAGTGAGGGTGTTGAGGTCATTGTAGCATGGGTTGGGTGTGGGCGCTAGACCAAATGTTCGGATTTATGACACTCTCACCTCAAACCCCTGGTCCCCCCTCTGTTCCCTGAGGACATGACAGGTTTGATCTGATTGATTATGAAAGCGACAGGACAACGATCACAGCATCTTATTGGGCGAAACTATAGGGCGTGTCCGCTACTGGGTCATTCCAAGGCGCCTTTTTCACCCCTCACCCCCCAGCCCCCTCTCCCACAAGGGGAGAGGGGGAGCTAAGCTTGGTGTAATATGTAATAATTAGTTGATTTTCGCAATGATCGACTCCTTTTTTGTATTGTTTCGGCGCTGTTTTCGTTATCTATGCGTATGATTTGCAGTAGCGGACAAGCCTTGTAGGGGCGACTCTGTGAGTCGCCCGAAATCGCCACAGAAATTACAAGTTTTGCAGCGGTATTCCGCCAAGTTAAAACCTGTCATGTCCTCTGCCCGTTCTCGGGGGGCAGAATCATAAAGGGAGAGGGGCTTTTTTCGGCGCTAAGTGTGTGGTTGGTAAGGCGCGGGCTTGGGATTCAGGGCAGCGTGGGTGGGCTATGGGGTGGCGACTATATGGTCGCGGGTTCGTAGACTGAATGTTCCCTAGGCCGCTCAATTACTTGTCAATGCGTCGTTGATTGAATTTCTGGAATTCTTTCTTAACGAAAGAAATCATGCCCTTGCGTGACATTTTCCCCGCGTTATCCAGTAGGGGGAGCTCGTTCAAGATACCTATGAACTGATCGAGCTTCTTGATCCAATCGGACATGTACATGAATTGTTGTTTGCGAAACTGTAGCTCGGCAAAGGACAGAAACTGATCCACCAAAAGCGTGAGTGTTTCCAATTCATCCTCGCTTAGGTAATTCTTCGCCACAATTACATCGTCGAAAGTTATGTCTTCGTGGCGCCAATTTGTTAGTCCCATATCTCGTTTTTCGCTGTTAGCGCGCTCTACGATTAGCTCGGCCGCGGTACGCCCATGTATTGCAAAGTGCAGTTTATTCTGCACCGTACCGTAAAACAGGCGCGCATCCGGAGACCTGGAGTTATAGTCTCGGCTCAACATGAATATATCACGCACTTTGCGGTAGAGATTGTATTCAGAAGCGCGGATATGACGGACACGCCGCTGGAGTTCGTCGAAATGATTCGATCTTCCCTCTGCCAAGCGGTCATCGTCTAAGACGAATCCCTTTACAATAAATTCTCGAAGCTTCTGCGTTGCCCAAATTCGAAATTGTGTGCCACGAATTGAGTTTACGCGGTATCCCACCGAGATAATCATATCAAGGTTGTAGTGGGCTATCTCTCTCGAAACCTGGCGTCCGCCTTCATTTTGAACTCGTAAATAATCCTTTCTAGTTGGATCTGGAACTAATTCTCCCGATTCGTAAATGTTCTTGATGTGAATACCAATGTTTTGCGGGGTAACTTTGAAGAGTTCCGCCATGTCTCGCTGGCTGAGCCACAAGGTCTCGTCCTGATGCAATACTTCAACGCGGGTTTCGCCGTCATCAGTCTCATATAGCAGTATCTGGTTGTCGTTCATTTGGGTGTCCTCAATGTGGTTCTTTATCGTTCTTTGGTTCCGCGACTGTTAAGGGCATCAATGATGCGCTCGCGTCGCTGTGAGCTACGTGAACTAAACGCCATTCTAACAAACGCCTTGGCTCATGCAAGGCGCGACGTTGCTGGGGGTTTCTCGTTGGTTGGGTGGCGGCGGGTGGGGTGTGAACGTTTAGTGGATAGTCGCGTGTGTTTGAATCCCTCCCCAAAACATTGAGGAGGGGAAAGTTGATTGATGAGGTTTCTCGAATTGCCAAATCCTGTCACGTTCGGATTTTGCGATAGATAGCGTACGGATATACGGTGATATTCGGATAGTTTGCGAAGTTCTCGATCTTTTCAAGAGGCCGTATGACTTCGAAAATCTGGTCGAAAGCCTGAGCGAATTGTTCACTTAGCGGATCTCCTGCGACGGTTTCGCCATAGGAAAATAGACTTGCGGCATCGGCTTTTGGCAAAGGTGCGGAAGCCACTACGCCAAACACAGTTAGCTCAACATTGGGTTTGGTACCGTAATGAAAGAGAACATTGTCCGCATCTCTGTCGAGAATACATTCCGCTCTCAGATTAGAGTACGCTATGAAACCAGGAAATGGCTGTACGGCAAAGTGTATCCTGTTGGGCACAAACTGATCAATTAGTTCTGATTGGGTCATTGGATTTGACTGGTTTGATGAGTTTCTCCGTTTCCCTTTCTTTCCGAGCGAGTTCTTGCTTTGCCCTTTCGCAACTGCCCCCATAAGTCGCTTTACCATTTCGAAGTCGCGGAACTCACTCTTGCCTTCGATTCGCACGTATGGTGTTTGCTTTATCTCCTCACGTATTTGATCGGCGGTCAGTCTTTTGTTTTCACGCTCTGCCATTAAGTCTATCAATCTGCCTTCCGACGCAAGCGCATTTTCGGCTGCAACCAGCATATCATGGTGCATATTGATAATCTCGGTAGTGCTTTCAGATTTGTTATGCTTTAGACCAATACTGAATATGGGCGCCGTTAGTCCTGCCCCGCCCTCTTCTCCCTTGGCGTATGTCTCTTGTATTTCCTTTGGCAGTCCTCCGCGCAACTGGCTGAAAAGCGATGCTGTCTTGTTAACGTCGAGATAGATCAATTCTCGGATAGTATTCTCTTCTGTCAACGTAGTCCCCTCACTAGTCATGTTCATTCGCAAGCCATTGGCAGATTACAGCTTACATATCAGTCCATTAGAATTGCATCAGAGCACGAGACGAACCGACACTCAATCGGAAAACGAGAACGGTTTAATACAATCTCAACGACTCACTCGCAACAAACACGCTCGAAAACGCCATCGCAGCCGCCGCGAACATGGGTAGCAGGCTGCAAAATACAGCGGGCGACCTGATAGGTCGCCCCTACACTACGTAGCGAATTGTGGATTGGGGATTCTGCCAGACATAGGCTGGCCGCGTCTCTACGATGCCACCCGCGCCCCGCGCAGCCGCAGCGAATTCGTCACGACGAACACGCTCGAAAACGCCATCGCCCCCGCCGCGAACATGGGCAGCGGGCCGCCAAAATAGAGCGGGCGACCTGATAGGTCGCCCCTACATTTCGTAGCGAACTGTGGATTGGGGATTCTGCCAGACGTAGGCTGGCCGCCTCTCTACGACGCCACCCGCGCCCCGCGCAAGCGCAGCGAGTTCGTCACAACGAACACGCTTGAGAAGGCCATCGCAGCCGCCGCGAACATGGGCACCAGGCCGCCCAGCATGGCCACTGGAATCAGCACGATATTGTAGATGAAAGCCCAGAAGAGGTTCTCATAAATCGTGCGCATGGTACGGCGGCTGAGATCCAGCGCGGAGACGACGGCTGTTAGGTCGCCGCTGACCAGGGTGACGTCGCTCGCTTCGATGGCGATGTCGGTGCCTGTGCCGATGGCGAAGCCGACATCGGCGCTGGCCAGCGCCGGCGCGTCGTTGATGCCGTCTCCCACCATGCCGACTTTTTCGCCCTTGTTTTGCAATTCCTGGACGACCGCCGCTTTGTCCGCCGGCAGCACATCAGCATAAACGCGCGTGATGCCAACTTCCTGCGCGATCGCTTGAGCCGTACCCTGATTGTCGCCGGTGATCATCGCCACCTCGAGTCCGCGCGCCTTTAAGGCTGCGATGGCCACGCGCGAACTGGGCTTGAGCGGGTCGCCGATGCCCAACGCGCCGATCAGGCGGCCGTCGACGGCGACGAGGGCGACGGTGCGCGCATTCCGCGCCAGGCGGCTGATATCTTCGTCCAGCGCTGATGTGTCGACTCCGTTTTCCCGCATCAGCGCCGCGTTGCCGACGAGGACTGTTTGTCCAGCAATGCATGCTTGAACGCCGCGGCCGGGCAGCGCCTCGAAGCTGTCGAGCGGCAGGGGGTTAAGCGCTTGCGCCGCCGCTTTGGCGAGCACGGCGGCGGCCAGTGGATGTTCGCTGGCGGCTTCGGCCGATGCCGCGAAGCGCAGGACGGACTCGGCGTCGCCGCCCGGCCGGGCGATGACGTCGGTGACGCTGGGCTGCCCGGCGGTGATGGTGCCGGTTTTATCCAGCAGAATGGCGCTCAGGGCTTTGGTCCTTTCCAGCGATTCGCTATTGCGGAAGAGGATGCCGGATTCGGCGCCGCGTCCCGTGCCGACCATGATGGCGGTGGGCGTGGCCAGTCCCAGGGCGCAGGGGCAGGCGATCACCAGCACGGCGATCATATTGAGGATGGCCGTCGGCAGGTTCGCGCCGCCAACAGCGAGCCAGCCGACAAGCGTGATGATGGCGAGCACGATGACGAGCGGCACAAAGTAGGCGGAGACGCGGTCGGCAATCGCTTGGATGGGCGCTTTGCTGCCTTGCGCCGCTTCCACCAGGCGGATGATCTGCCCCAGGACGGTGTCCTTGCCGACGCGCTGCGCTTCGGCGATCAAGCGGCCCTGTTGATTGACCGTGCCGGCGATGACTTCGTCGCCGGTTTTCTTGTTCACCGGCATGCTCTCGCCGCTGAGCATGGACTCGTCGACCGACGAGCGGCCCTCATTGACGATGGCGTCGACCGGGATGCGTTCGCCCGGCTTGACCAAGAGCAGGTCGCCCGGCGCGACTTCGTCGATGGGAATCGACTTCTCTTTGCCATCGCTGAGCAGCGTGGCAGTTTTTGGCGTCAGCCCGATCAATTTCTTGATAGCGGCGCTGGTGCGGCCCTTGGCCCGCGCCTCCAGCAACTTGCCCAGGGTGACCAGCGTGAGAATGACAGCGGTCGATTCGAAGTAATCCAGTTTGCCGACGACATCGGAGAAACCGAACAGGATGCCCAGCAGGACGATGATGCCGTAGATGTAAGCCGCGATGGAGCCCATGGCAACCAGCACATCCATATTGGCGTGGCCGTGGTGCATCGACCGGCTCCCGCCGCTGAGGAATTGTCCCCCCAGCATCAGCATTACAGGCGTGGCCAGCGCGCCGAAGATAAAGAGCCAGATGTCCTCGGTCAGGAACGCGAAATTGTCCATTATGAAAGGAACCTGGTGCGCGAAGTGGCGCGCCATGCTGAGGATGGTCAGCGGGATGGTGAAAATGGCGCCAATCTTGACCAGACGGGCCTGGCGATCAATTTCGGCTTGACGAACAGCCGCTTCGTGGTCTTCGGGGGCATCTGTGTCGGATGTGTCGATGACGCCGTAGCCGGCGCGCTCGACGGCGTCAACCAGGTCGCGGCGGCGCGTCGCGCCGGGCAGAAAAGACACGGTCGCCTTTTCGCTGGTGAGATTGACATTGGCGCTGATGACGCCATCGGTCTTGTTAAGCGCGCGGCTGACATTCTTTTGGCACATGGCGCAGGTCATGCCGGTGATGGGCAGGTCGATACTGGCTGTGGCGACGCCATAGCCGGATTTTTCAATCTGCGTAACCAGATCGCGCATATCGACTTTACTGGTGTCATACTGAACGGCTGCCTTTTCTGTCGCCAGGTTCACGTGGACCTCGTCAACGCCTTCGGCCTTGCGCAGGCCCTGTTCGACATTTTTAACGCACATGGCGCAGGTCATACCGGTAACCGGTAATGTAATCTGTTCGTTTGTCATGGCTGGAATCCCTGTCTAATTGTTGATCAGTTTGAGAATCTTCTGCAAATCGCCCACGGCGCCGGCCGGATCTTCGTTCATCTCCGCCTGCAGCGTGTTTTCGATGTAGCAATCGAAAAGATGATTGATCAGACTGCTCATGCCCTTCTCAATCGTGCGGGCGCGCAGGACCCGCTCTTCACAACTGCCGGCGTCGGCGGCGATCAAATCTTCCAGCGCCTTAAGCTGTCCTTGAATCCGCTTGATTCGGTTGATGGTCTTGCTATTGTGCGCCTCGCGGGTCGCTTCAACTTGCATGGCTGATTCTATCATTGCGCGCTCCTTATACCCATACCCGTATAGGTATATATTATCAAGACAACAATAGAAGCGCAAATCTTTCGTCTGGCGTATTCAGCTGTCGTAGGCGATGAGAGGCACGGCGCTGCACTTGCCGCCGGTGACGGTGGCGTCAATGCGGATCCAGACGTGATCCGCCAGTTTCCACCAGAGCAAGTCGTCGGCGCCGATGGCGCGGGCTATGGGATCGGCGCTTTCGCGATGCCCCATGACGGCGATGATGGGCGCCCCTGGATCGGGATGGGAGCGGATGTTGGCGCCAAAGGTGCCGGCCGTGATCTTGCAAGGCGCTTCCAGGGACATGCCTTCCAGCGGACTTTGACCGGCGTCGGGGCGCTTTTCTATGATCGTGTAGGGATCCAGGCCGACGCGTGTGGGATAGTGGAGCGCGGCGATCGGCAAGCTCAGCATACTGCCGTAGTCATAGGCGCTGGGCGCCGCGGGGTCCTCCGCGGACGTGGGACTGCCGTCTTCGGCGAGGCGCAGCGGGACTTGTGCATAGAAGCCGCTTTTCACGACGACCCTTGCCTCCGGGACGATGATGGATGCCTCGCCGTCCAGGACGTAAATCGACATGCCGGCGTCGATCTGCGCTTGCAGGAAAGCGGTGCCATTGAGGCGGATATCAAGCCCATTGAGCCAAAACTGGCGCGGCGGCTGGAACCGATTCGACTGCAAAAGGAGGCCGCTTTCGGCGGCGCCCGCGCAGGGGGCGTCGTCTATGCCGGTGCGGAAGTCAAAGGCTTGCCAGGGGAACCAGAGCGGAAGGCCCGCGTTGTCGCGCGGCGCACTTTGCAGCTGGCCGATATCACCCGCCACCAGTTCTCGGCTGATCCAACCGATTTCTTCCGGGTCGACGTAGGCTTGGATCCAGGTGCCGTCTTCATTGAGTCTGACCGCTTTGAGGCCCGTGCGCTGGGCGACCGTTCTGATGACCTGAGCATCGGTATTGGGTTCGGCGCGCAGGTTTGCGCCCTGGGCCGCCGTCACCGCGATATCCAGCAAGGGCGCGGGTATCGACGCCGGAGGCGGGGGGAAGAGCGCGACATCGCCAAAGGCGAGCAAGGCGGTGGTCTGGGCTTCCAGGCTGTCCGGGGGATAGGCCGCAAACAAGATGCGCGCGGTTCCCCAGGTCTTGTCCTCGCTGCTGGTGCTAAACCAATCGACGCTGTTCGATGCGGCTTGGTCGCCGGGCTGCGAGAATACTACAGTTGGGACATCGGGCAACCTGGCCAGCGAGACGGTGGGATGGCCAAAGCAGATTGAGTTAATCTCCTGTTCGGCGCAGGCGCTGGAGACGCTCCCGATCGCCCGATCTTGCAAAGCCGGGCAAGAACTATTTTGCGCAGCGGCGACTGTGGCCAGCAAAGATAGAATCAAGCTAGCGAGAAGAAGTCTCATCCGCATGACGCCTCATCGCGGACGGAGAACTGCGGCGCTCGAACAGCCAGAGCCGCTCGGCGCGTAACCGGCGAAAAGGGTCGGCCGCGCTCAGGCAAAATCGTAAGCCTTCTCGCCGCATGAGCGACGCGGTTTACGTAAACAGGCGCCAAGCCAGCGCGTCCTTGACGCGGCTCCGACGGCTTATGGAATCGAGTGAAGTCATATCCGCTCATATAGCTCCAGCAGCACGCCGCAAGCGCTCCCGGGATGAACAAAGGCATAGCGCCTGCCGTCGCGTTCGCGGGGGACCTCGTTGATCAATTCAACCCCGCTATCACGCAAAGCTTGCAGCACCCTATCGAGATCCGGCACTTCCAGGCAGAAATGGTGCAGGCCGGGTCCGCGCTTGGCAAGGTACCTAGCGACGCCGCTATCCTCCGCGGTCGGCTGAATCAACTCGAGATGGGAATCGCCCAAGTTGAGAAAGGCGACATCAACCCCTTCGCCGGTGATGGATTGCCTCGCCCCGGCGCGCGGCAGCCCAAGGGCGCCGCACCAGAAAGCAAGGGCGTCATCGAGGTTGTCAACCACCACCGCGAGGTGATTCAAGCTGATTTCGGGCATGTGATGCGCCCTTCCATGAGACGGGTGATGCGCGTCCATTGAATGTTATAATAACAAGCGCAAACTGCAAAACAAATACATGACGAATGTGGAGGAAGATGCAGATGGTTCTAGCCGAACAAGCGCGTCCTCTGAGTCTAGCGATGAGCGAAGAGCACGAGATGCTGCTGGCGGCGGTAAGAGATTTTGCCCGGCGCGAAATCGCGCCCATCGCGGCCGAGTTCGATGAATCGGGCGAGTTTCCGCTGGAGACGGTGCGCAAAATGGGGGAAATGGGATTGATGGGCATTGAGGTGCCGGAGGAATACGGCGGCGCCGGCATGGACACGCTGGCGCAGGCCCTGGCCATGATCGAAATCGCCAAAGCGGATGCCAGCCATAGCACGATCATGAGCGTGCATAATTCGCTCTATTGTTATCCTATCCTGGTCTTCGGGACGGAGCGGCAAAAGCGGGAGTGGATCACGCCCGTGGCCAGCGGCCAGCAGATCGGCGCCTACAGCTTGACCGAGCCGATGTCGGGCAGCGACGCCGGCAATATGGCGAGCCGCGCCCGCCTCAGCGACGCGGGCACGCACTATATCATCAATGGGCGCAAGAGCTGGGTCACCAGCGGTCCGGTGGCCGATCGTCTGATCTTGTTCACCATGACCGCCGCCGAAGCCAAACATCGCGGCATCACCGCCTTTCTCATCGATACGGGCCAGCCGGGCTTCAACCGGGGCAAGGTGGAACCGAAGCTGGGTATCCGCGCCAGCGCCACCAGCGAGATCATCTTCGACAATTACGCCTGTCCGGTCGAGAATGTGCTGGGGGAAGTGGGGCAAGGCTTCAAGATCGCGATGACGGTTTTGGACGCGGGGCGGATCGGCATCGCGGCGCAAGCGCTGGGCATTGCCGAGGCGGCCTATGAAGCCGCGCTGGCATATGCCCGGGAGCGCGAAGCCTTTGGGGCGCCGATCGGCAGCTTTCAAATGATCCAGCAGAAGATCGCCGATATGAAAACGCGCATCGAGGCGAGCCGCGCCCTGCTCTATCAAGCCATACTCGCCAAGGGGCGGGCGGCGGCCATCGGCGCGCGCTATACCAGCGAAGCGAGCATGGCGAAGCTGTTTTGCAGCGAAACCGCAGCTTATGTGACCGATGAGGCGATACAAATCCATGGTGGCATGGGCTACAGCAAAGAGCTGCCGGTGGAGCGTTATTACCGCGACGCCCGCATCACCCGGATTTACGAAGGCACAAGCGAGATCCAACGCATGGTGATCGCGAGAAACGAATTGGGGTTGAGATGAAGGTTGAGACGATGAGAGCAGCGACATTAAAAGCGCACGGGGGTCCGGAGGTCGTCGACTATCGTGAAGATCTGCCGATTCCCGAGCCGGCATTCGGTGAAGTTCGCGTCAAGATCAAAGCGGCGGCGCTAAACCGTTTGGACCTGTGGGTGCGCGCGGGCTGGAAGGGCTTGGCGCTCGACTTCCCGCATGTGATTTGTTCGGATGGCGCCGGACTGGTCGATGCCTTGGGCGATGGCGTGAATCAGTTCGCCGTCGGCGACCGCGTCTGCATTGATCCCACCATCGTTCAACCCGGCGATCCGGCCTTGCACAGTGGATTGGAAAACCAGTCGCGCATTGCCATTCTCGGCGAGCATCACAGCGGCACGGCGGCCGAGTATGTGGTTTTGCCAGAGCGTAATCTGATGCGCATGCCGGATGAATTCGATTTTGGGGAGGCGGCGGCGGCGGGCCTGGTCGGCGTGACCGCCTGGCATTCCTTGATTACGCGGGGCGGACTTCAGGCCGGCGAGTCCGTGCTGATTGTAGGCGCCGGCGGCGGCGTCAACAGCATCAGCATTCAGATTGCCAAGCTGGCGGGGGCGACGGTTTACGTCGTGGGCAGCAATGCGGAAAAATGCCGTCAAGCCGAAGCGCTGGGCGCTGACATGACGATCAATCGCGAAGACGAAGCGCAGTGGTCGCGCGCCATCTACAAACTGAGTAATCGGCGCGGCGTCGATGTGGTGGTCGACAATGTGGGCGCGGCGACATTGAGCCAGAGCATGCGCGCCTGTCGCATTGGCGGGCGCATCTTGATCGTCGGCGGCACCAGCGGCTATGACTTCGAGATGAATGTAGCGCAGCTTTTCGCGCGGCAGATCGCGCTGATCGGCAGCACGATGGGACCGCATCGCGATTATATGGCTGTCATGGATCAGGTCTTTGCGGGGCGGCTGCAAGCGGTGATCGGCGCGCGCCTGCCCTTGAGCGAGGCGCGTCAGGCGCAAGAATTGCTGGCGCAGAATGCGGTCTTTGGAAAGGTCGTGCTGGAGCTTTGACGTATGCCCCCCATCTGCCGGGGCAATCAAAGCGATGACGTCAATCAACGCGAGAAACATGCTTTTGTAACTAAACAAGAAAGTAATGCAAATTTTGCTAAAGCAACGATCTGTAACGCTTGTCCGCTACTGGTTCATGCTAACGCGCTTTTTTCACCCCTCACCCCCCGGCCCCCTCTCCCACAAGGGGAGAGGGGGAGCTACGCTTGGCGGACTTCGTAGTGATTTGTTGCGAATCGCAAGGATCTATCTCCTTTTAGATATGGTTTTGGTATTGTTCCAGTTATCTATACGTATAGTTCTCAGTACCGGACAAGCCTTGTAGGGGCAACTCAGTGAGTCGCTCCTACAATTGGTTGCTTTTTTGAGAATTTGCATTTCTTTGTTAGGTTTACTTCTGTGCCTCTTTGGTGAATTCAAACAGATTTTAGCGATGGCATTTGACGGCTCTGTAATCTATCAAGTGGCGAACGACCTGGGCTTGGACAATCTGAACCGGGTCGCGCGGCGGGCTGGCGTCATGAGCGTCTTGCAGGTCACGGCTTATTATTCCGGGCGGCGGATCCGCCACTCAGTCGCGCGCGTGATCGAATATCAGATGGGAGAGGTCGAGCTGCTGCTGGTCTACGAAGGCTTCAATCAGCACAAGCCGCTGCGGCTGAGCCTGCCGAAAGACCGTCTGGAGAAGCTGGTTCGAGCCTTGCGCCAGGCGAAGTTCGACACGCTGCGCGATCAAGACGGATTGTCCTTCACCGATCGGGGCCTGTGGCTGATTCAGCGCGCGGCCGGGACGTACAGCCACGGCGTGATTGTCTCGCCGGACAAACCGCAACTGCCCTGGTCGTCGATCGTCAACGCCATCGACGATTACCTGCCGAGCGCTATCCGCGAAGTGCCATTGAGGAACTGAGAAGGACGGGCGATGTCGCAAACGGACATGCAAGAGGTGGAAATCAAGTTGCATACGCCGGACCTGGCTCCCGTGCAGCGGGCGCTGGAAGCCGCCGGTGCGGTCTTGAAATCGCCGCGCGTATTCGAGCGCAACCTGCGCTACGAGAATGCGGCGGGCACGTTGACGGCGGGGGGCATTGTCTTGCGGCTGCGGCAGGATGAGCAGGCCAAGCTGACCTACAAATCGGGCGCGAGCAGCGAGGACGGCATCTTCAGGCGCTTCGAGGCGGAAGTCGTCGTCAGCGACTTTGCGACGATGGATGTCATCCTGCGGCGGCTGGGCTACGTGGTGGCGCTGATTTACGAGAAGTACCGGACGACCTGGATTCTGGGGGACGCCGAGATCGTGCTGGATGAGTTGCCTTACGGGCATTTCACCGAGATTGAGGCCGACGCGGAGGAGATTGAGCGGGTTGTGAGCGCGTTGGGCTTGGGCGGGTATCGAAGGATGAGCGGGAGTTATGTGGAGATTTTTGCCGAGTTGAAGTGGAAGTTGGGCTTGAGGATGCGGGATTGCAGTTTTGAGGCCTTTGCCGGGTTGGATGTGGATCTGCGGGATTTGGTGGATTCATCATAGAGGCTCAGAGGGCACAGAGAGGATTAGATGTAGGGGCGAGCCTTGGCTCGCCCGCTGGATTTAACCACCGAGGACACCGAGAGCACAGAGAGGAATAAATGTGGATGAGTTAGAGAAGTTTCTGGAAGAGCAGTCAAAGATTCCGATTCCGACGGGTGATGTGGCTTGGGTGACGTTGTTAGCGAAAGCACGAATGCTACCTAGCAGACAAATGCTATCCGCGTCCTTGACGAAAGCGCGAGCGGATACAACAGGGCAATTGTGGAGTTGTTGAATCGCTTCGGGATTACGCCTTAGCCGAGCTCCGCGCGGCGGGCGACTCACAGAGTCGCCCCTACCACTTCTAACTTTGCCAAGCCTTCGTGTCCTTCGTGCCGTTGTGGTGAGAAAAGTCTTTTCAATGCTCTCAGTATGACCAGGTAAGTCATGCAAATTCCGCATCATCGTCGAGTCGTAGGGGCGAGCCTTGGCTCGCCCGAAATCTCTAGCAGTAGCGGTGGGCGACTCACAGAGTCGCCCCTACATTCACCCTGCGATCTGTTGCATAACTTACTTGCAACTACTTCTGTGGAGCTGGGCTGTGTCTGCGCGACCGGCTCTTCAACTAACTTTCCTCTGTATTTCGACCGCCCTAACCCCTATACTGGATGGCTGTTTTGCCGCTCTGTAAAACACCCTCCGCCCGCAGACGGTGTTACAATTAGCGGAGAAAACAGCAAGTCCGATACCAGGAACACAGCAGACGGAGTTCACTTTTATGAGCATCAGCCCCAAGATCGAGCAGTTGCGCGCCAAGCGCGCCCGGAGCCAGATGGGCGGCGGCGAGGCGCGGATCCAGCGGCAGCACGATCAAGGCAAGAAGACCGCGCGCGAACGCCTGGAAATGCTGCTTGATCCCGGCAGCTTCCGCGAGGTTGACGCCTTTGTACATCATCACAACAACAAGTTCGGGCTGGAAAACAACAAGCCGCTCAGCGACAGCGTCGTGACCGGCTGGGGCACGATCGACGGCCGGCTGGTTTATGTCTATTCGCAAGACTTCACCGTCATGGGCGGCAGCTTGAGCGAGGCGCATGCGGACAAGATCCTCAAGATCATGGATATGGCGATCAAGGTGGGCGCGCCGGTCATCGGCTTGAATGACAGCGGCGGCGCCAGGATCCAGGAGGGCGTGGAGAGCCTGGGCGGCTATGCCGATATTTTCTTGCAGAACACGCTCGCGAGCGGCGTCATTCCCCAGATCAGCGTGATCATGGGACCCTGCGCCGGCGGCGCCGTCTATAGCCCGGCGCTGACGGATTACATCATCATGGTTAAAGACAGCAGTTATATGTTCATCACCGGGCCAGAGGTGGTCAAGCAAGTGCTCAATGAAGATGTCAGTTTTGAGGATTTGGGCGGGGCGTCGGTGCACGCCAGCAAGAGCGGCGTCTGCCATTTTGTGGCCGATGACGAGGCGCAATCCCTGCTTCTGGCGCGGGAGTTGCTCAGCTACCTGCCGCAGAACAATATGGAAGATCCGCCGGTGATAGCGACGACTGACGATCCCTTGCGGTCGGAAAGCGCGCTCGACGCGATCGTGCCGGAGAATCCCAACCAGCCTTACGATATGAAGAAGGTGATCGAGCTGATCGTCGATGATGGGCACTTCTTCGAAGTGCAGGAGGAATTCGCCGGCAATATCGTGGTGGGCTATGCGCGGCTGGGGGGTTCGGCGGTTGGCATCGTCGCCAATCAGCCGATGGTGCTGGCGGGGGTGCTGGATATCAATGCCAGCGTCAAAGCGGCGCGCTTCGTGCGCACCTGCGACGCTTTCAACGTGCCGTTGATCACCTTCGTTGATGTCCCGGGCTATCTGCCGGGCACGGACCAGGAGCATAACGGCATCATCATGAGCGGCGCCAAGCTGCTTTACGCCTTTTGCGAGGCGACGGTGCCGAAGCTGACGGTGACCACGCGCAAGTCTTACGGGGGCGCTTATTGCGTCATGAGCAGCAAGCATATCCGCGCCGATCTCAACATCGCCTGGCCCACCGCCGAAATCGCCGTGATGGGTCCCGAGGGCGCGGTCGAGATCATCTATCGCCGCGAATTGAAAGAAGCGCAGGACCCCGCCGCGCGCAAGCGGGAATTGGCGGCGGACTATCGCGAGACCTTCGCCAATCCCTATATCGCCGCCAGCCGAGGTTTCATCGACGACGTCATCGAGCCGCACAATACGCGGGCGCGTTTGATCAACGCCTTGCAAGTTTTCCAGAACAAGCGCGATGAAAACCTGCCCAAGAAGCACGGCAACATGCCGCTCTAGGAGGCGTCGATGGCCGAGCAACTCACCCGCATCAACAAGATCTTGATCGCCAATCGCGGCGAAATCGCCGTGCGCATCATTCGCGCCGCGCGCGATCTGGGCATCCCGACGGTGGCTGTCTACTCCGATGTCGATCGCGCGGCTTTACACGTTCGCTATGCCGACGAGGCGGTTCACATCGGCGGACCGCGCCCGGCGGACAGTTATCTCAAGAAAGATACGTTGATCGAGGTGGCGCGCAGGACCGGCGCGGACGCCATTCACCCGGGGTATGGCTTCCTGGCGGAAAACGCCGATTTCGCCGGGCAGGTCATCGACGAAGGTCTGGTGTGGATCGGACCGTCGCCCGATGCTATCGCTACCATGGGCGACAAACACGCCGCGCGACTTGCGGTGACGCGCAACAATGTGCCGCTAATCCCCGGGATCGAAGCCGGCTTATCGAATGAGGAATTGGCTGCGGCCGCCAAGTCAATCGGCTTCCCGGTCTTGATCAAAGCGGTAGCGGGCGGTGGCGGCAAGGGCATGCGCCCGGTGCATCGCGCGGAAGATTTCGAAACGGCGTTGCTAACGGCGCGCCGAGAGGCGGAAAGCGCTTTTGGCAATGGCGATGTGTATCTTGAGAAGCTGCTGCAGGGCGCGCGTCACATTGAGTTCCAGATCCTGGCGGATAGTCATGGCAACACGGTACACCTGGGCGAGCGCGAATGTTCCATTCAAAGGCGCCATCAGAAACTGGTGGAAGAGGCGCCCAGCGTCTTCGTCGATACTGAACTGCGGCAGAAAATGGGCGAGATGGCGATCGCGGCGGCCGAATCGGTCGGTTATGTCAGCGCGGGCACGATCGAGTGCCTGGTCGACCGCGACAAGAATTATTATTTCCTGGAGATGAATACGCGCTTGCAAGTGGAACATCCGGTGACCGAGCTGGTGACCGGCGTCGACCTCGCCAAAGAGCAGATACGCATCGCGCGCGGGCGACGCATGGGTCCGACGGAAAACTTGCTGCATCCAAAGGGCTGGGCAATCGAATGCCGCATCAATGCCGAAGACCCCTATGCCGATTTCATGCCGTCTACAGGCCAGATCACAACGATGATCTTGCCGACGGGGCCGGGTGTGCGCGTTGACAGCGGCGTCTATCGCGGCTCGGAAATTACCCCCTATTACGATAGCATGATCTCCAAACTGATAACCTGGGGCGAGACGCGTTCGGAAGCGATGCTGCGGATGCGGCGCGCCTTGTCGGAATATCGCATTATGGGCTTGAAGCACAACATTCCCTTCCACATTAATCTGCTCAATAGCATCAGCTTCATCGCCGGGCAGATCGATACCAATTTTGTCGAGCAGCGCTTCAATATGAACACTTATGAAAAGACGCCGACAGCGACTCAATTGGAGACCGTGGCGATTGCCGCAACCTTGTACGCGCATCGCAAGCGGCGGCTGGCATCGCAAGTGGTGGCGCCGGCAAAGCGGGACGCCAGCAACTGGAAGTGGATGGGGCGCTTCGAGAGGATGCATCGATGAAGTACGTCACGGTCATCAAGGACCAGAGCTACGAAATTGAGATCGACAACGATGGCGCGATCCTGGTCAACGGCGAGCTGCGCGATGTGGATTTTCTCAACCTGGGCGGTTCCCTGTATTCGATCATCACCGAGAACAAATCCCTGGAAGCCGTCATCGATGATGACGAAGGCAAGATCGCGGTGATGATGGGCGGCCAACTCTTCGAGACGCAGGTGCTGGATGAACGCGCCATGCTGCTGGTGCAGCGACGCGGCGGATTGAACATCACTTCCGGCGAAGTGAACGCGCCCATGCCCGGTCTGATTGTCATGGTCACGGTGAAACTGGGTCAAAACGTCGAACAGGGCGATACGGTTGTGATCCTGGAATCGATGAAGATGCAGAACGAACTGAAGTCGCCGGTCGCTGGTGTGGTCACGGCGATACACGTCGACGCGAGCCAAGCGGTGGACAAAGGCGACATGCTGGTCGAGATTGGTCCATCCTCAGAAGATGACGAAGCCTAGCCGGCCAGGCCGATTCTCCAAGTGGATTGATTTCCTTTGGTTGCTCCTGCTGGCTGCCTATATCCTCGCTGGAGCGCCGTTGGTTCCTTTTCACGGCGATGAATCGACACAGATATTTATGGGGCGCGATTATTATTATTTGTTCCTAGAAGGCGACCTGTCAAAAGTCCTCTATGACAGCGCCTGGTCAAGTCGCCAGGACGAGCAGCATTTGCGCCTGATAAATGGCACGGTGTCCAAAACGATCCATGGTTGGCTGGCGGCGAGTCAGGGAATCAAGCGCGACCAGATCAACGGGCACTGGAACTGGGAAGAAGATTACGCCCAAAACAGCGCGAGCAATCGCATGCCCGACAGATCGCTGTTGGATGCCGCGCGCCTGGCGTCTTCCGCGCAGTTGGCGCTGGCGGCTGCGGCGTTCTTTGCGCTGGTCAAAATGACCATCGGCAGGCAAGAAGCATATGTCGCGAGCGCGATGTTCGCTCTGCATCCAGCACTCTTGATCAACGGCAGACGCGCGATGATGGAAGGCAGCCATTTGCTGGGCATGATGCTGGTGCTGCTGGTGGCGGCATGGCTCTTGCAAGGGCATCGCTGGTGGAAACTCGTCTTGCTGGGCGTCGCCTCCGGCTTTGCCGTCGCGGCGAAACATCCCAATGCCGCAGTCGTGGGGCTTGTCTTTCTCGCCTGCGCCGCCCTCTGGCTTTTCCAGACTGCCAAAACAAGGGCTCAGGAGAGAAGAACGCCCGCGCAGTCGCTGGCCGGTTTGCTAGCGGCGGGTGGGCTGGCATTGTTCACCTTTTATCTGATAAATCCGGCCTGGTGGCAAGCGCCCCTGGATAGCGCCGCCGAAGTGCTTCGCTTGCGCGTCGACTTGCTGGAAGAGCAAGTGGGGCGCTACGGAGGGTATGATTCGTCGGGGGAAAGAATCGAAGGCTTTCTGGAGTACGTGTTTTTTGGCCAGAGCCAGTATTATGAAGTGGCGCAATGGGCGGGATACGATGCAATCCGCGCCCAAATCAGCGCTTACGAGTCTTCAGGATTGGCCGGGCTCGCGATTCATGGCAAGCTCGGCGGGCTCGTCATGGCCGGGCTGAGCCTCTGTGGCATCGTTTATCTGGCGCGCGCGCCACAGATCGACAGACAGTATCGCTGGCTGCTGCTAGTTTGGGGAGGCGGCATCGCTGCCATTACGCTTTTGGTCACGCCATTGCCCTGGCAGCGCTACTATCTGCCGGCGCTGCCCTTCGCGCAACTCGCGGCGGCTTGCGCTTTAGTTCACTTGATCAGGTTATTGTGGAATCGTGTGGAGTCTCGAGCTCGTCATGACCTCTCGCAGCCGGATTGAACCGAGTCTATCGGCGCGCCTAAGCGCCGCGGATGATCCGCTATATCAGTTTGCAGGCAGGCAATGATTCAGGCTAAAGGCGTCCAAGCCGGCGTCGATGTCATTTGCTTGGTTTTGCTGTCCTTTTACATAATAGGGGGCGCGGCGATCGTGCCCTTCCACGGCGACGAATCTTCAAAGATTTATGTCGGGCGCGATTTCTATTTCCTGTTTTTGGAAGGCGATCGGGAAAAGCTCACACACCAGGCGAAACGGTCGGCCAGTTCGGGCGAATATCGCGCGAATCTGGCTAGCGGCTCGATCTCCAACATGATCTATGGTTGGCTGGCTGCCAGCGGCGGATACGCCATCACGGAGCTGAATGACGATTGGCATTGGGGCCGGGACTACAAGTATAACATGGAATCCAACCGCGTACCGGACGCGCGGCTGCTTCAGACGGCTCGGCTGGCGTTGGCGGCGCAGTTGGCCGCCGCTGCGACGTTATTCTATGTCTTCGCGCGGATCACCATAAACCGTCCGACAGCCTTGCTTGCCAGTTTGCTTTTTGCCGCCCACCCTACCCTGCTGTTGAACGGCAGACGCGCGCTGCAAGAAGGCAGCCACATGCTCGGCATAATGCTGGTGCTGCTGGCAGCGGCCTGGCTCCTTCGTCAACGGCGGTGGCGGGGATACGCGCTCCTGGGCGCCTGCGCCGGCCTGGCCATCGCCATAAAACATACCAGCGCTTTACTTGTGGCACTTGTGTTCCTGGCGATAGCCGGTCTTTCCGTCTACGAAAGCCTAGGGACCGGCGATACGCGCAACAAGCTGATAATGCGCCCGCTCGCGGGCATCTTGATGACTGGCATCGTCACGCTGCTGGTGTTCTACCTGCTGAACCCCGGCTGGTGGGACGCGCCGCTTGAAACCGCCGGGGATGTGATGTCCGAGCGCTCTGCGCTTTTGCAGCGGCAAGCGGGGGTTTATGGCGGCTATCAATCTTTGGGCCAGCAAGCCAAAGGGTTTTTCCGGTTTGTATTGATCGGTGAAGCGCAATACTTCGAAGACAAGCAATGGGCGGGCTACGCCGAAATCAGCGAGCAAATCCGGATCTATGAAAGCTCTGGATGGGCGGGCGCGACCATCGGCGGCAATGCGATCGCGGCGCTTGTGATGTTGGCGCTTGTTTCCGCCGGGATTATTATGCTCGTTCGCGATCGCGACATAAGCTTTCAGAATCGCGCGTTGTTACTGTTTTGGGGCGGCGGCACAGCGGCTATCGTCTTCGCGCTGACGCCCTTGCCGTGGGCGCGATACTATCTGCCGGTATTGCCCTTCGTGCTGATGATGGCCGCATACGCTTTGACAAGCATGGCGGGCGCAATGAGAGAGCGCATCGACACGGCGCGCCGGTAAGACAGCCGCTCGGCAAGTAACCGGCGAAAGGGTCCCAGGAATGTCGCGCTCACAAAAAAATAAGCCTTCTTGTCGCAAGCGCGACGCAGTTTATTAAGAGCAGAACAAGACTGTTCCTGACATGAACAAGGAGGTTTCTAAAAAAAAGCCGCTCGGCGGCAGCGAAAAGGTCTACTATGCAATCACAAAATAACAAGCCTGTTCCTTGCATGAGCAAGGGGGTCTATTAAAAGGTGAACTGGTTAAACGAAGCGCTCGCGGGCATCTTGCCGACGCTATGGATGAGCGTCGGCTTGGGTTTGCCTTGGTCCCTGGCCTTGTTGCCGAGGAGGCATTGGCATTCTCGGGCGCTCGTGGCCGCGGTAGCGCTGGCTATAGGACCGGCGTGCATGACAGGCTGGATGCTGGTCCTGGGCGTACTCGGCGCTCAGGCCGGGCAAGGCTTGCTCGCGCGAGAGTGGATAATCGTTGGCAGCCTCTTGATTGCCGCGCTCGGCGCTGGCATCGCCTGGCGCAAACGCCGCGGATTAACAGCGGTTTCGGCGCCGCGAGCGCCCTATGCCTTTGACGAAAAACTGATCATCGCCATGATCGCAGCAGCGGTGGTCCTGCGTTGGATCCACACGGCCTACTGGCCCTTTACCGCTTACGATGCGCTCTGGGTCTATGGCTATCAAGGTCGCCTGTATTTTCTGGAAGGGCTGATCCCGCAGTCGATCGAGTATTATCCGCAGTTTTTGCAGCTTCAGTACGCCTATGTTCAGATTCTGATCGGCGCGATCAACGATTATGCGGCGCGCATGGTATTGCCATGGCTGCACATCGGCGGCATTTTTGCGGCATATCTTCTTGGCGAAAGGCTGCTGAACCGACGGGTTGGATTGTTCGTCGCCGCCTTGTGGAGCCTGCATCCCTTCGTCGGGCAGCAGTCGACCATCGGCGACCTGGAGATCACGCTCGCTTACAGTTTTACGCTTGCCGCGGTCTTTTTTTTGCGCGCCTGGTCCGAGCAAGAGGACGAGCGGGCACGTCGACGGGATGCCTTGTTGGCTGGGCTCATGCTCAGCATCGGCCTGTTCACCAAACCAACGGCAGGCGCGTTCGTTTGGGGCGTCCTGCTGCTGCTAGCCCTTGAAGCGGCGCACGCAAAGTTGCAGTTTGGGCGGCTGAAGCCACGATTCACGGTCGCATTTTGGACGATCCTGGCCAGCGCTCCTTTAGGCGGCGTCTGGTATTTGCGCAATCTGCTGCTCGGGCACGAAGCGATCACCTGGCCGGCGGACTTCTGGCTGACACAGGCGCGGCGTAGCGGAGACTACCTCAGCTGGGTCGTTCTGGCGATCATCCTGGGCGTCGTCGCGGCGGCGATCAAATGCAGATTGCCGGCTCGGCAGGTTGTGATTGGCGCGGCGGGGGCGATCCTGCTGCTAGTTGGCGCTTTGGCGTCGAATCCAATCCTCTTCCCGGAACGATTCGATCCGCCGGCGAGTCATATACAATTGAGCGAGGCGGCTGCTATGGCCGGCGGGATATTACTAATCGGCGCGAGCCTGTTTGCGCATCGTCGCGCGCTGATTGAGGCATTGGCAAGACCGGGCTGCGTTTCGGTGGGCTGGGCCTTGCTCTTGGCGTTGCCCTATTTTCTCACTTTTTTCTTTTCTTACAGTTATCATTACCGGCTGGGATTCGCGATCGTGCCGCTGCTGGTTACACCCAGCGCGGCCGCATTGGCGAGCGTACTAAGTCCGGATCGAATAAAGGGATGGCGCCCTCTGATTCGACGGAGTTACATCCTGGTTCTCCTGATTTTGGGAGCGCCGGGTATTGTCTCGGCGGCTATCGATGTCACCTGGTCGAGAGTGTGGCTGGTTGATGAATGGCTCGATAGCGACTCCAGAAAGTACCAGGTCTACAATCCCTCGCTGATGGAGATGGTATTCGGGCTCAAGGAATACTCGCGCGAGAATGAACGGGAGCCGTTTGTGCTGGCGCCGGGCGAGGAACGACTGCATTTTTTCTTCCCGCAAATGCGCATCGAAGATACGGTGACAAGCACACTCGGCGAATACGAGGCGCTGGGCGCGACACATTTCATTTATGGCGCCAAAGCGCGACAAGCCTACCTGAACGCGGGCCTGGATCCGAGGCGCACGCAGTTGATTGCGGCATTGGGTCGGGACGATCTTTTCGAACTGAAAAAATGGCACTATGACGGCACATTCAGCTACGAACTCTACGAGAGCGGCGATTTTGCCGCGCGCGTCGGCGAGCCGTCACGCGGTTTTGTCTCCAATGTGTACGCGCAGGAGCTACTGTTTGGCGCTCGATTGCGCCTGTTTGCGACGGATGCCTATCCGCGGAAGGCTTACAAGGGAACGCCCGTCACGCTGCTGACGATATGGCGCGCGGAAGAGGCGCTGGTGCAGGACTATCACATCGTGCTGGAACTGACCCATCCGGAGACCCGAGTTGCCGAGTACCAATGGCGCTTTGTTCCGGTCCAACATCGGCACGGCTACTATTCGACGGCACTATGGGACGCCGGCGAATTGGTCAATATGTCCACGGTGCTGCGCTTGCCGAGCGGCGATCCGCTGCCGCCGGAAGACGATTACGTGCTGCGCCTGCGCGTATTGAATCCAGAGTCGGAGCAGTTTCTGCCGCTAACGATTGATGGCGCGGAGGCGGGCGATGCCTGGCAATTGGACGGCATATACAAGTTCCGCAGTTGATCTAGCGCAGAACCAGGAGCGCGTCCGAGAATTGACGCATGCGCGCGCGCCTATTGAAGGAAGCCCACTGTTCCTCGAATCGAAGGCGCAGCGCGGCCAAGGCTTGGTCGCGATCGGCCAAGTAACTCCGGACGACCGCCGCCTGCTCCGGACTCAGTTTTTTGAGCCCGCTCATATAATCGCTGAAGACGGCAATGTCGTTGATGCGTCCGAGGATCTCCTGCATCTCTTTCGCTTCTCGCAGGAAGCTGTCGTTGGTCCTGCCCAGGAGCGGCTGAAAAAACTCCAGGGCGTAGCGCAACTGTTTAAATTCGACGCGCAAGGCATGCAAGATGGTGTCATCGGCGGCGGGCAGCACCGTGTCATAGGCTCGGACGCGCGCCAGACGCTCGTGCAAAAGTATCGGCAGCACGTGGCGAAGCTGATGCGGCTCTTCGCGGTTGGGAACGAGCCTGGCTCCCCGGCCCGGCTTTTTGCAGAACCGCGCGAACTGCCGCAGAAATCGCGCATAGAACTTTGAATCGAAAAGCGCATTGAGTCCCTCGCGGTGTTCGCTGCGGCGGCTGTCCAGCCCCTCGATCACCTGATCAAGCGCCGCCTGATCGCCCTCCCGCAAGGCGGGACGGAATGCCTCCAGATCGTGAATCAGGACATCGAGATCGCGAATACGGCCGAGGGCGCGCGCGATACGCCGCAAATCGCGACTGTACTTGTCGACGGTATTGGGTTTGTAGCTGGCGCCAACGAGCATGAAGAGACTGCGCATGCGCCGGATGGCGACCCGCATTTGGTGGACGGATTCGATGTCCTCGCCGGTGCGGCTGCCCGCTTCGTGACGTTTCATCCGAGCGAGTTGAGCGGCGAGAAGTTTGCGACCGGCTTCCGCCATTGGATCATGCAAGAATATGTCGCGCTTTGCTTTGGACTTGTGTGATTTGCCCATAGGTTAATCGACTTTCTCGCTGATCGCCCTAGCCCGGCCGATAGAGAGAACGAGACGGACTGACGGCCCTATCCCTCACTCAAATTATAGCGCGTTTCCCAAAGTGTGTTAAGCGAAGTTTAAGGACATTAACGCTATGTTACTGATTTCGTGACGTGCCGCGCGCTTTCCGCAGGCCGTCAATCGTCAGGCGCATGAAAGAAAACGCCACAATCGGGCGCGCATGACGGTGATGTTATAATCGTGTCAATAGCGACATGGAGAGATGCCGATGCAGCGAGATTATGACAACCTGCGCGCATATCAGGGACGCTGGGAAGGCGAGACCTTGGGGGCCAACCTCAGGGGTCGACCGGAAAGAAAAGACAAGTTCACGACGATTTCGGGCAAGGCGGTCAAAGGCGTTTACACGCCGCTGGACAACGCCGAACTGGACTACGAACGGGATCTGGCGAATCCGGGAGACTATCCCTTTACGCGGGGCATCCATGCCACAGGCTATCGCAGCAAACCCTGGACGCTGCGTATCTTTGCCGGGTTCGGGGGCGCCGAAGAGACCAATGCGCGTTACAAATACTTGATTGAGCGCGGCAATATGGGATTGTCTGTCGCCTTCGACCTGCCAACGCTGATGGGATACGACAGCGACGCGCCGGAGGCACTAGGCGAATTTGGCAAGTGTGGCGTTGCCGTCAGCTGCTTGCGAGACATGGAAATCCTCTTTGACGGCATTCGGCTGGATCAGATCTCGACCAGCATGACCATCAACAGTCCGGCGCCGATCATTTGGGCATATTACATCGCCCTGGCGCAAAAGCGGGGCATCCCGCTGGATCAGCTGCGCGGCACGTTGCAGAATGACATTCTCAAAGAATATATCGCGCAAAAGGAGTATATATTCCCGCCGCAGCCAAGCATGCGCCTGGTGACCGACACCATCGAATACGCCAGCTATCATCTGCCGAATTGGAACAGCATCAGCGTCAGCGGTTATCATATTCGCGAAGCGGGCAGCACAGCCGCGCAAGAAGTGGCGTTTACGCTGCTGGACGGGATGGAGTATGTGCGCTGGGCGCTCGAGCGCGGTCTGGACGTTGACGCCTTCGCGCCCCGCATCAGTTTCTTTTTCAATGCGCATAACGACTTCTTTGAAGAAATCGCCAAGTATCGCGCGGCGCGGCGGATCTGGGCCCGGCAGATGCGCGAGACATTCGGCGCCAAGGATCCGCGCAGTTGGCTGATGCGCTTTCACACGCAGACGGCCGGCGTCAGCTTGACCGCGCAGCAGCCGGAGGTCAATCTCATACGCGTGGCGATTCAAGCGCTGGCGGGCGTGCTGGGGGGCACGCAGTCGCTGCATACCAACAGCATGGACGAGGCGCTGGCGCTGCCTTCGGAACATGCGGCGATGCTGGCGATGCGAACGCAGCAGGTCATCCTCGAGGAAAGCGGCGTCGCCAATACGGTCGATCCGCTGGGCGGCAGCTACTTCATCGAGGCCCTGACGGACGATATCGAAGCCGAGGTCCATGACTATTTCCGGCGCGTCGACGATCTGGGCGGGGTTTTGGCCGCGCTTGATGCCGGCTTCTTCATGAGTGAGATCGCCGAAGCGAGTTATCGCTATTCGCGCGAGGTGGAGTCGGGGGAACGTGGTATTGTCGGCGTCAACAAATACGTTGAAAAAGATGAGGAGGTAAAGATTCCGATATTGAAGATGGATCCGCAGGGCTATGAGCGGCAGGCCGCGCGTCTGGCGCGCCTGCGGCGGGAGCGGGACAATGAGGAGACAGCTCGGACTCTGGATGCGCTGCGCGAGGCCTGCCTCGGCGAGGACAATGTCATGCCCTATTTGATCGCTTGCGCTGTGGCGGAGGCGACGCTGGGCGAGACGGTGGATGTGATGCGCGAGGTCTTTGGCGTGTACGAGGAGCCGTTGATTGTGTGAGCGGGGCCTGCTTTCGCAGATGATTACGCTTCCGTAAGCACGAGAGAACCAGATTATGCTAGCGCCCAGGAATTTGACATGACCACCCCCGTCGTCTTCATCACAGGCGCGTCGAGCGGCATCGGCTGGCAGACCGCCCTGGCCTTCGCGCGCGCCGGATACCATGTTTGCGGCCTGGCGCGACGTCAAGATCGACTGGAAGCCTTGGGCGCTGAAATTGCGAATATGCCGGGAGCGCATGGCGAGTTTCTGGCAGTAGCGGGCGATGTCCGCGAGGCGGATGCTGTTAAAGATGCTGTACGACAGACGGTTGACAAGTTTGGTCGGCTGGATGTGCTGGTGGCGAATGCCGGCATCGGTCACAGCGGCGCCGTGGTCGAGGCCGACTGGGAAGATATGCGGACTGTGACGGAAACCAATATCAATGGCGTGTTGCATAGCATACGCGCTTGCGTGCCGGCGATGCGAGACGCGGACGGCGGGCATATCTTGATCGTCTCGTCAATTGTGGCGGCTGTGCATACACCCTACACCGCGACCTATGCCGCCAGCAAGGCCTTTGTCTCGAGCCTGGCGGGTTCTTTGCGGCTGGAACTGGAAGACGATGATATCGATGTGACCGATCTGCTGGTAGGGCGCACTCTCACGGACTTCAACGTCAACAGGCTGGGACCAATCAAGCGTGGTGCGAGCGGTCTGCCGACCATGGAGGCCGATCAAGTGGCGGAGACCATTGTTCAGGCGGCGCGGGGACGACCCAGGCGCGTCGTTTTTCGTTTGTTCGATCGTTTGGTTCTCCTGGGCGGGATCCTGGTTCCGGGCATCATGGCGCGTTTGGCGAAGCGGCAATATCAGCCGGAAGATTGCGGCATATAAGCGCCGATACGCCTATCAGAATGACGTAATAGACGGGATCCACGAGCACAAGAAGACAGGCATGGCCAAGAAGCGGAAACTCAACTCGGTTCGTACCCTCGAGGCGCGAAAGATTCCTCACGAGATTCATAACTATGACCCGCGTATTCGCGACGCGGGGGAGGTGGCGGATGCTGTGGGCTTGCCCGCGGACTCGGTCTTTAAGACCTTGGTGGCGGAAGTCCCGTCCCGGAAGAAACAGATCTTAGTGCTGTTGCCATGCAATAGCACCCTGAACTTGAAGCGGCTGGCCAAAGCCCTGGGCGCGAAGAAAGCCGCCCTGGCCTCGCATGCCGATGCCGAGAAGCTGACCGGCTTGCAGGTCGGCGGCATCAGCGCCCTGGCTTTGCTTCAGAAGCGCTGGGGCGTCTACCTCGACAGGCGCGCCCTGGAACAGTCGCATCTCGTGATCAGCGCCGGAGAACGTGGCATGCAGGTACGCCTGGAGACAAGGGCCTTGATTGACCTGGTGTCATGCGAGATTATTGATGTCGCTGACGCCAGCGAAACGCGCTAGGGAGCGCGGATTGACTCCCCTTCCGTCCGGCTAGCGGGAAAGGATGCGAGCGAGGTCGAAGTACTCCGGCGTGATTTGGCGCGTGCGAGAGGTGCAGTCCTTTAGCGGCATCGGCACTTGTTCGCGGCCGACGCGCGCGACCATCACGCCCGATTCGCCGCTCAAGAGCAATTCGACGGCATAGACGCCCATGCGCGTTGCCAGCAAGCGATCAAAGGCGGTCGGGCTGCCGCCGCGCTGCGTGTGTCCCAGGATGGTGAGGCGGATCTCGAATCCAATATGCTTCTGCTCCAGGAAGCGCGCCAGTTCCGGTCCCTGGTAGGGCGCGCCCTCCGCCAGGACCGCGATAGCATGTGTTTTGCCGCGAATATAGGCGTCTTCGAGGGAGGAGGCGATCTCGTTCATGGTGACGCCGTTTTCGGGCGTGACGACGATTTCAGCGCCGCCCAGTATGCCCGCCATCACCGCCAGGTAGCCACAGTCGCGTCCCATGACTTCGACCACGAAGGCGCGGTTGTGCGAGGTGGCGGTGTCGCGCAGGCGGTCAACCGCATCGAGAATCGTGTTCAAGGCTGTGTCGACGCCGATGCTGGTATCGGTGCCCCAGATGTCGTTGTCAATGCTGGCGGGTATGCCAACAACCGGCACGCCGAGTTCGTGCAGCTTTTGCGCGCCGCGCAAGCTGCCGTCCCCGCCGATCACAATCACGCCCTCGATGGCATTTTCGTTCAGTCGGCGCTGTCCTTTGCGTTGACCCTGCGGCGTCTTGAATTCTTCGTTGCGCGCTGTCTGCAGGACTGTCCCGCCACGCTGCAAGATCCCGCTCACTTCGCGGCTGGTGAGCAAAGCCATATCGCCAGCCAACAATCCCTGATAAGCCTGGCGGATGCCGTAGACTTCCACATTTTTGTCCAGACCGGCGCGAACAACCGCCCGCACAGCCGCGTTCATTCCGGGCGCGTCGCCACCGCTTGTCATCACGGCGACCCGTTTCATAGCTCGTAACTCCATTTCTTATTCGCGCTTCGCCACGGACGCGTCGGCAGATCGCGGAGAGTCCATAGGACAAAGCGAAACTATTCTAAACAGTTTTGAGACGGCTGACAAAGGGAGAAAACGTTAAGGATAGTTATATTTCAACGCAATCCGCCGCCGATATCGGGATCAAAGGTCGCCATCGACCGTGATCAATTCCGGGCTGCCGACGATCTCTTGCAGGTCGTTTCGCAGCTCGGTACAGACCTGGGTCGTCAAGCCGGGGAAGTTCAAGGGGAATGATTTTTCATCTCGCTGAATAACGATCACAAAACGGTCATTGCCAGGATACTTCACCAGCGCGTTATGGATGCGCGACAACTTCCGGCGATCTTTATCCTCGTCGGCGCCCGCATGCAATCGCACCGTAATCGTGAGCGGCGGGCGCTCTTCTTGCTGTGCTTCGTCAGGCATATCCAGATGGTCGTCGCCATTAGTCCATTCCGGCTCAGCCTCGTCATCTTGTTCGACCGGCTCGGCTTCGTCGGATGGCTGCGGTTCCTCGTTCGCCGCCGTTTGAACGGGCTCATCAGAAATGGGTTCGGGCTCCGAACTGGCGGCGCCCTCGCGGGCTTCCGCCAGGGATTCAGGCGGCAGGTCCTGCTGCGGCGGCGCTTCCTCAACCATTGCCCAAACCGGCATCGAATCATCCATGTCAACGGGCATATCGCCGTCAGCGGAAAAGGCATTGAAATCGATCGTGACGTCGTCGGCAATCACTTGCGGATCGCCGCGGCTGTCATCAAAGCGACCTGTCACCGCGACGATCTCCCCTTCAAACAAGCCCTTTTCGGCCTCACCATCGGCCAAAGCGCTGTTCAAGTCGTCAAAACGGGTCATAACCTGGGCATAGACGCGCGGGAAAAGAACAATCTCGATGATTTCGGCGCTGTCGTGCCAATCTTCCAGACTGAGGATAGCCATCAAGTCGCTGTTGCGGGTGGTGATCTTGCGAACCCCCGTCAGTTCACCGGCTATGCGCACCGTCTCCGGCTTCGGCAGGCCGGTCCGCTTGAGATCGGAGATCCTGTGCAAGTTCTGCCGCTCAAATATTTCACGATGGCGGTCGACCGGCCGGCCGGTGACATAGAGCCCCAACAATTCTTTTTCCCATTTCAGCAGCTCGCGGGGGCGGAATTCCTCAATGTCACGAAGGTCGTCCAGCAAATCGACTTCAAGCTCGGCTTTGTCGCCGAACATATCCAGTTGACCAACTTCCAGGTCTTTGTGATAGTTGCTGCTGGTACTGACGATGCGGTCAAGCGCGGCCATCAAGCTGGAGCGCGCGCCGAAGCTGTCCAGGGCGCCTACTTTTATCAGGCTTTCCAGCGAGCGCTTGCCGAATTGGCGCATGTCAACACGCTGGCAAAACTCCATCAGATCGCCGAAGGGCGTATCGCCGCGAACGGCGAGCAATTCTTCCAGCGCGCGGGCCCCGGCGTTTTTGACGGCTGCCAAACCGAAGCGGATGGCACGGCCCCCGTCCGCCATCGTCTCGATATCGAAGTCCAGTTGACTGGCGTTAAGGTCCGGCGGCAGAATTGGAATATTCATTCGGCGGCATTCTTCCAAAAAGGTCGAGACTTTGCCCAGGTCATCGCGTTGAACGCTGAGCAAGGCGGTCATATATTCTTCGGGATAGTGGCATTTCAAAAACGCAGTCTGCACGGTGATCACGGCGTAATCCGCGGCATGCGGCTTGGGGAAGCCATAGTCGGCGAAGGACTCGATCAAGTCAAAGATCTGTCCCGAGATTTCGGCCGAAATGCCGTTACCCGGACCGCGTTCAATGAAGATCGCTTTGTGTTTGTTGAGCTCTTCCGGCTTTTTCTTTGATACCGCGCGGCGCATCAGATCTGCCTCGCCCAGTTCATAGCCAAACAGCTCGCCGCCGATCTGCATGATCTGTTCTTGATAGACGCAGATGCCGTAGGTTTCATCCAGGATCGGCTCCAGGCGCGGGTGCAGGAGTTCGATTTCTTCTTCCCCGTGCATGCGCCGATTGTAAGCCGGGATAAATTCCATCGGGCCCGGGCGATAGAGCGAGATGCCGGCCACGATATTCTCGAAGACGCGCGGTCGCATGCCGCGCAGCATCTGTTGCATGCCGCCGGATTCCACCTGAAAAACGCCGATCGTCTCTGCCCGCCCCATCATAGCGAAGGCGTCATCGAGCATCAGCCGTTCTTCGTCGCTGATTGGCGCGTCATGGCGATAGGGGATGTTGTCCATGCTGTAGTTGATGCCGCGATGGCGCGAAATCAGTTCGCAGGCTTTGCGCATGATGGTCAGCGTCGACAAGCCCAGGAAATCGATCTTGAGCAAGCCGATGGACTCGGCGGTTTCCATCGGGAATTGGGTGACGGCCTTTAGCGCGCCGCCGGAGGGGTCCTTGCCGGTGATGCGGTGCAGGGGCAAGTAATCCACCAGCGGACGATCCGCGACGATGACGCCGGCCGCATGCGTAGACGCGTGCCGCGTCATGCCCTGCAATTCGATTGCGGTATCGATGACGCGGGTCAGTTCAGCGTCCTCTTGATACAACGTTCGCAACTCCGGATTGGCCTCGACGTAATCGCGGATCTTCTTTTGGCGCGCCTCCTGCGGGATCATAGCGGCGGCGCGATTGATCTTGCCCAAATCGACATCCAGGGCACGGCCGACATCGCGGACCGCGGCTTTGGCGCCCATGGTGCCAAAAGTGATGATGGCGGCAACTTTGTCCTCGCCATACTTTCTCGCCGCGTAAGCGATCATCTCCCCGCGGCGGTCGTCCGGGTAATCGAGGTCGATATCGGGCATGCTGACGCGACCCGGGTTCAAGAATCGCTCGAACAAAAGGCTGTTCTGAATCGGGTTGATATTGGTGATGCCCAAGCTGTAGGCGACCAAACTTGCATTGCCAGAGCCGCGCACATTCCACCAGATATCGACAGAACGCGCGAATTGGCAGAGATCCCAGACGATCAGGAAATAGGAATCGAAGCCCATACTGTGAATGATATTTAGTTCGCGCTCGATACGCTCCGTAAATACGCCGTCCGCGCGCCAATCGGCGCCGAAACGCCATTCCATACCCATTTCGATCAGGTAGCGCAGGTAGCTGTATTCATTGAAGCCATCGGGCACCGGGAACACCGGAATATGATAACCCCTGGGCGCAAGATCAATGTCCGTCATTTCGGCGATTTTGATGGAATTGGCGAATGCTTCGTCGATCAGGTCCGCCGGCGCGCCGTTGAAAGCTTTGCGCATCTCCGCCGCGGACTTGAGGTAGTAGCTGCTAAACGGCTCCATGCGCATGCGATCGTTGTCGGATTTCAGCGCGGTCGTTTGAATGCAGAGCAGCGTGTCGTGGGCGTCGGAGTCCTGTTCGTGAACGTAGTGGACATCGTTGCTGGCAAGCAAACCCACCTGGCTATGTCCGCTCTTCCGATAGTCAAAAAGCCAGCGATTCAGGCGATGCAGTTGCGGGATGTCGTGCGCCTGCAACTCCAGGTAGAAATTCTCGGCGCCGAATACCTCTTGGTACCAGCCGATCGCGTCGCGGGCGCCCCGATCGTCCCCATTCGCGACCAGGCGCGGAATCTCGGCCGCCAGGCAACCGCTAGTCGCGATGACGCCCTTGGCATGGGCCGACATGAAGTCTTTGTCAATGCGCGGTCGGTAATAGTGACCCTCGAGCTGGGCAGCGGAGGCCATCTTCAGCAGGTTCTGGTAGCCGGTCATGTCCTTGGCCAGCAGCAGCATGTGATAGGGACTGCGGTCCAGGCGGGGATCGCGATCGCGCATGGAGCGCGTCGCCAGATAGGCTTCCATGCCGACCACCGGTTTTATGCCGGCGTCGACGCAAGCGTTGTAGAAGTCCATAACGCCAAACATGACACCATGATCGGTGATGCCAAGCGCGGGCATTTCCAGCTGCCGCGCCCGTTTGACCAGGTCCTTGATCCTGCTCTGACCGTCAAGCAGAGAGAACTCGGTATGCACATGAAGATGAACGAAGTCGCTTGTCATCTAGCTACCAACTGGAATCGATTTTGAAAAAACTGTGAACAGCCGTATTATAACACTCAAGACATTAACTCGAATGGGTACATTTGTCGGGGGAGTAGTGATTTCCAAGACTTAATCCTTTGCCGCGCATTGCGCAGGTTTTTTTAACCACCGAGAGCATAGAAGTAAGTCCAAGCAAGTAATGAGAATACGAAAACGCCTTTATTCAACCCCACGCCCGGCCCCTTTCCCGAATCATCGGGGAAGGGTGACTCGTCGTCGCAGTTGGTATTTTTGCTTGACTTACTTGGTTTTACTTAGGTCACAGAAATTTTTTTCATGGATATCATAATGCCAGCACATCCAAAGAGATTTCACCTCGTTTGTCGGCTGTGCTGAAGCACCTGCGTAAAGCGAGAAACGATGCCCGAGTTACCCGAAGTTGAAACTGTAGTGCGCGGATTACGCGAGCCGCTGGTCGGACGCACCATCATCGGCATGTGGCATGATTGGGACAAGACGCTTCACTCGCCGTCTCCTCAAGAGTTCGCGGCGCGGGTAGTCCGCCAGGCGGTGCGCGGGATTGGACGACGCGGCAAATACATCTTGATCGAACTTGAACACGATGTGCTGGTGGTGCATTTGAAGATGTCCGGCCGCCTGTATGTAGCGTCCGCGGAGGAGGCGCACGATGCCGACAGGTGGGTGCATGTGCGCTTCGACCTGGACGGAGGCAAGCAGTTGCGCTTTTCCGATGTGCGCAAATTCGGGGTGGTCTACCTGACCGACGACCTGAGCCGCCTGCTAGGCCACCTGGGTCCGGAGCCGCTTGATCAATCGTTCACGTTGGAGGGCTTTCGTGAAGGACTGAAGGGACGCAGGCGTTCAATCAAAGCGCACTTGCTCGATCAGGAGATCGTTGCGGGCATCGGCAACATCTACGCCGATGAGGCGCTTTTTCGCGCGGGCATCCATCCCAACTGTGCCGCGGAACAACTGACGGACGAGGATGCCGAACTCTTGCATCAGACGATACGCGACGCTCTGCTGGCCGGCATCGAACACGAAGGCGCCAGCATAAATTGGTATCGCAAACCGGACGGCGGCAAAGGTGAATCGCAAAACCACTTTTATGTCTATGGCCGTATGAATCTAGCCTGTCGCAATTGCGGGGCGACGATCAACAAGATTCGCGTCGCTCAACGCGGCACCCATTTTTGCCCCAATTGCCAGCCAGAGCGGATACACTAGGGAATGTATTAGGGAATCTCCAGGACATCGACGATCACATGACCCTTGTCATTTCGGGTCAAGCGGCCGGCCGGCCTGGTCAAGTCGTGCGGGAACACCAGCAAGGCGCTTGTCTCCAGCGCCCAGGTTTGCCAGCGGCGTTTGGTTTCCAGGGTGACGAGCGGTTCGACATCGTAAGCGGTCATCCAGGCCAGCCGTTCCATATGCACCGCCAGAGATGCCAGATCACAGACAAAGCCGGCCTGTTGCCCCTTACTTTCCAGACGCAGGCTCATGTGGCCGGGCGTATGGCCCGGCGTCGCCAGCGCCTCGACGCCGGGCGCTATCGCGCAATCGCCATCCAACAGGCGCAACTGGCCCGTCTGGTGGAGAGGCAGGTAGTTGTCGAGACTGTATGTGGCTCGCGTACGCTCGTTGGGTTGGCAGGCGTCTTCGAATTCACGGCGCCCGACCAGGTATTCGGCATTGGGAAATGCCGGCTCGCGTTGACCGGACGGGTTTACGCGAAAATTGCCGCTGCAGTGGTCATCGTGCAAGTGCGTATTGAAGACGATATCGATGTCGGCCCGCGAAACGCCGATCGCGGCCAGCCCGGCTTGTGTCCCGTCGGAATGCGTTAAAGCGAATCGTTTCTGTTGGGTTTCGCTGAGGCAATTGCCAAATCCGGTATCGACGATGATGTTCACCTCCCCGGCGCGCACCAACAGATTGTGATGCGCGAGCGGCACCAGTTGGCGATCGTCGGCATCCAGGTAGCGCGACCAGAGAACACGGGGCACCAAGCCGAAAATGCCGCCCGGATCCACCCAGGCTGTCGCGTCGTTGAACAGATAGATGTCGATGTCGCCGACGGAAATCATGATCTTCGGAAGCGAACCTATGCCGTTTGCCACTTGCCCGAGGTCTGATCTTCGCGCAGGTGGCAGTGTTTGTATTTTTTGCCACTCCCGCACCAGCATGGCTGGTTGCGGCTGGGGCGTTTCTTGCTCTTGCGGACGGTCTGCTGCGCAGGACGCTCGCTATTGCCCATGAACAGATCCGGTCGGTATTCGCGCGTTTGACGGCGCTGCTGCGGCGTCTGCACAACGGCAGGCTGTACCAGAAAGATATTGCGCGATGCGATCTGTCGATAGGTGTCCTCGACAATGCGAAACATCTGGAAACCCTGGCGCTGATACTCGACCAGCGGGTCCTTTTGCGCCACCGCTTGCAAGCCGATCCCTTCGCGCAGGATATCGAGGTCAGTCAAATGACGCTGCCAGTAGTGATCAAGGGCGCGGATCACGGTTTGCCGTTCGGCGATCTCGGTGAGGCCTTCACGCGCCTCTTCCAACTGGGATTTCTTCGCTTCCAGCAGATCGCCCACATAAAAGGAGATTTCTTTAGTCAGGTCTTCTTGTTTCAGTTCGTCGAGCGCATCCGCCGTGAGATCCGGGGGCAGCGGCAGCCCCTTGAGCGCCAATTGCTGATACATGGCATCGACTTCCAGGTAGTCGCCGTTGTGATCGGCAGCATACACTTCGTCCACCGACGCGGCCACTTGATTTTCTATCATCGCCAAGTAATCGGCGTGCAGCAGATCGGCATCTTTCCCGAGCCAATCGAGGCGCTGTTTGTAAATGATCTCGCGTTGGCGGTTGACGACATCATCGTACTCGACCACTCGTTTGCGGATGTCGAAGTTGTGCCCTTCCACGCGAACTTGCGCCTGTTCGATGGATTTACTGATCATGCCATGCTGGATCGCTTCGTCTTCGGGGAAGCCGGCGGTTTTCATCAACCGTTTCACATTGTCATTGGCGAAGCGCCGCATGAGGTCGTCATCGAGGCTTAGATAAAAGCGGGACTGACCCGGGTCGCCTTGCCTGCCGGAGCGACCACGCAACTGGTTGTCGATGCGGCGCGCTTCGTGACGCTCGGTACCCAGCACAAAAAGTCCGCCGGCGTCAAGCACCACCAGTCGGTCGCGGTCTACCGTCTTGGTTGCTTCGGCAAGCGCCTTGTTCCATTGCGTCTCGGTGGCGGCGGTCAGGTCGATGCCACGCCGGCGTAGCGCTTGCCGGGCCAAGCCTTCGGGATTGCCGCCGAGCAGGATATCGACGCCGCGGCCCGCCATATTGGTGGCGATGGTGACGGCGCCCGGGCGACCCGCCTGGGTGATGATCTCGGCTTCCTTTTCGTGTTGCTTGGCGTTAAGCACTTCGTGTTTGATATCGGCGTTATGCAGGTACTTGCTCAGGCGTTCGGAGGTTTCTACCGCGACCGTGCCGACCAGAATCGGCTGCTTGCGGACGTTGCGATCGCGGATGGCCTCGACTATGGCGTTCCATTTCGCGGTTTCGTTGACATAGATCAGGTCGTCGTCGTCATCGCGAATGACCGGCCGGTGCGTGGGAATGGGAATGACATCCAGTTCGTAGGTCTTCTCGAATTCTTCGGCTTCGGTGAGGGCGGTGCCGGTCATGCCCGCCAGTTTGTCATACATGCGGAAGAAGTTCTGGAAGGTGATGGTCGCCATGGTGATGTTTTCCCGGCGGATCTGAACGCCTTCCTTGGCTTCGATGGCCTGGTGCAAGCCTTCGCTGAAGCGACGACCGGGCATCAGGCGACCGGTGAAGTCGTCGACGATGACCACTTCGCCGTTTTGGACGATGTATTCCTTATCGTTTTCATAGAGCGTTTGCGCGCGCAGGCAGTTGTCGAGATAGGGCAGCATTTCCGCGTTGTCCGGATGATAGAGCTGGTTCAGCCCGAGCGCGTTCTCCACTTTTTCGACGCCCTGCTCCGTCAGGTAGACGATGCGATCTTTGATATCGAGCACGAAATCGCCGTCGGGCTCTTCCGCCTCGACGCTGTCTTCGCTGCTCTTCTTGAGCCGCTTGACGATAGTCGCGAAGCGCCGGTAATTGTCAGATGGTTCGTCCGACGGCCCGGAGATGATCAGCGGCGTGCGCGCTTCATCAATCAGGATGTTGTCGACTTCGTCGACGATGGCGTAGCGCAGTTCGCGCTGAACCAGCCGCTCGTAGGACAAGACCATATTGTCGCGCAGATAGTCGAAGCCGAACTCGTTGTTGGTGCCGTAGAGAATATCCGCCCGATAGGCGTCTCGACGGCTGATCGGGCGCAGATTCTGATAACGCGCGTCATCGGAGATAAAGTCGGGATCAAAGAGGAAAGAACCGCTGTCGGGAAGACCGCCCGTGTTTTGAATGACGGCCGCGGACAGGCCCAGCAAATGGTAGATCGGTCCCATGATCTGCAGGCCGTGTTTGCTCAGATAGTCGTTGGGCGTCACCAGATGCGCGCCATTGCCTTCCAGCGCATTGAGGTATAGCGGCAAAGTCGCGACCAGCGTCTTGCCCTCGCCCGTTTTCATTTCGGCGATGCGCCCCTCGTGCAGGACAATGCCGCCGATCATCTGCACGTCATAATGACGCAAGCCGGTCGTGCGCACGGAGGCCTCGCGGACGACGGCAAAAGCTTCTACCATGATGTCTTCATAGCTGGCGCCGCCGGCCAATGTCGATTTGAATTCGGCGGTTTTCGCTTTTAACTGGTCGTCGCTGAGCTTTTGGATCTCCGGTTCGAGCGCGTTGATTTGCTCGACGGTTTCTTGGTAGCCGGAAAGCGCCCGCTGCATCGGATCGCCGAAGATGGATTTGACTATGTTGCGGAACATGGCGCCTCACATGCTCGTTGATTGTTGTTCGTAGACGATTATATCATACCGATTGAGACACTGAAGCACATCCGGCCCCGCGATCAGCAGCGCGCGTCCCAATGCGCTACACGAAGCTGAACAAGCAGCAATCGTCTATACGGATTGACGGTGCTTCCGGTTTTGGGGGATAGACTTGCGGGTATGGGTTCCAGTGATAGCGACGGAAGCGCTATTCTTGGACTTGTCTCCGGTGTTGTTTGAGCATTCGCGATATCGGCGCCCGGAACAGGACCAAGACAAAGAAGGCGATGGCGGCGAGCAGGTAGAACAAGAGCAAGACGTTCTGGTTCTGCGATGCCTCGGAGCCGATCAAGACAAAGAGCAGGGTCGGCAAGAGACCGCCGACGAAAGATACCACGATGTATACCGAGAGGCGAATCTGGCTGAATCCGACGGCATAGCTGATGAAATCGTATACCGAAAACAGCAGAACACGCGCGGCCAGAAGCGATTTCCAGTCGTTGAGATGGCGCTCATAGAATCCATCGACCCGCGACATCGCAGCCACGCCGACAAAGCGGCGCACGATGCGCCTGCCGAATACGCGGGCGATGATCACGTTGACTGTGCCGCCCAGCAACTCGCCCAACAGTGAATAAAGCGTGCCGGGGATAACGCCGAACATGATGCCCGAGGCGAACTGAATCGGGCCTGCGGACAAGGGCGCGAAGGTAAATGTCAATGCCTTGATGCCAACAAAGATCAATGGCCCCCAGATGCCTCCAGTTGCGACTGTCGTCTGCAATTCGTCGATGCCAATGGACTGAACAATGATATAGAGGGCGGTCAGCAGCGCGAGGAAAAGGGCGCCGCCAATCAGCAGGCTGCGTGAGGAAAACTCTTCTTGCGGTTTGTCTTGCGCCAGGCTGCCTGACACCCCGTCCGGCTGAACCCGCTCATTCATTGAAGAGCGCACCCACACTTCTGCCTTCGTGCGCGCGCAGGATCACCTCGCCCAAGAGCGGCGCGATCGACAGGACAGTCATATTGGGCAGCTTGCGATCCTCGGCAATCGGCAAGGTATTGGTGAAGATGATTTCGCGCAGGTCCAAACTGGCAAAGCGTTGGTAGGCTTTATCGGAGAAGAAGGGATGCGTGAAGGCGAAGAGCACGTCTTTGGCGCCGTAGTCGCGGACGACGTTGACCGCTTCGACGATGCTGCCGGCTGTGTTGACCTCATCGTCGACCAGCAAGACATTTTTGCCTTCGACGCTGCCGATCAACGAGAGCGCTCGCGGGCTTTCGGCGTTGTCGACGCGGCGTTTCTCGACGAATGCCAGCGGTACGCCCAAGATCTGCGCCCAGTTGCGTCCTTTCTTGGCGAAGCCCAGGTCAGTCGCCACCACGACCAGATCGCTCAGTTCGCCAAGGCGCAGCCTGCGCAAGATATAGTCGCTCAAGAGGTGCAGGGCGGTGAGCGCATCGCCCGGGATGTTGAAGAAACCCTGGATTTGCCCGGAGTGCAGATCGACGGTCATATAGCGATCGACGCCCGCGGTCTCGATCATATTAGCCACAAGGCGCGCGGAAATCGGCACGCGCGGTTGGTCTTTCTGGTCGGAGCGCGTATAGCTCATATAGGGCACGACGAGATTGATTCGCCAGGCGGAATCGCGCTTGAGCGCATCAATCATGATGAGCATTTCCATGAAGTTTTCGTGTACGGGCGAGGCCATCGTCTGCACCAAATAGACGTCCTTGCCGCGTACGCTCTCCTCGAGCTTGATGAAGATATTCTCATTGGAGAAGACTTTGCGCGTGTATGTCCCCGGTTTGAGCCTGTATTCAGAAACGCTACAGATGTAATCGGTGATCTCCCCGCCAAGCGCCAGCGAGGCGCTGCCGGAGAAAATCTTCATCGAGCCAAAGCGCATGGTCGATGACATCTGCTGCTCTTCCTGATGGACGTTGTTGACATGCGCGGGGTTATATTTTGCGCCGGGGACTTTAGCCATGCTCTTGTTCTTGTCCGCCTCTCAGGTGCTATTTTCGTCGACGAAACTCTACATTTTGAAGGAGTTGGTCCACCGCGCGCTGGGGCTCAATACGCTCCTGAACCATGCGCCTGATGATACCAGCAAACTCCTCAGCGGTGAAAGTGTCAAACAGCCGTCGCTGCAAGGTTTCGCGCAGCCTGTGCATGAACTCGGCGCGCAATTGCGCTTCCTGGAACGCGACCAGCAATCCATGTTTCTGCATATAGCTGAACTGGCTTGCTATGCACTCGGCGAGATCGTTGATGCCCCTTTCCTCAATCGCGGAAGTTAGCACGATCGGCGGGACCCAGATCGGCTGGTCTTGCGCTTTGGCCTTGGTCGGGTGGCCGAGATCCAGCATCGCCTTCAAGGCGTTTTTCGCGCGCTCGGCGCCGGGCAAGTCGCTTTTGTTGACAACCAGAATATCGGCGATCTCCAGCAGGCCGGCTTTGTTCGCTTGCACGTCGTCCCCGGCGCCGGGGGCTTGAACGACGACGGTTGTCGGAGAGAGCCCCGCGATATCAACTTCTGTTTGTCCAGCGCCGACGGTTTCCACTATGACGATGTTAAAGCCGGCAGCAGCCAGCACGCGAACAACATCCTGCGTACGCCATGCCAGGCCTCCCAGGCTGCCGCGGCTGGCCATACTACGAATGAAAACACCCTTATCGCCGGCCAGCGCTTTCAATCGGATGCGGTCCCCCAGCAGCGCGCCGCCGGTAAAGGGGCTGCTGGGATCGACGGCGACGATCGCAACGGTCCGACCGACTTCGCGATAAAGCTTGGTCAGCGCGGCGATGAGCGTGCTTTTCCCGCTGCCGGGCGGTCCCGTCACGCCGATGATTTGATGGTCGTCAGCGCGCCGAGACAGTTCTGCCAATTCCTCCGCCACGACATCGCGGCTGTTTTCGACCAAGGTCAGGAATCGTGACAAGGCTCGGCGATCGCCGGCGCGAATGTCCTCGAAGTTCACGTTGTCTGATCGGCTGGCCGCGCGCATAGCTGCTCGATCGTACTGACTATCTCGCCGAGGCCGGCGCCGGGACCGAACACCGCGCTTACCCCGCCGTCGAGCAAGGCCCGTTGATCTTCGTCGGGCAGGATGCCGCCAAGGACCAGCGGCACGCTGGCGAGATCCATCGCGTCCATTTCCGCGCGGATCGCCGGTACCAAGGTCATGTGGGAACCACTGAGGATGCTCAGGCCGACAATATTGACATCTTCCTGCAGGGCCGCTTCGGCGATCATCTGCGGCGACTGACGCAAGCCGGTGTAGATGACCTCCATACCCGCGTCTCGCAAGCCGCGGGCGATGACTTTGGCGCCACGATCGTGACCATCCAAGCCGGGCTTTGCGATCAGAATGCGGATCGGAAACTGCTTCATAGCCATTTCCCCGTGGCTGGAACTCCTTTGATTATAGTTCACGCTTGCCAGCAAGTCACATCCAAAGAAAAGGCGCTCGCCGTTCCCCGGCGAGCGCCTTTGCCGATTCAAGCGTAGACCGCTAGATATGCGCGGCAATCTGGCTGACGATTTTGCCTTTGGGCTTGAAGCCGGTGATACGCTCCACCGCTTCACCACCTTTGAACAGAATCAAAGTTGGAATACCCATAATGCCATAATTGATCAGGATATCCTGGTTGGCATCGGCATCGACCTTGGCGACGCGCAGCTTGCCGTCGTACTCATCGGCGATCTCGTCAACGATGGGCGCGATCATCTTGCAGGGGCCGCACCATTCCGCCCAAAAGTCGACCAAAACCGGCGTTTCACTGTCCAGAACTTTGCTCTGAAATTCGTCCTGGCTAACATCGAAAGTCTTCAAGCCCATTGGGTTTCTCCTTGGGATTCTTGGGTCACGCGGCGAGACTGTTTCGCCGCGTTCCTGTAGCTCCGTCACGTAGTTTATGGACGAGCGGCGTGAAAAACATCTTACATCAGATTTTCCTTTGACGCACCCTAGAGCGCGTGTTAGCATTCAAGCCATTTATGAGTAAACGCCAGCGACATCCTTGATGAACGACGAACAACAATTGCCCAATCTAAGCAGCCGTCAGGAAGACATTCTCACCTGCATCGTGCAGGCCTATTCGGAAAATCCGGAGCCGGTCGGTTCCCGTCATCTGGTAGAGAATTATCAACTCAATATCAGTTCGGCGACCGTGCGCAACGAGATGTCTCGGCTGGAAGAGATGGGTTATATTGCCGCGCCTCATACCTCGGCCGGGCGCGTGCCGACGGCAGCCGGCTTCCGCTATTTTGTACGTCGCCTGCTGCAAACGCGCAGTCTAACGCGCAACGAGCAGAGCCATATTTCCGAGCGGGTCGGCACATTGCATGCGGGCATGGAACAATGGATGCGCCGCACAGCCACATTGCTCGCGCGTTCGGTGCAGTCCGCATCCATTGTGACGCCGCCCATCTCGCAGACCAATTCCTTCAAGCACGTCGAGTTGATCTCGATACAGGGACGCCTTGCGCTGATGGTGCTGGTATTAAACAGCGGCAGCGTGCATCAGCGTATGCTGACACTGGCGGAACCGGTGCCGCAGCTTCAATTGGCGGAGGCGGCCAAACGCGTCAACGAGGCCTGCGCCGATTTCGGCGCGCAGCAGGTGCGCCTCAAAAGCATCAACCTGCCGATGCTGGAACGCGAAGTGGCGGAATTAACTGCCGAACTGATAGAGCATGCCGACAACAATCAGGTGCGCGTCATTTATCGAGACGGATTGAGCCGGATGATGGAAAGCTTTGGCGATGACGAGGGAGCGCAGCAGGCGATCCGCATCCTGGAAGAGCATACCGTGCTCAATGCCCTGGTCAACGAACTGCTGGATCGACTGCCGCCCGATGACAGCGATGACGTCAATGTCCAGGTGGTCATCGCCGGCGACGACCGCTACGAAGATCTAAGCCGCTTGAGCATGGTGCTAAGCCGCTATGGCGATCCGCAAAAGATGAGCGGCGCCATCGGCGTCTTGGGTCCCACGCATATCAATTACGGGCGCGCTATCAGCACCGTGCGCTATGTCTCCAACTTGATGACCAATGTATTGTCGACGCTGTATCAGGACAATGCGGACGGTGCCGCCGGCAGCAACATATAAACTTCATAAGAAACGGGATCGCTTATACAAATCTTTTAATCCTGCGCTATGCTAGGGACGATATTTTGGCTATCCCGCGATAGGGTATTAAGACGGATCAATTGCACGTTTCAGGATTAGCATATGAGCGATGTAAAAGACCCCGCTGAAGAACTCGACAAAGAAAACGAAGACGAATTGAGCGCCGCCCCCGAATCGGCGGAAGGATTGCCGACCGAGGGAGGCGCCGACGGCAGCGACAAAGATGAGCAAGAAGCGCCGGAATTGCCGGAAGGCATTAACCTGATGCAAGCACTCATTGAAGCGCAGAAGGAAGCGCAGAGCAATAAGGATGGCTGGCAGCGCGCCCGCGCCGAATTCGCGAATTACAAGAAGCGGATCGAGCGCGAACGGATCGAACTTTTTCAGCGGGCGTCGCTCGACACGCTTAAGGCGCTGCTGCCGATCGTTGACGATTTCGACCGCGCCTTCGAGAGCGTGCCCGAAGATATCAGCGACAATCCCTGGATCGGCGGCGTGTCCATGATCCAGCGCAAGTTCGTCACGCTGCTGGAACAATATGAAGTCGAGGCAATCGACCCGACGGGAGATCTTTTTGATCCCAATCTGCATCAAGCCATCGGCACGGAAGAGAGCGCTGAAATCGAAAGCGGGCACGTCACCGAGACATTGCAAAAGGGCTACCGCGCGGGTGATAAAATCTTGCGATTGGCCTTGGTCAAGGTAGCAAGCTGAAAACGCAAAGGAACCAAAGCCAAGCTGGTCAGAACACCAGATAGAAACAGGAGTAATCGGAATGGGCAGAATCATTGGAATCGACCTGGGCACCACAAACTCGGTTGTCGCGGTGATGGAAGGCGGCGAGCCGACCGTCATTCCTTCTTCGGAAGGCGGCAACCTGATCCCGTCCGTGGTCGCCATCAATACCAAAACGGGCGAGCACCTGGTCGGGCGCGTGGCCCGCAACCAGGCCGTAGTGAACCCGGAAAATACCATCTTTTCGGTCAAGCGCTTCATGGGCCGCAAGTTCAATGACAAGGAAGTGAAGGACGCGGCCAAACTGGTGCCCTACAAGGTATCGGCGGCTTCAAACGGCGACGTCCGCATTCGATTGAACGACCGCGACTACAGCGCGCCGGAGATCTCGGCGATGGTCCTGCAAAAGCTCAAAGCGGATGCCGAGGCCTATTTGGGAGAAGCGGTAGATCAAGCGGTGATCACCGTGCCGGCCTATTTCAACGACACGCAGCGCAACGCGACCAAAGACGCGGGCAAAATCGCCGGTTTGGAAGTGCTGCGCATCATTAACGAGCCGACGGCGTCGAGCCTGTCATATGGCCTGGGCGAACGCAACGAAGGCATTATCGCGGTCTACGACCTGGGCGGCGGCACCTTCGATATTTCGATCCTCGAGGTCGCCGACGGGGTCTTCGAGGTCAAATCGACCAACGGCGATACCTACCTGGGCGGGGACAACTTCGACGACCGCGTCATCAATTGGATAGCCGATGAGTTCAGCCGAGAAAACGGCATTGACCTCCGGCAGGATCGTCAGGCGCTGCAACGCTTGAAAGAAGCGGCCGAGAAAGCGAAGATCGAGCTTTCGACCACCTTGAGCGCCGAGATCAACCTGCCCTTTATCACGGCGGACGCGGGCGGACCAAAGCACCTGAATATGAGCCTGTCGCGCGCCAAGCTGGAAAGCCTGGTCGATGATTTGGTGCGCAGCACCATCGAGCCTTGTCGGCTGGCGTTGAAGGACGCCGGCTTGTCCACCGGCGATGTCGACGCGGTTCTGCTGGTAGGCGGCATGACGCGCATGCCGGCCATCCAGGAATCCGTCAAGGACTTCTTCGGCAAAGAGCCGACTAAGGGCGTCAATCCCGATGAGGTGGTCGCGCTGGGCGCTGCCATTCAAGCGGGCGTATTGGGCGGCGACGTCAAAGACATCCTGCTGCTGGATGTGACGCCGCTGACGCTGAGCGTGGAAACGCTGGGCGGCGTTGCGACCGCCATGATCGACCGTAATACCACCATACCAAGCAAGAAGTCGCAGATCTACTCGACGGCGGCCGACAGCCAGACCACGGTCGAGATCCACATCGTGCAAGGCGAACGGCCGATGGCGAGCGATAACAAGTCGCTGGGCAAGTTCATGCTCGATGGCATTCCGCCGGCGCCGCGCGGATTGCCGCAAATCGAGGTGACCTTCGATATTGACGCCAACGGCATCCTCAATGTGGGCGCCAAGGACAAGGCGACCGGGCGCGAGCAAGCGATCACGATCACCGCCAGCAGTGGCTTGTCCGATGACGAAGTCGACAAGATGGTGGCGGAAGCGGAGAAGTTCGCCAGCCAGGACGCCGAACGCAAAGAGGAGGCGGAGGTCAAGAACCAGGCGGAAGGCGCCGTCTTCCAGGCCGAGAAGCTGATTCGCGAAAACAAGGACAAGCTGCCGGAAGAAGCCGTGCAGCAGACCGAGGAAAAAATCGCGGCGGTCAAGGCGGCGCAGGAGAGCGGTAACGTCTCCGAGATCAAAGCGGCGACCGAGGCCTTGATGGCGCAATTGCAAACGCTGGGCGCGCAGATGTACGAGGAGGCTCCCCCGGCCGATGGCCAGCCCGCGGCCGAAGATGACGAGGATGTCATCGACGCCGAATTCACCGAGACCTAAAGAGGAATCAAGATACCAATGGCTTATGATCGGGGTATAATCACTTATACCCCGTTTCACATTCCGGTAAAATGAGCGGCCGAAAAACTAGAGGGCGCGTACAGGACCTCTTCCATGCCTAGAGATTATTATGAAGTGCTCGGCGTAGCGCGGAGCGCGGACACAAACGAGATCAAGACCGCCTTCCGGCGTCTGGCGCGTCAGTACCACCCCGATGTCAGCCGGGAAGCCGGCGCCGAGGAACGCTTCAAGGAAATCAACGAGGCCTACGAGGTTCTGGCCGATGACGAGAAGCGCGCCCGTTACGACCGCTTTGGCCACGCCGGCGTCAATGGCGGCGGTGGCGGCTATGGGCCCGGCATGGGCGGCTTCGGCTTTGAAGACATTTTTGATATTTTCAACAGCGCTTTCGGCGATACGCCGGGGGGACGACGCCGGGCCCCGAACAGCGGCCGCGACCGGCGGGTCGATGTGACGATTGACTTCGTCGAGGCTGTATTTGGCGTCGAAAAGGAGATCGAGTTTTCCCGCCTGGAACGCTGTGATGTCTGTGAGGGCAGCGGCGCTTCGGAGGGATCGAGACCCACCACCTGCCGAACTTGCGACGGCAGCGGCGAGCTGCGCCAAGTTCAGCAGACCTTCCTCGGGTCCATGGTCAGAGTGAATACCTGCCCCAATTGCGGCGGAAAAGGCACGGTCATTTCCAAGCCCTGCCGCAATTGCGATGGTTCTGGCCGCCGGCGCAAGAAAGCCGCCTTGAATGTCAAGATCCCGGCCGGCGTCAGCGAGGGCATCCAGATTCAAGTGCGCGGCGACGGCGATGCCGGCGAACAGGGCGCGCCGCCGGGCAATTTATTCGTCGTGGTGCACGTCAAAGATCACGAGTTCTTCAAGCGCAAGGAAAATGACATCATCCTCGATATCAGCATCAATGTGGCGCAGGCGACCCTGGGCGACCGGATCAGCGTCGACACCGTGGACGGACCGGTCGAATTGAGCCTGCCCCCGGGCACACAGACGGGAAAGGTCTTCCGCTTGCGAGGCAAGGGCATTCCCCGCCTGCGCAGCGACGGGACCAACTCCGGTCGCGGCGATCAGTTGGTATACGTTCAGGTAGAGACGCCGACCCAATTGACCGAGCATCAGCGCGAACTGTTCGAGCAGTTGGCGGAGACCTTCGGGCGCGAGATAAGTCCGCAGGCGGCCGGTCGCGGGTTTTTCGACAAAGTAATGGATTTCCTCGGCGGCGAAAACTAGCCCGCGCTCATGAGCAACTGGATCGAAGTATCGATGCGGGTTGACGGCGAAAGCGCGGAAGCCCTCGCCGAAGTCTTGGGGCGATTTGGTCACCAGGGCGTGTCGCTGGAACAGGATGGCATCCCGCCAGATACCTGGGACGAAGATGAAGTCCCGCCCGCGGAAAACTTGATCCTGCGCGCCTACTTCCTCGATGACGACCACTTCCCCGGCAAGAAAAGGGAATTAGAGGCCGCGCTGGGCCACATGCGGCTGATGTACCCGATGCCCGTACCCAGATATAGCACCGTACGGGAAGATGACTGGGGGGAGGCCTGGAAAGCGCATTATCAGCCCTTGCGACTTGGAAAGCGTTTGCTTGTTCGTCCACTGTGGGTCGATGTTGATTTGGCGCAAGAGGACATAGAAATCGCGCTGGACCCGGGCATGGCTTTCGGCACAGGTACGCATCCCACAACGCAACTCTGTCTGGAGGCGCTGGAGACGATGGCGAATCCGGCGATGGATGTATTGGACCTGGGATGCGGCAGCGGCATTCTGGCTATCGCGGCGGCCAAGCTGGGCGCCGGGAAAGTGCTGGCGCTGGATATCGACCCGATTGCCGTGCGCGCCACACGGGAGAACGCCGCTCTAAATGGCGTCGCGCAGCAGATCGTCGCCGAACAAGGCAGCTTGGAGAGCGTCATCTCTTCCGCGCGACGCTTTGATATGGTGATGGTGAATATCCTGGCGCGGGTCATACTTGAGATGAGCGAGCGGCAGTTGGGTCAAATCCTGCGGCCGGGCGGGATCGCCCTATTCAGCGGCATTATTGACAGTCAAGCGAACGAGGTCGAAGCAGGCCTGCGGCGCGCGGGATTGACGCCCATAGCGCGTCGCAAAAAGGGCGACTGGGTACTTATTGAGACAGTACGACCGCTAGACCAGACCGCCGGGGAATAGTCAGTCGCGATCATGGCGCAGCTTAACGGGAAAGAGCGATCTGAATACGTGCAAGCGATGTTCGACCGCATCGCGGCGCGTTACAACTTGATGAACCGCATTATCTCCGGCGGGCAAGACCTGAAGTGGCGTCGCTTTGTCGTGGAAGCCGCTGATTTGCCGCGAGCTGGCGCGCTGCTTGACATCGCGACCGGCACCGGCGACATCGCCTTTGAAGCGCTGAAGCGGCGTCCGGAAGCTATGGTTGTCGGCGCCGATTTCGCGCTGCAAATGATGCAAATTGGGCGGCGGCAAGGTCGCTACGGCAGTCTGGTGAGATGGACAGGCGCCGATGCGCTGCAGTTGCCCTATGCCGACAACTGTTTCGACGCGGTGGTTTCGGGTTATCTGATGCGCAACGTAGCGGATATCCCGCGCGCGCTCGCCGAGCAACGGCGGGTGCTCAAGCCGGGCGGACGCATCGTCATACTGGATACGACCCCGCCGCCACGGAACCTGCTGCAACCCTTGATTCTCGCGCATCTAAAGTTTGGGATACCTCTGCTTGGCCGTTTGATCGCGGGTAAATCCGCCAGCGACGCCTATCGCTACTTGCCGGAATCGACGCGCGCCTTCAAAACACCTGAGGAACTGGCGCAACTGATCGAAAGCGCGGGCTTCGCCGATGTGCGCTTCCGAACGTTCATGTTCAGCACGATGGCGGCTCATTGGGGCTGTAAATCACCATAAAAAAACGAGCCAACCGCGGTTGGCTCGTCCCTTAACTATGAAACTAAAATATGGGATTGCTCCCCAAGGCATCATCGCGGGAAGCGACGACCATCCCATCCAAGCCCCCGATCAGGGGGCGTCCAGGTATTACGCGCGTACGTTGTTTTTGTGCCTGTAGATGATACGCCCCCGATTCATATCATAGGCGCTCATCTCGACTTTGACACGGTCTCCCAAAAGTATACGTATGTAATACTTTCGCATTTTGCCCGACAAATATGCCAGGACTTGATGTCCGTTATCCAGTTCAACTTTAAACTGCGTATTGGGTAACGCTTCGATTACCGTTCCTTCAACTTCGATCTTTTCTTCTTTCTTGGCCATGTTCCTCCTAAGTGAACTAAACAGCCTGCCTCATAAAAACGTAGAAATCCGCTGCGGTTCCCGCCTGCGCAACGGGCTTGTGGTTTTCAAATCCGCGGCGCGCATCCGCCTGCAAGCGCCACAAACGGAATTGTCAGACGCGCTTTGGCAGCAACTAGCGGATGAATCACACTTTGCGTTGCCGCCGGCGCGAGCGACGAATCGCTTTCTTCTTTTCGATGCGACGCAATTCGCTCTTGGAAATGTGCCAACGTTTCCGGCGGACAGTGCTAAGTATGCCGGCATTTGTCACCCGTTTGCGAAATCGCCGCAAGAGTTGTTCTTGACTTTCGCCTGGCTTTAGCCTTACCGAAGCCATGCTCGAAATCACCGCCTTTTTGTGTGAATCGTACGAAAATGATTAACTCTAAGCTAACCAGCAAAAGGAGTGTACACGACAAACCGGCCCAATGCCATATCGCGTTTCGCGCCGGCGGCCTTAAGGCTATGCTCGGGCTTATTGTTCCGCTTCAAGCGTCGCTTCGGATTCGGCTTCACCCTCCTCTTCCACAACGGATTCAGAGGGCGGCGCGTCACGTTCATCACGTTCAGCTTCCGCCTCCGCTTCGGCAGCGGCGCGCGCTTGCGCGACCAATTCCATTTGGCGCTCTTCCCACTGTTCCAGTTCCGTTGCCGTGACCTCGGTCAAGCTCAGCCCCAAGCGTTGCTTTTCCGACTCGATGCTGATGATACGCATCAGCAGCTTTTGGCCCTCGTAAAGATGGCGCAAGGGATTCTCTTCCGGGTTATGCGACATCTGGCTGACGTGCAACAGCGCTTCAATGCCCGGGTCCAGGCTGACAAAAGCGCCAAAGGACTCTACGCGGCTAATGACACCCTCGACCAACTGCCCAATGTGATAAATGTCGTCGACAAGCGACCAGGGGTTGGGCTGCAAGCGCTTCAAGCTCAGGCCGATGCGCTTGCCTTCGTCATCCAGGTGCAAGACAAAAACCTCGACTTTATCGCCGACCGCTACAACCTGGCTGGGATGACGCACGCGGAACCAAGCCAACTCCGAAATATGAATGAGACCGTCAGCGCCGCCCAAATCGACAAAGGCGCCAAAATCGCACAAGCCGCTGATAACACCCTCGCGCGTACCACCCTCCTCGAGTTCCCGCAACAATGCCTGTTTGCGGGCCGCGCGGTTTTCTTGTTCCGCTTCCAACTGACTGAAGACCAAGCGCCGCCGTTTGCGATTCACTTCGATCACGCGGACGCTGATTTCCTTGCCGATCAATTCTTGAAGCTGGATCAAGCGCTCGTCCTCTTTCAGTCCACGCGGCAGATCGATCACATGACTGGCCGGAATGAAGCCGCGCAAGTGGCCAAAGGGCATGATCACCCCCCCGCGGTTTGCGTCGGCGAGCACGCCGGTATAGAGTTCCTTGCTATTCATCAATACTTCCGCGCGTTTCCAGTCTTCGTTCTGACGCGCTTGTGAAGCGGACAGGATCAAATTGCCATCGCCGTCGTTCAAGCGCACGACCGCCACGTCGATCTCCGCATTCACCCGGAAATCCTTCGTACTCATACCCATGCGTTCAATGTCGTTGCGCGTGACAAGGCCGTCTTGTTTCCAGCCTATATCGACGATCAATCCCTGGTTGTCGATGGACAAGACGGTACCGCTGACGATATCTCCCCGCTCGATCTGGCTGCTGGCAAGGGATTCTTCCAAAAGTGAGGCAAAGTCCATCTCGTCGACAGACTGGTCCAGCGTGGTTTCTGTTTGCATAACTTAAAACTCTCCCGGAACAATACGAAATTGATGCTTGATCGGAGGCAAAAATAAAACCCGGTAACCTTCGGCGGTCGCCGAATAACCAGGCTCGGAATGTCCTTGTTCGTCTGTAATTGCGGAATTACACGAACGACCTGCCCTCACCAAGAATCGCCGCGCATTATACAGAGCGACAACAGCCTTGTCAACGGCGCGAGGCAAAGTGATCGGCGAGTTAATTGGCGGATGGCAATCAATTGCGCGGCGGGCAGAGCGCCGCCCCTAGTCATCTTCGTCCGATGAGGAGACTTCAGGGTTCTCAGGCGATTCGTCATCCGCGGCGTCCGGGCTGTCGACACCAGCGTCGCCCTCGTCGAATTCGTCTTGTTCGTCTTCCTCTTCCCCAACTTCGGTACCCCAGCGCTGGGTGAAGCCTACACGGCGCTTTTCCGGTTCGAGGTGGCTGATACGCAGCGAAAGCTGATCGCCCTTTTGCACGTAAGAATAAGGTTCCTTGAGGGCGCCGTCGCCCATTTCGCTGAGGTGCAACAAGCCCTCCAGACCATCTCCCAGCGCGACAAACGCGCCGAAGTCAACCACGTTGGTCACTTGACCTTCCACCAATTGACCTTCGTGATAGCGGTATTGCGCCTCGTCCCAGGGATCGCTCAAGAGGCGTTTTCTGCTGAGCGCGATGCGGTTGGTTTCGCGGTCGAGGTTCAGGACATAAACTTCGATCTTGTCACCGATAGCCAAGATGTCACGCGGATGATCGACCCGATGCCAAGCCAGCTCACTGACGTGTATCAATCCGTCGGCGCCGCCAATATTGACAAAGGCGCCAAAATCCCGCAGTCCGGTGACGACGCCATTTACGACATCACCGACGCTAAGTTCCGCCAGGAGTTTCTGCTTGCGCTTGGCGCGCCACTCTTTTTGCGCTTCCCGCTCGCTGAAGATGAGCCTGCGACGATCTTGATCGACTTCAATGACCTTGACACTCAGCGTAGAGCCGATCAACTCACTCATGGCCTCGCGGCGGTCCATTGCCATATTCGCGGAAACCAAATGAGAACTTGGGATAAAACCTTCCAGCCGGTTCCAGCGCACCAGAGCCCCGCCTTTGTTATAGCCGCTCACTTTGACATCAACCGGGTCTTGCGAGCTCAAAAGCTCGCGCGCCTTTTCCCAGTCATAACGTTGCAAACCCATGTTGATGGATACGATCAAGTTGTCATTTTGGTCGCGCGGGTTGACCACATAAACCGGAATGCTGGCGCCCGCCTCCAGGCTCTCGCGGAAGCTGTCTTCCATCCGATCAAGATCTTGTGAGGGAACGATGCCGTCTTGTTTTGCGCCGAGATCGACGATTATCTCGCGTTCATCTATTTGAAGAATGGTGGCTTCGCGAATTTCGCCGCGGCGTGGCGGGGAATAGGAAAAATCGAATGATGAGGCGAGCATCTCCTCGAAATTCTCATCGGGTACGGGGTTGCTATCATGTTGTTCGCTCATATGGTTTGTTTTGCCTCCTGCATCAGCAGGTAATAATCGTGCCGGAACCCGGGGGAACCGCGCACTTGGGTCAACAATGGGGTCAGGGTGTTAAGAAACACAAATACTTGACCTAAACGTAGTATACATTATTTCGCTGCAGTCAAGCGCCATACGCTCATGCGCATCTAAGCGACAAATCGACCGGCGCTCACAATCCGCTGACTGCTAGTATCTACAAACCTTGCTGAAGTGAACGACTGCATAAAACGTTCATGCATTATATCGCAAACTCCCTCGAATCGCACAATGTCGCGCTCGCAGCCAAACTCGATTCGATCAGATCTCCGGCTGCGCCTCGCCAAAGCCGCGCCCCAGCAGCCCGCGGTCAATCTCCCAAGGATACACTACATAAGCGTCCGTAACATCGCCATACAGCTCTGGCATTATGTTGGAAAACAGCGACCGATACGGGTTGAAATGCAAAACACAATTGATCGCCCGCGCTCCCGCCGCATTCACGCGTTCCCGCACGGCGATGCTGGTCCGTCCGCTGCCCCAGACATCGTCGACGATCAAGGTTCGCCGCCCGCGCAGAAGCTCCGGATCGGGAAACTGCAAGAATGTCGGCCAGGCCATAATGCCGGATTGCTCTGTCGAGAGAAAGTCTACCGAAGCTGTCAGCAGGTGCCGAATGCTCAATGCTTCGGCCAACAAACCGCCCGGTATCACGCCGCCGCGCGTGATCATGACCATCGCGCCGAAGGGTCCCAGGTCTTGTATGCGCGGAACTAATCCATCGATAAGCCGGTCGACCTCTTCCCAGCTGACCAAACGATGATTGCGCGGTTCCTGTGGCTGCATCATCCATTTCTGCCGATCACATAGCGAAACACAATTATAATGGATTTGTTCAAATTGCCCAAATTAGGGCCGAGCGGGGGGAGTTATCGAAGTCGGTTGAAATTGAGAACAACAACCACCTGACAGCCGGTAGGGGCGATCAAAGGTCAGTGTCTACGCGATCCGATAGATCGCCCGACGAATAGAAACTGAGTGAGTATCGGGCTTCTCACCGAGAAGCCCCTACCAGATCATAAGTATTGTGGGCTACGGATCTCATGCCGAGGACTGGCTAAAAGTATTTCAACCGAAAAAGATATACTACCCCCGCGCGGCGCGTAACTGGCGGAAAAATCCCAGGAATGTTGCGCTCGCATAAAATAACAATCCTGCTCCTCAGCCTTGCGCGAGCAAGGGGGTTTGCTAAACACGGGGAGCGCAGACAATGACGATGGGACGGGCGCGACAGCGCGTCAAGACCAGCACGCGCGATTCGCCCCCCGGTTTCAACCGCAGTCTTGCGATCAACTCTTCGGGCAGCATGGGAAAGCCGCGCTTCTTCACCGTCACCTGGCTGACCCCTCTATCTACTAGATAACGGCGCAGTTTCTTGAGGTTGAAGGGCATCCAGTCCAGGACTCGCCAGTACCTGGCCCATGGACTGTCGACGATTTTATCCGAGGTCAAATAGGCGATCGTGCTGTCAAGCAAACTTGCATCAAGCATCGCCGCCAATTGTCGAACCAACTTGGCGCGCAGAACCGCAGGATCCGGCTCGAATAGCCAGGCTCTCGGTTCCGAGATGTCAACGCGTTCGTCGAGATCTGCCGACAAGTGATGAACACCGGAAGCGTCCAAGCGTGTCGCCAGCGGTGGCGCAGACGGCCGGTGCCGCCACAGAACCGCTTCGCTGAGGTCACCGTCGACCGAGATGAATTCCACTTGGCCGCCATAGCGCTGGACTTGCGCCAAGGCGACCGCGGGAGACAGTTTGACTACAAGTTCTTTGGCAGGCCAGCGCCGAATCAAAGACAGCGGAGGCGTATAACACTCGACGTCGCGGATGCGCTTGCCCGCCGCATCGCGCCGCGACGGGTCATAGAATGCGGCATCGTAACCGGATGGCATGCCCTCGCGAACATCCGCCAAAGCGAATTCCACCGCGACGCCAAGCGCAGCGGCGTTGTGCCGGGCGATGGCGATACGCACGGGGTCCTTATCCAGGCCAAGGACTTGGCGCCCGGATTCGGCATAGGCCATTGAGTCGCTGCCTATGCCGCAACACATGTCGACCAGCTTGTCAGACCCCAGCAGACCGGCCCGATATTGCCTAATTCGCGGGTGACTCGCCTGTTGCAAGCTCTCTGCGGTGAACAACATCCGCTGGGCCTGATGCGGGAACTTCAGCCTTGCTTTCTTCCTCAACTTAAGCGTCGACATCACTGCGGCCGCTTGCGTCGGGGACAGCGATTTTCTCAGTCGGGTCAGCAGAGCCAGGGTGTTTGCCTCGGAGACATCGCTATGCGCGTGCGACTCCAGTACGCAACGACCGGGGTCGCTGCTCAAGTATTCGATGTCAGCCAGCGAAAAACTCATGAGCTTGCGCGCGATCGGATCCCGGCAGCTGTGAAGCCACCCCTGTCACTTTTGGCACCTGTGACGATACTACGAACGCAAATGGCGAAAGCGTTCATTCATCCGGCGCCGCAGCGGTTTCAGGATCAATATGCAGCCAGATCAGTTGCTGGTCTCTGATGAAATCCAAAGTCGGATTAAGAATGACCGGCCTCCCCCATCCCCCGGCGACTTCCCTGGCGAATTTGCCAACTTTGTTGACGTCTCTCACCATGTCGATCAAGACGGCGGGCTGCAAGAATCCGACCGCCTTGGGCAAACTGCTGAATGCGAGCAAAACAGCGTCCGAATCGTCCCGCAAGGCGAGCGCGCGCCAGGCGATGGCTTCCCCGGCTTTCAGTTTCCAAACCGGCTTGTTGGGCGACTGGCGAATCAGAAGATGCAGGTAAGGTCCTCGGTAGTCGGACAGATCCAAGAGATCGACATCGGCGCGCGCTACGCTTTGAATGCGCCCCAATGTATTGACAGTAGTATGGGGTTTTTCGCCACGTATCAGGACGCCGGCGCCATCGACGGCCGGTTCAACCAGGATCCGCACAAGTCCCCCCGCTTCCAACAGACCTACCCAGCACTCGCGGACTTCGCCACCCGGGAGGACAGCGATAAAACGCCCGCCGGGTCTCATATTGGCGGCGATCGACGTCACCATTTGACCCTCGAGATCGGGGGCATATGCCACGATAGCATCCGCCGCTGCCGGGGGGTTCCCCGATCGTTGAAGGTCATTCGCCGCGGTGCAGCGGATGTCCAGGTCAGCGCGTCGACCGGCCAAGATTTCGCCGCAATGCCCGTCAATGTCCAAAAGACGCAAGCGAGAGGCGCTCGGCGGCAGATGTTTTGCCAGCGCTTCAACAAAGCGCTGGCGCATTGGCCCTGGAGTCATCAGCTGTTGCTAGCCGCGTCTTTCATCAGTTGCAGAAATTCTGCCCATTCTTCGTGATAGAAATGCAAGGTGGCGACGCCCAATTCCAGATGGTACGTCGTTTCCCCGTCCGGCGCTTGCACTTCCCAAATCAGGTAATTCTCGGTCTCGGCAATCCCTCTGCCGGGACCATCGCTGGCATCCGTCACGATTACACTCCCCGCGTCCATCAAGCAAAGCAATCAAAGTAATCAAAAAACGTGCTACTCGCGGATGATGGCGCGGTAGCACGTCGGTGGTCGTCCTTGCCCGGCGGTTCAGTCGCGGCGATTTCGATCATAACCTCGTCGGTCGCCACTGCCGCGCCGGTCATCACTGCGTCGGCCTCCGCCGCGCCGGTCGCCACCGCGACGATCTCCGCCGCGGCGATCTCCTCCACCGCGGCGATTGCCGCGGCTGTTGGCGGCGTCTCGACGGATCGCTTCTTCTACATCCCAGCCCTCCAGCACAGCTTGCCTGCTGAGGCGAACCCGGCCAGTGGGGTCGACGCTGATAACCATGACCATGATCTCGTCGCCGATGTCAACTTCTTCTTCCACGCTCTTGACACGGTAGTCCGCCAACTGCGAGATGTGAACCATGCCATCGGTGCCCGGCAAGAATTCCACAAAGGCGCCGTAGTTTTCCACGCGGGTTACCCGGCCCGTATAGATCTGGCCAACCTCGGGTTCCTCGATCATCGCTTTGATCTTTTCGAGCGTTTCCAAAACGTCGGGGCCTGTTTCGCCGGCGACATAGACCAGCCCGTCTTCCTGGATATCAATCTTGACACTGTGCTCTTCCTGCAGCGCGCGAACGTTCTTGCCGCCCGGGCCAATGACGGCGCCGATCTTGTCCACATCAATCTTGAGCGATTCCATCCTTGGCGCGTGCTCGCTCAAGGTGTCGCGCGGGGTGGCAATGGCTCCCCGCATGACCTCAAGGATCTGCAGGCGCGCCTCCCTGGCTTGCGCCAGCGCCTGCCGCATGGTATCGCGCGTTACGCCCGCGATCTTGATATCCATTTGCAAGGCATTAATCCCGTCGACCGTGCCGGCCACTTTGAAGTCCATGTCACCCAGGTGATCTTCCATACCCTGGATGTCGGTTAACACGGCAACTTTGTCACCTTCTTTGATGAGACCCATAGCGATGCCGCCGACAGGATTCCGGATCGGAACGCCGGCGTCCATCAAGGCCAGCGTGCTGGCGCAGACGCTGGCCATGGATGTACTGCCGTTTGAACTCATGACTTCGCTCACCAGGCGCAGGACGTATGGGAACTCCTCTTCGGTCGGGATCATCGAAAGCAGCGCCTTTTCCGCCAATGCGCCGTGCCCGATCTCGCGCCGGCGCGGACCGCGCATGGGATAAGTCTCGCCCGTGCTGTACGGCGGAAAATTATAGTGGTGGATATAACGCTTGTCGTCTTCAGGGCTGATGCTGTCCATGAATTGCGAATCGCGAGGCGTGCCCAGCGTGGCAATGGTGAGCACTTGTGTTTCGCCACGCATGAACATGCCGGAACCGTGCACCCGCGGCAGCAACTTCACATCTGCGAAAAGCGCGCGCATCGTAGCATAATCGCGTCCGTCAGGGCGGACGCCTTCATTGACGATGCGGCCACGGACGACGTTTTTCATCGTTTGATCGTAGGCTCGTTCCACGTGTTTCAGGTTGTAGCGCTCGTCTTCGTCGTCGATCGTTTCATTCTTCCGCGTGTACTCTTCAAGCAATTCATCTTGAATCGCGCGCAGCGGTTCGCGGCGCTCGTTGCGATCACTGTGCGCGGCCATAATCTCGTGGATCCGGCTGGCCACTTTACCCTCGATCTCTGCCTGCAAGTCCTGGTCGATGTCGTCAACCGACGGTTCCTGTTTCTCCTTGCCGATTTCATCTCGAATTTTGTTCTGCAGCGCGATGATATCTTGTACGGCATCGTGCGCCAGGAAGAGCGCCTCCAGCATCGTATCCTCGTCCACCTGGTCGGCATTGCATTCGACCATATTGATGGCCTCGCCTGTGCCGGAAACGCGCAGGTCCAATGGACTGGCCTGCATCTCGGTATAAGTGGGGTTCACGGACAATTCGCCGTCGACCAGGCCGACGCGCGCGCCAGCCACCGGGCCATTCCAGGGAATGTCGGAAATCATCAGCGCGGTGCTGGCCGCGATGACGCCCAGCATATCGACATGATGTTCCTTATCATGCGAAAGAGACATCAAGATCACTTGCACTTCGTTGCGCATGTTCTTGGGGAAAAGTGGACGCAGGGTCCGATCAATGACGCGGGAGGTAAGAATGGCGCCTTCCGACGGGCGGCCTTCTCGCCTGAAAAACCCGCCCGGCACTCGACCGGCGGCATACATCTTTTCTTCGTAGTCGACGCTCAAGGGAAAGAAATCCAGCCCCGGGCGCGGCGACCCCATGGTAACGGAGCAAAACAACATGGTATCGCCCATGCGCACCGTCACCGAACCACCTGCTTGTTGAGCAAAGCGGCCGGTCTCGACGATGACTTCCTTGTCCGCCACCTTGCTTCGATATTCGCGTATCTCTAAGGTCATAGAGTTCTCCATACAGTTAAAATGCGCCAATCTGACGCGCAATCTCATCAGCTACCAGCGGAACAAAAGCTGGTATCTCTGGCGCTGCCCATCATTTTGACGCATCAAGAATCATCAAATCTGCGCTGTTCGGCCTATGAGGCCGCATCGGGCGCGACGGCGTCATAGGCCGACCATCCCGCTTCCGTCCCACAAGCGGGACTTATCGCCGTAACCCGAGGCGCTGCAGTAACTCACGGTACACATCCGGTTTCTTCCGAGCGATGTACTTCAAATGGCGGCGGCGCTGTCCCACTAACTTCAGCAATCCCCGCCTGGAGTGCTCGTCGTGATTGTGTACTTTGAGGTGCTCGGTCAATTGTTCAATCCGTGAGGTGAGCAACGCTATCTGCACCTCTGGCGACCCGGTGTCACCTTCTTCGCGGGCGAAATCGCTGATAATCCGTGTTTTGGTCGCTTTGTCCAAAGGCATGCTTTCCGTCCCTCCTGTTCATGTAAACCGCGTAGCTCGCGCCACGATAAGGCTATCTATGTTGCGTGAGCGCGGCAGAGCTATTCGCTGCTGCCGAGCGGCTATCGTCACCGAACAGGCAGGACAGTTTGCCTGTCGGTCTCAAAAGCGCGATGATTATATCAGTTCAAGGAAGCCGCAACAATGCCGAGCTATTCATCCGCTTTTTGTAGCTCGTTGACATCGTCATTCGCGACCAATTTCACCGTATGATGGGTCCGGAACAAACTATACTGATCTGTACGACCGGGGAGCAAGTTCAGCACGTTTTCGATTCTCATGATCGAGACCCACAGGCCAACGTCCCAACTGTCCTCTAGACGAGTACTGATATTGGTCGCGCTGATTGTTTGATTCTCGTTGTACATTTCCAGCAAGACGCGCACGAATTCATCGCGCTCGGCCAGCAAGACCGCGACAAAGGCGCAATCGGGATTGAGCTCAATGCCTTTGGTGTTGTAGTCGCTGCGCGGGTTTGGGTATTCTTGCACGGTGACCATCTCGTTGACGAGCAAGTACTCTACAGCGTATTGGAAAGTCACACCGCTATCGAACTCCCGCAGCCGGCGGTGCAAACTGCCCAGCGGGCACCAGGCGAAATTCCGGAAACTGGTGAATTGCTGTACGCTTACGACAATGCGGGTGACCATGCGGGCCACTTCGGGGTCCGTCTCATAGAGCTTGTGCGGTGGAATGCCGAGCCACTTGCGGTTGGCCAACTCCGCGTCGTCGACATCCTCTGCGATTTTGCTCGGCACAGGACGCGGAGTTTCGGCAGGAATCCTGATCACCGGTACCAGATCATCTGGATTGTGGCGATGCGGCACCAATTCGCGCTGCAAGACACGCTCGCGCACCAGACAATCAATCCAATGCGAGCGCCACTGGTCGCTTTCGTTCATGCCGGGACGGTCGAGATCGCGCTCCATTGCCAATCCCTTTAGCAAGAATCCATAATTGACGTATTCCCAATTTCGCGCGCTCAAAGTGTTGACGACCCGGCGAACCATGCGCTCCACAATCAACAAGGTTTTGTCAACCACCGGGTTCTGATAACTCAACTCGACAGCGCCGGACGCCGAAAGCTGCTTCAAGATACCTAATGAAATCGCCTGCGATACCAAATCTTGACCGCGTTCGAAGGAAATCACATCGCCGACATCAATCAATTGCTCTATCAAGGCATGCAAGGTGATCTCGCCGGAGGGAGTCGCGCTCTGCAGGCGGTAAAACTGGATAATGACACTCGACCACTGAGACGGGATGAAGCTCTCGGCGTCGTCGGCGACCTCCACATGGCTGAGTGACTCATGTGTTTGCAGATCGGTGAAATCGTCAATGAATTCCAGATGCAAAGAGGGGTGGCTTTGCAAGAGGCGTCCGGTGCTGCCGCGCACACCCCACAAAACAACGGTCTTGTTCCGCTGAAGCAGTGGATTAATCACGTCATTGAAGTCGCGGTCGCTGCTTGCCAGGATGATGACATCGCCCGCCTCTGGATGGCCGGCATCGGTAAGGACGTCCCGCGCCATGCGCATATCCGCGCTGTTCTTGCCCGGCAGGTTGAAGACAGGATCAATATTCGCCATCATCAGACGAGACGGCGCGTCGTCCGCTACCTCTCTTCCCGACGAATCGACCAATGGCGGCAAGGCGCCGCGCTGGCCCCAAGGGGCATAGGCGGACATTTTCACCAATCGTCCGTGCGCCTGCGCCTGGGAGACGAAGCGTTCGATCAGGTGATCGAGATTAACGACGAATCCCTGCTCGTTCAAGCTAATTGAGATGTTCTCGAAGTCGATGTACACCCAGACATTCTTGGGCCGCAAGCCGTACAGGTTTTCCAGGGGCTGGACCAACACATTCTTGGTGAATTCGACGTCAGGAACCGAGTCCTTTTCATTCCAAAGGCGGATACGGGCGTTAGCCGGCGTCTCCACCTTGTCAATCAGCGGGAGCAAATCTCCCGACCGGCTCGCCACGATCAACTCGTCGATCAGTTTGGGGTCTGTGGAGAAATAACGCTCTATAAGGGTGTTGACCAGGTCTTCGCGTGCCGACACGTCAAGAATCCTGTAACCGGCGCTGCGGAAAATCGTCTGTGGATCAACAGGCCAATCACCGTGTTCGGAATCCCAATTTGCCACGGCGACCGCCGTCAGCATGGACGAGTCGTAGAGACCCGCTACCAGAGCGGCGTTGCCGCGCAAGGCTACTGCCAATTCCTGTAGGTCTATTCCTTCTTGCGAAGCGAATTGCAGGATGTCATCGGCGTCAACAATCAAGTAGGCTGTCATTATTCTGTCCTAATAAATCAAGCCACCAACCCGACATAGCGCAGGCAGGTGGCATGCACAGGGCCGCCGTGCCGAAGCACAGGCAAGCAAATTTTGGTTTGATCTGGTTGCAACAATCATCACATCATTCAAAGAAAAATAAGTACAGGTACGTTTCAGTCTAGCACTGTAAGCTAATCTCCACAAATGTCAGCAGCAGCAAACTATCCGATCCGTAAATGTACCTTTTTCCAGTTTACCTTCCCGACTAAAGCTCAAAGGACGTCATTGTACAGGAGTTTTTCAATTGTGTCTATTTTCACAATGACAGATTCGCATTAGAAGTCTCCTACCATGCCGCGAACGTGAAAAAGGGAAACTAAAAAGCGCGCCGATGGGACTGTAGACGCGCTTTCCATCTATTTGTATACACGAATTTCGTCTAATAGGCTTTTGCAAAGAGGGCGACTTTTTGGGCAGGTTGCCCAGTCTTGACGCAAAAGCCCCTTCCCCCCGGTTGGTCAAATGGGAAGCAACGGATCGTGGCGCCCGTTTCGTCTTTGACGGTCAACTCATCTTCGTCCGATCCGTTCCACCAGGCGCGCGCCCAATTACCGCCCTCAACGACCTGTCTCATTTCGTCGTAGCTGCCAACGTCACTGATATGCCGGTCGCGGAAGGCGCGCGCGTCTTCCAAGAGATTAGCCTGTATCGCGTTCAACAGCGCATCTAGCGCGCCCGCAATGCCGTCCTGGGAAACAAACTGCTTGCCTTCACGCCCCGGGACATCCCGACGCGCCAGCACCGCATTATTGTTCTCTACGTCTTTTGGCCCAATTTCGACGCGTACCGGGACACCGCGCATCTCCCAGTCGTTGAATTTGAACCCGGGCGATTGCCCCTCCCGCCGATCGACATGTACACGGATGCCCGCGGCGTTGATTTGACTTTCCAACCTGTTGACCGTCTCCATAACCAGCGGTTTTTGATCGTCCTTGCGGTAAATGGGGACAATCACAACCTGATGCGGCGCCAGCTTCGGCGGCAAACGCAGCCCCTTGTCGTCGCCATGTGTCATGACCACCGCGCCTACCATACGGGTACTCAATCCCCAGGACGTGGTCCAGCAATAAGCCTGCGCATTGTTCTCCGCCAGATAGCGAATGTCAAAAGCTTTGGCGAAGTTCTGGCCCAGATTGTGGCTCGTGCCCGACTGCAGCGCCCTTTTGTCACGCATCATCGCCTCGATCGTATAGGTGCGCAAGGCGCCCGCGAAACGTTCCATGCGGCTTTTTTCGCCCTTGATGACCGGGATGGCGGCATCTTCCACTGCGAAATCGGCATAGATGTCCAACATCTGCAATGTCTCTTCTTCGGCTTCGTCGTGGGTCGCGTGCGCGGTATGCCCCTCTTGCCACAGAAACTCGGCCGTGCGCAGGAAAGGACGCGTCCGCAATTCCCAACGTACGACGTTGGACCATTGATTGATCAGCAGCGGCAAGTCGCGATAAGACTGAATCCAGTCGCTAAAGGCCTCGCCAATAACCGTTTCGGAAGTCGGCCTCACTACCAAGGGTTCTTCAAGTTCCTTCCCGCCGGCGTGTGTGACCACCGCTAGCTCGGGGCTGAAACCTTCGACATGCTGCGCTTCTCGCTTGATATAACTTTCCGGTATAAAGAGCGGGAAGTAGGCGTTCTGATGGCCTGTCGCCTTGAAGCGCCGGTCCAAACCGCCCTTGATGCCCTCCCAGATTTCATAGCCATAAGGTTTTATGATGACACAGCCCCGAACTGGCGACGGCGCCGCCAGATCAGCGCGATATACGATTTCGTTATACCAACGCGAGAAATCTTCGCTTTGGGCTGTAACAGCCTGTTCCGACATTTGAACACGATCCTCTTAAACGATTACGCGATTAGAGTACACGAGACCTTGCTAATGCCTCGCGCTGCCCCGTCCGCACACTCTTTGCGCGGTGCCAGGTATTATAATGCGCCTCGTCAAGAATGATAGCCTATAACAAGTTGGGGCCTGGATACGCCGGCAAGGAAAACCCCATCAGCTAATCCAGCTTGGCCTTACGGTCCGCGTCCCCGGCAGCTGGCGCGGGCCAATCGCGCTCGCGGTTCTTGGCAAGCTTTTTCATAACTTCTTCACCAAGATCAACACCGTTGATTTCGGCCAATTGCAGCAGATACAGCATGACATCCGCCAATTCTTCAGCCAGAGCCTCCGGGTCGGCGCACTCTTCGCCCCATTGGAAGTGTTCCAAGACTTCACTTGCTTCCAAGACCAGCGAGATGGCCAGGTTCCGGTGACTCTGCGGTTTGGCGGAACTGTCGTCAATCCAGCCCTTGCTTTGGACAAAGTCGCGCATGGCCGCCGTCAGGGTTTCCAGGTCCATGTCTTGCTGTCGCCTCCGCAGATCAATACGCGTTCGGGCTCGAGCGAGTCAACGACTGCCAGATAGTGCGAATGATGATCTTGATATCCAGCCAGAGAGACCAGTTTTCCACATACAGCAGGTCAAAGCGCGTACGATCGGCGATCGACGTATCGCCGCGCAAGCCTTCCACCTGCGCCAATCCGGTCATGCCGGATTTCTCGCGCAAGCGGGTCATATAATTCGGGATCTGACTACGGAATCGCTGGACATACATCGGCCGCTCCGGTCGCGGACCGACCAGGCTCATATGACCCACAATAACGTTGATCAACTGAGGAATCTCGTCCCAGTTGCTGCGACGCATAAAGCGGCCGATACGGGTGACGCGCGGGTCGTTCTCGACTGTCCAGGTTTGTCCCTGTGATTCCGCATCGGAGCGCATGGAGCGAAACTTGATCATGGGAAAGGGACGTTCATCTTGCCCCATGCGCCACTGCCAGTAGAAGACCGATCCACGAGATTCCAGGCGAATCAAGAGCGCGGTCAACAACATGAGCGGTGAAAGCAAGATGAGGCCGAGCGACGCGCCGATGAGATCCAGCCCACGCTTTAAGCTTAGCTTCCAACCGCGCAAGGCGATGTCGCGTACGGTCAGCAGCGGCGTTCCGCCAAGGTCGTCGACATTAAGATCGCCGGCCATATACGAGAAGAGATCGGGATACACTTTTATGTCGACGCGCCCGCGCTGACAGAGATTGATCAACTCAACCAGCTCGCCTCGGCGCGGATCGGACAAGGCGACAATCACCTGCTCCACCATGTGCTCGTCGATCAAGCGCGGAATATCCGCGTATTTGCCGATAATGGAGATGCCCGGGATTTCGTCCTGAGTTTCATTCGCGCTCACGATGCCCACAATGTCATATCCAAGTGAAGGACTATTGCGTATTTTTTCAGTGATGTCATGGGCGATGCGTCCCTCGCCCACGATCAGCAAGTTGTCGCGAAGGACGCCCTGCCGACGCAGGAAAGCCCAGATTCGTCTGTGAATCTCGCGGCCCAGGCCGGTGAGTAACATGCTGAAAAACCATACGTAGAACAAGAGACTGCGCGGATAGATCGCTTCGAATGCGGTATTTTGCAGCACGAATTCCTGGATGCCGCTTGCCAGCAGCGTACCCAGGGTAACGACGCCAAGGACATTGCGAAACTGATCAATACGGCTGGAGGCGCGCTTGAGATGGTACAACTGCGAAAAATAGAACATCAGAATGATCGTCGCTACATGCAAGACGATCGTTGGCACAAAGTTGGCTAGAGGAGGCTGCTCCTGTGGACGGGCAAAGAAAGGCAGACTTTCGCGAGCTTCGTAGCCCAGTATGAATGCCGTTACGAGCATGGCGACATCGGCGAGGAACAGAGAAACGGTGGAAAGGGCCTTCAGATGTTCGTTGTTCCAGCGATAGGACCTAGGCGCTATCCGGACAGAGTCGGATTGCGGATCTCCTTCCATAGGTCGGGCCCTCCTTTCAGCAACAAAGCCGCCAGAATCATCAGGTGCAAAGGCAGATTCGTAGTCTGTCGAAAGTGCTTGCGATAGAAGATCAACATGGCGCGCCAAAACTCGAACTGGGCTTTCTTTGATCGGGTGCTGGCCGCTCGTTTGACGTGACGCACCGTTACAACTGGATAATACCAGATTTTGTAGCCCGCTTGCTTCATGCGAAAGGCCCAATCCAGATCTTCGCCATACATGAAGAAACTTTCATCCAGCAGACCTGCTTTGGCGATGGCTTCTCTGCGCACTTGCATATAGGCGCCGACCACGGAATCCACTTCCAACTCCTGGTTTTCGTCGGCAAAAGTCATGTTGTAGCGACCAAAACGGCGGTTGCGCGGGAAGAGTCTTGCCAAACCGGAATAATGATAAAAGCTCACCATCGGCGTCGGAAAGCCGCGACGACAGGCTTTGTCCAGGCTGCCGTCAAGCAGGGTCAACTTCGGTCCCGCTGCGCCAACGTCCGGCCGCGAATCCATAAATTGGATCATGCGATAAAGGGCGTCCGCGGGCAATTCCGTATCCGGATTCAATAACAGGGCATAACGCGGCGCGCCCGCCTTCGCTTCGCCCTGGGCGCCGAAACCGAGATGGCGCAATCCAACATTGTTGGCGCGGGGATAGCCGACGTTCTCGGCATTGACGATGACTTGCGCATCCGGGAAATCGCTGCCGACCATCGTCGCGCTGTCGTCAGTCGACGCGTTGTCGACGACGACCACGCTGAAACTAAAATCGCCTTCGCTCCCAAACACGGTCTCGAGGCAGCGCCGCAAGTGCTCGCGGGTATTCCAATTGACGATGACGATGCCGATGTCCTGCACTAAAACCTCGATAGCAACAGTTTTCAATTATACACTGAGGAAAGTCTATCACGGCTTATGAGTCGCTACACGCCATCTATTGCACTACCTCACAACTCCCTGGATTAAGGCAATACAGAATCAGTCCCGGGTTGTGATAATAGGCGGCCATATTCATCATCGCTTCGGAGCCCGTCCAGGTCGGGCGCGCGATCTCGGCCAAGCGCGAATATCGACCGTCGAGGGCTTCCAGGTAGGCTCGCTGCTCCTCAATGATAGCGGGCGGGACGATCCATTCCGAGCGGTAGATATCAAAAGCGCGCGCATCGGAAATGATCAAATAATCGAAGTCGTCGCCTGACGGCAGGTCTGCCGCATATCCGACAAAGTGCTGATAGTTTGGGTATATCGCCGAATCCAGGGGCACATTGTAAGAACCATTGACGAAAAAACGGGCGCCCGACGGGATATTGTTATGGATCCAGCGCAGCATGATCTGTCGGGTATCGGGCTGGGAGAACATCTTTGCCGCTTGTACCGACAGCGTCAGCGGCTGCAAGGTCAAGACAAGGAGCATCCCGGGCATGAGAAGGCGCGACGACAGCGGTATGCGTTCAACCAGCCATCCAGCGCCAATGGCCGAAAGAAGCGCCATGAAGGGCAAGACCTGAACCAACTGATGTTCGCTGTGCCCAGGCCGGACCGTTCGCAGCACCACCAGCGAGTATGCCAGCAACATCAGGATTAGGAGCGCGACGACCAGCAATACCGAGTTTTTCGCCAAATGGCGCGTCGTCGGTCTCTGATTCCAGGCTGCATAAGTCGAAAGCGCCATCAGCAAGATAGCGGGGATGCCCAAGGCGTAGAGAGCGCTATAGGTCAGCAGATACCGCAGTCCGGTCCATTGATCGACAAGGAAGAAACTGTGAACTTGCCCGGGCATCTTGTATTGCTCGACGATCCGTGACACGTCGTACCAGAAATGACTGAAGTCGCGCAGGATATACGGAGAGGCCAGAAAGAAAAACACGGGCATCGCCAGCCAGCCGGCAAGCGCTACCGACAGCATACGCCGCGTACGGTATCGATACAAGAGAACCAGCCCAGCCGGAGCAACGATCAAAGCGACGGCCGCCGCATTGTAGAAGGTCGACGCAGCCAGGCCGGTGGCAATACCGGCCAGAATGTACATCCTTTGGCGCCAACGATTGCCAGGACTGTAAAGAGATGCCGCGCAAGCCCACATGGCAAGCATCATCAATGCCGTAGCGGGTACGCTCGGCTTGACGTAGTGCGCATGTACAACCAGTGAATAGGAGCACCCGACCAAGAGCCCGGCGCAAATCGCCGCGTACCTCCCCGCTATGATGCGAGCGGTGGCGTAGGCGCAGGCAACCATCACCAAGCCGCCCAGGACGCTGTAGATTCTGGAAAATACATAGAGCGGGAAAGCGGCGTAGTTGCGCAAGGTTTGCCCGTCGCGGTCTTCAAGCGAGAGACCGTGCGTAGCGCCTGTCAATTGGTAGAGCAAAAAATTGCTGTTGATGATGAGCGAGGGATAATTGAAAAACTCCGGATTCAGGCGCCGTTTCAATGACATTTCCACTGGAATCGCGACGTTGTGGAAGGAATCTGGATTCACCGGCAGTTGTGCGTGCGCCATGCCATACGGGGCGTAGGATGGAAAATATTCGGGCTCCAGCCAGCCGTATCCGATGCCGGCGATCCGCAAGCCCGCCGCGAATAGCAACAGTATTGTCACCGCCAAGTAATCAATTGGTCGCATCGAGTGACTCTGCCTCATATGCTGATCGACAAATGCCGGGACGCTTAATCGAACATGGATACCGGAACCGCTGTGGGCATCATCTTCCCGGCTTGGCGGTCGGCAAGGTCGCCAGCGGCGCCCCCCGCAAAGCCGAGCGCATGGCATCGCGATCGTCCCAAGGGTGCTCGGTGGCGCCAAAGCACATGCTCTGCTCGTGGCCCTTGCCGCAGGCCATCACCAGATCGCCGGACCGCGCTGATTGGCAAGCTCGGAAGATCGCTTCGCCACGATCGCGCACGCGAATAAAGCTCTCGCCTTCGATACCGCCGCTTGCCCGGCATCCTTCCGCCATCATTTCCAGGATATCGTCGAGCGACTCCGTGCGCGGATCTTCGGCGGTCAAGACCGTCAAGTCCGCCAGCTGCGCCGACGTTTCCGCCATGAGCCGGCGTTTTTCCACATCGCGCAATCCGGCGCTGCCAAAGACCGCGATCAAACGTTTGCCGGGCGGCAGCATCGCCCGGCCCGCGCCCAAAGCGCGTCGCAGCGCGTTGGGCGTGTGCGCGAAATCGACCATGGCGATGAAATCCTGGCCTTCATCAATCCGCTCCATGCGGCCGGAAATCAAATCGACGGCTGCGATCCCGGCGCGAATATCGGACCAAAATACGCCGAGTTCCCGCGCGGCAACAATGGCAGCCAAAGCATTTGAAACGTTGAAATCACCCGGCAAGCGCATCTCCAAATGCTGACCCTGCACCCGGAACGCGGTAGCGTCGGGTCGGAAGCTCAGTTCAGTTGCCCGGTAATCCGCCCGGGTGCGGACGCCATAACTTTGCAGGCGGTCCGCCGGGAAAGTGCCGAAATAGGCCGCGGAATCGTCATCGGCGTTGATCACCGCGAGCTTGGCGATACCCGGCTTGCGCCAGGCTTCGCCCAGCATCTTGAACATGATGGCTTTGGCGTCGCGGTAGTTTTCCCAACTGCCGTGATAGTCCAAATGCTCGTGCATGACATTGGTCAGGACCGCCACATCAATGTCGACGCCATTCAACCTGCCTTGCGCCAAGCCGTGGCTGGTCATCTCCAGGATGCAGTGGGTCAAGCCCGCTTCCACCATGCGCGCCAGGTACGCTTGAACTTGCGGCGCGCCCGGCGTTGTGACATGCAATCCAGTCGCTACAGTCTCGTCGCCGAAGACGGCCGATATGGTGCTGATGTACCCGGCTTTGACCTCCCTGACGCGCTTGAGAATACTGTGCAACAGATGACAAGTCGTGGTTTTGCCGTCGGTACCGGTGACGCCGATCACAACCAGCTCCCGCGAGGGAAAACCATGATAAGCCGCCGCCAAAGGACCAATCACGGCTTGGGCATCGCGGACGCGGACATAGGGTACGGGCAAGTCATCTTGCGGGGCTTCGCCGACGATCGCGGCTGCGCCCGCCGCGATGGCTTGGGGAATGTAGCTGTGGCCATCGGCGGACTGCCCAACCCGCGCGACGAATATTCCCCCGGGCTGCACATCGAGGCTCGATTCCGCGACCGGGGCGCTGATCTCGACGGACAGGTCTCCCTGTGTAGAGATCATTTGTCGCTGCGTTATGGACTCAAGCAGGTCGCGCAAAGTCTTGGGCATGCAACTTCCCGCGTTTGGCTATTAGCGCCTGTTTTTGTACACCGCGTCGCTCATGCACCTAGCAGGCTTACTGTTTTGCATGAGCGCGACATTCCTGGAGCCTTTTCGCCGGTTACGCGCCGAGCGGCTAGTTAGGCTCTGCCCTATTTTATGATGAATTTCCGAAAACTGTTTACATTGAAAAAACAAACGCGCTGGAGGGCGTCCAACGCGCTTGTCAAGAGCTTTGAGTTTCAATCAGCTTAATTCAGGCTGCGCGACAGACTGCTCAGTTGAGAGCGCACGCTACCATCGACCATGCCACCGGGCCAGCGCACAATCAAGCCGCCCAGAATTTCCGGATCGACTTGATAATCCACCGCGTCCGCGCCGATTTCGCCTTGGATCTTTTTCTGTTCGGTCGCGGTCAAAGGCATGGCGCTGACGACTTCCACGCTGCCGCCGATCCCTTTCGCGCTCTCGGGCAGGTCCGCGATGAAGCTGTTGACCAGCGCTTTCTGCTTGGTCTTGGTGATATTCTCGTCCAAAATGCGGCTGGCCACCGCGACCGAGATATTCAGCACCTGCTCGCGCAGATTGCCCAACTCGGCATTGCGCGTGGCGACCGCTTCGCTCTGGGCGTCGGTTTGAATCTTGGCCGCGGCCTGACGCGCTTCCTGTTCGACGGCGGCGGCAACATCTTCGCCGCGCCCGCGCGCCTCGTCGATCACCTTCTGCGCTTCGGCCCGCGCCTGCACCAGGATCTTGTCGGCTTCCGCTTCGGCGTTTTCCCGCGCCCGCGCCGCGGCGGCCGCGTCCTCCAAGCCTTTGGCGATGCGATTGCGCCGCTCGTTGAGCATATTCACCAAGGGATCGTAAATGAAGCGTGTCATCACCGTATACAGAACGATGAAGGCGATTATCCATATCAGCATCAATCCGGGATTGATGCCCAAATTATCAAGTACGCTCATGATGCTCTCCTGTTCGTCCCCCGCGCTAGCTAGCTAAGTACGAAGAGGATAATCAGCGAAACGACCAGGGCGTAAATGGCAACCGCTTCCGCGAAGGCCACGCCGAGGATCATGTTGACCTGAATGGTCGGGGTGTGATCCGGGTTGCGTCCCATCGCCTGTACCGCGCCACCCACCGCCAAACCGATGCCGATGCCGCCGCCGGCCGCGCCGATCATCGCCAGACCCGCGCCAATCGCTTTACCCAAAATAATCGTTGATTGTGGATCCATTGATGTTTCCTCCAGTTTTGTTCTTGTCTGTTTGCATATACTCACTTGCGCGGCAGATAAAACGAACTCCGCTTCCCGGCGCGTCCTCTACTCGCGCTTGTCGCTGCCGCCGAGCGGCTAATGTGCTTCGGCATGGTCATGATCATCATCATGATGATGGCTGACCGTTGCCAGATTCATGAAGATCGCGGTCAACAAGGCGAATACCAGAGCTTGTATGACACCGACGAAAAACTCCAGGATGAAAAAGGGCCAGGGCAGGATCGGCACCAGGAAGCTCATGACAAAGAGCAGGATCGACCCGGCGAAGATATTGCCCAAAAGACGGAAGCCAAACGAGAGAATCTTGGCGAAGTCGCCGATCAACTCCAGCAAGCCCACCGCTACATCAATACCGCCAAGCGGCGATTTGAAGAGTGTGCCAAAGTTGAAGAATTTGGTCAGATAGCCGATGCCCAGCGCCTTGAAACCAATGAACTGGATCATGACGAATGAGATCAAGGCCAGCGACAGCGTCATATTCAAATCGGTTGACGGGACGCGGACAAAGGGCAAGACCACCCAAGGCACGCGCTTCGCTTCTTCGCCCTTGGGATCCGGATGCAGCGGGATGGATTTCTTCTTGTCGGCTTTATCGCCGCCGACATAGTCATCCGCCCATGGAACCGGTCCCACACCGGTATAACAACTGCGATCGGCCCGCGCTTGCTTTGCGGCTACCCGGGCCGCCAATACTTCGTCATAAGCAGCAGCGGCCGCATCCGACCCGCCAGATTCCGCGCTATGCGCCTCATCGCCGTGACCATCACTCGATTCGTCAGTACTGTGTTCTTCCGCGCCGTGTTCGTCCTTCGTCGACTGATAGCGCGCGTAAGCAGCATCCTCAATCGACGCCTGCTCGGCAGCCGCGGCCGCGGCCTTCGCTTCTACCAGCGCCGCTTCGTCAGCCGCCGCTTCATCAGCCGGGCTGATCCAGTCGCACTGGCCGTTGACGTAGGAGATGCCCAGGAAGCCTTGATAGATCTCGTAGCCATCGGTGGTGATCACCTTGTATTCGCCGCTGTCAACATCGTATTTTTCTTTGACGTGCGGATGGATGAAGCCGATGGTATCGACGCCGGGCACGAGTTCCATCCAGTTTGCGAGCAGTACCACCAGAAAGATCGTCATGAACATGTTGAAGATCAGACGGAAATGCCTGCCCGCGGCGATGCCTCCGACGAAGCCCATCAAACCTTCGAACAGCGCCTCAAACATGTTGTAGAAACCGCCCGGCGGAACCTCATTGCCGCTTTTGGGGCGGCGTCGCGAGACGTAAATGACGAACAGAAGGAGCAAAATCCACACGATCACCGAACCCGCGAAGGTATTCGTCATGCGAATATCCGTGAAGGGGACGTTGAAGCCTTCGGGGAAGTTTTCTCCAGGCAATTGGATGAAGGGTATGACAGGTGGAACCCGCAACGCGACAAAAACACCAGCCAGGAGCATAAGCAAGGCGACGAACCGGCGTTTCCCGTTCCAAAAACTATTCACTTATATCTTCCTCCTTCTGCACCGCGCTTCCATGTAGCTGTTTCGCTTTGTACCGTGTATAAAAAAAGATCGCCGCAATGCTGATGGGAACGCTCACCAGCAACATGATAAACATCATTGTGGGGCGCGTCCCGAAAAGCTCGTCCAAGCCCCAGCCGAGCAACATCGCTCCCAGAATGACAAGCAGGATTAAACACCCTACCTGCCCCACTACCCCCGCCACCAAGCCATAAGTGGACAGAGGATTGTTATTCGGCTTCACGGTTCTCGTTACTTGTCATCGGCGAACCAACAGCGGAAGTCCTTGCCAAGCTTGATTCGAGAATTTTATCACAAACGATTTTCCAGTGCTATAACGATTATAGGCCGCCCGCCCCTAGCGCCGCCCAATTGTAAACAGGCGTGACCGCAATTGTGCCCAACAAGATAACAATGCTCGCGGTGATGCCCAAAGCCCAACCGTATGAGCGCGGGATGCCCACCGGGATCTCGTCATCCGGTCCTGCATCGACGTACATCACTTTGATGACAACCAGGTAGTAATAGAGCGCGATGATGGCATTGGCCACGGCGATCAATGCCAAGCCCACCAAATTGGACTTGACCGCGGCCTGGAAGAGGAAGAATTTCCCAAAGAAACCGGCCGTCGGCGGGATGCCGCCCAACGACAGCAATCCGATCGTGATGAAGAGCGCCAGCCAGGGACTGCGCCTGTTCAAGCCGGCCAGATCTTTGATGTCTTCTTTGCCGGTGGCCGCGATGAAGAGGATCACACCGCCGAATACCAGCAGGTTGGTGAAGATATACATGAACATGTAAAAGGAGACCGATGCGACTGCCAGGCTGTCATCCAGGCCCTGGAGCGCTGCCACGCCGATCAAGGTATAGCCAGCCTGGGCAATGGACGAATATGCCAGCAGGCGCTTGATATTGCTTTGCCGCAAGGCGACGACGTTTCCCAGGGTCATGCTCACAATCGCGATCACGACCAGCAGGTTGACCCAGAAATCCTGGATCACGACGCCGGCTATCGCCAAATCGGGCGGGAAAACAGCCGTCAGAAAACGAACCAGCAAGGCAAAGCTGGCCGCCTTGCTCGAGACGCTGACAAATGCGGTAACCGGTGTGGGCGCGCCTTCGTAGACATCGGGCGTCCAAAAATGAAAGGGAACCGCGCTCAGCTTAAAGCCGAAGCCAACCACCACCATGACCAAAGCCGCCATAACCGCGAGCAAACCTTGGTCGAATCCGCCGCTCATGGCATCGGCAATACCGCCTAGATTGGTCGTGCCGGCGAAGCCATAGAGCAAGCTGAAACCGAAGAGCATGATCGCCGACGCAAAAGCGCCATAGAGGAAGTACTTCATGCCGCCCTCCGCCGAACGCAAATCGCCGCGGCGGAAGCTCGCCAGCATGTAAAGCGGGATCGACAGCGTCTCCAGCGCCACAAAGACCAGAATCAGGTCGCTTGCGCTGGACATCATCAAGCCGCCAAGCGTGGCTACAATCACGATCAAATAGAACTCGCCCTTGTCCCCAACGCCCTTGTCGCCCAGCGCCATCAAACAGGTAACCGCGCCCGACAGCAGCAGCATCACCTTGAATATCTGCGAGAGCGGATCGTAATTGACCATCCCGCCCCAGAACAGAAGGCCCTTCTCAAATTGCGCCGGGTCGGGAACCCAGATCAAGGGGACCAGCGCCAACAGCGCCATGCCAACTGCCGAGACAAAGACAACATTGCGGCGGGTAGCGATAGAACCGTAGATATCGGCGAAGAGCACAATCACCGCGAGCGCCGTCAAGCCAACTTCCGGCAAGACCGACGGCAGTTGCGCCCAGAGATCAAATGCTTCCATCTAGCCACCTCCCAAGAGGGCGATTAGCGGTCGAATGCCGGATTCGATCATCGGCGCCATGATCGGCGGGTACAAACCCAATATGATAAGAGGCGCGCCCAAAATAATCAGTACGATGCGGTCGGTCGCCGCGATATCGCCGACATCATGGAATTGCTCGGCATCAAACTCGCCGAAGAAGACCTGCCCAGCCACGCGCAATACATAGGCTGCCGTGATGACAATGCCCAGCGCGGACAAGATCACTATCACGCTGTAATAGTTGCTGAGTTGGAAACTGCCGAGTTGCAAGGTGATCTGCTCGGAGGCCGCCCACATGCCCTGGAAGATGGGAAATTCGGCGATAAAGCCGCTGAGCCCGGGCATGCCCATACTGGTCAAGCCGCCGATGACAAAAGCCACGCCCACCCAGGGCATCACCTTCATGAAGCCGCCCAGGCTGGGAATATCGCGGGTATGAGCGCGGTCGTAGACCATGCCCACCACACCGAAGAAGAGGGCGGTCATCGCGCCGTGGCTGAACATTTGAATGCCCGCTCCGGTCATGCCGGTCAAGTTCATCGTCGCCCAGCCCATGCTCACCAAACCCATGTGGCTGACCGACGAAAAGCCAATGACATACTTGAAATCGCGCTGTCGAAATGCGATCAGCGCGCCGTAGACGACGTTGATCAGCGTCAGGAAAACAATCCAGGGCAAGTGCGTCTGCGCGCCGTCCGGCAGCAATTGCACACCCGCGCGCAAGGCCGCGAAAGCGCCCACTTTCATCAAGACGCCCGCGTGAATCATCGAGACAGCGGTCGGGGCAGCGACATGACCATCGGGCGACCAATTATGAAATGGGAATACACCCGCCAACACGCCAAAGCCGATGAACATGAACGGGAACCAGAAGCGCGCGAAGCTCAAACCTTCGATGCCGAGTATCTCAATCGCGAAGGCGCCGTTTTCCGCAGCCAGCGTCAACTGCGCCATGCTCCAGCTATAGGGCGCGCTGTCCGCGGGCAAAATGCCGCTGGCCAGGGCCGCTTGAAAGACTTCCGCGCCGCTGCCCGAGAAAAAGTCCCCGGCCGCGAAATACATCGCCACCGCGCCAACCAGCGCAAATACCGACCCAACCAGGATATACAGGGTCAGCTTCATCGCAGCGTACTCGCGCAACTTGACCCAGCCCCAGCCCGCGATCAGCAGGTACATCGGGAAGATTGCCAGTTCATAAAAGAAGAAGAGCATGAAGAGATCGACGGCGATGAAGACGCCATAAACGCCGGCGACCAGGAACATGAAGAAAGCCATGAATTCGCGCAGACGATCTTCGATATTCCAGGAGATCAACACCCCGGCAACAGCCACCATGCCGGTGAGCAAGACCATCGGCGCCGAAACGCCATCGACGCCCACGTGATAAGCGATGCCCAGCGATTCCACCCAGACGATACGCTGCTCGAAGGCCAGCGCATCGACGAACATACGCGCCCCGCTGAGATCGCCGCCGGCCGCCAGCATCGTCATTTGCTGGTCGATCAAGCCGCCGGCGCCCTTAACATAATTGTCGTAACCGAAGAACACCGCAAGCGACAAGGCGAGAACTGCCGAAGCGGCGGTAATCGCCACGCCGCGTACCAGGTCGCGATTCTGCCTGTCCAGAAAGAGAATGACAAAGCCGGCGATGATGGGTATGAAGATGATCGCCGTGAGTACCGAAAAACCCGTTGCATCCATTGTGCCATTCCTAGCCAGTTATTCCGGCGAACAAGGTGGTGACAGTCGCATTGATCGTCGGCAGAATCCAGTTGGGATATACGCCCGTAAGCAACATCAAGAACATCAGCGGTATCATGCCCAGCAGCTCGGCCGGGGTTAATTCCAGATCATAGTCGCGCCAGCGCAGGTTGAAGGGACCGTGCAGAACCGCCCGAATGCCCTTGAGAATATAGCCGCCGGTGAAAAGCAAACCGATCATGGCGATGGCCGTCAGTCCAGTGAAAACTGGCCAGGACCCGCGCACGATCAGGAATTCGCTGACGAATCCATTCAGACCGGGCAATCCCAGGCTGGCCAAGCTGGTGAATATCAGGATCGCGCCCATCACCGGCGCTTTCACCCAGAGTCCGCCGTAGTCGCCAAGGTCGCGCGTGTGCGTCTTGTGGTAAAGCGCGCCCGCCAGCAAAAACATGCCAGCCGAGCTCAAGCCGTGATTGAACATCTGCAGCACAGTACCGTTCGTGGCGAGAATGGCCGTCTGCACGTCGGCGCCCGGTTGCGCTCCGGTCCATATCTGGGCGTAAGTCTGCGCCATAACCGCGATGCCGATACCGACAAAACCCATGTGATTCACGGAACTGTAGGCCACCAGCCGCTTGATATCATTCTGCCCGAATGCCGCAAAAGCCCCCAATACGATGCCAACCACGGACAATATGGCGAACAGCGTCGCCACATTGACGCCGATCAACACAACCTCTGTCAGCCAGACACCGGGGAACAAGGGAATCACCAGCCGGATAAAACCATAGGCGCCCAGCTTCAGCATGATACCCGCCAGGAGCATTGAACCGGCGGTCGGCGCCTCGCCATGCGCATCGGGCAGCCAGGTATGGAAGGGCCAGATCGGCACTTTGATGCTGAAAGCGACGAAGAAGCCGGCGAATGCCAGCGCCTTTACCGTGCTGACGTCGATGCCCAGCAGCGCTTCGCCTTGCCGGAAAAGGGGCCAGGTTTCGACCAGTTCCGCCATGTTGTAGGTGCCGGCCGACCAGCCGATGAGTTGCGTAGCCAGCAGCATGCCCAGCGTGCCGCCGAACGAGTAGATCATGAACTTGGTAGAGGCGTAGAAGCGGCCGCTGTACTTGATGCCCGCTTTGGGCAGGCTGCCCCATTGATTGATTAGGAAGTACATCGGGACCAGGGTCAGTTCATAAAAGAGGAAGAAGACCATCAGGTCCATGGCCGCGAAGACGCCCATGCTGCCGGTCTCGAAGAAAAGCAGCAGCGCCATGTGCATGTTGCTGCGGTCTTCGATATTCCAGCTTGCCAGGATCGCCAGCGGCGTCAGAATGCCGGTCAGTAAAATCATTATCACGCTGATGCCGTCAATGCCCAGCGTCCAGCGCGCGCCCAGCGCGCTAAACCATTCCGCATCTTGCGCCACGATATATTGATCGTCGCCAATGGCGGGCGCCGCCGCTTGATAATCCAGAAAGACCGCGATTGAGAGAATCGCGAACAAAAGCGAGAAGATCAGCGCGGTCCAGCGACCGACTGATTTGCTCGGTCCCAGCGGCGCCATCGCAGCGACGACGAAGGCGGCCAGCGCTGGACCGAAGATCAGCACGGAGAGCGCGTCAATCCCGAAAATCTGTATCATAGATGCGTCTCCCTATTGCAGTTCGACCGCGCCCGACGACAGTACCAGGACGATTCCGATCAAAACCGCCGCCACCAGCACCAGCAGCATATACTGCTGGACACGGCCGGTTTGCATGCGCCGCAACCAGCCGCCAAAGTTGAAAATCGCGATCGGGATGCCATCGCCAACGCCATCGATCAGCCACAGGTTCAAGACTTTGACCAGATCGCCCAACCAAGTGAAAATGCGCCCGATGACGTGCAAGAAACTGTCGATTATTCCCTTGTCCAGGAAAGCGATGACCTGTACGCCAAACCACTGCGAGGGCTTGACGAATGCCTTTTCATACAGGTCGTCGAGATAATAGCGGTTCTTCAAGATGGGATACATCGTGCCGAGTACCGATTCCATCGGGTCCTGCTGCCCCGCTTTGAGCGGATTTCGCCAGTACATTCTCCAGCCGAACCACAATCCCAGTAACGCGACCAGGAAAGACGTCGCGACAGGAACGATGTTGAAAGGCGGCGCATGCGGATGATAGTCGGGCAAGCTGGCGTAAGCAGCGGTCGCTTCCGGCAGCGGCAGCGCCTCGATAATCAAATGATGGAAGGCGTTGTATTTGGGCGAGAAGATCGGCCCCAACACCGGGAAATCGCTCGGCACGCCGACGAAGCCGGCCGCAACTGCGAAAACAGCCAGGATCAGCAGAGGCAGCGTCATGGTAAAGCTGACGATCCCCTGCCCCAGGCTGGCGTGCTTCGCCGCTTCGCTACGCGCTTCGCCGCCGAAGGTCAGAGAGATCTGGCGCATGGTATAGAAGGCGGTCATGAAAGCGGCGGCAGCCAGCAGCACAAAGACCAGCGCGTGCGCGCCGCTGCCGTATTGCTCAAGGACGAGCCAGGCATCCGCCAGAATCTCGTCTTTGGACCAGAAACCGGCGGTGATTATGGGCAAGCCCGAAAGCGACAGACCGCCGATCAAGAAGGTCCAGAAGGTTACGGGCATGGTCTTGCGCAGGCCGCCCATATTAAACATGTCTTGCGGATCGAAATGATGATCGTGCCCGTGATCATCGTGATCATGCTCGCCATGCTCGTGCGCGTGGTGCTCGCCGTGCTCCATGCCATGGATGACAGAACCCGCCGCCATGAAAAGCAGCGCTTTGAAGAAGGCGTGCGTAATAAGATGAAAAGCCGCGGCGACATAGGCCCCAATGCCCAGCGCGGCCATCATGAATCCGAGTTGCGAAATCGTCGAATAAGCCAGCACGGCTTTGACATCGCTCTGGGCCACCGCCATGGTCGCCGCCAGCAGCGCTGTGAAAGCGCCGACAACAGCCATAAAGGCCAGCGGCTCGGTCAAGATGCCGTGATGCGGATCGCCGCCGGCGGCAAAGAGTGGATAAAGGCGAATCAGTGAAAAGATGCCGGCGGAAACCATGGCCGCGGCGTGAATCATGGCGCTGACCGGTGTGGGACCTTCCATGGCATCGGGCAGCCAGACGTGCAGCGGGAATTGCGCCGATTTGCCGACGGTGCCGATGATGAGGAAGATGCCGATGATGCTGGCCGCGCTGACGGTCCAACCGCCGAGTATGATCGGTGTGGTTGTCGCCAGCAGATCGAGCGTTTCGGGACTGTACATGATATCGCGGAAGCTCAAGGTGCCGGTGACGCTGTAAAGATAGGCAATGCCGAGCAGCATGACGACATCGGCGATGCGGGTCGTGGTAAAGGCTTTGATGGCGGCTTTGTAGGCGCTTTCTTTCTCGAACCAGAAGCCGATCAGCAGATACGAGCAGACGCCCATGATCTCCCAGCCGACAAAGAGCAGAAGGACGTTATCCGCCACGACCAGCGTCAGCATAGCGCCCGCAAAGAGCGAGATCAAAGCGAAGAAACGCGCTTGCCGCGGATCATGCGCCATGTAGCCGATGGAATAGATGAAGATCATTAATACGGCGATGGGCACCATAACCAGCATAATGACGGTAGCGGGATCGACGAGCACGCCCATAAAGAAGGACGTCTCGCCCGTATCCATCCAGGCGATGCTGCTGGCCAGGACTTCCTCGCCAATGTGGTGCAGTTGAGACGCGTCGGCAAGCACCCGCCAACTGATCAAGAGCGCGAAGATGACGCCGGCCATGCCGACGGCGACGCTGATGACGCGGCTGTACCTGTTGACCACCGGCACCCGCATCCCGTCATAGTCGGGATGATGACCGCCATATTCGTGCTGGTCCGTGGCCGCTACCAACTTGGAACGGTTGGTCAAAAGCGTGATAATCAGGAACGCCAACAACGGACCCGCCGGGATCAGCCAGGGGGTGAGATTCGCGTCGTTGAGGAAATCCATCGCGGTCCTTATCCTTTCAGCGTGTCAGCTTCTTCCGGTATGACCGACCGCCGATTGCGATAAACGGTGATTATGATCCCCAGGCCCACAGCGGCTTCCGCCGCCGCGATGATGAGAACAAAAGCGGTGAAAGCGTAACCGTTGAGCAGCAGAGTCGTGCCCGTTTCGCTATAGCGCCAGAACGCGACCAAATTGATATTGACGGCGTTTAGCATCAGTTCGACGCCCATCAGGATCGCCACAGCGTTACGCCGCGACAGGACGCCAAAGACGCCGATGCAAAAGAGCGCCGCGGCAACCGCCAGATACATCCAAAGAGGTACCATGCGTCCCTACCCCCTAGCTTTCTTCATCGCGAGCGATGAAGATCGCGCCGATCATAGCTGCCGTCAACAATACCGATGCCAGCAAGAATGGCACCACATAGCCATTGCCTTCGACCAGCGCGACGCCGAGATCGCGCGTCGTCATCACAACTGTCGGCGCCATCTCCGATGGATAGTCGCCGAAGATCGGGACGGTGATGCCGAAGAGCAGCACCAGGAATAGCGCCAGCGAAGCGACAAAGCTCGGTATCGTCCGGATGTATCGTTCCTTGATACGGGTGACGCTGCGCGTCAACATGACAGCGAAAGTGATCAGAATTGCGATAGCGCCTATGTAGACAAGCACCTGCACCGCCGCCAAAAAGGGCGCGCTGAGCAAAACGAAATAACCGGCGACGCCAAACAAACTGACCATCAGCCAGATCGTGCCTTGGAACAGGTTGCGGGTCGTCACCACGCCGATGCCGCCGCCCAATGTCAAGATTGTGAAAACGAAAAAGCCGATGGTGACCGCATTCAATTCCATCTTCTGCGTCCCCCCTAGTCCCCGGCTCCGCTCGCCGCCTGCGCCAGCGCTCCCTGGTTGGCCCCCGACTCGCGGCGGGCTTCCTGCCCGCGCTTGCGCAAAATGCCCAACAAGTAAGCGACCATCACCAGATTGATCAACAGCATGACAATCGTCGTGGGCAAGACATCCACAAAGCTTGCCGACAGCATATCGCGAGGCGCAATGCCCAACTCTTGCATGATCTTTAGCGCTGCTGAAAGCAAAATCAAGTTGGCAATGGACAGCGGCACCAGGAACTTCCAGTTGAATGCCATGATTTGGTCGATCCGCAGACGCGGCACCGTATTGCGCAGCCAGAGCGTGGTCAAATAGATGATCGTGCCCTTGAGACCCAGCCAGGCGAAGGCGATCAGCGGCGATTCGTAATAGAGCGGTCCCATCCAACCGCCGAAGAAGAGCAGCGCCATCAAAATGCCGTTGGTGAAGACGTGCAAGAATTCGGCCGCGAAGAACATGCCGAATTTCATGCCCGAGTATTCAATATTGAAGCCCGCCACCAATTCCGATTCGGCTTCGATAAGGTCGAAGGGCGCGCGACCGGTTTCAGCTTGTGATGAAATGTAAAAGATGGCAAAAGCCAGCGGCGAAAGCACAACGAACCACATGCCACTTTGCGCGTTGACGATATCGAGCATACTCATGCTGCCAGCCAGCATCACCGGCACCAGCAGCGCGAAAACGAGCGGCACTTCATAGCTCACCAGCAGCGCGACCACGCGAAAGGCGCCCAGCAAGGCGTATTTGTTGTTGCTTGCCCAGCCCGCGGTCATGATCGCAAGCGTGCCCAAAGACGCCACCGCTACGAAATACAAGGCGCCGATCTCCAAATCGACGCCGAAATGGAAGGGCGTGAAAGGCACCACTACCCAAATAAGCACGACGGATGCGAATGAAACCAGGGGCGCGGCATTATAGAGCGCGCGATCGGCGGAGGTCGGCGTGATATCTTCCTTGCCGAGCAGCTTGAGCAAGTCGGCGAAGGTCTGCATCAGTCCGATGGGACCCACGCGGTTGGGCCCGATGCGGTCTTGGATCCTGGCGGCGACCTTACGCTCCACCCAGATCAAGATGATGACTGTCAGCAGCGGCACGCCGCTGACCAGCAAGACGCCAACCAGCAGCGACATGAACTGCGCCAAACCGGCGTCGGCCCCCGACTCCACCATCAATTTACACAGACCGGTACAAAGTTCGTCCATAGTCATCTCCGGCAAGCCTCCGCCCGAGCTTACTTCCAGTCCAGGGCGTTCTTCTTCCAGGCGTAGAAGAGCGCGTCAGTCAGCAAAAAGATGAACAGGAAGCCCGCCACGAATCCGAACAGGTTCAACTCGTTATAGGCGACAGCCCACGGGAACAAGAAAACCATTTCCACATCGAATATCAGGAAAATCAAACCGTAGATATAATATTGAACGCGAAATTGCACCCAGGTATCGCCGATGGTTTCCACACCGCACTCATAGGTGGAACTCTTCAGCACGTTGGGCTTGCGCGGACGGAAAAGCCAGGCGATCACGATCGGCAAAGCCGGGAATACCGGCGCCATCAACGCGAACAAACCGACAAAAGCCCATTCGTTCAGTACATTCATCGGAGCAATACCCTCAAGCTGCTTACGACTGATGCCGCGACGCTGACCAACGGCATTTCGGCATCCGATTGCGCCATTTATCACAAACTCCGCTAGTATATCATCACCATTACCCAAGTGCAACGGACTGTTGCTGACCAAACTGGGAGATTTTTTCATGACCTGGTTCGAATCCCGATACCATTTCTTGAGTCCTTCGAGCGCGGAGGCGGTGTCTGCCGGTCTATCCCTAAAATCGACTTTGCAAGCGGCAAACTCGGTCTATGATTTGCACATGAGCTAACTCAAAATAACGCTATGAGCGAAGACCATGGCGCGCTTGCCGTCCTGCGCCCCAATCCCGAGGATTGGGATCATTTTGTGCGGGGCCAGGCGCGGGCGCATCTCTTGCAGTTGGCAGCCTGGGGCGCGCTTAAATCACAGTTCGGCTGGGACGCGCAAATCGTCGCGCTATCGGACGGCAGCGGGATCGTGGCGGGTGCGTCGGTCTTGCTGAAGAACTTGCCCCTCGGCCTGGGCAGAATGGCGTACCTGCCGCGCGGACCCTACGCGACGGAGGCGGGGCACTATCCGCTGCTCTGGGAGGCGATCCAATCGGAGACTGGCGCGGCCTTCCTTAAAGTAGAAGCCGGACATTTTCAAGATCAGCCCGCGCCGAATTTTTCGGCCATGGGCTTCGTACCCAGCCCGCAGTCAATCCAACCTAACAATACAATTCAGATTGACATTGGGGATGATGACGAAATCATGCTGAAACGCATGAACCAAGGGACGCGACGCAAGATTCGCAAGAGCCTGAAAGCCGGCGTAAACTACATTCGAGGTTCGCGGGAGGATCTTGAAGACTTCAACCGTTTGATGCAACAAACGGGCGAACGCAATGACTTCGGTGTACATAGCCTTGAATACTATGAGCGCGTCTTTGACCTGTTCATCCCCGAGCATGGCGCGCTGTTGCTTGCGAAGCGCGACAACAAATCGCTCGGCGCGATCATGATCTTCGCCCTTGGGTCTACCGCTTGGTATTTCTACGGCGCCTCGTCTCGCGAGCATAGCAACCTTTACGCCAGCTATGGCTTGCAATGGGGGGCGATTCAGTGGGCGAAAGCGCGCGGCTGCCTCTGCTACGATATGTGGGGCATACCCGACCACGACCATGAAACTCTGGAAACCCAGTTTCAGGGGCGTTCGGACGGTTTGTGGGGCGTGTATGGCTTCAAGCGCGGCTGGGGAGGACGAATCTGCCGGGCGGCAGGCGCCTGGGATTTGCCTTTCAATCCGCTTGTCTACGGCGCCTACCGAACGGCGCTCAAGTTCAGCGGCTAGCGAGTCGCAATTGCCGGAAAGGAATCCATTATCCTCACCGTTTCCGAGATCGCCGATCGCGACCAATGGAACAGTCGCTTGCGTCAGTTGCCGGCGGCGCATATCTTGCAGACTTGGGATTGGGGCGAGTTCAAACGGGAGACGACTGGCTGGCAACCGACTCGCTTGGCATTCGAGCGCGACGGGATTCCGCTTGCTCTGGCCAGTGTGGGCATGCGGGGACTGGGGCCTTTTAGGGTCCTTTATGTCAGCAAGGGACCGGTGCTGGATTACAGCGACGAGCCTATCTTCCAAGCCGTGCTTGATGCGCTGGAGTCGCGCGCGAGGGACATGGGAGCCGTCTGGTTGAAGATCGACCCGGACATCGTTTTGGCGACCGGCGTTCCCGGGGGCGCAGACGACAAGACCAACGCCTTTGGTCACCGGATCATTGAGCAACTGAAAGACCGTGGCTGGCGCTTTTCGGATGCGCAAGTGCAATTCCGCAATACCATCAAATTCGACCTCAGCCGGACCGAGGACGAACTCTTGATGGCGATGAGCGGCAATACGCGGCGCAAGATCCGCGTGGCCGAAAAGAAGGGCGTGACCGTTCGCGCCGCAGGTGATGATGATCTCTCGATTTTGTACCAGCTATACCGAATCACGGCCGCGCGCGACGGTTTCCTGATCCGCCGCTATGACTACTACAAGCGCGCCTGGCAAGCTTTTATGCACGACCGTTTGGCGCATGCGCTGATCGCCGAATACAAAGGAGAGCCGATCGCCCACGTCATACTCTTCCACTTCGGCAGGACCTGCTGGTATTTCTACGGCGCTTCCGGCGACCGGGAGCGACAGCGAATGCCGAACTATCTGTTACAATGGGAAGCGATAAAATGGGCCAAGGCCCAAGGCTATGCCAACTATGATATGTGGGGCGCCCCCGATGTCTTCGACGAAAGCGACAGCCTGTGGGGGGTCTATCAATTCAAGCGTGGTTTCCGTGGACAGGTGCTGCGGCATATCGGCGCCTGGGATTACGCGCCGCGGCCCTGGCTATATGACGCCTATGTCAAGTTGGCGCCCCGTCTATTGGGTCTCTTGAGGAAATAAGAGAGCGGACATGAATGCCAGCGAAGTCATCAATCAATTCCAGAATGAAGGATACGCGGTCGTTCCAGGGCTATTCGAGGCCGACGAGATCGAAGCGATCAAGACGCATTTCATGGCGTTGGACAAGGGGAGGCATGGTTTCGCAGCCGACAAGGCGACCTTGCTCGGCGACCACGATCTGCTCAAGGCCTATCCGCGTCTGGTGCATCCGCATCGCTTCGATCAACTGGCGCTTGACTGGCTGCTGGACGCGCGGCTGCGCTGCTGGACCACTGCCCTGCTCGGCCGCGAACCCTACGCCGCGCAGACCATGTTCTATTTTAAGCCGCCCGGCGCGCGCGGCCAGGCGCTGCACCAAGACCAGAAGTCCTTGCGCGTCCGGCCCGGCACTTGCCTGGCAGCCTGGATGGCCGTGGATGATTGTGATGAAGACAATGGCTGCATTCAGATCGTGCCCGGCACCCAAGACCTGCCGCAACTCTGTATGATCGAGGCCGATCTGTCACAGAGCTTCAGCTCCAAAACCGTGCCGATCCCGCCGGGCAAGGCGCCCCTTCCGATCCTCATGCGCGCCGGCGACGTCCTCTTTTTCAACGGTCAAGTCATCCACGGCAGTTATCCCAATACCAGCCAGACGCGTTTTCGCCGTGCCTTTATCGCGCACTATGTCGTCGGCGAAGCGGAAAAAGTTGCCGAGTTCTATCACCCGCTTTTGAATTTTGACGGGGACGTCGTCGAGATGCAAATGAGCGAGCAAGGCGGTCCCTGCGGCATCTTTGCCGATGACGCCGCAGGGTCGATCGAAATGGTCTCGACTTGACCGGCGCTTCTTTCGACTTAAGCCATTAGGTCGATTGGCAACTCAAATGTCTTTTCGCCTATCCGCAAACTGCCATCGGCGCTATCCGTGATCGCTCGTACATCTAGGTTCCAGTTGGCCAGGCTTTCAGGGACACTCAACTCGAAGCTTGCTTCACCACGCGCGTTCGTGCGCAGCGTCGGATTCCAATAGGCCGTCTCGACAACAGTGTCAGGCAATTTGAGGACATCAAAGTCAGGAAACACGCTACCGCTGGGACCACAGCAGGCCGGAAAGATTAGATCACCTGGTTGGCTTTCCGCGCTGATGACCAGGGAGGACGAGGTCGAAACGGACAGCCGCTGCCGCCCATAGAAGGCTTCCAGCAAGGAGGCGCTTATCCCAAACTGTGGCGACAATGTCGCCCGGTCCACTAGAGCGACGCTGACTTCCGCCTCGACAGGATCGCCCTTGTAGTCGGTCACGCGCAATTCAAATATAGTCTTTCCCGGTGACGAGACGGGTTGTCCCGCGCTTCTGATGTCGATATTGAGAGTCTCCCGCTCCGGTTCAACGCGTAACTCGGCGAATCCCATTCGATAATCGGCGAAGGGATGGCGCCCCGCCGCCGATCTAGCCTTGACGATGAAGGCGCTTACGTATACATGCGGGACATGCTCCGGCCCGATCTCGATTTCGTAGGTCAGCGATTTACTGCGCATCGTGATCAATTCATGGCTGATGATGCCGGCGCGTTCGACCGTGATCAACGCTTGCGCTTCGCTCGCAAAGGGAGAGGTGATCTTGAACTTGGCGCGCTCGCCAACTTTGAATTGGGTCTTTTCTCCCATCAGGCGGATAGGGTCAAGTTCTGCGAGGTCCTGGTCGTCAACTGATCGGCCCGGATCGTGGCTCGGGCCGGCAACGCGCGATTCAATTTCGATTTCGGGGGCATTGCTCTGTGACGAGTGCTTGGCTACCGTGAAAGCCGGGTATGCGCCGCCAATATAATGTGGATCGTCGTTTTCATCGTCGGCAGGACGCAAGATGTGAATATCGTAGGGACCCAAATTCGCCCTGACATCAATATCGAACACGCCATGAAAACTGCCAGATTCATTTAGTTCGAGTTCTTGCGCCTGATCTGCCGCGTTGCCGGGCCCGCTAATATTCAGGATAACCGTTTTGAAATCGGGCAAGCTGTAGCGCATGTCGTCTTTGACGCGCGCCACGCCGCGGATGTACACCCTCTGTCCGCGAAGATAAACTTGGCGGTCGCTATAGACATGCGTCTGAATATGCGGCGGGTGCCAGAAATACCGATGTCCCTGCGGGCGAATTTCCGTGTCCCAATCCGTGTAACCCAGGGCGAAGTGCTCCTCTGTTTTGAGAACGGCGAGCAGTTTTCCGCTTGCTGCGGAGACATCGAGCCTGAGGATTCCATTCTCGTCAGTTAGGCCGCTTGCCAACAAAGCCGCATCCGCGCCGTAGATGTCGATCCGCTCATGGGCGAGCGCTTTACCAGAATTCACATCAACAGCCCAGACCAGCGCCTGACCGCCGCTGTGCTTAACGGTGAGCGCGGCAGTCGCCACATTTAAGAAATACTTGGTCCGGAAGTATTTTTGTTTTTCACTGTAGCTGTGCTCGAAATCGGCTGTCGAGAATTGCAGGAAATATATGCCTGGCTGCAGCTTATCGCCGGAGGCGTCAGTCAGCTTGAGCGCGGTCTGCTTCAATATGCCTTCCCGGGCGCGCAAGCCATGTCCGTAATAGAACGCAAAAGGAATCGTATCTTTGGTCGCGCCTCCATCAATGTGAAAGCGCTTGATCAGTTGATCCGCCTTCGGCTGAATATTGTTGACAGGGTCCCACGACCATTCGGAATACAAGTTGGCGGGAATCAAGTTGCGGGCAAACAAGTTGGCGGTAAAGTCCTTTATCGCAACCTGATACAGAGAAAGCTCCTCGTGAGCGTCGGCGCCATGATAGACATGGACGGTGGTCGTCGGCGAGCAGGCATTGTAAAAGCCCATGAAGCCGGGCACATTCAATCCCGTTATAGAGAAGATCTCCTCCGAGGCGGTCTCCTGCTCGGCATGATCGCTATCTGAAGCGTTCTCCAACCCCGTTGCATCATAAATCTTGGCGAGCGCTGGACCCACAGAATAATCACATCCGGTATCATGCAAGCGATCGAACTCTGACGGAAAGATCTGGGCAAATAGCTGTGGAATCGCCAGCAACATCAAAACTGAGATCAAAAAGAAGACTGCGAGCGAACGACGCTTCATGAGGAGTCTCTCCTGTGCGTGAATTTGAGATTTGCTCACATTATCAAGGAGAGACGCGCGCTTGATTTATACGCTTCTTTGACTACTGACCTGCGCAAAAGCCTATGCCAAGCCTACGCGACGCCTACGCGAGGACTACGCCGAATCAGGGCTTGCCGCTATCCCGATATGCTTTTTCAGCCAACTCAACCACATCTCCAGGCGAAAACAACCGCTTGAATTCATCGATGGAAAACTGCAATTCGCGCTCGCTCAACTCATTTGACAGGGAGACGCGCTCGCCGTAGTCGCAGAATTCTTGCAGCACCCAGTCGTAACGGTAGTAAGCGAGTCCAAACTTGTCCACTTGGCAATCACCGTAGCCCTCCAAAAACGCGGACACGGCATCTTGTGGATGACCGTCGACAAGGAAAAACATCAGGTCCCTTTCCTTGGGCGCCAGTATGACCTCGTCCCAGTCGACGATGTGAATGGCGCCGGCGGCGTCGACCATGATGTTGGCCGGATGGATATCGCCGTGGCAAATGACATGTTCATAGCCTCGCGCTTCCAAGCGCGATCCCAGGGACAAATAGCGCTCGCGCGCTTCTGCGATCTGCGCGGCTTTTTGCCGCCAGAGTTTCGCCAATTCATCTGCGAATGCGTGGGGCTGGTGAATTCGCCCTAGCGCGCGCTCGACTTTCTCCAGTCTGCTTGGCCAGCGCTTGCCATACTCTTCTTGAGGCAATTGCGCTTTGAGTGCCTCACTAAGGCATGTACGATGAATGGCGCGCATAATCGCGCCCCATTCATGCCATTGCCGCGGGCGGAGCGTCTTGCCCAACTTGGATTCGCCCTTGATCCAGGGATAGAGGATCAAGCTGTATTCGTCTAATTCAGCGAAAAGCGCCCCCGTAATTGTGGCCAGCGGCGCAACCACACTGTCGATGCCGCTCAACCGCAAATGATGCGGAACGGTTAGCGAGGCGCGATTGGGGGAGCCCACCCGCAACTTCAAGAAAAAGGCGCGCTGCTCTCCGCGAACTCGGAAGGCCGCTGCGGCCGCGTCATTGCCTATGGGCAAGAATTCTATAGCCCTTACCGAAATGCCGTAGGCACTCTCAAGACCCGCAACAATCCGCTTGTCGGGGACCTTTGGTCTGTCGCGCATGGTCAGTCTCCATCGCTGGCGTAGATTCCATATTATACGGCCCCCGACGGATTCAGAATCTCCAAAATCCGCTCTGCGCGGTATTGGAAAAATGTGAACCATTGTGGAACATAATAAACTCTATATAATATAAAGTGTCTTTTGAAAGCCATTTGCCAGCGCTCTTGGCTGGCCAAGAAAGGAAGGGACGATGGCGGAAATCCAGAAACTCGATATCAAGCCCGATGCGGTCTATAACCGGCAAGAAGCGGCCGAACTGCTCGGCGTCAGCCTGAGCACGCTCAAGCGATTAATCAAGAACGGACATTTGCAGGTTAGCAAACCGGCCGGGATGCGCCGCGTGTTTATCACCGGCAAAAGCATTCGAGCCATGTTGGACTCGACCGTGATCGAGAAACAAGCTTAGTCCAAAACTGTAATAATCGCCGTAATTGACTTGTTAGAGCCACAATGACATACTTTTTTGATAAACTGCGATCTGCGGTAGCCGAGCAAGTTAATTGTTTTGTGTGAGTGCGGTAGCCCAAATTCGTTGCCGCCGAGCGGCTGTTGAAGGTTTGAATGAACCGACGACCGATGCAATTTCCAATTGCCTAGACTCGCGGAAAGGGGGATGAGCGCATTTGAATTGGCGCTCCAAAAGGACAAATGACCAGTTTCAGCCAACATAGGCAAAGCCAGGTTCAGCCAGCGCGCCCGCGTTCCGGTACCCTTTCGCGTGTAACGGCAATGCGCCCGCCCGCCTCTTCAAAGGGTCGACCGGCGGCAATTGGGGAGACGTCAACCGTCACCGCCGAGGATGTGACTCGTAGAAGGAGCGGTCGCAGCGCAGGCAATATGAATCCGGCTGGCAGTACGAATCAATCGAAGTGTCGATCTCACGACGACAGTTTCCACCGCTGAGGTAGGAATCTGTCACCTGCGAGAAAAGCCATGCAAAGGGCGTGAGACGGCAAAAGTCACACGCCCTTTATTTTTTTGAATATGGATCGAAACTGAGCAGACGAAAACATCATGACAAGCATGAGCGACAACAAACCGGAACAGGTACAAGATCTTGAAAGCGCCAGGCCTCTGCACCTGGCTTACGAACTACTCGACGAGCTGCATTCAGCTATCTGCGAAGATCGCTGGCGGCGCCACATGGATTTCGAGAGCGCCGCGCAACTCATCAGTTGGCTGAAAGAAGTGAGCTACATCGCCCAAGAGAGCATCAACGAGCTTGAAGAGAATCGAGCGCGAAGGAAGCCCGAACTGCGAATCCTGGAAAAGCCCGTCCTGGCAGTTCCCGAGGAAAGAGCCGAGTAAAGCGAATCGGTCGACAACACGGAGATGAATCAAGGGCGCCGCCCCCTCGTGACTGCAAGCGGTAAGCCGGCAGGCCGGCATTCATCTGTCACGAAATACATATTCGTCAAAGCGCGGATTTCATGTATATAATAGGTTGCAAACAATACTTGAGATCTGACAGGCAAGTTGAGAGGCTCAAGGTCTAGTGGCCAGGTCCATCGTTTTGCAGAATCGAGTCCTGCTGCTCAACGGTAGCACGTGGGAACCCCTGTCCGTGATAACGGTGCAGCGCGCGATCAACCTCTTGCTTGCGGGTAAAGCGATCGCCGTCGAACAGACCGGGCAATACTTGAACACGGTCCGCACCAAGTTCGAGGTTCCTTCAGTGATCGCGCTCCGGTCCTACGTCAACGTCCCGCGCCGCAAATCTCACTGGAGCCGCAAGGGTGTGCTCGTGCGCGACAACTACACCTGCATCTATTGCGGAGTCAAGATGGGTACGCTGGTAAAAGGCCGCGTGCTCAGCAAGCGAGATTTCACCATTGATCACATCATTCCGCGATCCAAGGGCGGCAAGGATACCTGGTCCAATACCGCCTGCGCCTGCTCCAAATGCAACCATCGCAAGAGCAACCGACTGCATAATGTCGCCGGTATGCGTCTGCTTTGGGAACCGAAAACCCCGCGTACCAGCTATCTCGTGATCGCGCTTGGTTCGGGCCCCGAAGTCTGGAAGCGCTACGTCGAGATTTAACGACATCCCGCGACTTGTCGGCGAAATTCCCCGCAGTCGCCCCTCGTGACTGGCTCCGATTAAGTCAGCGCCAGTTGCAGGGTCTGCGCAAACAGTTGACAGCCAATATAAGCGAGGAAGAGCGCGCAGGCGAGGTTTGTCCGGCGAAAAATGCGCTGGGTTAGCAGTCGTCGACCGTATTCGACGGCCGTAGCGAAAAAGAAGCACCAACAGGCCTGCGCGATCATGAATCCCGAGAAGAATACCAAGAGATGAATCGGCTGCGGGTTGAGGAATCCCAAGCCGACAATAGTGCCGCTCATGCCCAGCCAGGCTGTGATGTTCTGTGGATTGGAAAGAGAAAGCACAGCGCCCGCGACAAAATGATTGCCCCGCGCGTTCCCGCCCGCGGCGATTTCCACGTCGTGGCGCGAGGCTCGCCAGGCATCCCAGGCGAAGCGCAAAATCAGTCCAGAGCCAAACAGCCCGAGCAGCAGGGTCACAAAACGATTCTGAAACAATACCGACGCGCCCAATAGCGCCAGCGCCGCCCAGACAGCGTCGCCTACCAGCGATCCCAACTCGACATGCAGGGCGGCGCTCCAACCGCCGGCGATGCCGCGCCGCAAGGCTTCAAATCCGATGACGCCGGGCTGGACGGCAAAAGCTAGCGAAAGCGCAAATGCGGTAACGAACAGGACTTCCATCGCGCGAACAGAATTTGAACCGATAAACATGGCAATTCTAGCGTCGCCGCGCGCGTCAAAAAGGGGAAGATGCGCCAAGAATGCCCGACCTCCCTTGTACGATTGCGACAATGCGCCTACACCTGACTATATCGGTGCTCGCCCTTGGCTCGGATTTGGAAGTGTGGAAGCACTACGTCGAGATTTAGCGTAATACTCACATTTGGCACAAAGCATATACGCTTTGGAGTAGCCACGATAACTGGCATAATAAACACTTAGCGACCGTCTCGTTTTCTCCATGCATTGCGGCTTCTGTCATAATGCCAGTCTCCAGGGATCTCTGGATGGCAGGAAGCTGACATCGTGGGTTCGCCTTCGCGCTCTTCAAATGTAACATGAACCGGCTTGCCGGTAAGATTGCGAACAAAATCTCCCAAAATCAGTGTGCTGCGCTCTTCTGCTTCTTCCAAAAGCCCATCTTCCCGTGATTTTTCGACGAATTCCAGCATGACCTGAAACTCCGCAAATTGACGCGCTCTGTCGAAGTCAGGATTGCACATGCTGAAATCAGCCCTGGTTAGGCGAATGTAATCAATGCGACAACTGGTAAACTCAGTCGCAGGCAGTTTCAGCGTGTAGCTTTGGCTGGATGGATCATAGTTAATATTTTCATCGTTAATGTCATCAAAGTTTATGCCAGCTTCTATAACACCCTGTGCACTAAAGTCAGCTCCATGACTACACAATCCTTCGGCAACTCCCACATGGAAACCCCTATTGATCATATCGTTTTGCACAACCACTAATTGAGCCTGCGACTCTAACCGTTGGAATATTATTGCTGGCGGGATAGGCGTTGATGTTGGATAAGGAGTATACGTCGGGCGAGGCGTGTGTGTTGGCAGCGGTGTATAGGTCGGCATAGGCGTATAAGTAGGCAAGGGTAAATTAGTAGGACGTGGGTCTAGGAACGATGCCAGAACTTCATTGTGTGCGGAATGGTTTGCCGCGCGGCTTATGGATAAAAAGAAGCTCGCGATTTGTGGCGACACAAGAAAAATTATGAAAAGTACAAAAAAAGCTAATAAACACCCGGTTCTAATTCCTCGAAGGCTATGCAGATCATTGTTTTCGATTGAATCAGAGTACATATTTTCCCTCCGCGGGGTTTCCGCTCGCCTCTCTTGTTGTGACGGCCGCTTTCTTTCCTTGCCGCCAGTGTCATTATTCTGGTCTGAATCACTTCTCTGTTTAGCATTCTGCTTTTGGTCACTACCCTTATTGCTCGACCGGTCATAACTCTTTCGCTTCCTCTTATCAGATAGCGCTTCATAGGCTTCATTGATTTCTTTGAATCGTTCTTCAGCGCCGGGGAACTGGCTGATATCCGGGTGATACTTCTTTGCCAAACGGCGATAAGCCCGCTTGATCTCACCCATATTCGCAAACCGCGACACTTCGAGCACATCATAATAATCTCTTGCCATGGAAGAAACTCGAATTATTAGAAAGCGGTAACATATATGTTAATTGAAAACAGATCAGATTGGTACATGTTTGTCTTCCCTTTCATGTCGTTTTGACAGCTCACTGACGGAATAGAATCGGAATCAATGATGATATCGACAGTTATGCGCTCACGCATTCCACTCCAGCAGCAGCGCCGCGATCAATGCCGCCTGACGCGGCAAGCTGCTGATAATAACATGTTCGTGCGTCGCATGAGCGCCATCGCCGTGCGCGCCCAAGCCATCCAGCGTGGCTACGCCCATGGCCGCAGTGAAATTGCCGTCCGAGCCGCCGCCGGTTCCGCCTTCGTATATTGTTATCCCGTGCTTGTCGCCGATGGCCGCCGCTTTTTTGTACAAGCCCGGGCGACGTTCCATGGGCGGCCGATGCCCGCCCCGCCTGCAAATCACCTTTGCGCCGGGCATCTTGGGATAGAGATTACTCAGCGCATCGTGTAGGTTTTCCATCGCGTCGATCGTCATGACACGCGTATCAATATGAGCCTCGACCCTTGCCGGAATCACATTGCCGGCGGAGCCTCCCTCCACCAAAGTAATCGAGACTGATGTTCCATACTTGAGATCGTTCAGCCGATTGATTTCCAGCGCCTGCCGCGCGAATTCAATGATGGCGTTAATGCCTTCCTGTGGCGCGATGCCGGCGTGCGCAGCCCGCCCTTCCACGATCAACTCGTATTTGCCGCCCCCCTTGCGCCAGGTTTTGATCGTGCCTTCTTTGGTTGCCGGCTCCATCACCAGCACAAGTTCGCTATCCGCCGCCAATTGCTTGATCAGCGGCTCGGAAACGGGACTGCCGATTTCTTCTTCCGTGGTCACCAGAAAGAGAATGGGACGAGCCGGCAACTGGCCGCGCGCGCTCAAACCGTCGATGGCCTCCAGGGCAATGACCGCGCCGCCCTTCATATCAAGGGCGCCGGGACCATAATAGCGCCCGTCCTCGATCTTGATCGGCATGCTTTCCAGCGATCCGGTCGGATGCACGGTATCGACGTGGACCAGAAAAAGGAATGGCTTGCCGGGCGCCTCCGCGTTCCACTTGGCCAGCAAAAAATCGCCGCATTCACCCTGCGGATAACGCAGGATCGAATCGGCTTTCATGGCTTGGAATCGCTCGCCCATCCAATCCACGAGCCGGTCGACCCGCGCCTTCTCCCGCGTGAAAGACTCGCGCTCGACCATCTCCGTCAATGCCTCTAGCATGGATTCTGTGCGATCTGTGAAATAATTGAGCAATTCCGACATCTCTCCCCTTTCAAAGGCAGCGGACCGGGCGCGCCTCAGCCGCCAAGATTCAATGACAGCCACTCCGCCAGTTGGTCGGCGATTTCGGGTTGATTGACCAGCAATTCTACACCCCGGCCCCGATCGTATTCAAGGAACTGCGCCTCGCCAGCAGCGGATCGCGCCAGCGCCCGAGCCGCGGCGTTGGCTTCGGCATCGTCCTTTGCCGCAGCCAGCCACAGCGGACGCGCCCCATAACTCAACAGCATGTTCAGCAATGTATCCCGCGACAAGGGGCTGAGGAGCGCGGCTGCGTCGCACAATTCGTTGACAGCGCAACCAAGCAGCGCCAGGTCGGCGGAGTGTTCCGCGCCAACAATGGCAATCCAGCCTGCGTCTACCTTGCTGATGGCGGTCAGCGAGCGCAGTATGGTACTCAGGTGTTGAGCTTCTAGCCAACCGCCGGTTTCTAGGGCCAAGACGACAAAACCCCGCTCCGCCAAGCGCTTGGTCAGCGGTCGCCAATTGGAAACCTCCCGACTCAATATCAGTATTCCTGGCTGGCGCAACACGCTGAAGCCGTAGCGCTCGCCTTCCAGCACGGAGCCGTCTTCCAAAACGACTTTGACGCGACGCGTGGAATCCCCGAGGGGCGCCGGCGGAAGCACCGCGTCGACAGGCAAGGAGGCGAAACTCGGGTCCGTGCGACCAATGACGCTTGCGTCGTCCCTATAAAGTTCTTCAGAGGACAATATCTCGATCGTCGGTTCCGCATCCGGCCGCGGCGCTAAGGGCGTTGCCGTAGGCGCGGACCTTGTTGGATCAGCCTCCGTCAGCGTACATCCCGCAAGCAGCGCCGTGATGCACAAAAACAGGAAGCGACGGCAAAGGGATGATCCCCCGCGAGCAAACGATGTCATAGCGAGGCGCTCAGACTGCATTGGCGAAGACGATCATGCGGTCGCTATCGGATGTGTAATCCCCGCGGTCGGTATCGCCGTAGACTGCCGCCAGCCCAAGACCGCAGCGTTCCAAAAGCAATCTGAGTTCAGCCAGGAAAAAGTAGCGAAGTTTGTGTGGCGCGAACAGCCGCTTGACGGCGCCATCGCCGTCGATTATGTCGTAGATCCATTCGACATGCAGCAGTTGCTCCGCGCGGTCGATGAAGCTGAGGGACTGCAGCATAATCATGTGCCCCGTTTCCGGATCCAGAAAGGTTCGCTCCAACGTAGGCGCCTCGGTATCTTGCGATGCGAAGGCGGGACCCGCGTTGGGCAGATCAATGACCAGCAAGCCGTCATCGGCAAGCCAGCTGCGCAGCTTGCCCAACAGCGCGATCTGCCGCTCTTGCTCGTGAAAGTGCATCAGTACATTATAGGTTAGCAGGATCAAGGCGAAACGCGACTGATATTCATATTCCAAGACGTCAGCATGGATGGCGCTTATCTTTCCATCGAGCTGCGCCGACTGATGCTGATTGAGTTCAAGTCGGTCCAGCATGGCGCGATCATTATCGATGCCATGGACTTGATGCCCTTGCCGCGCCAGGTGCATCAGTACGCGGCCGGTACCGCAACCGACATCGAGGATATCGCCTTTGTACGCCTCGGCGAGTTCCCCATAGAGTTGCAAGTCATCCCTTTTGTCGGCGTTCTCCGCGTCGTAGAAGCGCGCCACTCTCGTATAAAACGCGGACATCCTCTGCCCCCGGGAATTGCCCAAATGCCCTGTCACTGCGCCCAAAAAACTATGCCCTCCAGTGTAGACCCATAAGGAAAATTGCGATACGCCCGAAGCGCCGGCGAATTGCCCCTGCACTGAGATAATTCTGCGACATTTCATTGCTAGGCTGCGGGTAGGTAATGTATCGAATTCGGTTGAAATCAAAATGAACCACATTCAGTTTCACTACAGTGACACCAAGGACACTAAGAAAAGGGCTATTTCGCAAGCAATTCTCGGTGTCCTCGGTGGTAAAGAAATAATCTGGTGCGATTGCTCTGCAAGAATCCCCTTCAACCTTGAACCAGTTGCTCTCTAAGACCTATACTCAGGCGCGAGGCATCATGAACCAAACCATCCTGATCATTGAAGACGACAGACGTATTGCCAACTGGATAAAGATCTATTTTCAGCGGGCCGGCTTCAGCGCCGAAGTCGCTTATGACGGCGGGGCCGGTCTTGCCGCCGCCCGGGGCCTGGCCCCCGACCTGATCATCCTCGATTTAATGCTCCCGCGCCTTGATGGCATTGCGCTTTGTAATATCTTGCGGCGGGAATCCGATGTGCCGATTATCATGCTGACAGCCAGGGAGACGCATGCCGAACGGATCACGGGCTTGGAAAGCGGGGCGGATGACTATATCGTCAAACCCTTTAACCCGGATGAAGTTGTCGCTCGCGCCAAAGCCGTATTACGCCGGGTGGAGGGCGAAGTCCAACAAGTCCTGACCTGCGGGGACATCAGCCTCAATCTAACAACCCAGAGCTTGACGATCAACGAGCGACCCGTCTCCTTGAGCCAGACACAATTTGCCCTGCTGCTCGCTTTCATGCGCCATCCCAATCAGATCCTCACAAGAGACCAACTCATCACGCTGGCTTTGGACAATGATTTTGATGGCTTTGACCGGGCGATTGATAATCATATCCTTCGTTTGCGCAAGCAACTGGCAATCGGCGGTCATCAGCCGATTCAAACCGTTTATGGCACGGGCTATCGATTTGTCGTGGAGGAGGGACAATGACATTGCGCTGGCGCATTTTGCGCCTGTTGATCATCGTTATTGCCCTGACGGTCGCATGGAATCTAGCGGCGAGCTACTTCACCATCCAGCGGCAACTCGATGCCTTCGTGAGCGGGCTGGGTCGTGCGGAAGCGAGCGCTCTAGCGCGGCAGTTGAGCCGGGCTTACACGTCGGAGAATGGCTGGGAAGCTGTCGATACGGCATTGCTGGCCCAAGGCTATCTTTACGAACATGAAACCGAGAGTCGCGAAGGGCATGAAGGCGAATCGGGCGGCGAAGACGACGAAGGTTTTCACATCGAAAGGATCCGCGTCGTCATTGTTGATTTTGCCGGACGGATCATCCGCGATAATTTTTCTCAACTTGAAATCGGCGCGACGAGTCCGGCCTTGTCTGGCCAGCCCAGGAATATACTGGATTTGCGGACCGGCCGGACCGTTGGCTCTGTCTACGTCGATGTCAATCAGAACTTTCTGGAAACGGAATCGATCAGTTTTCTGCGTGAACTGCTGCTCAGTTTCGTCGCTAGCGGCCTGCTCATTTTGATCATTGCCTTGTCACTGGCGACTTCGCTATCGAGACGCATTACCGCGCCCATCTCCGCTTTGACAAAAGCCACCCGAGCGATAGCCCAGCGCGATGACGCGACTTTGCTGCCGGTCACGTCGAATGATGAATTGGGCCAGATGAGCGCCACCTTTAACCAAATGACAAGCGCCCTGCAAAGACAGCGCGATTTGCGCAAACGCTTGATCAATGATGTCTCCCATGAACTCAATACGCCTTTGACCGTGATTCAGTTGGAAGCCAAGGCGCTGCTGGATGACCTGCAAAGGCCCGACCGCGCGGCGCAGCAAATCATCGGGGAAGTGGATATGCTGCGCAATCTTGTGAATGACTTGAATTGGCTGGCGGAGACCGACTCCGGCGAGTTGCAACTCCGCCTTGAGCCATGCGCTATTGGCGAACTGTTGACTAGCGAAGTTGAACGATGGCAACCACAGGCTCAAGCGCGGCAAGTCAGCTTGTCCTTGCAGCCGCTCCCTCAATTGCCAGCACTTCAACTTGACCCGGCGCGAATGCGTCAAGCCTTGGGAAACATCTTGCACAATGCGCTTCAACACACGGAGGACGGACAGGTGATTGTCGCCGCGACATTGGAAGGGGACAAATACTTCCGGATTTCGGTGAAGGACGATGGCCTGGGAATTGATCCGGCCGATTTGCCGCATATCTTCGAGCGATTCTACCGGACGGACCAATCCCGCAGTCGCGGAAGGGGATTGGGACTGGATATCGCCCGGGCGATAATTGATGCGCATGGCGGCGCTATTGACGTCAAAAGCGAGGGACTTGGGCGCGGGACAATTGTAGCATTCAGCTTGCCCCTGCCCGGGGACAACATGCTGCCGTAAAGCCCCCGCTAGTTGAGGTTCTGGAAGATGCCCGCCGCACCCATGCCACCGCCGATGCACATCGTGACCATGCCATAGTTGCTTTCGCGCCGCTTCATCTCGTTGATGAGCTGCACCGTCAGCTTGGCGCCTGTGCATCCCAGGGGATGACCGAGAGCGATCGCCCCGCCATTCACGTTGACGATTTCCGGATTCAGTTCCAGTTCGCGCATGACCGCCAGCGACTGCGAAGCAAATGCTTCGTTAAGCTCGATGACATCAATGTCGTCCAGCGTCATGCCACATCGTTCCAGCGCCTTCGGCACCGCTTTAATCGGACCGACGCCCATAATCTCCGGCCGCACGCCGGCGACCGAGAACCCGACAAATCGAGCCAGGGGCCTCAAACCCAACTTTTCGGCCTTTTCCCTGTCCATGACGACTACCGCGGCCGCCCCGTCGCTCAAGGGGCTGGAATTGCCTGCCGTCACCGATCCCTTCGCTTTGAAAACCGGCTTCAGCCCGGCCAGCGCTTCCATTGTGGTTTCCCGACGCAAATGTTCGTCATGGTCGAGCACTTTGCTTATCGTGGCCGGCCTGCCATCATCGCCGACGACAGTCTCTTCCCAGGCGAATGGAACAATCTCCTCGGCGAAAATGCCCGCGTCGGTAGCCGCGGCTGCCTTGCAATGACTTTCGTACGCGAACCTGTCCATGTCTTCGCGATTGATGCCGAATTCGCTGACGACCCGCTCGGCGGTCAGCCCCATGCTCATATAGACATTGGGATCCTTTTCCGCCATGTGAGGATTCGGGCTCAAGTGATGCCCGGTCATCGGCACCGAGGACATCGATTCGGCGCCGCCCGCGATCACAACATCCGCCTGGTCGGCGATGATGCTGTTGGCAGCCAGCGCGATGGTCTGCAAGCCGCTCGAACAGAAACGATTGACCGTCTGCCCGGGCGTATCCACCGGCAATCCGGCGCGCAAGGCGATCACCCGCGCGAAGTTCATGCCCTGCGATCCTTCCGGCATGGCGCAACCCATGATCACGTCGTCAACATCGGCCGGATCAAGTTTGCCCTCTGTCTTGTCGAGCAGATCGGCGATGACCGTCGCCGCCATATCATCCGAGCGCGCGTTCCTGGTACTGCCGCGCAACGCCTTGCCGACCGCCGTGCGGGATGTTGCCACTATGACTGCCTGGCGCATGTCTTTGTCCTTTCGAATGAAGCCTGGCTTTATGTTAGCAAACTTCGGCGTGGGGTCAATGCGGCGCGCGGGCTGTGGTAATATGAGCGCTAGCGGGAAATGGAGTACTGAGATGGCAAATAAATTAGCGCTGAAGTCCTTTCGGTTGAAGAATTTCAAAGCGATACAGGATAGCGGCGTCGTCAAATTTACGCCGCTGACTGTGCTAATTGGGGACAATGGCTCAGGCAAGAGCAGTCTTGTTGAAGGATTGCAGACTTACCAATGCATTGTCACAGATGGGCTTGATAAGGCTATGCAGATGTGGCGGGGTTATGAGTATATTGTCAATCCGCCTATGGACTTTGGCCGTCATACAAATGAGAATTTGCTTACAATCAGCCCAATTGAGTTTGACCTTCGCGGACTAAATGTTTCAACACTTTCCCAAAACAACGAAGCATCGAACTACAGAACGATAATGAAAGTCAATAAGGATCCGAGTTCGGAATTGATCTTCATCGAAAAGGAAAACATTTATTACAAGGGGCGAAAAGTCCTTGAACGCGACTCAGAGGGAGTGATCCAGTACATCAACAAAAAAATGCAATTTGGTATCCGTCCAGGTGACGCAATCATTTCACAAGGCGGACTGTACTATTATGCCAAAGGGCTTGAGGATGATGAAAGATTTAACGATCTCATGGGGTATGGGATCAAATTCAACTGGCAATTTTTGGCGCTAAATCCATGGTTAATGGGAGAGCCGCAACCGATTCAACGTACCGCGGGACCGATTCGCTTGCAAAGCGACGGATTAAACATTGCTGAGTACTTGCATCATATCCTTCAGTGGTACCCCGACTCCTTCGAAGGCATCCTGGAAACGCTGCAATATGTCTTGCCCTACATGCGCGATTTGAGACCTGTTCTGACAGGCATACTGGGGCGGCAGATGCATCTGGAAATGACCGAGGCGGATTTCAAGGTCATGGGCTGGCTGTTTTCAACGGGCACGCTACGAATCCTGGCACTACTGGCCCTGTTCCGCCATCCAGAACCACCGCCGCTCATCGTCATCGAGGAGATCGAAAACGGGCTTGACCCTCGATCCGTTCATCTGATCGTCGACGAGATACGTGACGTAGTAGAAAGCGGTCGCTCACAAGTAATCGTGACAACACATTCACCCTACCTGCTTGATTTACTGCCGTTGTGGTCGATTGTTGTGGTGGAACGTACTGAGGACAAAGGACCGGTTTTCTCTCGCCCGGACGACGACCCTGCGCTCGAAAACTGGGCGGAAAAGTTTGGTCCCGGCAAACTGTACACAATGGGCAACCTGAACCGCCAGAAGACTGTATGAAAGTCGGCATGATTTTCGAATGCGGTCCCCAAGGCGCCGACCGCAAGGTTTGCGAGCATTTGGCAAAACGCATCCGACCAGACCTCGAAATCATTAGCGAAACCCTTGATAACAAACCGAACCTGATCGCCGAATGCGGGATTGTCGCTGCGCAACTCCTCGAAGATAGCTGCGCGCGTGTGCTCGTAGTCTGGGACTTGTACCCAGCTTGGCGCGAAAGAGGCGCAAAACCGTGCCGCAAGGAAGACCGCGATGGCATCATGGCTTCGCTAACTTCGGCTGGTGTAGGGTCGGATAAGGTTGCGCTGGTCTGCATTGAAGAAGAACTGGAAGCATGGCTGCTGGCGGACAACAGAGCAATCAGCAAAGTATTGTCAAGACCAACTCACAAGGTGAACATCAAACGACAACGGAATCCAGAACGTGGCAATCCCAAGAAGCGTATGACCAAACTCTTCAATGAAAACGTTGGACGCCCATATCATGATCTGAAACACGCAGAAATGATCGCAAGAGCCATTCCAGACCTTCAGCGATTAAGGAGAGTTGACGCCTTTCGCCGTTTCGCGCTCAAGGTTGCCGACGTAGAGCTTTAGCACGCGCAGAATAACTCAATTCCGCAAAGGCTTGTTCGTCTGCAGCATATGCATGATCCGCTCCTGCGTCTTCGTCTCCATAATCAAGCTCAAAAACGCTTCACGCTCCAAATTCAACAGATACCCTTGCTCCACCCACTGCGGCTCGGCCAAAGCCCCGCCAGTGAGAATGTACGCCAGCTTGCGCGCGATCAAGGCATCATGCGCGCTGGCATAACCGGCTTCCTGGAATCCCGCCACGCCCAGTAAAAGCGCCGCGTAGGCGTCGCGCCCCGCGGCATAGACCGCTTCCGGCTTGCGCTGCTGATAGGTCTCGCTTAATGCCAGCCCCAGCGCCTTCGCTTCGCCCAGCAAATGCGAACGATTCATGACAATCTTGTCCGATGCGCTCAGGAAGCCCAGCGATTGCGCTTCTTTGGCGCTGCCGCTGACCTTGGCGGTGGCGATAGTCTCGAATGCCCGTTGCAAGCCCGCAATCTTATCGTCCGAGCCGGCGCTCGCCAGCGGATTCACCAGGCGCCGGACCAACTCCTTGCAGCCGCCGCCCGCTGGTATTAGGCCGACGCCGACCTCGACCAGCCCCATGTAAAGCTCGGCCTGCGCCACCACCGCGCTGCCGGACATCACCAGTTCCGCGCCGCCGCCCAGCGCCATGTTATGCGCCGCTACAACGACCGGCTTGGGCGCATAGCGCAGGGCATTCGTCAAATCCTGCAGGGAAACCAGCACCTTTTCAATGCCTTCAAGGCCCGCCATGAGCGCCGATGGATCAAGGTTGGCGCCGATCGAAAAGCGCTCGCCGTCATTGCCAATGACCAAGGCGCGGTATTGGGGCGAATCCAGCAGGTCCAGCGCCTGCCAGCCCGATTCGATCAGGCCAGCGGTGATGCTGTTTTGCTTGGTGTTGAACTCCCAGAGCAAAACGTCGTCGCCCAGGTCGTAGACGTTTCCGTCGCCATTGCTATAAACTTCGGCGCCGGACGCGCGCAAGTCGGCCACGGTGATCTCCCGCGGATCTTTGAGGAGTGGCAGATAAGTACCATCCTGCGGACTGTAATAGCCGACAGTTTTTCCGCAGTCGTCCCGTTGATAAAAGCTGTCGTGGCCGGCGGCGAGCATGTCCCGGACCCAATCCGCCACCGGATAACCGTCGGCTTCAAAGCGATCGACGGTTGAGGCCACCCCGATGGCGTCCCAGATTTCGAAGGGACCCATTTGATGCGCGAAACCCCATTTCTGCGCATTGTCAATATTGACGATGCTGTCGGTGATTTCCGGCACGCGCTGCGAGGCATATGCCAGCAAGAAGGCATGCAAATGATAGAGGTATTTTCCCGCGCGATCGTCGGCGTTGATCAGCAGCCGTATGCGTTCGCCCAGCGGCTTAACTTTGCGGTACTGACCGACGCTGTCGAACCGCGGCTTGCTCGGCGGCTCGTACTCCAGCGTATCCAGGTTGAGCGCCCACAATTCCTTTTTGCCGCCGTCCCGCCGCATGTGATAAAAGCCTCTGCCGGTCTTGCGTCCCAGCCAGCCGCGTTCCAGCAGCTTGTCCGAAAGTTCGGCATTTTTCCGGTGCGTCAATATCTCGCGCGCCGGATCATCGGGAATGGCTTCATATAGATTGCGCGCCACGCCCACCGCGATGTCAAAGCCCACCAGATCGTTCAGGTTGAAAGTGGCGGTTTTCGGACGGCCGATCAGCGGGCCCGTCAAGGCATCCACCTCTTCCACGCTATAGCCGTGATCCAGCGCGTAATTGGTCGCTTGCATGCCCGCAAGCGACATGAAGCGATTGCCGATGAAATTGGGCGTGTCCTTGCAGCGCACCGTGCCCTTGCCCAAATTATTGGCGCCGAAGCGCATCATGAAGTCGACAATGGCGGGATCGGTACCGGCGTGCGGGATGATTTCCAGCAGCCGCAGGTAACGCGGCGGATTGAAGAAATGCGTCCCCAGAAAGCGCCGACTGAAGCCCTCCGGCAAGCCCGCGACGATCTGATGAATGGGAATGCCGGAGGTATTGCTGCTGACAATGGCATCGTCCTTGACACAGTCGACCAGGCGCGCCATCAGCGCGCGCTTGATATCCAAACGTTCGACGATGGCTTCGATCACCCAGTCCGCCTCGGCTGCCTTTTCCAGGTCGTCCTCGATATTGCCAACGCGAATGTTCGCCAGATCGTCGGGGCTGTAGAGCTGCGCCGGGCGCATTTTCTGCAATGATTTCAAATTCCCGTTGACAATCGCGTTTCGGACCCTTGCGCCGTCCTCGGGCGAGCTGTCTTTTGGCGGAATATCCAACAGCAGCGTTTCAATACCCACGCCCGCCAACAAGGACGCGATGCCGCCGCCCATAGTCCCGGAGCCGATGACCGCCGCCTTCTTGATTTGCCTTCCCATTTACGCTATCGCCTTTCGTTCTTGATTCCCGCTCTCGCCTTACCGCGGCGGCAACGCTCACCAAGGCAGTTCGCTGCCGTCGTACTGGAAGAACTTGCCACTGTCGGCGGGACTCAGCCGCTTGAACAGGGCGCGCAACGCCCTCGCCGACTCTTCCGGCGCCAGCGCGGCCTTTGCTCCCCCCATGTCAGTTCGAACCCAGCCGGGATTGACGGTCGCCGACGTGACGCCGGCCATCGCGCCATCAAATGCCAGGACTCGCGCCGCCATATTCATCGCCGCCTTGCTCATGCGATAGGCGTAGGACCGGCCGGCCGTCCGCTCTAGCGAGCCCATGCCGGACGAGATCATGACGACGCGCGGATTCAATCCGCGCTTCAATAAACCGCGAAACGCCTGCGTGACAATCAGCGGACTCACGGCATTTGTCGTGATGACTCTGCCCACCTCGGATGCCGTAAGTTGCCCCATCAGTCGCCCATGGTCGTCGCCGCCTATGCCGGCGTTGTTGATGAGCAGGTCCAGTCCCTCAACGCTTGCGGCGACCACGGACGCAGCCGCTGCGATCGAGTCTTCATCATTGATATCCATTTGCAAGACCTGGATCAGACCGGCATAAAGTTCTGTCAATTCTTGCAATTGCTGCGCCTTGTCCGGGTTCCGGCAGGTGGCGAACACGTAGACATCGCCCTCACCTAGGTATTGGCGGACCAATTCAAGGCCGATGCCCCGATTCGAGCCTGTGATCAGGATCCTTTGCATCTATTGCCTTCTTTCTGATGGGCGCGGAACCGGCCAAGCCCTGCTATTCGTCAAGGGGTCTTGACACGCTTTCCTCGCGGCGCAACGCCGACATAAAAAAGTCCACCATCACATCCGCCACTTCTTCGCCGGTGAGCCGCCCGCCCTCGCGATACCAGACGCTGATCCAGTTGTGCGCGCCCAGAATGGTCTTGGTCACGATCGCGGCGTCAACTGCGCGAAACTCCCCCGCTTCAATACCGGCAACCAGCGTATCGTGAAATAAACTCTCAAAATAGTCGCGGCGCTCAAAGAAATGGTTGCGCCGCTCGACGTACTCGGCATGAAACTTGCGCTTGCCGTTCCTGGTATCTTGACTCACATTGAGCAGCGCCCGAATCTCAAAGACCATCGCCGCGGCAACCGCCACATTCTCGCTGATGCTCACGATATGCGAGCGAACCATGGCGGCGAACTTTTCGCTAGAAGATTTGTCCGAGTCGACGATGCGTTCCAGCCTCTCCATCGCCAGTTCATGCCCGACCTCCAGCACACTCAGCACCAAGAAGTCTTTGTTCTTGAAATGATGATATAAGCTGGCGGCGGTCAGATTGACCTGGGCAGCGATATCTTTCATGGTCGTGGCATCGTAACCCTTGCGCCGCAATACCTCAGCCGCTGCCCAAAGAATATCCTCACGATCCACCGATTGGTCCGCAGGTTTCCGCGCCAAACGCCTGCTCCTTTGTCAGCCATTACTTAAAGAGACGCCCAAAACTAGCGCTCGATTATAGGACAGCCATAAACCTGATTCAAGCGCTGGAAAACCCAAGCGGCGTATCGAAATCGCTCGAAATTAAAATACCTCGAAATCCACAGGGGCCGCCCAAAACCCTACCCGTGCTCCCTGCCCCCTATTTTATGAACCCTGTTCGGGCCAGCGACAGCGCATGTCCGCGCCGCTCGCCGGCTCGCCCACCGCTGTTGACAGTCAGTGTCTACGCGACCCACCAACCCGCCCGAAACGATCCCCTCTGCGCCCTCAGTAATTCCAATAAAATACTGCGAAAAAATCTCGCTTGTAGCGAAAGTTCCGCACCGAATCCCATCCCCGCCAAACGCGCTCCCCCTCTCCCTTTATGGGAGAGGGGGCCGGGGGGTGAGGGCAAAAAATACAAACGCGACCATTTAGTCGC